>DATAST010000285.1:0-6789 GCA_036269115.1 Verrucomicrobiia bacterium | reverse complement strand
CAGGCAACGCCATGTTCCCCAAGGCCGCGAACTGTCTCTTCTGGAATTCCGACGCTATTAAGCCACTCGCACGCGGGCTGGTCAACCTGAAGAAAGGTATAGACCTCGGTGATTTTGGCCTGGACAGCGTTGTGGAGTCGGTTGGGCTGGCCGCTGATCATGTAGCAATCGCATTCGTATCGGCGGCCGGTTTGGAGCAGCGCCACAAGATGGCGGGGATATTTGGTTGCGGTCGTCAGAACGTCCGCTTCGTCAAACAGAAAAATCTTTTGGCCCTTGACCGCTTTGCATTGGGCCAGGACAAATTCACAGAAGAAAGCCAGGCCCCCAGGGTTTTTGTCGTCACCGTAGCCGAACTCCTCAAAATCATCCGGGACATAAACGACCCAGCCGCCCTTCGCGGTTTTTTCGATCAACTCTTCAGGCGTCCGGCAGGGATCGATGTCGAAGCGCGCGCAAAATTCCTCTTCCGGGTCGTAAACAAACTTGCGCCTGGCTGAATCCTCGCGGACCAGCTTTTCGGCCAGTGTTGTTTTTCCTGTGCCGGTGCCGCCAGTGATCAGGACGCGCTTTGCGACGTGGTTGAGGTTCATTTTTTTAACGACCGCACGACCACTAAAGCAGTGATGATCGTGCCAATTAAAAACCCGACGCTGAAAGATGCGATTACGATGAGTAGTTGCGCGTCGTTCATTTTCCCTCCGGCATCCGGTTTTCGCGTCGGCGGTTCACCAGTTTGACTCCTGCATTTTTTGTCTGAGTTTTTCGGATGCCTCTTTTTTTGCCTCTGCAATCAGGCGTGATCTTTCGAGTGGCAACAAAGACGCGGGCGGAAGCTCAACAACAACTTCAGCTTTGAAAGAGGCTTCAGCAATGCAATGCACCGCGCTGTCAGAAAAATGAGCCGTCAAATTGATCGTCATTTTCCCTCCGGCATCCGGTTTTCGCGTCGGCGCTGGTCCGCGATCCGCGAGTTAAGATCGCGGATCGCCATGACATACCTTCCCCCCACCGCCCCCACGGTGACAAAGCCGGCTGCCAAGGCCATCATTTTTTCATCCGCCCCAAACATGGCCCCCAGCTCGGCGGCCAGGTCCCCCACCGCATCGGCCTCGGGGTCGGTCAGCGAGCACTCCAGGACTACTTGCGTGGCATATTCTTTGTCCCTGGTGAGTTCATACACCTTGCGGTAAATGAGCTTGTCCGCCCACCCCGTGACCGACTTCGCCAGAGTTTTGTAGCAACGTTTAACAACGTTGGAACGGTAAGGCGTATCCCCCACGGGAGGGCCGCCAAGAGCATTGGCCGGCAGAATCGGCCCAGGGAGGTCCAAAGGAACGTCCCCAGCCCCCGGCCCGCCGTCCTGACGCGGCCGGCCGGCACCCCTGCCGAACCGGACCCGGTATTTTTCAAAAATCGCGCTGCTAGCGCCCCGGACTTTTTGTAGAAGCGAACTTTCAGGAGGAGGCTCTTGCGTTCCCAGGTCGTCATCATGGGCAGGGGCTGGGGGTAGGGTTGCCCCCGCTGTTGTTTGGTCATCCACTGTGCCCATTGTGACGCGGGACAGCCCATCCGCCTAGCTCGGTAAATCCCGTACTCCCTGCGTTGACCTGATCGGGGAGGGCTGATACCGTCCCCCCGCTATGCGTGATGGCCTGCCACCGTTCAATCCGTGCTCGCCCGTCTACCCCTGGCAGCTTACCTGGGGGCGCATAGCGTTTGACCCCCCGCCCCACCCCCTTTTTCCTTTCCAGGCCGGCCAAGCGCCAGAGTTATATCTAATTGTTTCCGGCTTTGCCCCGTAGGGACTTGCGAGAGCGGGACCCCCCTGAATTGCGCACAATATCTGCCTGTCAAAAAAACGCTTGTATATATTATATCTAATTGATACAGTCTGCGCTTAAGTTCTGCGCTGGGATAGGGGGTTGCAACCCTTTCATCCCCCCTCCCGGCAACACGCCGGGAGGGATCCATCGCAGAACGTGAAAGGAAAGCGCATGAAAGTTCGAGTCCTCTTTGAGCGGTGGATTGGGTCAGGCGCCCGTCTTATCCGCATGAAACAAACCCAACTCAACCTTTGGTCGGTGGATCACGATGTCCGCCTTTTTTGTTCCCACCCCGTCAAAAAATCCATCCTGGAATTCCTGGGGAACCACCCCCGGCACCTCCTGGTGCATGGCCCCCAGGGGGCCGGCGATCTCTCCCTGGCCCTGGGCAAGCTCCTGGTCTGGATCGCCAAGCAATACGACGACGACCACGGCCCCAATTTCAGGGCGCCGGTGGCCTCGGGCGAGCGGGCCGCGTCTATTTGGGCGCTGGGGGAGCAATTCAAGGAGGTGGGGCTAAAACTGATCGACCACAGCCCCACTGCCCTTGAGGCCAGGGTGATTTACTTGCAAAAATCCCTGGGCGATCTGGAAAAACAGTTCCACGCCATCTTTCGGGGTGTCGTTTCTCCCCTCACCCCCGCGCCGATCTGCGTGCCCGATTGGATGCGCACACGCGACGACAAGGGGCGGCATCAGACGGACCTGTTCCACTACCGCGCCGGCATCGGCCACAGCTTCCAGGAGGGATTATGATAGTTATGCTTTCGTCGCCTTCGGGAAAGAAGTTCAAGTTTCAATGCCGGACGCACGTCCTGCGGGTGCTGATTGATCCAATCCTACCACCCCGCTTTGATGACACAAAAAATGAGGACCGCCCCGACCGTCACATGGCGCTCTGGGGAGTTCCTTTCATCGTATCAAGCGAGAAAGGTTTTACGGTTAGATGCCTGGATGGTGGGGCCTGGGACCGTTCAACCTGGTGGGGGCAGGCGGACCACATTTTGGAGGCGATCAGAATTGCCCGCACGGGTCCGGCCTACTACAACGCTGGAGGTGCCAAGTGACCTCCCGCACAGCCAGGGCCATTCTTAACTTCGCGGACATCGTCGCTTTTCACGCTGACCTCTGCGAATACGTCCGCTCGGAACCCCGCGTTGACCCAATCCAGATTATGGAATCCATGCGGAAAATGAAAGCAGCCAAAGCCGAGCTAGCTGTCGCGTTGAACCAAGAGAATTTTGACGACGCCCCGCCGCCTCGCCCGGCTCGCGCACATTGGGAGAAGTTCCAATGAAAACCCTCCTTCTCTTTTTTCTTGTCGCCTGGGCGCTGTTCGCCTTTGGCGGGAGCAGTCCCAACGGCGGATGCCGTCCGCGATCCGGCGTCCTGATTTTTTACCGGTACGATCGCTTTCACCATTCCCATCGATGAAAACCAAACACCGAAGAAAAACGCCCCGAATGCCGGCGTCAGTCTCCGTGCCCGTCCTGCCATTGGTCGTCGCCCGCGCCCCCTGGGGCGAGCTATTGAGGACGTGGCGTTTCTGTTTCGCGCTGAGCCAGCCCGAGGCGGCCCGCGTCATTGGCGTGCCCTACAAAACGCTGGAGAAGTGGGAGCAAGGCTCAATGCGCCCCAGCGGCGCGAACCTTGCCAAGCTGTCACAAAGATTTTGGGGAGGCGGGTCGTGATCCGCCTGAACGAACAGTTTCTCGGTCGCCCGGTCATCGAGCCTTTGCTTGAAAAAAAGCTCACTGGGAATTTTCTCAACGCCCTTCTGAAAGAGGCCAAGTTCTTTTGCGATGGCTGCCAGCGCGAAGTGAGGCCAAAAATTGTCAATCAACAGTTTCTTTGTCCCATCTGCGGGAAATCGGGAATGAAAGTAACCGTTGCCCCTCCCACCGACTGGGAACCAGGGAAATGAAGGAATTGCCGCCCAGCATCGATATTTTCAAGGTCCCCTTTGAGTTCATCCGCGCCGCAATTAGTGCGCGGCTGACGCATTGCCAGTTTCATTTGCTCGTGTTCATTTACATGCGCGGCCGCTGCTTCCAGGCGGTCCGCGGCATTGCCTGCGATTGCCGGATGAACCACGACTATGTCCGGCTCGTGACCAGGCAACTGGTGAACCTGGGGATGATCACGCGCACACGCAAGGGCGGTCCCAATAACAGAAACCTTCTTGTTGTCACGCCAATGGGAGCTTGGACCGTCAAGACGGCCGTGCAAAAGGCTGCTGAGGAGAAAGCCGCCCAATCCACCGAACAGCGCAACCTGGACGTAAAGACGGAATTCTGGAGCCGGCTCAAGACCAGGCTTAACCACGTGGAGGCGGAAATTTTCGCCACGCTCCTGGCTGAAGACGCGGAAAAATTTGAGCGCGTGATGGTGTCGATGGCCGCGAGAATCGCGGATGCCAGAGCCGGACGGCAACCCAAAGTGCAAAGCGTCCAGGCACTCTGGCGCGACTACTGGAGCCGATATAAATGAAAACCCCAAAAGAAAAACTTGATTCGAAGGGTAATCTGCTACCAACTGTCGCCTGCCCCGTTTGCCTCTATATGATGGACTGTGCGAGCAGCTTGGAACCATGCCAGCGTCCAAGACCTGGCGATTTCAGCCTTTGCCTAAAGTGCGGCGCGATCCTGCGATTCCAGGAAAATTTTCATTTGAGAGCCGCGACTGAGTTTGAAATCCGATTCCTGCCCGACAAGGAACGAAAGGTTTTGCTAGAAGCCCAAATGGTCATTCGCGCTATGCCAACAGGAATTTTCTGTAACTAATTTTAGCGAAAAAGGTCTGTCAAGAAGAGTATGAAGCACTTGTCAAGACTACCTATCACAAATAGATAATCCGCAACAGGTTATCTGTCAATCAAAGCCTAGGAGAATTTTCTTTAGTTTGACTCACTAAAACCCGCCTTTTCAAGGTCGCTTCGCAGAGGCAATGCGTCAAGAAGAGTGTGCTTAATTTTGAGGAATGCAGCCTGGGTAATTTCGGGGAATGCAGCCTGGGTGATTTTGAGGAATGCCAGGCAAACGCCATATATGTACTCAAATAGCCAAGTACAAATAGCAACCCCAAGGCCGGGGATTATCGAGCCTCGCGCCGGCCTCCGGCCAGCCGAGGACGAGGGTTTGGACGGCGCTGGGGCGCCGGAAGGAAAAGTGTCTTCGAGAAGGGTTTTGCATTGCGATTTGAAGCGATGCTCAGGGCTTTGAGGCAAGTTCATTTCGCTGGTATTGGCTTCGCACCGGACTGCGCTCCGCATCCGCTGCGCTCCGCCGGGTAAAGTCTTCTTTGACCTGGCCAAACGATCTATCCGGTTGGGCACGCTGGATCAGGACAAGGTCAAATTGCCGTTCCCCATCATCGTCAGCAGCCTGGCAAATGAACTGGACCAACGGCCGCGAAAGACGAGGATCGCGCGTGATCCGGTCCCAAAGGTCGTCCCCGCAAAGTAGGCGGTCCCCGCGAGGCGTCAGGATTCGGGGTTTGGGTTCCCGATGGTCGCTAAGTCGCCTCATGGGGTTTCATGCCGGCAGCGGCCTCCAGGCGCTCGATGCGCTTACGGTCCGCCTTGACGCGCTCTTCGAGCCTGGTGAGCCGGTGCTCCATGCGAAGCCAGAACGCCAGAACGGCTGTTAGAACCTCCCACATGGCTTAATGCGACGCGCTGTTGGTGCCATGGACCAGGCTGCTCACTGCCTGGACATCGTTGATGACGGCCGGCGCATTGGAAACGATCCCGGCCAGGATGGCATCGACCTGGGCAACTGTGTTTTGGTCCAGAGCTACAGTTTTGGTCGTTACGGTGGTCCCATTTGGGCCAGGTGCGGTCGAATCGGTTGTTGTGCAGCCGGTCCAACCCAGGCACGCGAACAGCGCCATGACCGCGAGAATGGGGCCTTTGCCGGTAGGCGTTGGGGCAGTGGGTGAATTTGCCCGGTGACTCATAAGCAGCCCCAGGAAGAACACCGCGCCTCCAAGAATCTGGTAAAGGGCATCATGCGCGGACGTGGCCGTGGCAATGCCGGCGCCGGCGACGAGGTGGTTGATCATGGCTTCAAACTGGTCATCGTTGAATATGGATTTCATTTTGGATCTCTTTTTCGGGGTTAATTTGGCGGTTGTCCCGCAAAGCCAGGCGCGACGGCCTGATAAATTTCGTAAACGTTGCACGCCAGAAACGTTGAGGGTGATGGCGGCGTGTATCCCAGGATAAACGTCCCGGAAGCGCCCAGCGTGAATGGCGTCTGGATGCCAGAGCCGGTGTTCGACTCGACCGCGGCAATTCCGCCAGTGGTCTGGCTGACTGTCGCAAGTCCATTGACCGCGCCTGTTTGGACTGAAAAAAGCTGCCTGCTGAGTGCAATCCACTTTTTCGCGTTGGCATCAACGAATTGCTGACCGCTGATGTCCGGCAAATCCACTTGATAAACGTTGTCTGGTCCAGTTGGTCCAGTCCAAGCGCTCTGATTGAGCACGTTGACCACACTTTGCACTTGCTGGTTCGCAATCAACCTGCGATCCACAAAACCCAGCGGCGTGGCGAAAACCTGAAAAACGACGGGAAACGAATTTGGGTTCTGAATTTCCAAACCAGTGAACGCTCCCTTGATCCCCTGCCCTTGCACAAACTGGCAAAAATTCCCGCCATTGCTGGCCCGCGCAAAAACCGGCGCCGTCAAAACTGTAAAGTAAAATTCCTGTCCGCTGATGCTGACCGGCAACGTCTCGCCAGGCCCGATGATCTGCGAAAATGAAATGGCTGATTGTCCGCTCATTGGGGAGGGCCGGCCGATTGTCCGGTAGCGGTGCAGATTTGGATCCAAAAAAAAGCCTGCGGGGGGAAATTGCTCAACTGCACCTGGTAGTTTGTCGTGGTCGTCAAAACGGTCCAGTTCGGCAAATTAGTTGACATCCACAGCTTGAATACGGAGCCAGCCGGCGGGGGCGGCGG
>DATAST010000284.1:0-3138 GCA_036269115.1 Verrucomicrobiia bacterium | reverse complement strand
CAGATGGCGACGCGCGCGCCCTCTCGGTCGAATTCCTGCGCTGCGGCCAGCCCGATCCCGCTGTTGCCGCCGGTGATAAGTATATTCTTGTTTGCTAGCCTACCCATTGTCACTTCGTTTGATTTTTGCATTGTCGTCACTCCTTTTGATTTTTGATTAAATACATCCGTGTCGATTCTCCCGCGCAGGCCGGATCCTAATGGCGGTGGGCTCCGATGATGAAAGAAGCCATGGTGGCCGACACGTTCCCAACCACGCGCCAACGGTGGCGAGTTCCGTTCTCAATCAGGACATCGCCGGGAGCCAGTGACACCTCCGCGCCATCGTCGAGCTGGAGTGCCAGGTTGCCGGAGAGAACGACCCCGAAATCCGTCGTGTCGGTCCTGTGAAAGCCGGCGTTAGCTCGACCGAGTTCGTCGCCATCCTCGAGGTGCATCTCGGGAGTAGGTTCTGGTGCAATGAAGTCTCCCGGCGAGTACGTCCCGATGACGAAGCGGATGCCACCCACGGGCGGAAAAATACCGGGCGCCGCCGGATTGTTCCCCGCGTTCGGGTAGGTTGCGGGCTCATTCGCATTCCAGAGGAAGGCGAGCTCTCCTAGGCCAGGGATGGGCATCCCATCGACTTGCTCGTCTCGCACAAAAACAGCGCGACCCTTGGCGTCGTGGCCAGTGACAACCGTGCGGACCTTCATTCCCTGTCTTTTCTCGTCCGGCTTGTTCAGGGTCACGTTCTTGGATAGTTGTAATTTCGTTTTCATTTTTAATTTTGTCGTTTCTTTGATTTGTAGTTGCTGGCGATTGAAATTGGAGCAGACAGACTGGTCGGTATGATATGATGCATAAAAAAGAATCCCTAAGGTTTCAAGCTGTCCAGATAATCGAAAAGAGCATGGCTCATTTGCAACAGCAGCTCCTCGTCCTGGGAGTTTTTGGCCGTACCGGCCATGCCCGCTTGCGCCGCCACGATGAACGCTGCCACTTTCGGCGGAGAAACGTCTTTTCTCACTTTGCCTGCCTTGATCCCACGAGCGAACGCGGCCGCCACGGTCTCTCTCCACGCGACATAGATTTTCTCCAGCGACTTGCGGAATTTTTCGTCAAGGGGTGACATCTCTTGCGCCAGATTATTCACCGGACAGCCGTGCACCAGCCCGCCGTCGGCAATCTTCTTTTTGGCGCCTTGGCGAAAGATGCGCTTCAAATCGGTAATTGGATCGGTTGAATAGGCGAGAGGATCGGACCATTGCTGGTTGAAATGCGGATGAATGATCTCCCGCACAACCGCGTATCCCAAATCTTTTTTGCCCTTGAAGTGATGAAACACTGCGCCTTTGGTCGTGCCCGCTCCACCAACGATGCGATTGAGACTACCGCCTTGGAATCCGTTTTTGTGAAATTCGTCGAAGGCGGCATCGAGGATTCTTTGTCGCGTGTTTTCGGGAGACCTGTTGGTGGTTACTTTCATTGTGCCAGCATTAATCAATACAGACCAGTCGGTATGTCGTCAAGTTCAATTTTTCTTTTCTCAATTCTCGGATTTGACCATTGGACGGTTCCCTAACCCTCAATGTCGAGTCGGTGTCGCGTTTGTCACCAGCGATTCGCGATGGCGCTGTCCTCCAGGGGTGGTGATATTGCCAGTGACAGACTTGAAATGTGGCATTCCCCTTCGCGCTAATGTGGCGGAAGGACAATCGATCCCTTTGCTCGCAAAGTTCGTGGCTGATGTGCAGCTTTTGCCGCAAGTTCAGACGCTTAAAAACCCCAAGCCACCTCGGGGCTGATCAGTCCAGTTCGAAGTGACGCGTGGCCTGCAGATTGGCCTAACCGCAATGGCACGTTGATTCGCAATTCTTGCCTAATCCTACAATAGCCGTTTGCTAACCATGTGACTGTTTGAGCTTGTTTTGTTTCGCGCTTGGCGTCGGCACCGTGACATTGAAGCTAAGGCTTCGGCCATACGCGGAGTGCCACTTGCGCGACTCGCCGTAGCTGAACCCGTGTGGCGCCGTTGGTTCCCTGGACCGCCATTCCTTGTAGCACGGTCATCACGTAACGAGCCAGTTCGGCTGGATCAGCGTTTCGCGGTAGATCCCCTTCCCGCTTTGCTCGCTGAAGCCGACGACGCAACGCAATTTCGCTGGCTGCGCGGCGCGCGGCGGTTTCCTTCTGAACAGACCCAGCCGAATCTCCGCAAGCCAGCGCACCCTGGACCATGAGGCATCCTGCTGGAAGCCGCGGATCACTCGCCATCTTGGCTGCGCCAAATAAAATTTGTTCGATTACATCCCGGGCCTTGGGTGCTTCCATGGCTTTGTCAAAATAGGCGAGTGGGCCGCTGGCATATCGGTCAAGAACCTTGCGGAAGAGCTGCTCTTTGTTCCCGAATGCAGCGTAGAGACTCGGCCGATTAATGCGCATCGCCCGTGTCAGATCGGAAAGCGCGGCGCCTTCGTAACCCTTGGCCCAAAAAACGTGCATGGCCCGTTCCAGCGCTGCGGCCGGGTCGAACGCGCGCGGACGCCCGCGCTGTGTCAGTGCAGTCTCTGATTTCATACCGATAGGTAAATAAACCATTTGACAGTCGTTTGTCCATCCCCGAGTTTTATACCACTCGATACATAATGAATCATCAAACCTCATTAAGGAAAACAAAACCATGAATAGAAAACTGGAAGGCAAGATTGCACTCGTCACCGGCGGCTCGCGCGGCATTGGCGCCGCCATCGCCAAACGCCTGGCGGCGGACGGGGCAAAAGTAGCCATCACTTACTCGAAAGGCGCCGATGCGGCTGCGGCTGTAATTGAGGAGATTGAACGCTGGGGCGGAAAGGCGATCGCCATTCAGGCCGACGCAACGGATGTGGAGGCCGGTAAAACCGCAGTCGAAAAGACCGTGGCGACATTCGGCAAACTAGACGTCCTGGTAAACAACGCCGGCACGGCCATTCCGAAAACGTTTGAAGAGACAACACTGGAAGAGATGGATCGCGTGCTCAACATCAACGTCCGCGGCGTTTTCATCGCGACGCAGGCAGCGCTAAAGCACATGAAAAGTGGCGGTCGCATCATCATGATTGGCTCATCCGTCGGCGAGCGCGTCCTGGTACCCGGCCTTGTCGCCTACTCCGCCACG
>DATAST010000283.1:0-1871 GCA_036269115.1 Verrucomicrobiia bacterium | reverse complement strand
GTTCCGCTTTGCCGGTTTCGCGATTGTAGAAATAATTGCCGGCCCCGGCGCCTTTGCCGACGCCATATTGATGATATAAACCGACGTTAAACCAGACCGGCGAATTGAACGCACCGTATTGGTTCAAGCACAGCCAGGTCAGCTCATCGTAAAAAACCTCCGCAGCTTCCGCATCCGCGAAATAGCCATCCGCCAAACCCCAGTCGGCAATCGTGCGCGTAACGCGATGAATCAACTGCCGCACCGAAGTTTCTCGTCCGCCCTTATATGGATCGGTGCCGTTCGCGATGTCGCCGTAAAAATACTTCGAGACCGCTATTTTGGTCGCGAGGGCGCTCCAGCTCTTCGGGACTTCAATATCCTCCTGCTTAAAGATGACTTTGCCACTGTCATCGGTGATTTCTGCGGTGCGCCGCTCCCATTCAACTTGATCAAATGGCGCCACAGCGGCATCACTGAATACGCGCTTAAAACGGAGGCCACTCTTTTTCTTTTTGTCGCTCCTGTTTCTTTGGCGCACAGCCGGTTCAAATGGTCCTTTAAGTGAGGCGGGCGGGATGCCGGGTTTTAGTTGAATCATGGCAGTTAGGGAGGGTTGAAGTTCTGAATAAGATGCGAATTCTTGTGAACAGCGGCGCAAACAACTTGTGAATCGTAGTGAACAACAAGTAATAGCGTTGGCTGTCCTTGGGACACACAATATGCAGCCTTTGGTAAAGGCGTGGCAAGTCTAAAATTGTGACATTTTTTGGAGCTATATGCGTCCCCGCATGTCGCGTTCCGTGCCTTGGGCGAACATCTTTTCCCCCAGAGAGGAATCGCCTGAAAAATGAAAGCAAAGCCGAACCTCCCGTTTCAACATGGGATTTGCGTTCGACGTTGGATGTTGGACGTTCAGCGTTCGACATTTTTCCGCTCACTTAGGAAGGGTGGCTGAGTCCGGTTTAAGGCACTCGACTCGAAATCGAGCGTGGGGAAACCCACCGTGGGTTCGAATCCCACCCCTTCCGTTGGCCCTTCGAAAAAGGGCATCTGGCCAAAGGGTCTGCTTTGTTTAGACAAGATTGGCATTTGGCGACGTCTTCATCATATGATCATCTCGATGTCGCCCATGGGATAAAATCACAGTTGCATCCCGTTTGTTAATCGGCAGCTTCCTCGCTTCATCCTTTTTTTTCTATGAACATACTTTCTCGATGTTTTGCTCTTCTGTGTTTGACTTCATCCAGTCTGATTTCAATCGCGGGCGTCCATGCGCAGAATTTGCCTAACACGACGCGCCTTTTGCGTTTCCCGACCACAAATGGAACGCAGATCGTCTTCTGTTACGCGGGTGAGATCTATACCGTCGGCAAAGAGGGCGGCATCGCGCGGCGTCTGACGAGCGGTCCTGGCTACAGCTCGTTTCCGCGTTTCTCACCCGATGGGAAGCAAATCGCCTACACTTCGCAATACGACGGCAACACGGAAGTCTATGTTATGCCAGCTGAGGGCGGCACGCCGAAGCGGCTCACGACTTCAGCGACGCTCGGGCGGGACGATATTTCCGACCGCATGGGCCCTAACAATCTCGTCATGACATGGGAAAACACCAAGCCACTCGTCGTCTTCCGTTCACGTATGAAGTCATTCAACGATTTCATCGGCGCACTATTTGCCGTCGGGCTGGACGCGGAATTGCCGCAGCAGCTGCCGGTGCCGCGCGGCGGTTTCGTTTCGTTTTCGCCGGATGATTCCAAGATGGCTTATAACCAAGTGTTCCGGGAGTTCCGCACCTGGAAACATTATCGTGGCGGCATGGCGGACGACATTTGGATTTACGATTTCAAAACCGGCGCGACCGAAAATCTGACAAACAATCCGGCGCAGGA
>DATAST010000282.1:0-9696 GCA_036269115.1 Verrucomicrobiia bacterium | reverse complement strand
AGCCGCAAATTCGTCATGCTGACGTTGCCGCGCTGACGCGGCAAACAATCCGCAATCCGCTGAAACTGACTCTCGGTTAGTTCCACGCCCATAAGAATGCCAATTTTTCAGCAATTGTCAATTAGTGTTAACAGGCCCTAGAGCGTTTTAAAAAATAATGTGGCCGTTCGGAGCGAGGATTTTTGGTGTTTTGGCGAGGCTTCAGCGACGGAGCATGTTTGAAAACCCTGTGACTGCCTGTCCGCCGTAGCTCCGATGGTTTGACAATGAGTTTTCATACAACCGCTTCCGAGCGAAGGCGGAAGCTGAAACGACGCCAAAACCCAAAAAGACCGCTTCCCCTTCTTTTCCCTCCCGAATGGCTACAGTGTTTTTTAAACCGCTCTAATGCCCAATTTGAGACCCTGGCCGGCAAGCCGACATTCAAGGAAGCATTTGAAACCCGGCGTTGCCTGATTCTGGCCAGCGGCTCTTATGAATGGCAAGTTGAATTCAACCGAAACGTCTTCCAAGTGTTCATGGCGTTAGGTTTGTTTGTCGATTCGTAACAATCCGTAGTTCGCGAGGTCAACGAAATGGTCGTAAAGCCATTCGGACTGTCGGGCTACACCTTCGAGTGCAAAACCTAAACGCTCGGGTATCGCACGGCTACGACGATTTTCTGTTGCGCAACGGATGACAATGCGATGCAGATCAAGCTCCTTGAAAGCATGATTTATCATCACCCGGCATGACGCAGTCATAATGCCCTTGCCCTGATGCGAGGCGTCCAGCCAATAGCCCATTGAGGTGGAACGGTTGGGCCTATCGATTCCGTGATGGCCAATCATGCCGCAGAGATGGTACTTAAACCAAATGCCAACTTGAAATCCCTCGTTTTCGGAAAATTGCCTGGAACATGAAGCAATGAATGCCAATGTGTCCGTGACAGAACGCGTCTGATCCAGCCACGGCAACCATTTTCTCAAATGTTGCCGGTTTGCGTCGGTTAGATTGAAAATCTCTTGTGCGTGCTGTTCCTCAACAAGTTTCAATTCAATTTCGTCCGTGACTTTCAAATGAACTGGTGTCTGTATCATTTTGAGTGTCCTTCTTCATGCAGTTCCCACCGAACCATTCAAAATTAGCCAAGCGGCGGCTGGAATTTCATAACAGGTTTGTTCCTCGATTCAAAGGTTGTTTGTGCGGTCTGGCAACGCGTTAAAATGAGCCGGGGCCAGCTGCTGAGCCTTAGCTACTTGACGCAACACGCACTATGCAACACGATCCGCCTCGTTTCTCCCCTCACCTTCAAAAAACCTCAAAAACCCAATAAAATCATACTTTTCCGGGAAGGCCTTGCCCGTTTCCTTTTTGCATTCCCTATGCCCAAAATATGTGTACGCAGGTAAAGGGGAATCATTCTCACTTGCCGCGCCGAAGTCGGACGAAGGCGGGTCCTCATCGTCATCGTCATCCTCTCTTGGCGAACTTGGGCCTGCCCTCCATCCCGTCCGGCCGTCCCGTCCGCCGTAGGCCTCGCGAAGGAGGAAGCGGCGACGGCGGAAGCTTCTGAGCGACGACGGATCCTCATCGTCAATTCGGCCCCGGGGTCCTCAGTCAGAGCCTCGTGCCTCAGCTGACGAGAAACAGCTGAGATCTTTGTGATCTCTGCGGTTAACCAGGGTTTTCGCGTAGTTCGTGTATTTCGCGGTTCACCGCCTTCCATCTTCCAACCCGCTCCAGGCCTCGTTTCCTCCCGGCACCTTCAAAAACCCTCAAAACCCCAATAAAATCAGACTTTTCCGGGAAGGCCTTGCCAGTTTCCTTTTTGCATTCCCTATGCCCAAAATATGTGTACGCAGGGCAAAGGGGAATCATTCTCACCTGCCGCGCCGAGGTCGGACGAAGGCGGGTCCTCATCGTCATCGTCATCGTCATCGTCATCCTCACAAAGTTACGATTTACGATTTAAAAGTGAGGCCGAAGCCCCAAACGCCAATTGCCAAGCTCCAGAGAAGCTTCAAGACTCAGAAGTCCAGGCGCGCGCGCCGTTGCAGCATTGCGAATTTGGTGCTTGGACATTCTCTGGGATTTGGAGATTGGGGTTTGGGGCTTTTCTCTCCGTTTCTCTGGAGCTTGGTTCTTGGCGCTTGGTGCTTTTTCCGGATCGCCATCTTCCACCTTCCACCCGCTGCGTTAGCCTCATCTCCCTGTCCAAACCGGCGCAAGCCACGCAACCGGCTTGGATGGATCGGCCCCGGCCGTGTCGCCGCCGCTGGCATTCCAAACGCGCACGAAAAAATATTTGTTCGTCGCGCCGCTAATCGTCGGATCCCATTTCACCGAAAAATCCGGCGTGGGCGTGAACTCGGCCGCCACCACGCCGCCATCTTTAACAATGTCCAATTTCGTAATCTGGTCGCCCGGCCGATTGGTGTCCGGGTCGCTCACGACAATTTGAAATTCAAAATTTGTCGGCGCGTCCAGCGTGGAGCCCATGATCCGGCCGTTAACACTGTATTGGCATTGAATATTGCCGTCCAGCGCGGCGTACGTGCGGCGATGCTTCATGGCATCGAGCACGCCGGCTTTCGTCAGGTTCGTCGCCAGCACAAACGTGCGCGCTTTGCGATTTTTGATGCCTGAAAGCCCGTGATTGTCCGCGCCGGCGATCGGCGAAACTTTCCATCCCTTTTCCAGCGCATTAATGAAGGCCGGATAATGCGTGGCCTTATCAGAATTGACGACCTCGAGCATGGTGATGATTTCCGTGATCTTTGGATCGCGCCATGCCCAGTCACTGTATTGGCGCGCGCCGGGATGATTGAAGCTGGCTACGACGGGACCATCTCCGTTGGACGCGGCTGTTTCCAGCCATTTGTATAAATATGGCAGGTCGATTCCGGGCGCGAGCGCGTTTAAATACCCGGCAGTGTTGATAACGTTGATGTGTCCCACGCCGCCGGGACCATTGTTCTCGGAATGTTCATAGCCCGCCAGCGCCACGAATTGGCCGTCCACCGTCGCCTTCACAGCGGCCTGTTGTGTTGCCAGCCATGCGTCGTTCGTTGCGCTCACCGGATTGAGCGCCACCTCCTGCGAATGATCGGTCACGATATAAAAATCATAGCCGTCGGCCCGGGCCAGCGCGAAATGTTCGGCGGGCGGGCCCTGGACTTTTTCCCAATTCTTTTTGAGAACGGCGTTCTCCGGCGGAAATTGCACTCCCTCCGGCGAATGACGCAGTCCGCCCCGCGGCTCGCCCGCTTCCTGCCCGCTCATCCACTGTTCCCCGTGCGACCACGTGTACGCCGTATGCGAATGCGTGTTCCCCGCGTAAACGTGATAAACGATAGCAGCAGGCTCAGGCGGCTGGGCCTTTTGCCCCAGTAATTCCAGCAACGCAAACGCTACAACCACCAGCGCCGCAATTCGCAAAAGATTCCTGGTCGATTTTTTCACAAAGATGCTTCCGCCCATGTTGCGTCAAATGCGCCGATTTGGCCAGACCCTCTGTTCGGCGTGTCTGTTCGGTGTCCCGGCTTTAGCCGGTCGGGCGGATTCGTTTCAACGATTTTTGAATTAGAGCCGTGAGCAAATCCATTCAGGTTTGTCTAACGTAGACGGCCCAAAGACGGTCCGTTTTCACTTGAGTTTCTGCCAATTCAGCGTGAGTTTAAACTAAATCGAATATGTCTCGGGCTCTCGACATCGCTTCCCTGGTGATAAGCGCCATTGGGATGGTGGGTTTATTCTGGTTTTCCTTCGAGCGAAGCACGAACCGGGGTGCATTGGTTTTGAAATGGATCATCACCGCCCCATGCCTTTTTTTGATTTGGAAGGTGGCGATGCCCGAATTTGCCAAAGGAGGGTTCAACGCACTGTATGCCCTGATCGTTACCGCATTCTGCGGGATTGTCCTGGCGATCCTCTGGACCGGTAGCGTCGCCGATCTGGTCGCCGGACCTTTTGCCTCGCTTTACGATGGCGGCGACACACCTCCCGTGCCCAAACCGCATTATTCAACCGCGCTTTCGAAGCGAAAGCTCAACAAACCACTAGAGGCCGTGATGGCCATTCGCGAGCAGTTGGCAAAATTTCCGAATGATTACGAAGGCACCATGATGCTGGCAAACATTCAAGCGGAGGATCTGAAGGATTTGGCCTCAGCTGAAATGACGCTGAACCATTTCTGTGAGTGGGACAAAGCGCCGCCCCGGCAGGTCGCCGCCGCCTGGACGCAGATGGCGGACTGGTACTTGAAACTGGCCCAGGACCCGCACTCCGCCAGCAACATGCTTGCGCGCATAGCTGAGAAATTTCCTGAAACCGATATGGCCCTGGTGGCCAAACAACGCATCGCGCACCTGGCCGGAAGTGAAAAATACGTGTTGTCTGCGTTTGACCGGCGCCCGGTCGTTGTCCCGGAAGGCGTCAAGAACGTGGGATTGCTCGACTCATCCGCCCATCTGGTGCCCGTTGAAATTCCGCCGGGAGAACTTGCCGCCGGTTATGTAAAGCAACTCGAGCAGCATCCCGAGGACACCGAAGCGCGCGAGAAGCTGGCCGTCATCTATGCGAGGCATTTCAAACGATTGGATTTGGCCACGATTGAACTGGAACAAATGATCGAAGGCGAGAACCAACATTATAAACGAGTGGCCCATTGGCTGAATCTCCTCGCTGATTTGCAGGTCCGTTGTGGCGCGGATTATGAAACCGTCCACGCTACCCTGACTCGAATCATCGAAAAATTTCCAGACGTCGGCGTTGCCGAGGTTGCCCGCAACCGGTTAGCCCATCTCAAGCTGGAATTCAAAGCGCTCGAGAAAACGCCTGAAAAAACCATGGGCGAATACGAGCAGAACATCGGATTAAAAAGCAGCCGCTCCTATTGATACTCTACATCGGTAGGGCAGAGCTCCCGCTCTGCCCAAATTATTCATCGAAGATGCGTGTGTGGATAATTGAATTGGTCAAACCAGCCACGCGCATAACCTTCATTGGTTGCGCGGCTAAAAGTTTGGGCGGCGCGGGAGCGCCGCCCTGCCAATTTTTATAGCACCAACCCTATTGCCGCGCCAATTGCAGGGCGATTTCCTTGTCAATTTCGTGCGCTTCCTGCGTGTCGCCTGCCATGGTCGTGCGTGCCTGCACGGTAACCTGCGTGATTTGCGGGTCAACCGCCTCTACGCGGACCCATACTTTCTCGCCGTTGATTTTTCCTTCCAGCGAACGGACCGTATTGGTCGTGTCGTGAGGCATGTATTCCGTGAGCATGGTACCGTCGTGCGTTACTACCTGCACGGCGGCATTATAGACGTCGTCGAAAGGACGTTGATAACGGCCCACTACAGTGTCCGCCGAATAAATGCCCGGCGCGTGTGTATCGCTGACGGTGCTGACGCAACCAGCCGTAACAATGGCGATACCGACTCCTGCCAGTGCCGCAAAAATTTTCGTTTTCATAATCGTGTCCAAGACAAACAAAATTGTTGTCTCGTTGCAAGCGCAGTTTTCTCTACGGCGAAAATCGGATGATCGCGGCTGAACACGCCGGCACTTGCGTAATCCATTCGCCGTAATGGCGCGGCTTCAAACGTTTCCATGAGCCGTTCCATGAACCGTCATCGTTGATATGAGCGCCACCGAGGGCGATGCCTGTCCTTTCCCCGGGCGAACCCGCCAGGAAGAGAATTTCCGGATTATGCCATTCCGCGCCCGGCGCAATTGTCACTTGTGCGCTGCGCGCGCCACCGTTGTGTTCTTTGTTGATGATGGTGATCCACAGATTTGTTCCGCCGTTAACGGCGTAAGCCGTCAAATTGAGTTTTTTTGGATTGGATATGGCCATCGCGGCGACGTTGCCGTGGCTTCCCAAATCGAAGGCCTTGATGCCATACGCTTTGGGATTGAGATGGTAGACGGCGTTTTTATCTAAATACACGGTATCGGTTAGCAGCCATTCGTTATTGTGAAAATTCACGCCGATACAGCCATGCGCTGCCCACCAATGCATATAATCCAGCGCCCAAAGCGCGGAAGCAAAAGCGTTGCTTGCGCCACCGATGCCGCCGATGCGATCGTTCGCTTCCGTCATGCGGTACGGCAGGCCATCCGCGGCGACTGGCGCCAAAACGTGATGGTATAGCGCCGGGTATTCGACAGTGACCCATTTTTGCGATAGCAACGAGTCAATGCCCGCGGCCGCAGGGACTCCGTTCGGAAGCTGGCCCACGTAATCGTGGTGCAATACAGCTTCGATCATTCCGGAATTTTTTTCGTCGTCGGCAAAGCGCTGTGTCCACGACTTGCCTTGGTAATCGGTATTTGCGGCGCGAGTCACGGGATAGTCGGAGCCGGTATCCGGCCCGACGAAGCGCGCCTCCGGCACGGCGGTGCGAATGGCTGCGGCGAAATTCCGCCAATCGGCCAGCCATGATGGATAATTGTTAATCCGCGGGTCAGTCTTATGGTAGGACCGCCAGTCGGGTTCGTTCCCAATTGCAAAACCGTCAAGCTGCGGACGATAATGCCGCCAGATATAGGCAGCCATTGGCGGCGCATTTGTCGGATTTCCATTCAGCAGCCGGAACGAAAAAATCACTTTGACTCCCGCCGCATTTGCAAAGCAGAAGAGTTGATCGACATCCTCAGGCCCGGGAACCCGGCGATGGGGGTTGTCAACCGTGCCGCCGCCCACGCGCAGGTTTTTGATGCCGAGATTTTTGAAAATGGCAATGAGAGTTTGATTCGTAGGGCTGAACAGATAGAAAGGTTCAACGGACTTGAGCCGGTTGGTGCCGCGCAAAACCACAGACGTCTCAAAACTCAAACCGATAAAATCGTCGGGAATGGCAAAACTGGTGGAATTGGAAACGGTCAATGTAACCGGCGCTTTTGCGAGTGCCGCGTGACAGGTCAAACAGATTGAGCAAACCAACAGAAAGAGATATTGTGGACAAGCTTGTCGCAAGTAGTGATTTTGTCTTAGATTCATTTTATGCGCAATCCCATCATTGTCGCTCTGGACGTGCCCGCGGCCGATGCGGCGCTCAAATTGGCCGTAGAGCTTGCTCCCGTTTGCGGCGGATTCAAAATCGGTAGCGAATTGTTTACGACAGCCGGGCCGGATGTTGTGAGGCGAATCCGCGAGCGCGGCTCCCTGGTCTTTCTGGATCTAAAGTTCCACGATATTCCGAATACCGTGGCCCGGGCGGTTGCCGCCGCTGTGCGCCTGGATGTGCAAATGCTGACGGTCCACGCCGGAGGCGGTATGGACATGCTGAAAGCGGCTGAAAAAGCCGCCGAAGAAACGGCCTATCAAATGGGCCGCGTTCCCCCGCTCGTGTTGGCGGTGACCGTGCTGACGAGCCTGGATTCCTGGGCTTTGCGGGAAGTAGGCATGGATGTGAACGTGGAGTACCAGGTGCGCCGACTGGCCAATGTGGCGGTCAAAGCCGGCCTGCGCGGCCTGGTCTGTTCGCCGCTGGAAATTGTCGCGTTACGCAAAAGCCTGCCCGCCCAGGTGCAATTGATTGTGCCCGGCATCCGCACGGGTGCGGAAAAAGCTGACGACCAAAAGCGCACGCTGACTCCGCGCGAAGCCATTGCCGCCGGTGCGAATTGGCTGGTTATCGGCCGCCCCATCACCGCTGCCGAAAATCCCCGCGCGACCGCGGAAAAGATTTTGGAAACGTTGAAGTGATGCGTGTTGCGAGGCGCGTATTACGTCAAGTATTACAGGGGTGTTTTTCTGTGTCAGGAAATAATGAGTGTTTCATTGGCGTCCGACAGGAAGTGAAACGGAGCGCCGTTGCTCGAAATCGCTGAAATCGCCACTCGCTTCCACATGGAGTTCGGAATGGCCGTCGGCAAATCCATAAACCTTTGCCCATTTGCCATCGTAAGTTTGCCAGGCTTGTGATTCCTGCATGACGATGACATTGGCCAGGTTGGTAATTTGATTCCCGGATCCGTGATAAACTATTTCGAAGCCGTTTGTTGTGCTGGAGGGGAACTGATTTGTGTAGGCCCAAACCTGATCAAAGCCCGTTGGGAATTGCCCCTGGTGGTCAGAGGCGTACATTACCATTTCTGTAACAAGACCTCTTGAATTATTTATTTTGGCTATGGCAAATTGTCTTTGTCGTTCAGCCGCCGAATTGCTTTGCTGCATCGCAGCCTGGTGTGCCAGTGAATTCTCAATTGACGCCTGCAATTGCTGCTGTTCATTAGTTCGCTGTCGAAGGATTCCAACCTCACTGCGAAGGCGCATTAAGTCGTTGAATTGATCGTCTGACATTTTTCTAGAGCCTTTCAGCTCGTCAAGCTGGCTCGATAAATCATCATTGTTATTTTGCAATTGGGCGATTTGCCAGTGAAGCGATTCGTTTTCGTCACGCAAGCGCGTCTGCGTTTGGTGTTGAATCACAATTGTTGCTGCCACTCCGGCTGTTACCAGAGCGCCCAGGCCGATTCTTAATGATGTTGCTGTCATAATTTTTAAAAGAGCGAAGGTTGTTCCTGTTCCGGCCGCTGCGAAGGACGAATGAGCGATGATCCCCGCCAGACTGGCCGGCACCGGTTGCATGGCGTTTGCGGGAATTGTCGTCGACAGCGCGGCAGCAGTTGTCGTGACACCCCGCCGCTGCAAATTGAAGCGAAGTTTTTCCAACGCACGAGCCGCGCGCTTCCGCGCGGCTTCTTCAGTGCCGCCCAGGCTCGCGCCCACCTCCGCAAAACTTTGTTGCTGGAAAAACCGGAGTAACAGCGCGTCTCGATCCGTTTTGTCCAGGTGATCGAGCGCTTCGTCGAGTAGCGGGTGGATTTGCCGCCAATCGGCGTCGTCAGATTCGGATTGAGTTGTGTTCATGGAAGCTGCCTCCTGCTCACGCAGTTGTCGGCGGCGTTCGCTACGCATCATCTGCCGCGCCGCAAAAATCGTCGCGCGATGAAGCCAGCCGGCCAAAACAACATTTTCAGAAAGCGATGGCGCCTTGCGGGCGAAGTCGCTAAATACCCATTGAGACACGTCCCTGGACGCATGGACATCGCCGCTCATTTGCCGCAGCGCGGCGGAATAGACCAGCGGCAGATGCCGCCCGACCAGTTCAGCAAACGCGCTCTCTGAACGTTCCCGTACGAAGTTGCGCAGAAGTTCCTGGTCAGTCATTTATATACATACAGCCGCAGAATCATTAAAACGGACAGAAAAAACGCATCCACGAATCACGGCGAGTATAAGACGGGCCAAGCTTTTGATAGCTGCCCAACGGAGATGAACTTGTAAAACGTGGTGTTAGACTCGTATTTCGACCAATTAGCCCTTGCCTCTGTGAAAATTGGGGCGATAATTTCCACATGAGCGCGCGGGAATTATTAATTGAGGAAATAAAGCGGCAGCCGGTGCTGCGCGAAGTCCTGCATTTCATGAAATTTCTCGAACGGCAACGGGCGCAAGAGGAATGGGAAGATGTTCTGCCCTCGCGTGAAGTTGAACAGGAAAAGCTGGACATAATCGATCGCAAATGAATCCACGCCACGGCGAAGTTTGGCTGGTGGATATGGGCATCGCCGGCAAAACCCGCCCTGCGGTAGTTCTCATCGCGGATGGCCTCAACGCGCCGCGCACGCTTATTATACATATTTCAATAGCCTGCGCACTGTGACTTATCGGTGGACCTGCCAGGGAAAAACCTTTTCCGGGAATAT
>DATAST010000281.1:0-2034 GCA_036269115.1 Verrucomicrobiia bacterium | reverse complement strand
TACGTCCGTTTTTCGCGAGGCCCGCGCGCCATCCTGGGATGATTGGATTCGCAAAAATTATCTCGCCGCAAAAAAGACCGGCGCCGGTGAAGTTTCTCCGGATGCAGCCAAAGTGGATGTTCGCGAAACGGCCCAACTCGCGGCGTATGATATTCCCGTTTTCTTCAACAAGGCCATTCATCAGCCTCACCTGGAAAATTTCTTCCACGCCATTCGCGGCGAGGCAAAATTAAACTGTCCCGCAGATGAAGCGTTCACGAGTGAATACGTGATTCACAAGGCGAATGAGGCCATCGCGGCGCGCAAAGTCGTGGAAATTGACGCCCAGGAGGCGAAAATCTGAACTGTAAAGAAACATGAAGCACAAACTGTATTATCTCATTCTCTCGGCGGCGTTCGCGCTCGCAATTCAAGCGCAGGCACAGGATAAAGTTCCATTGCACACGGAGCTGCCCAAACCGCTTTTCGTGGGCACGCCTGTGCCGATTAAGCTTTCCAATTTGGAAGCTCCGCGCCAGGGCAAACGTCCGGACTTTCTTGTGCCAGTCGGCACAACCAATCTCGCCGCTGGGAAAAAAGTCACCTCCAGCGACAAGGAGCCAATCATGGGCACCTTGGATCTGCTGACGGACGGTGACAAAGATGGCGACGAAGGTTCCTGGGTGGAACTCGCGCCCGGCAAACAATGGGTGCAAATCGATTTGGAAAAATCCGCGTCCATATACGCCATCATGGTTTGGCACTTTCATTCGCAGGCAAGGGTCTACCTGGACGTGGTGGTCCAGGTTTCCGATGATCCAAATTTTTCCCAGGGCGTCACCACTGTGTTCAATGCGGACGCTCAAAATGAACTTGGGTTTGGCGCCGGGAAGGATCTGGCCTACATCGAAACTTACGAAGGCAAATTGATCGATGCCAGAGGCATTAAAGGCCGCTACGTCCGGTTGTATAGCAAAGGCAACACCACGAACAAATTGAACCACTACATCGAGGTCGAAGTGTTTGGCAAACCTGCCGCTTAAAATTCGCGCGTTGGTTTTTCTGGCCATTGCCTTTCTGGCACTTGCCGTCCGTTCGCCGCGTCTGGGGGAGCGCCCGATGCATACGGATGAAGCCATTAATGCTTACATCGTTGGCCAGTTACTCGCTGGCGAACCTTATCACTATGATCCCCATGATCGCCATGGTCCGCTGCTGTATGCTGTTGCCTGGCCGCTCGCCAGGCTCGGCGAAGCAAAAAGTTTTGCCGGTTTGACCGAAGTGTCTGTTCGTATTGGACCGGTTGTCGTTGGCACACTTGCCGTTTTTCTGTTCGCGGCACTCGCCGCTCAAATTGGTTTCCCTTCTGCAGCAGTGGCGGCTTTGTTATATGCGATTTCGCCGTTATTCGTTTATTACAGCCGTGATTTCATTCACGAAACCTTCTTTGTGACGGCAACTTTGGCAGCCATTGTGTCCGGTTTGCGTCTCCTGGAAAAAACTTCGGTAAGAAATGGCATCGTTTTTGGCACGTCCACCGGGCTCATGCTCGCGTGCAAAGAAACCGCAGCAATTCATTTCGTGGCGTTTGGGATAGCCACGCTCGCGTGGCCGGGACTCCTGCGTGCTCCACGGGGTTTTGCCGGAATGATTAAACCTGCATTGGTGGTCCTGGTTTCGTTTTGTTTTGTCCTGGGCATATCTTACTCCTGGGGCGGTTTGCATTTTCATGGACTGTTGGATTTGGTGCAGGCCGTCCCGAATTTCGCGTCTCGCGCCGGCGGGCAAGGCCATGAAAAACCGTTCTGGTATTATTTGGCATTGTTGGGTGGCGGATGGTCGGGGGCAGTTCTGCTCGCGTTGGCTCTTGTAGGTGCTTTGAGCAGAAAGGTTGCTTCCCCAAATGCGTTGCGCGTTCTGGTGGTTTATACGATTGCGATCGTGATCCTATACAGCGCCATCCCGTACAAAACTCCGTGGCTGGCGTTGAACTTGTGCCTGCCCATTATTTTGCTCGCCGGGATTGGCGTTGTGTGGCTCTCTCAATTTGCTCAA
>DATAST010000280.1:0-1642 GCA_036269115.1 Verrucomicrobiia bacterium | reverse complement strand
GGAAGTCAGGCTGGCAGCCTGACTTCCACCAAAAGCAACGGGCGCCCCGAAGAAGCTCCGTCTCGAGGCGCCCGGCTCTGGGTCTATCTGTGGCGCAACCTAACCCATCGGTAGCAAATTCTCTTGTCCCACGACTGCTGGATTCACTGCAATTGTCGAGGTTTCATAATTGCGATCGGGTTTCCGGGCACCATTGCAGCCCGGCGTTACAACCAGATGACGACCTCGCAAAAAAATGGTGACGTTTCCGTGGCGATTATGTGGACAGGCCTTCTGCGCGACGCCACATCTGAAACTTGACGATCGTTCGAAGCAAAGTCCGCAAGAGGGCCCGCAGGGCATTTATGATTTTCTGGATCGCGTTCTGAGGCAGACGGAGTTATAATTTCGAAGCGATGCCAAAGGCGGGCCTGCGCACGTTTCTTATTTTTCTCAATGTAGTCACTGTCGCTTCGAGTCAGAGCCTGGCGCCCAAGCCGCTCCCGAAAGAGCCGCTCGAAAGATATGATAACCCACCGCCAGTAGCGCCGGCCACGGCCATTTCGTCAGCGTTAATCTCGCAGTTCGGCTCCTATACGAGCTATCAGGTCAACGTGGCCCCGAATGGCAATAACATCGCCGGCGACGCCGCAAATGAACCCTCCATTTGCGTCGATCCGACGAACCGAAACAAAATGAGTATCGGTTGGAGGCAATTCGATAGCGTCGCATCAAATTTTCGCCAGGCTGGATTCGCGCATACGACCAATGGCGGCAGGACGTGGATTTCTGCCGGCGTTCTCCAACGTAACGTTTTTCGCAGTGATCCAGTGCTGAACTCCGATAACGCCGGCCGTTTTTTTTATCTCAGCCTTCTGCAGACTTTTTTTGACGATTTGTGGCGATCACTCAATGGCGGTCAATCATGGACGGATATCGCGCCAGCGGATGGCGGCGATAAACAGTGGTTTGTCATCGACAACACCAATAGCCCGGGACACGGATTCCAGTACCAATCCTGGAGCACGGACGGAAATAATTATGGCGGCAGACAGTTCAGCCGGTCTACCAACGGCGGGCTTACTTGGATGAATCCGATCAATATTCCCAACTCTCCTGCATGGGGCACACTGGACGTCGATTCAAATGGCAATCTTTTCATTGGCGGCGTAAATCTGACCACCAATCAGATTTGGTGTATTCGGTCCACCAACGCAAAGAACGGCGCTGTTGTCCCAACCTTCGATCAAAGCATCCCAGTACAACTTGGCGGTCATATCGCCTTTGGCGAGCCGATCAATCCGGATGGATTAGTCGGTCAGGTTTTTCTGGCGGTGGATCGTTCCGGAACGATTACAAACAACAATGTTTACATGCTCGCGAGCATTCAGCCCACGGGCTTCTCCACAGGCAGCGACGTGATGTTCGTGCGAAGCACAAACGGAGGCCAAACCTTCAGTGCACCACGCCGAATCAATGACGATCCCGTTAACCACGCGAAGTGGCACTGGTTTGGCACACTCTCGGTTGCGCCTAACGGGCGAATCGATGCCGTCTGGCTGGACACGCGCAACGCTGGGAACAATATCAACTCGCAGCTCTTCTATTCATACAGCCTCGATGGCGGAAATACCTGGTCGCGCAATGTTGCAATCAGCAATTC
>DATAST010000279.1:0-1778 GCA_036269115.1 Verrucomicrobiia bacterium | reverse complement strand
CGGCGTGTTCCTGTCGATTTTGGCGATTTTTAGCGCTGCCGAATTAGCAACTGCGGCATGGCCGTCGGCGCGCGTAAGAAAAACAGGATTCTCGGGCGCGATCTTGTCGAGGTCCTCGCGCGTTGGAAATCGTGAAGGTTTCCAAAACGTTTCGATCCAGCCGCGCCCGGTGATCCATTTGCCGGGTGGCGTTTTGTCGACGTGCTCCTTCACTCTGGCCAGAAAATCTTCAAATGAATTTGTCCCTTCCAGATTCAATCGCATTTCGCGTTCGCCGATCCCAAGAATGTGGCAATGCGAATCAGTGAAACCCGGGACGAGTGTGCGACCGTGAAGATCGACGACGTTTGCAGCGTGAAATTTTTTCGCCTGTTCACTTGAACCGACAAACATCACGCGCCCGTTTTTCGCCGCGATGGCTTCGGCGCGCGGCTGCCGGTCGTTGAGCGTATAAACGTTCCCATTGGTTAAAAGGAGATCGGCCTCTTCTGCGCGCGCCATTGTTCCAATGAAAAACCCAAGCAGAAGGAAAACCAGTCGTCGTTTTTGCGCCAGGTTCACCAAATGTTCCAGTAAAAGCTGCACGAACGAAGCTGCCATCTGACCCCACGGAATCAATATTGTGCTTCCAGACTTGACGTGACGCCGAAGTTTTGACCTCATCAGTTTTGGCAATTGTGCGCTTTCCGTATCGGAAAAGCCCAACGTTTTTCAGTATGAGATTGAATGATGAATTTTATTTTGCTACCGCGGCACAGATTTATAGAATCATGGTTTCCCCTCAGGCGAAAAAGAAACCCTTAACCCTTTTTGGACCGTCTGAAAGCAGCGCATTTGGATTTCAACGTTGATTTTTTGTGGTGGCTGGTGGTTCACGGCGGAGCCGCATTTGCGTGATCTCCCATGGCCAACTTCTTTCCACGCTCAAGCAACTGGATACCGATCAAACTGTTGATCTGTGGCATCGTTGCCGCCGGCGGATTGACGGCGGCAACCTGGTATTATGCAACGCCGAAGTACACGAAGGTCGGCTACGAACCGATCCAGCCGGTGCCGTTTCCGCACGACATACACGTCACGCAGTTGGGAATGGATTGTCGCTATTGTCACAGCTTTGTGGAAATGGCAGCCCAGTCCAACGTGCCGAACACCCAGACCTGCATGAATTGTCACTCACAGGTGCAAAAAGATAATCCCAAACTGGAGCCGGTTCGGACGAGCTGGAAAACAGGCAACCCGGTGGAGTGGGTATGGATCTATCGCACTGTCGATTACGTTTATTACAATCACGCTGCGCACGTGAACCGCGGCATTAGTTGCTTCAGTTGTCACGGCCAGGTCAATCATATGTCGACCGTGTATCTCGCCAAACCGCATAGCATGGCGTGGTGTCTCGATTGCCATCGGCATCCCGAGAATTTTTTGCGGCCCGAAGATCAGGTTTTCAACCTCGATTGGAA
This sequence comes from Verrucomicrobiia bacterium, assembly GCA_036269115.1. Lineage (GTDB taxonomy): Bacteria > Verrucomicrobiota > Verrucomicrobiia > Limisphaerales > UBA11358 > UBA11358. The sequence continues at coordinate 318 of DATAST010000279.1, read as the reverse complement.
ACCGGACGATGTGAAACCGGCTGAATTTGTGGCGATGTACGGGCAACCGCATGACGCCGGCGAGGATTTATCGAAGAAGAAAAAACTAACACAGGAAGAGATTGGCCAGACGTTGAAAGAGCACTGGAATATCAATCCGCCGACAAACTGTCAGGGGTGCCACCGATGAAACGCGTTTTCCATCATCCGCCAGAACCGGCGACAGGCAAGCGTTACTGGCGCAGCCTGGGCGAGCTGAGTGACACGCCGGAGTTTCGGCAATGGTTAGAACGAGAATTTCCTGAAGGCGCCGCAGAGCTGAACGGCAGCGAATGGTCG
>DATAST010000278.1:0-1517 GCA_036269115.1 Verrucomicrobiia bacterium | reverse complement strand
GAGAGAATTGCATCCAGCCTTATGAAAATCATCCGACGGTATTTGCCGGATGCGCTTAAAAAACAAAATGTTCGCCTCCTATTCCCTCTCACCGGGGGAGAGGGTCAGGGTGAGGGGAAAGAAGCCTACTGATTTCACCGGCTATAGAATTTTTGAATTCGCTTTAACCAGGATGAGCGGCTGTAGGTTTCATTGGAAAAACTTGAATGTGGACCGTCATTTATTGAGGGATGGACACTCAGTAAAAGCGATCTCGATGATTTGTCCTTGTGGGTCGCTGAAGCAAGACCTCCATTGGCTATGGTGTCGGTAAAGGACTCACGGCGATGTCATCCACATTTACGCCGCCATTGCCGCCGGTGAATTCGATGACGTTGGTTGTGCCGGCTTCGAGCGGAACCGTTTCCTTGGAATCGCCGGTAAATGCGCTCCAGCCACCCGTGGCAAATGTATTAATGAATGAATAATCAACACCGTTCACGGCCATTCTCAATTTTCCTCTTTCCGTTGAGGCATAATGAATGTCTATCGTGGCCCGGCATCCATTGGTTCCTCCGTCAATTGCATTGAATCGCAGAGAGGAGCCTGCCAGATGCAGATTCTGGACGCTCTTGCCGCTTGAAGCCGCGGTGTCGCTGTTAATCGTGGCTCCATTGCCGACGTCGGCATTTTCAGCTTCATATTTGATCCTATTTGGGTTCGGGGCCGGAGCCGGTCCGACCGCCGGCACGCCGTTCGTGGTTTGCACAATGGTCTTGATAGTTCCATCGTCGTTGAAAAATAATTTGTCCACGCAAATCGAACGCAAATTGCCCCGCCCGGAAAGGCTGCAATTATGATAGAATTGATACCATTGGCCTTTATATTTCACGACCGAGCCATGCGTGGTATCGCAATCAGTCCCTTTTAAATAGACTCCTTTGTAAGTCCACGGGCCAAACGCGTTGGTGCTCATGGCGTAACGCATCTCGTTGTGTCGAGGATGATTGTCCGCGTAAGTCAGGTAATAAATGCCGTTGCGCTTGAAAACCCAGGTTCCTTCGTGAAAATCTTCCAGGCCGATCATCGGCTGGACCGTTCCGTCAATTTCCGTCATGTCCGGCTTTAATTTCGCGGCGGCGCAATGGCTGCCACCACCGAAATAAATATACGCCTGCCCATTGTCGTCAATGAACACCGCCGGATCAATCATCGCAAAACCGCCGAGACCTTGGATGTAGCCTTGCACCTTAAAATCGCTTGCCGGTTTTTTGCTCGTCGCCACGCCGATTTTCCAGGTGTCGTTCCATCTCGTTTCACTGGGATGCGGGAAATAGTAATAATAAGTCCCATCCTTGTAAGCGCAATCCGGCGCCCACATGAAGCCGCCTTCTTTTCGGCCCCACGGCACCTCGCTGGCATTGAGAATTTCTCCTTCGTCCCGCCAATGCACCATGTCAGCGGTCGAAAAAATGTGATACCGGTCCATCAAATCGCAACCGCGTGGTGGATCAATGTCGCGGGACGGATAAACATAG
>DATAST010000277.1:0-82198 GCA_036269115.1 Verrucomicrobiia bacterium | reverse complement strand
TTCCAGTTGCTCTCCACGGTCAGCTTTCGCCGCCGCAGTTTCTTTCCGCTACAGGCCCGGTTGACTTGAGCCTGACGGGGACTTTCACCCCGCTATGCGGTTGCCCATCACAGTCGCACTATGCCACCCCTAATGGGGTTTTGAGTTAGTGCTTTGCAGACAGAAGTAAACGGTGCTACGAAATTAGTCCAAGCGACGTGATTTCTTGGCAGCTGGTTTCTTTACAATGGATTCGGCAATGGCAAATAAAATTCCCGGAAGTTCGGGCAATCTCGATAAATGCGCCTCCTCGACAATGTAATGTTCTTTTGCTCCGGGATATGGATTGCCTTTTTCGCATAGTTCTTCGAGGGCCGCGCTTGCAGCGAGGATTTTTACGTACAATATGTCGTCGCAAACGAGCGCGACAACTTTGCCGTCAGCGTAAAGGGCATGTTCACCAAACATCGGCCGCGCGGCGAATCGTTTGGGAGAACCCAATTTGGCGAGGATGAATTCGATCGTTTCTTTTTGAGTTGCCATAGATTTGCTCACTCATCCGCCAACCGTCGTATCCCAAGGCGACACCCGTTCGGCGTCGTTTTCATTTGTCTTCCATTGGAATTGGGGGATCGGCGATCGCTGTAATTCGGTATTCGAACCCGGCTTTGCCATTGTTTGTCACCCAAAGTTCGCCAAACCAAATCTCCCCATCTCCAACCATCAGCCCATTCTCACTCTCGGATAAAGAATCGGGCGACTGATTTCGCACGATCTTTTTGATTTTAGGACTAAAAATCTTATCGAATAGGGTTTTCAATTCTTGCTCATTTTTTATTCTAAGAATTCCGGAGGGAAGAATCACTGGAAATGGGTACCAGCTCAGTTCTTTCGATATCCATTTTTCGTCGTCGGTCAAAATCGCGTGCTGCAACTGCGTGAAGTACGCCTTATCAGATGACGTTACCTCAAAACCATCGTCATCGCGGGCAATCGAAAACACCGAGCAAACCATTAAGAGAGCTATGGTGATAATTTTCTTTTTCATTTTACATGGGTTTCAGATCCAATCCTCGAAAACGCCGAGGCTTGAATACTTGGCTCAACACCCAATCAGCATTTCAATAATCCACATATCCATTAATCCGCCCTTTATTCATGTCTCAGCCGGAAAAAATAGATTATCGCCGGCGTGTTGACTGCATTTGAACTACTCGCGCCCCCCATATTTTCGCAAAAGTTCCGCGACCTCGTTGTGACCATTAATTTCTGCAATGCGCAAGGGCGTGCGTCCTTTATTGTCCATCGCATTGACGTCGACATGGTCGGACAGTAGCGCTTCTACACCGCCTTTATGTCCAGTAGAAGCAGCCAGAAAGAGGGGCGTCTCACCATTGGTATCTCTCGCACCTATATCAGCTCTATGTTGGAGTAATAGTATTGTTATATTTGTATAGCTGCTTTCAACCGCGCAGTGTAATGGCGTTTCGCCAGCATCGTTGGAAACATTGACATTTGCATTGCTAGCCAACAGTAATTTTACAACGTCGAAATGGCCCCCGACAATTGCCCCATCGATAGCAGGGCACCCCCAATAATCTTTAGCATTAACATCAGCATGTTTGGCCAAAAGCATTTGCACAATCTCTTTATGGCCCTGTATTGCCGCATTTACTAAAGGCACATCGATCTTGACGCTCACGGGACTTACTTGAGCGTTACTGGCCAAAAGCAGCTGGACGAGGCCAAGTTGGCCACGATCCGCCGCAATCGATAAAGGCGTTTCATAGTGGTCGGAGACATTGTTGATGTCTGCTTTATCGGCTAAAAGTAGTTGCACAATATCATTTCGGCCGTAAGCCGCAGCATAATGGAGTGGCGTCCACCCGCCGTAGTCGGGTGTATAAGGGTCGGAATCCTGAGCTCTACTCGAGATGAGGTCGGGATCGGCCTTAAGCATCGCCTCGACTTTTGCCAAATCACCCTTCTGGACCGCATCATCAATTTCCGACGTGCTGGAGCGAGAGCAAGATGTGAATATCACCAGGATGCCGAATCCCTGTAATACGAGTTTTGAAATTGAACCCATCTTCATCGTAGAAATATCAACCACTCAATCCGCATTTTCATCAATCCAACAATCCATTAATCCGCCCTTTATTCATGTCTCAGCCGGAAAAAAAGTTGGTCGGCGCTAGTGGTAATAGTCACCGGGCTATTCGTCGCACGGGACACATCCCCCCACCCTGCTCTGTTTTTCAAGTTTCCGTTGGTCTGCACAATATATCCCGGCATGCCCCAGTTTAATGAGACCGCGCCGTTAGTTGATTGGGCTGAGAGGGGTGGATTGGACTGGAATACTCGCGCGTAGTGGACCACCACCGTTGCAGGCAGCGGTCCTGAACCGCCGGCGCAAAGGAGGATTAGATACATCGGGCTGGAGGAGATCGTCGCACCACCCTGCAAACTGGCGTTTGATGACGACGCGACGCGTACGCCGTCATAGTAGAAGTCCAAATGGCCGGGATACCAGTTAACACCATAGACGTGCGTGCCGGGGCTCGAATTGACTCTGCCACCGATCGGATGACTGTCCAGGCCGCCGCCACTGTCATAGTGATAGTGCCATGAGGCGTAGCCGCTCAGGCCTTCCATGATGTCGATCTCACCGTCCTCCGGCCAATTACGACCATCGAGCCACCATGCAGGCCATTGGGCAATCACAGCGCCGTTTGTGGGAAGCGTGATCTGCGCCTCGGCGTAGCCATAGACAAACTGAAAGCCCTTTTTGGCGCCACCGATCGGGTTTGACGCGATGCACGCGCCGTTGGTGGATTTTCTCCACAGGTTAAGCTGGCCATTGACCACCACATTCGAGGCATAACCGCGCATATTGCTGCCGGGAAGCACCGTGCCGTCAGAAAACCAATAGGGAGCCCAATTCGTTTTGTTGAGACTTGTGCCAGTGAATTCGTCATCGAACACCACCGTCCAGCGCGAACCAAGCCCATTGACTGCGTAGTTGAAGGGAAGGACGGAGGCGGTTGACGATAGGGCAAAACAAAATCCAAAGAGCAGGCCGGCGAACCGAAAATTACGGAACACTGAATATCGAATGGCTCTCATTGGTGGTGGCTTTTTCTAATGCAAAATTTCGCAGACCAGGCGTTTTTGCACAATGGATAAAAATGAGGAAGAGATTTTTATCCACAGATTTGACGATGACGATGACGATGAGGATGAGAATGATTGGCTTAGTTTGCGATTGCGGTTTTTTCCGGTTCCCGCCATAAAATGCCGATGCTTTCTAAGGTCTGTTCGGCCGCGCTGGCCGGGATTGATGCCTATCCTGTCGAAGTCGAGGTCAATGCCGGGTATGGCGATACGCTGATTATCATCGTCGGTTTGCCGGACGCGGCGGTCAAGGAATCGCGCGATCGCGTGACGACGGCGCTGGCCAATTCCGGGTACTCCTTTCCGATGGGTCGTACGACGATCAACCTCGCGCCGGCGGATACAAAAAAGGAAGGGCCGGGCTTCGACCTGCCGATTGCTCTGGGAATGCTGGCGGCCAGCGAGCAGATTGAGACGGACCAATTGGATCAGTTCGTGGCTGTGGGCGAACTGGCGCTGACCGGAGCCGTCCGCCAGGGCAAGGGCATTTTACCGATTGCGATTTGGGCGAAATCGGCAGGGAAAACAGGGATACTCGTCCCGGTGGAAAACGCGGCTGAAGCGGCCGTGGTGAGCGGCCTACAAGTGATTCCGGTTCAAAACCTGCGGGAAGCGGCGCAATTTCTGGAAGGCGAAGTGAAAATTTCGCCGGCGCGCGTGGATACGCGAAAAATTTTCGACCAGGAATGCGAGGGCGACGTGGATTTTTCCGAAGTCAAGGGACAGGAAAACGTCAAGCGCGCGCTCGAAATCGCGGCGGCTGGTGGCCACAATATTCTTCTCATCGGTCCGCCAGGAACCGGAAAATCGATGCTGGCAAAACGGTTGCCCACGATCCTGCCGCCGCTGACGCTCAACGAAGCGCTGGAGACGACAAAAATCCACAGCATCACCGGCCTGCTCGCGCCGGGCCAGGCATTGGTGACACGGCGGCCGTTCCGCACGCCGCACCACACTGCCAGCGATGCCGGCTTGCTCGGCGGCAACATGAATCCGACGCCCGGCGAAATCTCACTGGCGCACAATGGCGTTTTGTTTTTGGACGAACTTCCGGAATTCAAGCGCAACGTCCTTGAGACGATGCGCCAGCCATTGGAAGAAGGCAAAGTCACGATTTCGCGCGCGGCCGGAACCATGACGTTTCCATCCCAGTTCATGCTCATCGCCGCGATGAATCCGACGCCAGACGGAAAAATGCCAAACGAAAGCAGGAGTTCGCCTCGTGAGATTCAGAATTATCTGGGCCGGGTTTCCGGGCCTCTGCTCGACCGAATTGATCTGCACGTGGAGGTGCCCCAGGTCAAATTCCGCGAAATGAGCGGCGAACGTACTGGAGAAAGCTCAGCGCAAATCCGCGAACGGGTGGTCGCCGCCCGGCAAATTCAATTAAAACGGTTCGCGCACAAACCGAAAATCACTTGCAACGCCCGGATGGGACCGAAAGAATTGAAAGAGTACTGCGCGCTGGACGACAGCACCAAGGAATTGCTGAAAAACGCGATGGCCGATTTGAATTTCAGCGCCCGCGCCTACGACCGTATTTTGAAAGTGGCGCGGACGATTGCGGATTTGGCGGCGTCCGAAAAAATCCTAGGCGACCACATTTCGGAAGCCATCCAGTATCGTTCGCTGGATCGGCAATTGTGGACTTAGCTACATACCCGTACAGAACAATAAGAGTCTCCAGGATATTAACGCAACTATAACTAATGCATTTACTTTAAGTTTAGTAGTATTACAGACATATATGTCAATGCATAGGCACTATCAAGATACACTCTATCCTTTTTGCCCCCCCCGTTGGTGGCGCGGGCGCAAAATTCGAAAGAATTGGAGACACTTCCACGAGCTTCCATAGTGAGATCAGGCATTCATTGGCGAAGTCACCGTAATAGCAGTTTTAGTAAGCTCGAATCGTCTCAATTTGGTCTTTTGGCAAAAGGAAAATGTAGCGGTCGGGATAAGCCGCTTCGATGCGGTCAACCTGTCGCTTGATCGCGGAATAACCGCCGCCCTCTTTGTAAAATTCCAAGGTGATAAGCTCAAAGTCGACGAATACGGGCGATCGAGGATTCGGTTTCACTCGCAAAAAATGGTCAAACAATTCTTCTTCATTCCGCACTGTAATCGTGTCTATTTGAGGCGGATAGCCCTGCTGAATGGACTTCCCACAGCCAAAAAACCCCTCTAATCCGGCAGTTCTCTTGTAAATCGCAAGTTTCGCGCTTGGAGTGGTGCAATTCCAGAGTCGACAGCAATGAAATCCGGCATCGTAACACCATTCGCGGGTCAGTTTGCACCATGCCGGAAAAAGTCTATCATTAAAGTCGTCAACGAAGATGAATTGCACGCCTGACGGGCCGCACATCAGTTCGTCGTTCGTTGTCATGTTGGAATAATACCAATCCAGTAGGGGCGAATTGAGTTCCTGCAAGGTCGGATTTAACCTAGTGCCAACTGGAACGGTTCCTCGATTCGGATCGTCATGCCAAAAGTTAAAGAGCTCGTTCTGGTCGAATGAAAGATTGTCGCCGTCGCTCCACGCAATAGACGCATAGATTTTTCCGGGTTCGGCTTTAATCGCGTTTCCTGGAGGCTGCGTATAAGTCTTGTCGGGAAAACTTGCCCACAAACTTGCATTTGCATAGTTATCACTGACAACACAACCAATGCCAAACGGATTAGCGATTTTGTTGGCCCGATCATGGTTATAACCCATCAATGAGGTGCCCAGCCCATAACCTTTCGTGGCATAGATTTTTTCCGTTTCTGCACGTTGTTCAGGATCGTCAGAGTCTAACCCAAAATCAAAGCCTCTAGACGCTACGACATAATCACACAAAGGCTTGGTCATGAACAATTGAAAAACAACTTGCTTGCTGCAACCCGGCATCAGATTGGTCAAGGCCCAATCGTATGCCTCGATTTGATTTGGCCACCTGTCCCTGAAGTCTTCAACCTTTCCGTTCCATCCAAATTCGGATGCGAGATCCTGTTCAAGTGACTCAGTGACGGGAAGGCCTCCCTGCTGTGCGCTTGCCATTAAAGCGAGGTACCAGGTCCAGTCCTTTTTCGGATCATAGAGAAACATTTTTCTTACGCATGCTTGGTATTTTTGGAACAGGGTTCTCAATCCGGGATTTTCCCCGTGCAATGCCGTGAGCGTTTCGAACGGTTTCGTACTAAGCCTAAGCGAGCGTTGATCTTGACCATTCGCGATGATATAAACTTCGGCAAAGGATTGATTTACCAATCCTTGCAGTGCCCATGCCGATCGCTTGGCCTCATTGCTGTCCTTGAAGCAATTGGCAACATAGACGTTGGTTGCCAGCGGCATTTTCGGGAATAGTCTGCCGGCTACCACAGCCGGCTGCCGAACCGCAATCGCTGCAGTGTCGCTCTTCTCGGCGCGTGGGACAAGCGGCAGGACCGCCGGCGCAATGGCAGCGTCAGACGCGGTCATTTGAGAATTATACAAGACCTGGATTTCTTGGGGCGAAAGAGCGCGATTGAATACCATGACATCATCCATCATGCCGTTGAATGATTCACCTACCTCGTCTGCAGGCTCTGAACCATTTTCCCCAATCGTCAGGTCAAATGGAGCGTGTCCAAGTTGCCCTTTGGCGGGGCGCCCACCCACTGTCCGGCCATCTACGTAAATCCGCAGTTCAGACCCGTCAAAAGTCCCCACCACCTGGTGCCATCGGCCATCGGCAACCCGGATGCCGGAAGGCGCCCACTGGTGCGCCACTTCCAAAGCCACCTGCCCGCGCCAGGACCTTCCGCTATAGGGGCCGCCCACATCGCCGTCGCCGGCCATCGTCAGGTCATACTCTTTGCGCGTCGCTTTGTCGAAGATGCGCCTCCATATACGATCGGTAGACGAGGTATTGACCCAGGTGGCCAGCGTCAGGTTGGACGGGTTAAGGCTATCGTTATCGGGCACGCGAATATAGCTGTTCATTAGGCCGAACTGGATACAACCGCCACGATGGCCGTTCGCAAGCCACCGGACATTGACCGCCTCACCGTTGTTGCCATGGCCGCTTAGATCAGAGATCTTCCCTCCAGGTGGTTTCGATTCAAAGTCAAAGTAAAGCACCAAACCGCTTGGCGGCTTTTCCGGCCGAGCGGGAACAGGCGCCGGAGCATTTGCGGACGCCGTCCGAGGAGGTCCGTGCCATTGCCGAAGAAACAGGCCAGCCAACAGTAATAAAACAACCACAACACCCAAGATCAACAGCCATCCTCCCCGACTCGGCGTCGTCATTTTCACGGACGCGGGGACCTGCGCCAACAGTTGTGGGACCAAGATTGTTTGTCCGCATTTCGGGCAGGCAACGGACGCGCCCGCGCCTGCCGCATCTACTGCGAGGGATTGGCCACATTGAGGGCAGTTGAATTTGATTTCATTCATGCTGAAGCTGCCACTTCTATTTGTTGGCGGGAACAAACGCAACCTATTTTAAATGAAGTGTCGTGTAGTTTTCAAAAGTGGACTTTTGTGTGCGATCAAAAGGTCTTTTCGGTAGAATTATTTTTTTCGACCCAGTTCCCGATTTTTCAGCAGGCTCCCAGGTGGGAAGACGGCCAATCAATAATCAATGAGTGCAATACGTCAATCCGCCAAAGGGTAATACATCTTGTAATACGCCCGAATCGTCGCAAATTGGTCCTTTGGTAAAAGGAACACGTAACGCCCCGGATAGGCGGCTTGGAGTCGATCAACATCCCGTTTTATCGCCGAAAAACCGCGATTGCCTTGGTAAAAACCTTGAATGATCGGCGTAAAACTGACAAAGACAGGTCGGGTAGGATTCGGGCTTACAGACGTGAATCGCCCGAATAGCTGTTTTTCGTTCTGTGCTGCAAACGTATCAAGTTTTGGCGGAAAGCCAGCCTGGATTGTTTGCTGTTCACCAAGAACGCCTGCAAATCCGCAGGTCTTCATGTATGTGACGAATTTCTGGCTTCCGTACGGCGCCAACCAGATACGCACATCATGAAACCCAGCGTCGTGACACCATTTGCGGGTCAAAGTGCACCATGCGGGAAACATCTCGTTATTGAAATCCTTTATATAAATAAATTGGACTCCTGTCGGGCCGCACATTAACTCGTCGTTAGTTGTCATTTTGGAATAATACCAGGCCAGAAGCGGCGGATTGAGTTCCTGCAACGTCGGGCTTAATGCACTGGCAACCGGAATTTTTCCACGGGCGGGATCGTGCCAGAATTTATAAAGTGGATTTTGATCGATTTCAAGATTGTCACCGTCGCTCCACATGATTGAAGCGTAAATTTTCCCAGGCTCTGCTTTAATTGCTCTTCCCAGATCTTGTGTATAAATTTTGTTGGGGAAGCTCGGCCAAAAACTACCATCCGCATAGTCACCTGTAAGGTAGCCAATCCCATAAGGATTGGCGACCTCATTGAGCCGGTCGCCGCCTATGCCGTAACCCATGAGCGAAGTTCCGACTCCGTACCCCTCTGTATTGAAAAGTTTTTCAATTTCCGCTCGCTCAGTTTTGAAATCGAGCCAAAAAATGAAACCTTTGCTGGCTACTGCGTAGTCCATCGGCTGACCCATTTTGATCGTGAAAATTACTTGCCGGCTGCAACTGGGTAGGAGATATATTAGCGCCCAATCGTAGGCCTCGATACGATTCGTCCATCTGTCTCGAAAATCTTCCACTTCACCTTTCCAGCCGAACTCTGACATCAATTCGTTTTTGATTGATTCGGTAACCGGAATTCCACTCTGTTGCGCTGCCGACATCAAAGCCAAATACCATGTCCAGTCTCTATCTGGATCATAAATGAACATCTTTTTGATGCGACCCTGGTATTTCTGAAACAAATTTCTCAAACCGGAGTCGGAACCTGTTAAGTTTGTTAGTACTTCAAATGGTTTGCCGCAATACTCGAGTGGTTCCCAATCCCATGGATTATTTATCGTATAAACTTCGGCGGAGCGCTGGTTAATCATTCCTTGCAATGCCCAAGTTGTCATCTTGGCGTATCCTGCGTCTTTTTTCACCTCAACCACAAACGCCATCGTTGCCGCTGGCGTTTCGGGAAACATCCCACTGGCAGCAAGCGCAAGATCCGCTGTTAGCAAAACCAGCGCAAGGCAAACGAGGAGTTTGGCTTTTATTTTCATTCGTCTGTCACAGCCGTTAATAATCGCTCAACATTAATGGTTTCAATTGGAAACTTAACCGAAGGCCGGATAAAGCGTTGGCCTCTATTCCACGCGTCAACCCCCGTCTTAGTATTCTTAGATGTTCAGGCGTTGCCATGTCTTGATAATTACGTCAGTTCCTTAATCCGTTCAACGATAAACAGCCAACCAATTTTTATACGAGACAATCGGCCGCAAAACCTGCCCGCACCGTAAATGGCAATGGCATTGGCACAGGCATCGGACATGTCGGCGTCGCTCGATTCACTCATCTCTGCCAGTGAAGTTTTGCACTTAAAAGGCTGAGCAGATTCGTGCGACAGATACTGTTCGCTCAACGGGGTGGCCCCGTTATGGAGGATCAAGCACAAACCCTTTAGCAGTAAGTTTGTCCTTCCCGAATATGGGCAGCCAAAGGTCATTTTCCCAGCCCCAGAGGGTTTTGACGCTGACGCCCATTTCGGCGGCCATCTGTTTGCGCGTCTTCTTCAATCCGATACGTCACCCCAGGATTCGTTGCCTTTGGGTGTTCCGATGGTTGGAACGACGAACGGATCTATGACCGGATTTTGAAAGTGGCACGAACCATTGCGGACCTAGCCGCGTCCGAAAACATTTCAAGTGACCATATTTCCGAAGCAATCCAGTATCGTTCACTTGATAGGCAATTGTGGGCATGAACAATGAAACAAAAGTAAGCACAGCGTTCATGGCTAATGTGTGAATCGGCTTGGAAGAAGGTAGAGTAGTTGGTGTGGAAAATCGATGGCCGGGACATATTTGCGGATAAATGCCTGGTCCAAGGAAGATTGTTCCGCGCCTGGATCCAATACCGCCGACAAACTGGAATAGGAGTTTGTTCCAATTACCATGCTTTGCAATTTGACAATTCTACCCGTCTCGATTTGATTGCCGAGATTGATTGTACGGCCGTTTGTCGAAGAGGACTTGGCTATTCCGTTCTGGAAAATCTGCCGCCAGTCTCGTTCGCTTAAGCTGATGTCGGCTCCGATGGCGCCAGTGTCAATGATTAAGTGGGCGGTTGCCATCCCGTTAATCCGGGCATCAACGCTGAACGCGTTTATATTGATGGGCGCCATATTGAGTGGAATGGCTTGGGCATCTTCCTTGACCTGAGCCGGAACGGCCCCACCGATGCGAAATTCGCCCCTGACAGGATCGAAGCGGATCAAATGGTTCTTTAAAAAATCAGCTCCCAACACCCCATCGAGCGCCTCGCTCATTTTACCGCTGATTTCTTCCAGGTCGGCGCCGGCGACCCAAAATTCGTTCATGGGTCTGTCGCCCAGGAAAATGGGCGGGCCGCGATAGATCGAGAGAATTACATTCGTGCCAAATACGGCGCCGGCTTTCATTTGTCCAAGCGGACCGCCCATTTCGTCGCCGTATTTTTCGTTTATAACCGTACGACCGGAGCCGGTATCCATCAATACATGTCTGGTACTTCCGAACATTTTAACCGGAATCAGGAAATAAGGTCCCAGGGCGCAGACCGTTACTTTGGAATCATCCGGCGGATGAAACGGCTCCTTTTTTGCCCTGAACTCCCTTGCCCGCATTATTGCCTCCCTGCCGTCTGCGCCGCTCAAGAACACAAGAAGTTCATTTCTTTCCATCTGAGCCTGCTGATCTCCTTGTTCGGCCGCCAAATAGCACCACTTGAGAGCCTCAATCTTATTCGTTGCAACTCCCAAGCCATTAAAATATAGGCATGCGACTAAGAATTGCGATGATCCTAAACCTTGATGCGCTGCTTTGTTAAACCACATGAACGCCTTCGGGTATTCGTGCTCCGCCAAAAGGCATTTCCCTAAGTTCTCTTGTGCCTCCGCCTGTCCATCGTTTGCGGCAGATTCGAGCAGCTTCAGGCCGAACTTCAAATCCTTTGGCAAGCCATTGCCCGTCACAGATTGCACACCAAGAATGGCCATCGCTTGAGGCTCGATTAATCTGTCGTTTTCGTCATACATGGCAGATTTGAGAAAACAATTGAATGCCATTTTAGCGCTTCTCGGCATTCCGCATCCGCTAAAATAAGCATGGCCGAGATCGAAAAGAGCTTGCGGATCATGCTGTGCGGCCGCCCTCAATAGCCATTCGGCGCCAGCCTGCAAGTTCGTGCCGGTTCCCTGGCCGTTCGCATACATCACACCAACGCTCCGCTCCGCAGCAGGCGCTCCTTGTTGGGCGGCCGCCATGAACCAGCGAAACGCATTCGTGTAATCACGCGCGACCATTGTTCCGCTCAGGTAAGCCGCTCCAAGATCGGCTTGCGCATAAACATCACCCTGAATAGCAGCTTCGTGCAACCATTCTAGTCCCGCCTCAGCGTTTGCCGCCGTTCCCGTTCCAGATATGAGCATTTCTCCCGCACGCCTCTCTGCGCGGGCGTCTCCTTTTCGCGCCGCTTTTTTGAGCCATGGGAACGCCCTGGTTAGATTCTCATCCACCCCTTCGCCTTCCTCGTAACGGGCTCCTGCTTCATATTGAGCGTTGACATCTCCTGCTGCCGCCCTTTTTTCCAGTTCCTGAAATCCAGGCCGGCTGATCAGGTCGAAATGTTCCGGCACAAAATTCGTCGGCACCGAGGGGAAGTCAGGCGCAGAAAGTTGAGTGTTCGAATTCGCTCGATTCTCGGCGGCGTTCAAATGACCAGATAGAATGCCAGTCAAAATGAGCGCGAGGCAGACAAAGAGCTTTGGGGGCATCCGATTCATTCGCTAGCTCATATTCATTCAACAGTTTGGCTGATGGCTAACCACCAGAGTTCTTGCTTCGTACGGGGGACGTGGCTGCAATTCTATAGATTTTAAGAAATACGTCCACAACGCACTTCTGCCGTGGCCTTGGAATGCCCCACAGTTTCTCTGTCACGATATTGATACAGTTGCGAAAACAGACGGGTTGCTATCGGTAGATATTATCGCAGCGAATGCATGCAGGAAGCACTCGTACACTCCGATATGGTCCTATAGAGAAAAGCCTTTAGCAATTAGCTTATGGTTCGCGAACGCCGGCAGCCAAAGGTCATTCTCCCAGCCCCAGAGGGTTTTGACGCTTACGCCCATTTCGGCGGCCATTTGCTTCCGCGTCTTCTTCAATCCGATACGCCACCCCTGGATTCGTTGCCCTGTCGTAGCCTTGCTGTCAGGTGCTAAAAAGGCAACGCCGTGGGGTTCGTTGCCTTTGGGCGTTCCGACGGGAAAAGGGACGAATGGGTCATAGCCGAGAAACTCCACGATCCGGGGCTGCAAGGTCAAAGAAGGGAAGATGCGGCCGGTTTCCCAATCGCTCAACGTCTTGCAGGAAACCCCCAGTTTTGCGGCGGATTCTTCCTGCCGTAGCCCCAGGCTGAATCGTTTTTTCTTGAGATGCTCGCCCAGGGTCTTAGGCTCCTTGGATATTGGAAAACTCCGAGTCCAGACCGGGGCCACGTCCTTGCGGGGCACACTCACACGCCTGTCACAAAAAGGCAACGTCGCGCACGCCAGACGGAAAAATGCCGAACGAAAGCAGGAGTTCTCCGCGTGAGATTCAGAATTATCTCGGCCGGGTTTCCGGTCCCCTGCTCGACCGAATCGATCTTCATGTGGAAGTGCCCCAGGTCAAATTCCGCGAAATGAGTGGCGAACGTACCGGAGAAAGCTCGGCCCAAATCCGCGAACGGGTGGTCGCCGCGCGGCAGATTCAATTAAAACGGTTCGCACATAAACCCAAAATCACCTGCAACGCGAGGATGGGACCAAAGGAATTAAAAGAATATTGCGCGCTGGACGACAGCACAAAAGAGTTGCTGAAAAACGCGATGGCCGATTTGAATTTCAGCGCCCGTGCCTATGACCGGATTTTGAAAGTGGCGCGAACGATCGCGGATCTGGCTGCGTCCGAAAAAATCCTAAGCGACCACATTTCGGAAGCCATCCAGTATCGTTCGCTGGATCGGCAATTGTGGACCTGACCGTTTCATCGCTCTTGAATTAATCTGCAAGAAAGATGAACTTTCCTCCTGTGAAACTTCAACAAGGCCAGGTCTGGAAATGCGGGGACGAATACGTCCGCATTGTCCATCTCGAACGGCTCGAAGTGGGTTACAAATCCGCTACGAATCCCAGGTTCTCCGACGGCAAACATCTGCACACGAGCAAAAAGGATTTTTGCCGCCTGCTCAAAGGGGCGACACGCGTCGACCCTGTCGCCGGAAAGGCCTCATCACCGCCAGCGCCGGCGGACTGAGCGTTCCTGCCGTGGCCGCGGCGGCCCGCCATGACCGCGCGGATGCTGTTGGCGCTGTGGTTCCTGTGGACGTTGCGGATGTTGTGAGCCCTGTTGATGCTGCTGATGCTGTGGTCGTTCCGGGTGCTGCGAACGCTGTTGGCCATGTGAATGATGCGAACGTTGCGAGCCTTGCTGGCGCTGCTGCTGCGGATGTTGCGGATGGCCCGATTGTAGGCGGCGGTTCTGCCCGCCGTCAAAACGGCGCGGTTCATTCGCCGGATTAAACACGGGAACCGGCTGTGAATAATTGAATCCTTCCGCCTTTTTCCGCACAAGGCCGCGGCCGATAAACCGTTCCAGAGAGCGCAGTTCAGCCTGGTCTTCCGACGTCACAAAACTGATTGCATCGCCAACCGCGTGCGCCCGCCCCGTGCGCCCGATGCGATGCACGTAGTCCTCGGGGTGCATCGGAAAATCGTAATTCACGACGTGCGAAATGCCGTCCACGTCAATGCCACGCGCCGCGATATCCGTTGCCACCAGCACCCGTACCGCGCCGTCCTTGAAATCTTTCAGCGCCCGAAGCCGCTGGTTCTGCGAACGGTTGGAATGGAGTGTCGCGCACCGCACCCCTTTTTGCTCCAGTTGCCGCGCGAGCCGGTCCGCGCCGTGTTTCATGCGCGAGAATACCAGCACCATGTTCATCTGCGGGTCCTGCAACAGATGCAATAGGAGCGACGTCTTCAAATGTTTCGGCACTTCATAAACGAGCTGGGTAACCGTTTGGGCCGGGTTCGAGCGCCGGCCGATTTGGATGATTTTCGGCGTCCGCTGAAATTCACGGGTCAGCGATTCGATTTCCTTCGACAGTGTCGCGGAAAACATCAGGGTCTGCCGCTGTTTGGGCAGTTGTTGTATGATGCGCCGGATGTCCGGCAGAAACCCCATGTCGAGCATTCGATCTGCTTCGTCCAGCACGAGATATTTTAACTGTGAGAAATCCGCGCAACGCTGCTGCATCAAGTCCAGCAACCGGCCCGCACACGCGATGATCACATCCGTGCCCGCGCGCAACGCTTTGATTTGCGGTTGTTCACCAACGCCGCCAAACACCGTCGCTACCGTCAACGGCAGATGCCTTGCGTAGCCTCTTACATTTTCCTCGATTTGAACCACCAGCTCACGCGTCGGCGCGATGATTAGGACCTTGGTGCCGCGACGCTGGCCCTGCTCGGCCGCGAGCCGGGTCAGGATGGGCAGCGTAAAGGCCGCCGTTTTACCGGTGCCGGTCTGGGCGATACCGATGAGGTCGTGCCCCGCAATGATGGGCGGAATGGCGGCAGTCTGGATGGGCGTCGGCTCCGTGTAACCGGCTTCCGTGACCGCCCGCAATATTTTGGCATCAAGGCCAAGTGCGCGAAATGGCATAAACATCCATGATAGCAGAGCTGAAACGAATGGCACGCAAAACCCGTTGAAACGTTAAAAGGTTGAAACGTTGAAACGGAAATACCGGCGCACCGATTGCCCTACCCCACCCCATGCACATTTTTTGGACCTAAGGAATGCAACGAGGAAACGAAGGCGAAAAGTGCGTTTTCATTGGAAAATTCAACGATTTGGCCAGCAGCGGAGGAAACGAAGGGTTTAAGGCAAAATGTACATAATGAACTGAGTTTTTGCCCGCACCCTCTCTGTTAGGCGAGGCACGAGGCTCTAACTGAAAAACCCCATGCGGGGTGACATATATGTAGCCCAGGGCAAAGCGCGACTCCGGGAGCGCATCGCCCTGGGTAAAACGCCCCATGATCAGCCACTGACTGGAAAACCGCACGCCTGTCCTCCAGGAGCTTCCGAGCGAAGGAGGAATAGTGCGAATCTGATCTGCGGCCGATTCCGTTCTCCCTGCTCCGTCGCCCTGCCATGCACATTTTTTGGATATAGGAAATGCAAAGAGGAAACGAAGGGGATTTGGACGAAAAACTGCATTTTCATTGGGAAACTTAACGATTTTGCCAAAACCGGGACGAAACGATCCGCCTTCGTCTGACTACGGCGCGACAAGGTGGTTTAAGACAGGATTACGGGATGGACAGGATGATCCGGATCCCGGATTAATGGATTGGTGGATTATTGGATAATTGGATTTCCTCTGCGCGCTAATAGCGCAACCCCATATTAACCGTGGGCAAAACTCCGCCGGTGATCAGCGGCAGAGGTTCGAGGTTCACGAGGACAGCACTGGATGTCGGTGGCCCGTGTGTTGAAGCGTTCGGAATGATAAGTGAAAACTCCTCTCCAGAGAGACAGGGCACGCCACTGCGACCCGTACCGCCACAAGAAAAGTTGGCCAAAAGCCTGCTAAACCGATTTATCTATGATCAAACCTGGCACAGCTGGAATGGCGGCAACCATAATCCCGCCGGAGCGAAACGATCCGGATCCGGATGTTGTGAAGTGAAAGAATCTAACGCGTTCCAGTGTTTGGCTTTCATTGGCAATGCTAGGGTTGGCTCGCGAGGTTCAATTATTAATGCACCAACACCGGCACCGGTTTTCCTTTGCTCGGATAATTCGTCATAATTACAGTCGGCCCCGGCAACAAAAGGTCAAGGTTCTCAACGACAATCGGCTTTCTGAGGATATACCTTTCATCTTCAACCCGTAACTCGAGTAGCCTTTTAGCCGGTACACATACCCTCACGGTCGCAGTAGCGCCCATCTGAAGATCACGTCGTTTCCAATACACAAAATATACCGGCACGAAGTCGCCCGGCGCCGAGTGAAACGAAGAGTCCAGTTCCACAGTCAACTGACAGTCCCTGTTTAAACCGTTCACGTCCATTGAAACCGCGCCCAGCCACTGAGTCGCTAAAACGTAAGCCGCATTAGTTTCCATTCGAGCTACCGGCCAGGTGTACAAACTCTTATATTTTTTCCATTCGTCACTTTGGTGCATATCGTCCAGGAACGAAAACTTGTCAGCTCTTGATATATAGTATGTATAGTTTGTCGTGGTAACATTTCCGATACGCCTCTCCATGTAGTCATAACCGAAAGGAGGAATGAAGGCTTCCACAATATTTGATTCGGTGATTGGCAAGCTTTCCGGCAATTGCAGCTCTTCAGCAACCTGATTTGCTTCCTGCAGGACAAGTTTAAACGCCGCCGTCTGATACTTTTCACTGGTATAATCCTGGTCTATCCACTCGACGTTTCCGTTCGTGTCCACAATCCGAGGCTCGCCAGGAGGTAGCCGCAATCCTTTTGGATCGTTAGCGAAAGGACTATGATAAGGCGTTTGCCCAAGGCCAGCGCTAGCGAACGAAATACAAAGCAAAGAAAAAAACCAGCATTTCATAATGGTTAGCATTTAATTAGGGGTCCCCGGGTACCAGCGGTCAAAGGAACTCCCGGACCAACCGGCTCTGCTAATTCCGGAGTGGCCCACTATTATAATGGGCGGCGTATTCGTTGTTCTAATATACAGATCATACTGCCCATATCCTGGTGTGAAACGATCACTTCCCTTAATTTCAATTAGCTGATTATAGAAGCCGGGAACCTGGAGGGGTCAGTCCTAGAATCGTGACATTTCATGGTTCAGCTTTCGTTTTAAATTTTTATGCCTTCGACCAGGTCGTTGCGTCACACGGCTGATCGCCTGCGTCACCCGAGTGTAATGACCATTTCCAATCGCTCGCTCACCCATCGCACCGTTACCGTCGTATTCTCCCTTGATCGCCACCTTAATGCGCGACCCCTTTACCCTTTGCCGACCGGATCGTTCATCAAAAACTCGGCAGTTATCAATGGTTTCTGCCTCTGTTTGAAAGCCATGCCTCTAATAACAAAAGTCCCAATAGAAGTATAGCCATTATCGGCAATCGAAATAATGCGAACATTAGGATCTGAAAGGACCATGTTGTCTCATACCCTGAATCTGCATCAGGAGAATTTATCCTTGTACATGCATAAAAGTAGACGTACAAGCCCGTAAGCACAATCCAACCCAAGAATATCAATTTACGACCTGGTCTCATTGTGGATTGAATTTTGGAGAGCATTCAATATGTCAGCCGGAACGGTTGCGCCTTTCGGAATATTATAAACCGTCGAATTTGGAACATCAATTGCTCGAAGGCAAAGTGGCATTGCTCCAGTGGTCCAACTGGCTGATTTGATTGTAATACTTCGGGATTTGTTGGCCGGGATAGTAGTTCCGGCGGCTTGGGCTGTCCTCCGTCCCGTCCGCCATAGCCGCAGCGGCGACGGCGGAAGCTTCTGCGCGAAGGAGGGTTCCAAAAAGTTCTAAAAAGTGTCAAAAGGTGGCTAATAAATCCGTTGAACATGATCTGGCCTGGTGAGAAAATGCCACTGTGAACCATACTATCTTTTGTGCTCTATGCCGCTTTCGCGGCTGCTCTGGATCAGACCCTTCGCATTCTTCGCGGCCTTCGCGCGACCCAATCCGTTTCAACGCTTCAACGGCCCGCACCGAACTGTCTCCGGGCAAAATGCAATGGACAATTTAATTCCGTCACAAGAATCATGACCATAAGACGTTACGCAGACACGGAACAATTCAATTGTCCCAAACAATCCCGATTGATGGGGGGACAGTTCCCCTGCCAAAACGTCCTTCCAAATATCACAAATACAAGGCATTTCCACTTCCATCCGTTCCGTTCATCCCATCTGTCCTTTTTTCGCGGCCAAAACGCATCGGGATTGACAATTGTTGCGACCCTGTTGCGGATTTGTTATGGATTTGTTGCGGTTTAAGTCGTTGATGCCAAGTGTTGTAGCGGATGTTGCGGATTTTCACACTATATACTGGACTCAGGACTTAGGACCAACCCTTTGACCGCCATCCGGTTGTCAGAGTGGCGGGAGCAATAAGATAAATATTGCACAGGCCGTTCTTCTTCATCAGGGCTTCGGTAAAGGGGCGCCCATAGCATGGCGCGTTTTTCAAGATAATCCGCTGCCACAATAACGTTAATGTAACTTTTTGTAGCTTTTCATATTGCCCGAATGTTGCCGATTAAACCGCGGCCGCTGAAGGATGTAGCCGATGTTGCCGATTTCCGAGCAATCATCATTTCATCATAGGTAAATGGGAATTATCGTCATCGTAATTGCGTGTCACCGACCGGTTTCTTGCCCCAATTCTGCCCAAAAAGATCCCACCTCGCTCCTTTAGCCAAAATGCCCAGGCGCGGGATGACACGATTTTCAACTTCAATGCACATTCACACATACTCAGACCGGGTGGCGACGGCTCGTCGCCAGTTCCACTGACATCAGCAGCCAACTATAATCTTTCATTTCCTGGAGGCCGGGTGCCTTCCCCATGAACCGTGGCCCGAATATCTCCGTCCGAAGACTCTCCCTCCCTATGAACCGGGGCCGAATATCCGCGTTCGAAAGATTGACTCGCTCGCGCCCGCTCGCTCGGTTGCTCCGCAGCCTTTGGCCCTGCCAAATTCTTCTCGGCGCTTCCCAAGTGCCTCGAATCTCCCTCACCCCAAGGAGAGGGAGAATTGTCGTCTGATGGTTGGTGATACTCGACGACAAAGGTCAAGGAAGACCCAACCGCGAATTAGTCAGAGCTCCGAAAGGTTTCGGAGCAGCATGTTGCAGGGGGACAAAAATCATGACCATAAGACGTTACGCAGACACGGAACAATTGAATTGTCCCCATAGGAGTAAAAGAGTTTCCGATTATTGGCTCGCGGCGAGTTCCCCGAGGTGATTCCCATAGGTGAGCGCAAGAACAGCGCTGACGAGCACCAGGAACGCGAAGCCAACGGCGACGCGGGTCAAAGATCGTGTCTTGCGCCATTCATGCAGGAACCAACCGACGAGGATGCTAAATAGAATGAGCATGATCATGTGAATCGCCCAGCTGGTGAATTGGTACTGTCCCATGCGAACGTGGCCGAGGTTGTAAAAAAAGAATTGTCCGTACCAAAGAAATCCCGTTAGCACTGCCATGGTCCAATTGACCGGGAGGCTGGCCCGTTCCGGGCCGGCGGGAAGCTCGACGATTTCGCCCAAAGTCCGGTGCTTGCGATGCAGCCAGAGGCAATAAATCACTGTGGTCAGAAACGCGCCGGAATTGGAGAAAATATAAGTAACATTGCCACGGAATACTCCGGCGCCGTGAGCCGATGCCACGGCAGCGATCGGTTCGCCGGCTGCCAGGGCGAAACCGTACACTGCGGACAACACACCGGCCAGCAGAGAGAGCAGCAATCCTTTGGCGAGTGAGAATCCTTCGACCTTGGCCTGGACGCTTAGGTCACGCTCCTTCATCCGGCCGGCGGCCCCGGTAAAGGCAATACCCACGACGCCAATAGCAATTCCGGCGATGACCCAACCGCCGCCGGGCTTGCTTAACGATGAACCGAGCGTCCCGGCGACCAGCGGCGGGATTAATGTCCCGAGGACGGTTGAAAGACCGACGGCAATCGCGTAGGTAAGCGAGAAGCCGATGTAGCGGATGGAAATACCAAAGGCCGTGCCACCGATTCCATAAGCAGCGCCGAGGGCGAAAGATTTCAGCATCGCGTCGCGAGGAGCTTCGCGCAAAACCTGACCGAGTTCCGGAATCGTGAGCCATGCGCCAATGATCGGCAACAGGAACCAGCAAAATGCCGCCTGAACCATCCAGTACGTCTGCCACGACCAGCGGGTGACGCGCTTTTGGGGAGTGTAACAGATCGCGGCAAAAAACGCGCCGATAGCATGCAACGCAGTGCCAAGCAGCGGATTGGGAGTAATCACGTTCGGGTTCTTAGCATACCGCGGACGGAAGCCGCAAACAAATTAGCCGCCTGCCGAAAAGATTGTCGCTTTTCGCAATTTAAATGTCATTTTTGTTATTCCGATTTTTGGCAGAATGCCTTTGCCTACAACGCATCTAACCGTATGAGGCCATGTATATTACTTTGTTTATTGCTGGGCGCGCTGACGATTTTTCCGGTAAGCGGGAAATCAGAAGGTTCCAATCAGTGCCTATGTTTGTGGTATGCGAAGCCTGCGGAGAATTGGACTGAGGCATTGCCGGTGGGCAACGGCCGCATGGGCGCGATGGTTTTTGGCCAGGTATTTGAGGAGCGCATTCAATTCAATGAAGATACATTATGGAAAGGGCATCCGCATGATTACGTGCGTTCTGGTGCCCGCACGAACCTGACAGAAATCCAGCGGCTTCTTTTTGCGGGCGAAGTCAAAGAGGCTGAGAATTTGACTCGCAAAACGTTTTTGAGTGATCCGGTCCGGCAAAAGGCCTATCAACCTTTCGGCGATCTTCATTTGCACTTCGCGGAACAAGGAAGCGTGACGGATTATCGCCGTGAATTGGATTTGGACACTGCGATAGCCAAAACAACCTACGAACTGAACGGAGTTCGATTCGAACACGATGTTTTTGCGAGTTATCCAGACCAGGTCATCGTGGTGCGGATAATCGCTGACCGTCCGGGCCAGGTGAGCTTCACGCTCACGATGGATAGTCCCCAAAAGAGTTCACAGACCATGGCGACAGCTTCGGATACGTTGGCGCTGACTGGTCAGGTTGAAGCTGACGGATTGCGGTTCGAATCCAGAGTACGGGCGGTTTGTGACGGCGGCACGGCCACAACGAACGGGAATGCATTGGTGATTCAAGGGGCCAATTCGGCCACGCTGTATTTGGCGGCGGCGACCAGTTTTAAGAATTTTCAGGACATCAGCGGTGATCCGGGAGAACGATGTTCCCGCGATTTATCGGCCATCAGGCAAAAAAGTTATGAAGCGGTGCTGTCAGCGCAGCACACGGATTACGACTGTTTGTTTGGGCGCGTCCGCCTTGACGTTGGCCACACGGAGCGCGGAGATTTGCCGACGGACGAGCGTCTGGACGCGGTGAAAAAATCCGGGCTGGAAGGCGATCCGGCATTTGCGGCTTTATATTTTCAGTATGGTCGCTACCTGCTTATTTCCAGCAGCCGGGCCGGCGGCCAACCGGCCAATTTGCAGGGACTTTGGAACCAGGAACTCGACCCGCCGTGGGAAAGCAAATGGACGTTAAACATTAATTGCGAGATGAATTATTGGCCCGCTGAATTATGTAATTTGAGCGAATGCACCCAGCCGCTATTTGACATGATTGATGACCTGGCCATCAGCGGCCATCGGACCGCCGAAGAGCAATATGGCTGCGACGGCTGGGTGGTGCATCACAATACGGACATTTGGCGCGGCACAGCCCCGATCAATAACATTGACGGCGTGTGGCCGACAGGCGGTGCCTGGCTCTGCTATCATTTGTGGGAACATTATCTTTTTACCGGCGACAAACAGTTTCTCGCCCGCGCGTATCCGGATATGAAAGGAGCGTCTCAATTTTTCATGGACGATTTGGTCAAGGACCCCAAAACCGGCTGGCTGGTAACCTCGCCGTCATTTTCTCCGGAACAAGGCCAAACCTGTTACGGTCCCACGATGGATAACCAACTGATACGGGCTTTGATGAACAGCACCATCGCTGCGGCCGGTATTTTACACACGGATAAATCCTTTGCGACGAAGCTGGCAAAAATACTGGACCAGCTTCCGCCGAATCAGGTTGGGAAATACGGCCAGCTTCAGGAATGGCTGGAAGACCAGGATGTGCCCAATAACAATCATCGCCATATGTCGCCGCTTTGGGCGTTGTATCCCGGAGCTGATATTACGCCCGCAGATCCGAAACTATGGGACGCCGCGAAGTTGCTTTTGAAATGGCGCGGCAGCGGAAGCACCGGATGGAGCTATGCCTGGCGAATTCCACTTTGGGCGCGGGCCGGCGACGGCGACTATGCCTATGGGCAACTGGAAAGCTTATTTAAGCGGCGGACCTTGCCGAATTTATTCGATTTGTGCGGGCCGTTTCAGATTGACGGAAATTTCGGGGCAACGGCTGGAATAGCCGAGTTATTGTTGCAGAGCCAGTGGACCGAAAAACAGGACGGCAAGGAACTCCGGATTGTCAGTCTGCTGCCGGCGCTGCCGAAATCATGGCCCGCGGGTGCAGTAATAGGGCTTTGCGCTCGCGACGGTTTTGTAGCGAATCTCTCATGGAGCAACGGCCAATTGACACGAGCAGTCATTCATTCAAAGCTGGGTAAGACCTGCCTGCTTTGCAGCGGCAATCACAAGATCGTTTTGCGAACCGAGCCGGGCAAGGACTACGCGTTCGATGGTGATTTGAAAGCTGATAAGCTCAACTGACCCAAATCTCTTTCAATGTTAAATCGTACTAAAGAATTTTTTCAGGCGTCAGGAAGGATCACGCTATCTGCCATCATTCTGCTCTCGAGCTTCGTCTTATCTCGAGCCGCTGAGACAGAACGCGAAATCGTTCCTTTCAAGCCGGCTGACAAGCTGGTGAGTGAGCACGACATGCAACAGATTTACGATGAGGTTAAAACGCCTTTCAAATACGGCGTCGTGCTGAAAGGCGCCCCTGAAGAATCAGTGGATTGCCCGAGTATTTTCCGGAACGGCAATGATTGGTACATGATGTATGTGGCGATTTCCAACAAAGTCGGCTACCAGACGTTTCTTGCGCGTAGCGATGATTTGGTTCACTGGACAAAACTGGGCACGGTTCTTCCGTTCAGCGGCAAAGGCTGGGATGCCTGCCAGGCCGATGGCGGCATTGCCTTGGCGGACTATCAATGGGACGGCACGCACGAACTCGAAACTTTCAAGGGTAAATACTGGCTATCTTATATCGGCGGGGCGAAGCCCGGATACGAAACCGATCCGCTATCGACGGGAATCGCCTGGACAAAAAAGCCGACCCGCCCAATCCCCTGGCATCGGCTTGCCGAAAATCCCGTCCTCACGCCGAAGCAATCGGACGCCCGCAGCTTTGAGACCAAGACGCTCTACAAAAGCCAGATCATTTACGACAAGTCGCAATCCTTGGGCTGGCCGTTTGTGATGTACTACAACGGAAAATATAAAAATGGTTACGAACAGATCGGCATAGCCGTTTCTCGCGACATGGAACACTGGCAGCGCTATGGCGACAGGTCCGTGATAGTTAACGGCGAGGAAAAGAAGAATGGAATGAGCGGCGACCCGCAGATCGTAAAAATTGGCGACGTTTGGGTGATGTTTTATTTTGGCGCGGGTTGGGTGCCTCATGCTTTCGACACGTTTGCGTGCTCCTACGATTTAGTCCATTGGACGAAATGGACTGGATCAAAACTCATTGAACCCAGCGAACCTTATGATGCGACCTACGCCCACAAGCCGTGGGTCCTGAAAGACAAAGGCGTGGTCTATCATTTTTACTGTGCCGTCGGGAATGAAGGCCGCGTGATTGCGCTGGCGACTTCAGTTGATTTGAAGAATCAATCACTGGGCGCTACAGGGCAAAAACGAAGATCCAATGAATAAGGGGCGGGCGGGACGGCATATTTTTGAAGCACGCCCGGACCGCAACTGCTGTTGCCCAGTCCGCATTGCCGCGCATCCAACGACAGCACGACTTCGGGACGCGGTTTGAGCTCGAAATCGTGTTTGACTGCGAAAAGATCGGCAGCCGAGAAATGCAGAGCCGAAACGGACATGGGATTTCCGAGGCTTTCCACGCGCATCCCCTGCCCCGTTGGGTCCGTCAATGTGAGCCAGCGCACGTCTTCTTTGTTGCCGGTTTCCTGCGGCCGCACATAGTCAATGTATTGCCGCGCCACTGTGCTCGACCATAGTCCCATATCGGCGCTTTGCTTACGATCGGTGTAATTCTCCCACGGACCGCGCCCATACCAGCGAAAATTCTCGAACGCGCTGCCCAATTGCATGACCACGCCCACTCTCGGCAGAACGGCTGGCAAATCTCCGAATGGCTGAAATTGGTTTTTCATATCCACCGATCCATCACTATGAACTGCCCAGGTTGTGGCGAGCTGGTAACCACCATTCGCGGCCGAGCTGGTGGCAAGTGTTTGCACCTGGACTTCGTTGGGATGAGGCTGTGTGACTTTGAAGGAATCAACGCGGCGCGTAATGTGGTCGAGTCCGGCATCCTGCCACTGCCGCGCAAGCCAATGGCCAAAGCCTTTGTCGTTGTCCGTGGGGGCGCGAAAGAGTTGCAGAATTGGCCCGGCGGTAGCGCCGTCCGTTTGAGCCAGGCATTCCCTACCGCCAAATTTGAGCGAAATCATCGTGCCGGCCAAACGACTAAACGTGACGGAAAAATTCCCACCGTCAATTTTCACCAGATCGTCAGGTTGGGCAATAGTCAGAGCGGGCGATTTGTCGTCGAGGGCTGAAGCAGCCGGACGTGTTTTTACCTGAAGTTGCATCTGTTGCCATGCGATTTCATAGCCGGCCGGCGCCCACAGGCAATTGGTTTTGGTATGGAAACTGACGCGCAGCCAAAAGTCGGCGCCGGATTTCGGATTGAGAATCTTTTTGACCGGAATTTTTGTCTCAATTTGCTTTCCTGGCGCGCAGTCCAGCGGACTTAATACGCCTGATTGAATTTTTTCGCCGTCGCTATCGGTGATCGACCAGCGCGTCTCGTATTGGCTCAAATTCAAAAACGAATTTCGATTTGCGATTTTTATCGCGACGCGGCCTGGCTTTAAAGTGATTGGGGTGACGGCAATCGGTTGATAGACTTTTTTGACTTCCCAATATTTGGGGTAAATAATGCGGTCCGCGCTGACAATTCCCTTGATGCAGAAAGCGCCAAGATTTGGGTGATCGCCAAAATCGCCGCCATAGGCAATTACCCGCCTGCCATCCGGCAATGTTCTACGTACACCCTGATCGCACCACTCCCAGATAAATCCGCCGAGCATTCGAGGATTGGAATAAATCTCATCCCAATATTCCTGCAAATTGCCGATGGCATTGCCCATCGCGTGCGCGTATTCACTGGCCACAACCGGACGATTATCGTTGGTGCGCCGGGCAATATTAAGAAACTCGTCCCATCGCGTATTGGCCGGGGAATCGGCCATCGCATAGGTATTGGTCAATCGCGGATAGAAACGGCTAATGATGTCCACGCCGGGCGGGTCTTTCGTTACGCCCTGCGCGCCTTCGTAATGAACCGGGCGCGTAGGATCAAATTGATGCAGCCAGCCCGACATGGCGGCGAAATTCGGTCCATAGCCGGATTCGTTCCCGAGCGACCAGATGACGACTGAAGGATGATTTTTGTCGCGCTCGGCAAGGCTAATGCCACGATCAAGAAAAGCGGCGGCCCAATCCGGGTCATTTGCCAAAAAACCACGCGTGCCGTGGGTTTCCAGGTTGGCTTCATCCAAAACATAAAGCCCATAGCGATCACATAGTTCGTACCAACGTGGATCATCGGGATAATGACACGTGCGCACGGCGTTAATGTTTGCGCCTTTCATTAATTGTATGTCTTCCACCATGCGAGCAAGGGACAGAGTATGGCCAGTGTCGGGATCGGTTTCATGCCGATCGACGCCGCGCAGGCGGATAGGCTTTCCGTTGATAAGAAATTGCCCGTCGCGAATTTCAATTTTCCGAAAACCAACATTGCAACGGTCGGCCTCGATGACATTTCCTCCCGGATCATTCAAGGTGAGAACCAGCGTGTAAAGATTCGGCGTTTCCGCCGTCCACTTAGCGGGGTTGTTCACATCGCCGGAAAGCCAGGCAAATTTCGAGGCGCCGCGTTGCGGTGTACGATCATCAAGAATTTTTGGGTCCCAATCGCGATTCAATATCTCCGCGGCGCCATGCCGCAGTTCATTTTGAAAAACGGGCCGGCTTTCGGCGTCGAATAATTGCGCCCGCACGCTCCATCCTTGCAAAGACTGGCCGGCATAGTCCCACAGGTCCGGCTTTATTTCCAAGGTGGCGTTTTGGCAGTTTGTGTCCAAATCGGTGCGCACGGCAAAATCGCGGATGCGGGCCGTCGCGGTGGAATAAAGATAGACGGGGCGAAAAATTCCGCTCAGCCGCCAAATGTCCTGGTCCTCAAAATAACTGCCGCTCGACCAGCGGAAATCCTGCACCGCAATTTCATTCGCGCCCGGCTTTACATAATCACTGATGTCGAATTCAGCAGGCGAACGGCTATTTTGACTGTAACCCGCGAAGTGGCCATTGATCCAAACATAGAACGCGCTTTCGACGCCATCGAAATGAACGAACACGCGACGATGCTCCCAAAGCACAGGAAGTTGAAACGCGCGCCGATACGAGTTCACCGGATCACGCATCTTGAATGTCGTATAGTTTGTGGGGGGCACATCCAAAACGCTCGGGGGGTCAATTTTAAACGGATACCCGGATGGCATATAAATCGGGACGCCGTAACCCTGCAATTCGACGCAGGACGGAACTTCGATGTTAGTCCAACTGGAATCATCAAAATCTGCCTGGAAAAAATTCGTCGGACGGAGGTCCGGCGAGGGTACCCAATGAAATTTCCAGGCCCCGTCCAGCGACAGGTAAAATGGCGAGTTGGTGTGGTCGTCGTGCAAAGCTTCGGCAACAGTGGAGAATGGCACAAACGAGGATCGAACCGGCTCACGATTGATTTGGAAAACGTGTTCGTTTTCCCATTCCGGCAATGGGGCTGCCATCAGCGCCGGTTGAACAGCCAGCCACAGCATCAGCCAGAACAATGCCTTTATTGCCTTGTCGTTCATGGAGGTTCAAGTATTGTCCGTTTGGCCGGTATTCGCAATGACCGACACCGCGCTGTCATTTTTCAAAAGTTTTTTAGCGTTTTATATATGACGCGCTATCCGGAAATTCAGTAGGCTTTTCGGGCCCCGATGAGAATATCCGCCGCATTTATTTTGCCGGTATCGCTGTTTGCCTGCATCGCCATTTCTCGCGCCCAGGTTCATCCCGAATTGGCAGCCGCCTGTCCGGTGACCGCTCGTTGGACGAATCATCTCGGCATGGTATTTGTGCCCGTCGCGCATACCCAGGCTGCTTTTTCGATTTTTGAAAGCCGGGTTCGAGATTTCGCCGCTTTTGCCGCCACGGGCCCAAAACTCAATGGCACAAATTGGAACCATGCGCTTTACCACAATGTCACGCCGGTTTCGGCCGGACCGGATTTTCCAGTGGTGAATGTGAGTTGGAACGACGCCAATGCTTTTTGTGATTGGCTGACTGAAACGGAACGGCAAATGAAACTAATCTCGCCGGGAGCAGTGTATCGTTTGCCAACGGACGCCGAATGGAGTTGGGCGGCGGACATTGGCGATCGCGAAACCAACGGCACGCCCGAAGCGAAAAACGGCAAACTCAGAAATGTATTTCCATGGGGAACACAATATCCTCCGCCGGTTGGGGCGGGTAATTTTGCCGACCAAACCGCGCTCAGTTACTTTACTAATTGGCCAAACATCTCCGGTTACACCGACGGCTATGTCACCACCGCGCCCGTTGGCTCTTTCCGGCCAAATGACCTGGGGCTATATGATTTATCCGGCAATGCCGCCGAATGGTGTGAGGATTCGTACAATGGAATTTCTTCCCGGCGTGAATTGCGCGGTGGTTCGTGGGTAAACACTGGTCCCAAAAGCCTGTGGTCTTCCACCCGGAATCCGGTGGGTCCAAGCCGTTTCAGCGTCATGACTGGATTTCGTTGCGTGTTGGCCTGTGACAACGTAACGAATTCGAACGAGGTGGAATCGAAATAAAGCATCCCGTAAATTCCAATGTCAAACGAACTTCAAACCGCTAGTTATGTCGAAACGAATTCGGAGGTGATTACCCCCCAACAATGGAAATGGTCGGTGCTGGCGGGCATGGCCTCATATCTCGACGCCGGGTCGATCGTCGCGCTCGGAGCGGGAATGGCGTTATTCCAAAGTTATCTTAATCTGAGCAACACCGCCATCGGCACGCTGGCCGCAATCGGCCCCAATGCCATCGGCTGCGCCCTGGGCGCATTCATCGGCGGACGCCTCGGTGACAAGCTTGGCCGAAAGAAAATTTATCAATACGACCTGCTGGTTTATGCCGCCGGGATTTTGATTGTCGCCGCCGCGGTAAATGCGGCGATGCTCTTCATCGGGACATTCACGATCGGCGTGGCCGTCGGGGCGGATGTTCCTACTTCGCTGGCGCTGGTGGGTGAATTGGCGCCTGCACGAGCGCGTGGAAAATTACTCGGTCTCACGCAGGTCACATGGTGTTTGGGTCCCGCGATCGTCTTATGGCTTGCGATGTTGCTTGCGCCACTTGGCCTGCTGGGAATTCGAATCGTTTTTCTACATTTGTTTGTCGTGGCCCTGGTGACGTGGGCATTACGACGCGGTCTGGCTGAATCGGCCCGATGGGCGGCCGCTTCCACGTCCGTCCGATACAACGTGAAAGCGCTTTTTTCCGGCGCCAATCTGCGGGCGCTGGCGTGGACGGCGACCATCTATCTATTTTGGAATCTTGCCGCCGGCACCGCGGGCATTTTCAATCCGTACTTTATCAAAACGCTCCACGCTGGCAGCCAGGCTGCCAGTGTAGGCATGTATAGCTCGGCGTTCGTGATCGCAATGATTGTGGCCGTGACGGTGTTCATGCCTTTCTCCGACCGAAATTTCAAAACGCGGAAATGGTTGTGGGGCGTCGGCGCGGTGATGCAGATATTTGCGTACGGACTTTTCTTATTCGCGCCGTTCACCATCCCAACAATCATCACCAACATTCTTATGTTCGCCGCAGGCGGTGCGCTGGCCGGTGAAGCTTTTTACAAAGTTTTCAGCCAGGAATTGTTTCCTACGATACTGCGAGGCACCGCACAGGGAATTACCTTTGGCGTGGCCAGACTGATACTGGGAATTTGGAGCTTTTTCATTCCAACGCTGGCCAATAGTGGAATCAAACCCATCGCCGCCCTCCTGACGCTATTCCTCATCATCAGCGGATCCGTGGGATTTTTCTTCATGCCCGACACATCCGGCAAGACGTTGGAGCAAATTGAAAGCGAACGGGCGGGAACATGAATTTATCGCACGTGTCCGAGCAGGTTCATATTTCCGACCTACGCTGCGAATACCTTGTCGCGCCGACGGGCATAGACGAATGCGAGCCGCGACTGAGTTGGGCGATCGCTTCGCGCCGGCGAGGCGCCCGCCAAACTGCGTTTCGTCTGCGAGTGGCCGGCACGTTGGAAAAAATTGCGGCAGGGGTGCCGGACTTCTGGGACAGTGGCCGCATCGAAAGCAGCCAAACGACGCATGTTGTTTATGCAGGAAAACCATTGTGCTCACGTGACATTTGCCATTGGCAGGTCGAAGTTTGGGACGAGGCGGGCAATTACGCCATTTCGGCGCCGTCGCATTGGAGCATGGGTTTGCTCGAAAAATCTGATTGGATGGCGAAATGGATTGCGGCCGATCCGGAAATCATCCGGCGGGATACCGTGGCCATTGCTCCGAGCTTAACGGAGCCCGGAACGCCCGCTTTATTTCGCCGGGAATTTGAAGTGCCGGGGGCGATCAAACGCGCCACGCTTTATACCAGTGCACGCGGATTATTCGAATTGCGCGCGAACGGAAAGCGAGTCAGCGCGGACGTTTTTGCTCCCGAATGGACCGATTATCATCAACGGATTCATTACCGGACCTACGATATTACCACGATGCTTGTGCCCGGACGCAACGCCTTAGCCGCGACGCTGGGTGACGGTTGGTGGAGCGGTTACGTGGGCTGGCAGGAAACCCGCGCGCGTTATGGTTCAATTGAAAACAGCTTGATGATCCAAATCGAAATTGAGCTCGTTGATGGCAAAAGCGTCTTCGTTAATACCGACAGCTTATGGCGTTGTAATACCGGTCCGATTCTAGCCTCGGATTTTATGATGGGCGAAACCTACGACGCCCGGCGCGAACGGACCGGATGGGACGACGCCAACTTCTCCGATAACGATTGGTTGCCGGCGCGAGAAATTGCCGCGCCGACGGCTTCCGTGGTTGCCCAACGTTCCGAGCCAGTGCGGATAATGGAAACGATTGCGCCCGTCTCAAAAAACGAAATTCAACCCGGTGTTTTCATTTACGATCTCGGGCAGAATATCAGCGGATGGGTTCGGTTGCGGGTAAACGCTCCGGCTGGAACGCGCGTCACAATCCGCCATGGCGAACGATTAAATCCGGATGGGACGCTTTATACGGATAACCTCCGGCGAGCCAGAGCCACGGACGTCTATATTTGCAAGGGCAGCGGAGAAGAAACCTACGAACCTCATTTTACCTTTCACGGTTTTCAATATGTTGAGCTGACCGGCTTGCCGTCCGCCCTCGGGACGGACGCGATTGTGGGCTGTGTTGTTCGTTCCGGCACCTCCGACGCTGGAAAATTTGAGTGTTCCCATGCCGGCGTTAACCGGCTCTGGTTGAACGGCCTGTGGTCGCAACGTGATAATTTTCTGTCGGTGCCAACCGATTGTCCCCAGCGCGATGAACGGCTTGGCTGGATGGGTGATGCACAGGTTTTTCTTCGGACAGCCAGTTACAACATGGACGTGGCGGCGTTTTTTACGAAATGGATAGTAGACGTGGAAGATGCGCAAACCGCCGATGGAATTTTTCCAGACACGGCGCCGCGGCTGCGCGAAGGGGAAAATTACATTGGGCTGGGCAGACTTGTCGGCGCGGCGGGTTGGGCGGATGCGGGCATTATCATCCCGTGGACGATTTGGCGGGTTTACGGCGATAGCCGGATCATGAAACGACATTGGAGCGCAATGGTGAAATGGCTGGATTGGATCGAGCGGCATAATCCCGAAAGCCTGCATGTAAACGAGCTGGGCAACAACTATGGCGACTGGCTGTGCATTCCCAGCGACACGAGTTTTGGCACACATTCGCCGATGAAAAATCTGTTGGCCACAGGGTACTGGGCGGATGACGCGGCGAAGATGTCCGTGATGGCGCGTGCCTTGGGACACGACGCGGAAGCCGAGAGATTTCAAAAAATGTTCGAACGCGTGCGCACTGCATTCCAAAAGGAATGGCTCCGGGATGATGGCCGGCTGGCTGTAGAGACGCAGACTGCGTATTTGCTCGCGCTTGCGTTTGATTTATTGCCAGAGAACGTCCGTAGCCGCGTAGCGGAACATTTGGTGGACAATATCAAGGCGTTAAGTTGGCATTTAAGCACCGGCTTCATCGGCATCAGCCACCTTAACCCGCAGCTGACGCTGACCGGTCATGCGGATGTCGCGTATCGGCTGCTGTTGCAGGATGATTATCCCTCCTGGCTATACCCCGTGAAGCACGGCGCAACGACGATCTGGGAGCGTTGGAACGGGTGGACTGAGGAAGAAGGATTCTTTGCGCAAATGAATTCGTTCAACCATTATTCGCTCGGGTCGGTCGGTGAATGGCTGTTTCGTCACGTCGCGGGCATTGAACTGGATCCGGCAACTCCCGGCTTTCAAAAATTTGTGTTGCGGCCATTCATCGGCGACGGACTGGATTTTGCAAAAGCCAGTTATCGCACAATGCACGGCGAGATTGGGAGCGAATGGCGGCAGAACGATAAAAATGTAATTTGGTCCGTCTGTATTCCGGCGAACACGAGCGCACGGGTGTATGTGCCCAGCAAATCAGGCACTCCAGTGACGGAAAGCGACACGCTATTGGAAAAAGAAGCGACTGGAATTCGGGTCGTTGGCCGCGAAGACAATTTCATGGTTTGCGAAGTGGCGTCCGGTCTCTATAAATTCAAATCAACTCTTTAAAATAGCTTATGCGCAACACACTCCTGCCCGGCAGCCTGGTCGCTTGCTTTTTTTTGTCGTGGAATCTGGTTGCTGCGCCGGCGTACACCAACAGCGTCGAAGAGTGGGGCATTTATGAAATCGCTTTGCACGGACCCACGAATGGCAATCCTTTTGCCGACGTGCAGTTTTCAGCCGTCTTTGACAATGGCGATAAGCAAATCAATGTGCCGGGCTTTTATGACGGAGACGGCATTTACCGCATTCGTTTCATGCCCGAGGCGCAAGGCCAATGGCATTACGAAACCCACGCCAACGTTTGGCCGTTAACCGGCAAGAGCGGTGAGTTCACGGTGACGCCGCCGTCCAAAGGAAATCATGGCCCGGTTCGGGTCCACGGCACTTATCATTTTGCCTATGCAGACGGCACGCCTTTTTACCCGATTGGCACCACCATCTACAATTGGATCGACGCTCCAGAGTCAGTACAGGAGGAGACACTTAAAACGCTCGCCGCTTCGCCGTTTAACAAGGCACGCATGTTGGTCACCCAACAACCGACCAAGTATCGCGAGGAATTTACCCCGCCATTATGGCCGTACATTGGCGCGCCGCCGCATGACTGGGATTTGACCCGATTTAACCCTGAATTTTTCCAGCATTACGAAAAGCGCATTGGCCAGCTTCGCGATTTGGGCATCCAGGTCGATCTCATTTTATTCAATCCTTACGGGAAATGGGGTTTTAACACAATGACCCCGGCGCAAGACGACAGCTATGTGCGCTACGTCTCCGCACGGTTTAGCGCCTACCGGAATGTCTGGTGGTCTCTTGCCAACGAATACGATTTCATCCGCACCAAAAGCGTTGCGGACTGGAACCGGATGGGTCTGCTGCTGCAACAATGCGATCCTTATAACCACTTGCGGTCGATTCACAACGGCTCCCGACTTTACGACTACGGCGAATCCTGGGTGACCCACGCGAGCATCCAGAATGGAGTTGCGGTCCAATCTCCCGGCAGCGCGGAATTATATCGCGACGCCTGGCGCAAGCCGGTGATCTATGACGAGGTAAAATACGAGGGCGACAACAAATATCGCTGGGCCGACCTGTCCGCCCTCGAGATGACGCGCCGTTTTTGGTGCGGCATTATCGGCGGCGCTTACGTAACGCACGGAGATTATTTTACGACGGTGATCGAAGACACATGGACTTCATTCGGCGGCACAATGAAAGGACACAGCGCACCGAGGATCGCCTTTCTCCGAAAAATTCTGGAAGACGGTCCGCCCGAAGGTTTAGACCCGATTGATAAATGGAACGAACCCAATTTTGCCGGCCAGGCGGGCAAATACTATTTAATCTATTTCGGCGGAGAAGCACCTACGAATTGGGTATTCCGCCTGTACAAGGAAGGGCTGAAGGACGGCATGAAATTTAAAGCGGATATTATTGATACCTGGGGAATGACCATCACCAGGGTTCCCGGCACATTCACAACTGTGAAAAAGGGTCCATACTATTTTGAAGATGAGCACAACCGGAGCATCTCGTTGCCCGGCAAAACGGACGTGGCCTTGCGAATTTATCGCACGGAAAAATGAATAATCTCCGCCGCCACGACTACAAAACCCGCTTCACCGCCTGCCTCCACTGCCCATAATTCCTTTCGACAAGTTTTGAGTTCATCCGCGGACGGAAACTTTTCTGGTGGTGCGGCAATTTTATGAAATCAGCGGGCGATTTATGAATTTGCAGGCCAATCAAGCCATTCATCGCGGCACCCCAGGCAGAACTTTCTGCGACATCTGCGATCTTGATTTCTGCGCGCGTGATGTCGGCCGTGAGTTGCATCAAAAACTTGTCGCGCGTTGGGCCGCCATCGGCATGTAGATTGCGCAATTTGATCTTCGATTCCGCGCGCATCATGTCCAGCACATCGCGGACTTGATATGCAATGGATTCTTCAGCTGCTCGCGCGATGTGCGCTTTGGACGTATGCGCCGTCATACCAAGAATCGCCGCGCGCGCGTCCGGCGACCAATACGGCGCGCTTAAACCCGCGAAAGCCGGAACAAAATAAACACCGCCATTGTCCGCGACACCCGCCGCCAGTCTTTCGACTTCGGCGGAATTTTGAATCAAACCGAGCTGATTTTTAAGCCATTCAATCGTCGCGGCTGAAAAATTGATAATCCCTTCGAATGCGTAAGTGGGTTTGCCCTTCAAAACCCAGGCCAAGGCTGTGACCGCGCCGAGTTTCGAGAAATGCACTTTTTCTCCAATATTCAGCAACACTGAAGTGCCGGTTCCAAACGTGGCTTTTGCCATGCCCGGGGAAAAGCACTTTTGCGCAAATAATGATGCCTGCGAATCCCCCATCACTCCGACAATGGGAGTCGTGGCGGGCAAAATGCCGTCCACGTCTGTTTCGCCAAATTGCGCCGAGCTTTCACGAACCTCCGGCAAGGCACGAATCGGGACGCGAAACAATTTGCAAAGCGCTTCATTCCAACGCAGTTTGCCGATGTCAAATAACAGCGTGCGGCTGGCGTTGGTAAAATCCGTGGCAAAAACTTTTCCGCCAGTCAGCCGGTGAATCAAGAATGTGTCAATCGTGCCGATGACGGCCGTGCCATTTTTTAGGCCCGCGGCAATGGCGGGCGTATTTTCGACAAGCCAGCGAATTTTTGACGCGGAAAAATACGTGTCAATTTTCAGCCCGGTCGTTTTCCGAACCAGGTTTTCAGAACCTTGCCTGCGAAGTTTTTCGCAAATCGAATCACCGCGGCGATCCTGCCAGACAATCGCATTGTGCAAGGGCTTGCCCGTTTTACGGTCAAAGACAACGACCGTTTCGCGCTGATTCGCAATGCTCAAGCCGGCCAGCTTCGCCATGTTTTTACGATTACGTTTGGCGATTTGGGCTGCCAGCGACAGGACGTTTTTCCAGATTTCGTCGACATCATGCTCCACCCAACCGGGCCGTGGATAAATTTGCCGATGACTCCGCGATTCTTTGTCCAGGATTTTACCCTTCGTGTCGAAGAGGATTGCCTTCGTCGCAGAAGTGCTTTGGTCAATGGCCAGAATCAAACTCATTTTAACATTTCCAACGCCGTTTCACTCAGTCCTTCCATCGAAATTCCATAGTGCCGAAAAACATCCGCTTGCGCGCCCGTAACCGTGTCTTCGTCCGGAATCCCGACAATCCGGAACGGTTTGCAGACCCCGACTTGCAACAAAGCAGCCGCGCATGCTTCACCAAGTCCACCGTGAACACTGTGTTCTTCAACTGTGATAAGCGCCCGACATTCGCGCCCGGCTTTCAAAAGGCTTTCGGTATCGAGCGGTTTGATTGTGTGCATTGAAATAACGCGGCAATTCAAGCCGCGCTCGGCCAGTTGCGCCGCCGAGAGCACTGCGTGAATAACAGTTTCGCCCGTCGCGACGAATGCAACGTCATTTCCGTCACGCAAAGGAATGGCTTTACCGACTTCAAATGTCACGTCCGGTTTGTGCAAATTGAACATCGCCGCCTTACCGAAACGGACGAACACCGGCTTTTTGGATCTGGCCGCAAAACGAATCGTTTCGCGAGTTTCAAAATTGTCCGCTGGGACGACGATGGAAATGTTATGGATGGCCCGCAATGCCGCCAAATCGTGCAGAGAATGGTGCGTCGTGCCCAGGGCGCCGTAGCTGACGCCTGCGCTGATACCCACAAGTACGGCGGCGACGTCCGAATAGCAAACATCGTTTTTGATTTGTTCCAGGGAACGCGCGGTCAAAAAGCAGGCGGGCGAAACGCCGAATGATTTTTTTCCGCAAGCAGCCAAACCCGCCGTGATTCCGACGAGGTTTTGCTCCGCGATGCCGACTTCGACAATTTGTTTGGGCATATTTTTGCCAAACGGCCCAAGTTTACCAGAACCGCGCGAATCACTTGTGACGGCAACGATATTTGGATTTGCCTTCGCCAATTCTTCGAGCGTCGCGGCAAATTCATCGAGATTGGCGCGGCCCATTTTTAGACCGAGCTTTTCCGCCATCGCTTTCGCGGCGGGCGTGAACATGGATGGCGCTGGCGCGCTCATGCGGGCTCCTTGAATTTCGCCCGCGCCGCGTCCAATTCAGCGAGCGCCAGCCTCAATTCAGTGTCGTTTGGCACGCCATGATGCCACTTGGCGACGTTTTCCATAAAGCTTACCCCGCGGCCTTTCACTGTGTTCGCGATGACGCAGGTGGGTTTGCCGGTTTCAGCCGGTTTTCCCAGGGCATCGGTGAGTTGCGCATAGTCGTGGCCGTTCACGATTTTCACGGCCCAGCCAAATGCGCGCCATTTCTCGTCGAGCGGTTCGTTGCTCATCACGTCGCGCGTGTGGCCGGTGATTTGCAAGGTGTTGTGGTCAATGATCGTCGTTAGATTGTCCAGTTTGTAATGAGCGGCGGCGAGCGCCCCCTCCCAGTTTGAACCTTCGGCAAGTTCGCCGTCGCCGAGCAAAGTGAATACACGGTACGGCGCGGAATCCATTTTGCCCGCGAGCGCCATGCCGATGCAAATGGGCAAACCGTGGCCAAGCGCGCCAGTGTTCATCTCGATTCCCGGGATATGCCGTGTCGGATGGCCGACAAAATAAGATTGGTAATGACAGATCGTTTTCAGTTCCGATTCCGGAAAAAATCCTCGATCAGCAAGCACGGCATAAAGCGCCTCAACCGAATGGCCTTTGCTTTGGACATAACGGTCGCGCGCCGGACTGGAAAACGTTTCCGGAGAGACGTTCAGGATACGGTTGTAAAGAACGTTCAGGATGTCGAGGCACGATAGTCCGCCGCCGGTGTGACCAGCACCGGCCTCGAAAATTGCTTCGAGCGTCTTTTTGCGAAGGTGAATCGCTTTTAGCGAAAGCTCGGGGTCAGACAGATGCCTTTTTTCCATCTCGAATTATCTAGAGCAGTTTCATTGAGCGGTTCGTATAACGGACAAACCCTCTGTTTGTGCGTTAAATGTCGTGACGTCCCGGCCCTTCTCCGCATGGATGCTTGAATCCGCGAATTTAATGTTCGTCGCGTAATACAACAACAAGCCGGTCTGTGCCGAAATATGGACATTGGACAATAGCAAATCGTCAATTGGCGCCTCTGGCAATCCCCGAATAACACCCGCCGTAGGACAATCTGTTGCCGTCACGTTGCGGATGACGACGTGCCGAATAAGCGGCGTCGTTGGCGTCACTGGCTGCGGCGTTTCTGTAGAGGGGTCTTCCGGGGCATTGCGTTCGGGATACCAGTCGATGATGTAAATCGGCCGCTTCACCCGATTCATGGTAAGATTTTCATACGTTGCGTTTTGTACCAGGCCACCGTTGCCGCGCGGCGTCTTAATGCGGATCCCTGCATCCGTGTCCGCAAACGTGCAGTTGCTCACCGTCAAACCATCCAGACCACCCGACGAACCGCCACCGATGGACATGCCGTGCCCGTGCACAAACTGGCAATCGGTGATGAGATAATTTTTGTTTCCGGGCGTATGGTCCCGGCTCGGCTTGATGGCGATATTGTCGTCACCGGTATCGATGTGACAACGGGTAATAAGGAAATTCCAGCCCGAGGGATCAATGCCGTCTGTATTCGGCGCGTTAGCCGGCGAATGGATCGTCACGTCATGGATATTTACATCCGTGCAATTCTGTGGCGCAAAATGAAACATTGGCGAATTTTCCAACGTCACACCACTGACCTCGACACGCTGACAATTGGTGAATTTGATAAGATAAGGCCGATGCCTCATTTTGGGATTGGCCCGAAACGCGTTCCACCACGATTCTCCCTGCCCGTCGATAGTGCCCTCGCCCGTAATTTTGATGTCGTGGGCGTTTTGTGCGGTAATCGCGTCAACATACCGCGACCTGAGCACGGGATAAGTCGCACGATCATCACTGATCAATATGACCGCGTCGCGCTGCAGCTCCAGATTGATGCCGCTGGCCAGCGTGAACGGTCCCGTCAAAAATTTTCCAGCCGGCACGACGACGGTACCACCGCCCGAGGACGCGGCCTTGTCCACCGCCTTTTGAATCGCGGCGGTATTGAGCGTCTTTCCATCGCCGACCGCGCCGAAATCATGGATGTTGAACGTCGCCGCATCGAGCGGCAACGCGAGCATTAATAAGAACCAGGTAATTTTCATGGAACAGATTCGTTACGGAACGGGTTCATGATGATGGACCTCCCATTCAAAATAATTTCCAAACGCCTCGGCCAGAATTTCCGCCGAGTGAGATTGGGTCATCACGACATGATGTTCAAAACCGTTTTTGCAGACATGGTGCATGAGCTTTTGCAATTGCAGGATTTTTGCGACGGCGCGATTGCCAAACGTGTTGAGTTTGTCGTTCGTCAGTTCCCCTTCCCCGACGTAGGTGCGGATGATGCCGTCACAATCGGCGGTGGTAATTCGCCCAAAGGTCAGCGGCCCGGCCGGCGTGCGGCCATCAAGCGCTCCATAGGTGTTTTCCACGCCAAGGATGCTGCCGAGAATCGGCGCATTGGCGATTTTGATATCGGGCAAGAATGATTTCGCCCAATTCCCGCAATGGAACAACACACATTTGTCATCGTCATCCGCGTAATTGTTGTTCCAATCCACGAGCGCGGCGGGCGTGCCTCCGGCAAGCTGCATGGCATACATCGTCAGGACGCCAGTCACATCCACTTCGCACGCGCTGGGCATGAATTTCTCACTCATCATGCTCATCAAGGTGCAGACGTTGCAGCCGAAATTCTGCTGCACGCTCGTCCAACATTGGATCGCCGTGGCGTCAATAGCGTTGGCGTCCATCCATTCGCCAAGGATCACGCCGAGTTTGGCCATCTGCAGAAGTTTTTCCGCCGGCACGCCGGGCGCCGGGGCATAACTTTCCACTTCGGACAATTTCTTTTTCACAGCGGCGGCCTTTGCGTCCAGTTTTACCGCCTTGGCCAGGAATTCCGAAAGATCCACGGTCGTGACGCTGATGCCATGACGCTCAAGAATTTTTTCCGAATAGCGAACCGTGTTGAATGCGCCCGGACGGGCGCCGACCGCCCCGAGCCGCACGCCGCGAACTCCATTCACTACGCGACAAACTCCCAGAAAGTTTTGCAGGTCGCGCAGAAAACCTTCCGAGTCCGGGCGCGACACGTGTTTGCCCGTAAGTGAAAATTTGATTCCCGCCTGAACCAGGTTATTGCAAACGGAAATTTTTCCGCAGTAAGCATCGCGCCGGCGGGCGACATCGAGCCGCTTCAAATCATCAGGATACCCCTGGATTAACACCGGCACATTGAGCCCGGACATTTTCAGCGTATCGGCGACGCCTTTTTCATCGCCAAAATTCGGAAGGCAGACGAGCACACCGTCAATTTCATCGGCATGTTTCCTGAACAGCGCGGCACACTTGCGGGCGTCGGCGTGCGTTTCGACACCGCCCAGCTTGGAATCTTTTTCAGAAAGGTGGACTGCCTCGATGCCGAGGCCGGAGAACAGTTTCGCAATATCCGCCCGCGCTTCGGTGACGAGCGAGTCGGGGAAAAAATCACGATTGCCATAAATGACGGCGAGCACCGGCGGTTTGTCTTTGATGGTTTTCATAGTCAATGTCAAAGCGGGAAAACGCGAAAACAAGCATCGGTTTATCGCGGGCGGATGCCAAGATTTTTTTCGAGCTCCGGCAGCCGTTGTCATTTTTGGCAAATCATTTGGCGTTTTTCAGATGACGAATAAGGCCGATTCTACGTAACATTAAATTGCCGCCTTTGAGATGTCTCTAAGCGGAAAATTTATCGCCGGTCAAGCGCCTAATAAATTGATAGAAGTGAACGAAACTAATAGATCCTTGAGATACCAGGCCCAACGGAAGATGGGTTTTTCAGTTGCGTCCCTTTTCCTGTGCCTTCTGTCCGTGCTCGCGGCGCGCGGCCAAATGAACCCGGGAGCCGGCGCTATTCACGTCGTCGCGGCGAATTTCAGGATGGGCTGTACCAATTTGATTTGCGATACGGACAGGGAGATCCCTTTCACCCAGAGCGCCGTAAAGCAGGGTTCCGACGCGGCGAAATTTGGCCCAAATCCAAAAGTGCCGTATTTCGTTGCGCGCTTTGCCATGCCGATTCCCCCGGAAAACGAAACCAACAATTTTGCCGCGCTCACGGGAATTGATCCAAACGTATTCACCCATAACCACTCGCCGGGCTTTGAAATTCTGCCGAATGGGGACGCGCTGGCGGTTTATTTCAGCACTCCGCCCGGCCAAAGCGAGAGCGCAACGACCACGACGTTTGTGCAGGCGCGATTGCGCTACGGGTCGGTGGAATGGGACATGCCGGAATTGTTTTTCGATTTCAAAAATCTTAACGACCAGTCCGGCCTGCTTTGGCGTGACGGAAATAAAATCTGGTTTTTCGGCGGCGGACGCGGCGAGGTGGACACGCCGCCATTCAAGGTCGCGACTTCGACGGACAACGGGGCAACGTGGACGCTGTCGTTGCCGCAGTTGGATCAACCTGCCGAAGACTTCACCGCACAGCCCATCACGAGCGCGTTTCGCGGCGGCAATTCAATTTTCTTCGCAATGGACGGCGACAAAGCACAAAGCTTTTTGTGGCGCAGTGATGACGAGGGAACCGATTGGCGACAAATGGCAGGACGCACCGGCGGACGGCATTCGGTAATCGTGCCGCTCGATGACAACGGCAATCTATTTTCCATAGGAGGCAAGAACTCGAGCATTAGCGGCTGGTCGCCGGAAAATCATTCCACCAATTGGGGCGCGAGCTGGAGCAAAAGCGTTGCTTCTCCGTTTCCGCCGCTGGGCAGCGCCCAACGCCCGAGCATGATCCGTCTCGCGGACCGCAATTTGTTTTTCACAAGTGACGCCTACTTGATCAAAGCGCACCGGCCGCCGGCCGCCGGCTGGAATTTTGGCAGCGATGCGTTCGTTGCGATTTCCACGAATAATGGGAATTCATGGAGAGTCAAAACGCTGCCCGTGCAATTGCCAAATCACCAGCGCGGCACAAACGGCACGCTCGGCTACGTCACCGCCCGCCAGGCGCCAAACGGGGTCATTCACATTTTGACAACGGAGTCGCAGCCCTGTTTGCACTATGAAATGAATGAAGCCTGGATTTTTTCCGACGCCGGCGACGTCCCGGCCGAAGATTCGGGCGGCGTGGTTAAAAAGTTTTCCGAGAATTATCCGAATGGAAAATGGCGATCAAAATGGAGCGCGCGAATTTGTCCAAACGGCCGTTATTTGCTCGATGGAAAGGAACTCGATTATTACGACAGCGGCGCAAAAGAGCATGAAGCTGTTTACAAAGACGGCCGCAAAACCGGCAGGGAACTTTTCTGGTCAGCCGGCGGAAACAAAATATGGGAATGGCAACGTGATCTGAAAAGCAACCGCGGCGTTTGGACACAATTCTGGCCAAACGGAAAAAAACGCTTTGAATCGACGTGGAATACCGATCCGCAGGCGCGCGACCTGAAACGAAATTTTTTCGGTTATGTGGCCGACGGCCCGGCAAAACAGTGGAATGAGGACGGCTCGCTTAAGACATCCGGCAACTTTTCAAACGGTTCGCTTATGAGTGAGGCGGGAAACTGATATGAATTCGCTGCGCCCATTGGATTTGGCCGTGATCGCGATCTATTTCGTCGCGGTTGCGTTCATTGGTTTGAGATTTTCCCGTCGCCAGAAATCCACGGAAACGTATTTCGTCGCCGAGCGAAAGATTCCATGGTGGGCGATGGGCCTCTCCGTTTTTGCGACCATTATCAGCAGCATCACGTTCATCGCCTATCCGGGCGCGGCATTCAAGGGCAATTGGAACCAGCTTGTTCCCGGCTTCAT
Organism: Verrucomicrobiia bacterium; assembly: GCA_036269115.1. Taxonomy (GTDB): domain Bacteria; phylum Verrucomicrobiota; class Verrucomicrobiia; order Limisphaerales; family UBA11358; genus UBA11358. The sequence goes on along the minus strand of DATAST010000277.1, from coordinate 40,008 downwards.
GGCGGTGGGCGTTTTACTCGTGGCCGGCACGACGTTAGTTTCATTTTTTCGCCACGCCGTCGGCATGAGCGCGTATGAATATTTTGAAAAGCGTTTTGGATATGGCGCACGCGCTTACGGCGCCCTGGCGTTTTCCGCGGGCCATTTTTCAAAGCTGGGATTTGTCCTTTTCACGGTCACAGTCGCTGTTTGCGGCATGACCGGCTGGGACAAATTTCATGTCATCCTCGGCGCCGGATTTTTGACGGTGATTTACACGCTGCTCGGCGGCCTTGAAGCCGTCATTTGGACGGAGGTGCTTCAAGGCATCGTGAAACTCGTGGGCGTGGTCGTCATCATCGGCGTGTTGCTTTCCATCATGCCCGGCGGCGCCGGCGCGGCGTTCCATCTGGCGTCGGAAAAAAACAAAATGAGCCTCGGTGATTTTAATTTTGACCTGACCACCGATGGGAATTTTTGGGTCATGCTCATTTTTGGCGCGTTTTGGTATCTGCAGAAATACGCCGCGGACCAAACTCTCGTGCAGCGTTATCTCGTGGCGAAATCGGACCGTGGCGCGATGCGCGGCGTCGCCCTTGGCGCGATTTTGTGCGTGCCCGCCTGGACGGCGTTTATGCTCGCCGGCACGTTGCTTTGGGCCTATTACCAGCTTTCCCACGACACCTTGCCGGCAAATCTATTTGACGCAAAAGGCAAAGTCATTCCCGACGAAGTTTTTCCGTATTTCCTGACGACAAAAGTCCCCGCCGGGCTCGCCGGAGTTTTTATGGCGGCACTTTATTCGGCTGCGATGTCCACCATGTCCTCGGACCTGAACTGCCTCTCGGCCGTCGGCGTTGAGGATTATTATCGCCGCCTGCGTCCAAATTCGACCGACCGCCAGCGATTGGCCGTCGGCAGAATAATCGTCGCAGTCTGTGGCGCAATTGCAACGGGCATCGGCCTTTTTATCGCCAGCAAAGGTGATAGCGCGTTAAGGCTTTATTACGCCGCCGCGGCGATTGTCGCGGGCGGACTGGCAGGAATGTTTTTGCTCGCATTCCTTTCACGCCGCGCCAACCGGCAAGGACTCTGGATCGGGCTGGTTGCGATGTTCATTTTCACCGCGTGGGCGGCGTTCACCAGCGGCAAAAACGCCGTAATCGACCTTGGCGATTACAACTACGCCTGGCCCAGTGTGATGATTGGGGTCATTGGCCACGTCATTGTGTTCTGTGTCGGCTGGTTTGCGAGCCTGTTCTTCCCAGCCGACCCGAGCGTCAAACAGGAATGGACCCTTTGGGGCTGGCTCGAAAAACGAAAATCGATGCGAACGGAAAAAGTACCGGCTCCCGCCGATTTTACAGGGCAAAGAATATGAATCCAGTCACCTTGCTCCAGCCGCCACGCATCGTTTTTGGGAACGGTTGCGCGCGCGATTGCGTCGAATGGCTCGGGCAACGGGGTGCGAAACGCATCTTGCTGGTCACCAGCAAATCCGTTCGGCCGCAAATTGAATTTTTGGTTGAAGCGCTCAATCAATCGGGTCGGGAAGTTATTGAAAGCAAATTTATTCCGCCCGAGCCAACGCTGAAATTCTTTGAAATGCTCCTGGCCGAAGCCCAGGGCGAAAAAATTGATTCCGTCCTCGGCGTCGGCGGCGGCAGCGCTTTGGACGTGGCGAAGTTGATCGCGGCACTTGCGCAAAGTCCGCAAAAAGTATCGGATGTTTTAGGCATCAACCTTTTGCACGGGCGGCAATTGCCTTTGGTCTGCCTGCCGACCACCGCAGGAACCGGCAGCGAAGTGTCGCCGAACGCCATTTTGCTGGATGAAGGCGCCGAATTGAAAAAAGGCGTGATTAGCCCCCATCTCGTGCCCGATGCGGCATTTATTGATCCATTGCTTACGATTTCCGTTCCGCCGGATATTACCGCCGCGACAGGCCTGGATGCGCTGACTCATTGCATCGAAGCCTTTGCGAACAAATTTGCCCATCCCATCACAGATCAATATGCGCTGCGCGGCATTCGGCTCATTTCGGAAAACCTTTTGCGCGCTGTTCGCGATGGAAAAAACCCGGAGGCGCGCGCGGCAGTGGCGCTGGGCAGTTTTTACGGCGGACTTTGCCTCGGCCCGGTCAACACCGCCGCCGTTCATGCCCTGGCCTATCCGCTGGGCGGAAAATTCCGAATCGCGCACGGTGTTTCGAACGCGATTTTGCTGCCGGAAGTCCTGCGATTCAACTTGCCCGCAGCGCCGGAACGTTACGCCGACGTTGCAATTGCCCTTGGTATAGAGCGAAACGGCAGCGTTCAAGGAACCGCGCAAATCGGCATCGAATGCCTCGCTAAATTATCGCGCGAATGCGGTGTGCCGCAAAAGCTTTCCGAGTTGCAAATCCCGCGCGAGGCAATCCCGGCGATGGCTAAATCCGCGCTGCAGGTCCAGCGGCTGTTGAAAAACAATTTGAGGCCGGTAACGGAAGCCGACGCAACACAGATTTACGAGGCACTATTTTGAAATGAACCCACAAGTCAACAATGGAAAGCATTCCGGCGTGGTCGTGCCCATGGTCACGCCAATCACGGCCGACGGACGATTGGACGAACCGTCCGTGGAACGCGTGGTGGACTATTTGCTGGCAGGTGGAGTGGACGGCATCTTTATCATGGGCACTACCGGCGAAGGCGATGCGATTCCGCGCAGCACCCGCCAACGGCTCGTGGAATTGACGATTGCTCGCGTCCGAGATCGTACAAAAATTTTCGCAGGGCTCGGCGAGGCGCATCCCGAAGAGATTAAGGCCGGCAACGACTATTTTCGCGCCGGAGTTCATGCCGTCGTCTCGCGCCCCCGGATTAAGGTTGCGTCCGACGAGATGTTTTTGTGGTATCACTCATTGCTGACCGGCCTGGAGGGACCGCTCCTCCTTTACAACATGCCGATGACGGCAAACGTTTCCATCCCCCTTGATTTAATTGAGAAATTGATCGGGCATCCAAAACTCGCGGGCATCAAGGATTCTGAAAACAACCCGGCGCGGCACGAGGAATTGCTTACGCGCTTCGGCGGCAGAAAAGACTTTTCCGTTTTCATCGGAGTGGGCGCGCTGATGGAAAAAGGTTTGCGACTGGGCGCGGACGGAATTGTCCCGAGCGCCGGCAATTTAGTTCCCGCCGTGTGCAAAAAATTTTGCGATGCCGCGCGGGAAAAAGACTGGGATGCCATGGGCATTTATTTTTCACAGATGAACGCCGCCGCCGCTCTTTATCAGAAAGGCCGCTCGCTCAACGAATCGCTGGCAGCGCTCAAAACCGCCGCGCACTGGCTCGGCCTGTGTACGCCCGCAGTGCTTCCGCCGCTCAAATCGCTTTCGGAAAGTGAGTCAAAAAACCTGCTGGAAGAGATGAGACGTCTGCACATCGTGAATGGAAAATGAAGCGAACGAAACCAATTCTGGGTTTGACGATGGGTGATCCCGCGGGCATCGGACCCGAAATCTGCCTGCGCGCGTTGCGCGAACCGTCGGTTTTGAAAATCTGCACGCCGGTGTTGTTCGGCGATGCCGGCGTACTGAGACGGCTGCAGAAGAATTTAAATTGCCGCGTCGTTTCAATTCGCGAATTTGAGCGGCAGGAAAGAGTGAACGAACCGCTCGTTGTCGACTGCGGCGCGATCGACGCCCAAAGAATTCAGCCCGGAAAAATTTCGGCGGCGTGCGGACGGGCCGGGTACACTTACATCGAGAAGGCCATTCGAACCGCCCTGGCAAAAAGAATTGACGCTATTGTGACCGCGCCGATTCACAAGGAAGCGCTGCATTTGGCCGGGGTAAAATTTCCCGGCCACACGGAAATCTTTACGGCGCTCACAAATGCGAAGCGAAGTTGCATGATGCTGTATTCAGACAAAATCACGGTGAGCATGATCACGACGCACGTCGGCTTTTCCCAGGTCCCAAAAGGAATTTCCGCCCGCCGCATTTTTGACGTGATTGAACTGACCGCCGAGGCGATGCAAGGCATTCTGCGCCGGTCGCCAAAGCTGGCGATTTGTGGCCTAAACCCGCACGCGGGAGAAAGCGGGCTTTTTGGAAATCGCGAGGAGGAGAGATTCATTATGCCGGCGGTCGCGCGCGCCCGTAAAAATAGAATTTCCATTAAAGGTCCTTTGGCGCCCGACGCCGCATTCACCCATGGCCAGCGCAAGCAATTCGACGCGATCGTCTGCCTTTACCATGACCAGGGCCACATTCCGTTCAAAATGCTCGCATTTGACACGGGCGTGAATGTAACGCTGGGCTTGCCGATTGTGCGCACGTCGGTTGACCACGGCACCGCGTTTGATATCGCGTGGCAAGGCCGGGCGAGCGCAACGAGTTTGTTTTCCGCGATTGAAGTTGCGGCGGGACTGGCGAGGCCGTCCAAAAAAAATAACCGAATATGATTGGCGTGATTGCAGATGATTTGACCGGCGCCGCTGAGATCGGAGCAGTCGGCCTGCGACATGGTTTGAGGGCGGAAATCGTCCGCACCGGCAAGCCCAGCGGGCGCGCCGACGTCGTTTGCGTGGATACCGATTCCCGTTCCTGCGTGGCGGAAGATGCGGGCAAACGCGCCGCGGCGGCGGTGAGAGAGTTACGCGCCGCCGGCGCGCAATGGATTTACAAAAAAGTAGATTCAGTCTTGCGCGGCCAGGTAACGGCGGAAATGGAGGCGGTGATGCGCGAGTTAAAGCTGTCGCGCGCCTTGCTCGTGCCGGCGAATCCTTCGCTGGGACGGACCATCCGCAACGGCCATTATTTTGTCGGTGGCAAACTAATTCATAAGACGGAATTTGCGCGGGATCCTGAATATCCGCGGCGTTCCTCACAGGTGCTTCACTTGTTGAAAGTGCCCGACGAGTTTTCCATGCGCCTGGTTAAAGATGAAGATCTCCTTTTAGACCGGGGCATTGTGATTGGCGAGGCCGCTTCATCCGGGGATGTGTCCAAATGGGCGGCACTCTTTGAGCAGGAAGGAACCCTGGCCGCCGGCGGCGCGGAATTTTTCAACGCATTGCTGGACCGGGAAAAATGGCCGGCGGGCAGCCCAATGAAAAATCCGCCGTCATCGCTGCCGGGCCGTGAATTGTTCGTCTGTGGCGTTTCAACAGTGTCGTCTCGAAAATTTGTGTCAGCGGCGCGCCGGAGCAAACAGCCGGTATTCACTCTTCCCGTGGAACTGGTTTGGGGGGCGGAATTCACTCCGGAAACCGTGACGGCCGTCACCCGGCGGGTAGTCGCGGCATTTGAGTCTCATTCCCGTGTCATTCTGGCCGTCGGCCTGCCAAATGTGCGCCATCTCGAAGTGGCGAAACGATTATCACGAAACGTGGTGGAATTGGCCGAGCGCGTGATAAAATCGGTTCCCGTGGCGCGCGTTTTTGCCGAAGGCGGCGCGACGGCCGCGGAACTGGTTCGGCGCATGGGCTGGTGCCGATTGACGGTGGAACGGGAACTGGCGCCGGGAGTAGCCACATTAACCGTTGAACACGACCAGCCGCTTTTACTAACCATCAAACCCGGGACGTACGCATGGCCTGAACAGTGGACATGATGCCCGGCTTTCTGCTAAAAAATCAGCCATGCCATTATCAAAAACTGCCAGTGACAATTTGATTTTTGTAGATCCTTCCGTTGTCGCCCGCAGATTGCTTTGGCATTTATTCTCCATAGGCCCGCGGCGAATCAGCCAGTCCGACCGCCACGAACGTTTTGAAAAACCCGGGGCGCACCTCTTCTGGGTGCAATCAGGCGAAGGAGAATTGGAATACAAATCGTCGCGCTGCGAACTGAAGCGCGGCAAAAGCGTGTGGCTGGTGGATATGAGCCGCCCGCGCACTTATATTCCCGCCCCCGGCCGCCACCTGACGGTTACCGGGTTCCGCTTTGGCGGGCCGGGCCTCGAATTTTGGCACGAGGAATTCCGCGATGAAGAAAACGCTGAATTCCCGGTGAAAGATTTCAAAACCATCAGCCGGGTTCAAAGCGAAATGCTCCGGCTGGTACGCCGGCAGCCGGTCGGATGGGAATGGCAGGTCCATGTTCGCATTACGGAGATCCTCGGCGTCCTGCTCATGTCGCGCGGGTTGCTGGCTTCACCCCGGGCGGAACTGCCGCCGTCGGTCATCCGGGTGCTCAACGCAATATCAGCCAATCCCCTTCGCGATTGGAAAGCAAAAGAGCTGGCCGCCATCGGCATGGTCAGCTATTCGGGTTTGCGCGCGCTGTTTCACCAGGCCGGCCAGGGAACGATTCATGAGCACATTCAAAGAGCGCGATTGGACCAGGCGCGATTGCTGCTCGCGGACAAACGGCTCTCGATCAAAGATGTTGCCGGTCAGTTAAACTTTTCGAGCGAATTTTATTTCAGCCATTTCTTTCGACATCACACCGGAATGACTCCGACAGAGTTCCGGCAATATTTAAAAGGCTGATGAGATTTTTTCGCCATTCGATGCTCCCCTCCCCCAAAAAGAATAACCGTCTCCTTCAATGGCAAAATCTCCGGGCGGCCATTCGTTTCGTTATCCTTGCGGTTCTTTTAACAATTCTCCCGGCGAGGGCGCAGCAAACGGAAATTCAATTTCTGTGCGGCCACGGCAAGGACGACGCCATTCCATGGAAATTTTTTTGCACGAGCGGCGCACAATCCGGCTATTGGACAAATCTCGTCGTGCCGTCCAATTGGGAATTACACGGTTTCGGCACATTGAGTTACCATCGGGATTTCACGAACGCCTATGACGAGCGCGGACTTTATGAGCATGATTTCACCGTTCCAAAGAAATGGCGTGAAAGACGGATATTCCTCGTGTTTGAGGGCGTAATGACTGATACGAGCGCGAAATTGAACGGCCAAAGCGTTGGGCCAATTCATCAAGGCGGCTATTATCGGTTCAAATACGAAATAACTTCGCTCGTCAAATTTGGGGCAAAAAACAAACTGGAAGTGACCGTTGCCAAGCATTCCGCCAACAAGTCCGTCGATGGCGCTGAGCGCACGGGCGATTATTGGATGTATGGCGGCATTTTTCGCCCGGTCTATCTCGAAACCGTCCCGCAGCAATTCATCGAACGGATGGCGATTGACGCCAGGGCGGACGGCAATTTTTCCGCGGACGTTTTTCTGAACGGCGCGACCAATGGAGGCGATATCGTCGCGCAGATCCAAACTCTCAATGGGAAAAATGTCGGAAAACCATTTTCCGAAAGCATTTCCTATGAGAAGGTCACGCTTCAAACCCAAATCGCCTCTCCAAAACGCTGGACCGCGGAAACGCCAAATCTTTACCGCGTCCAGGTTCGCCTGAAACAAAACGGCAGGATCACGCACGAACTTTGGCAGCGGTTCGGATTTCGCACATTTGAAGTCCGGGACGGCGACGGACTCTATTTGAATGGTCAACGGGTCGTTCTCAAGGGCTGCGACCGTCATTCGTTTTGGCCGGATTCCGGGCGCTGCCTGAGCCTTGCCGTTCAACGGCTGGACGTGGAAACCATCAAGGACATGAATATGAACGCCGTCCGGATGTCGCATTATCCACCCGACGCCGAATTTTTGGATATGTGCGACGGGCTTGGCCTCTATGTTTTGGACGAATTGGGCGGCTGGCATAAATATTACGACAACGAAATCGGTCCAAAGCGCGTGGAAGAAATGGTCGCGCGCGACGTGAATCATCCGAGTATTTTATTTTGGGACAACGGCAATGAAGGCGGTTTTAATACCAATCTCGACAAGCTTTTTGGCGAAGATGACCCGCAAAACCGCCGGGTGCTGCATCCCTGGGCGCCGTTTGACGGCCTGAATACCGCGCATTACCTTCCTTACGATTTCGTCAAACTTGCCTGCGAGGGCTGGCCTATAACGTTCCATAAAAACCATTATTTCGCCGACACCAATTCCGCGAAGAAACTCATTTACATGCCCACAGAGATGATGCATGGGCTCTACGACGGCGGCGCAGGCGCGGGATTTGCCGATATCTGGAATTTGATGTCCCATTCAAAATATCTGGGCGGCGGATTTTTCTGGGCCTATTTAGATGAGGGCGTGAACAATCCATTCACGGGCAAGATTGACGTTTCCGGCAACGAAGCGCCGGATGGAATCGTCGGGCCCTATCGCCAGCATGAGGCGAGCTTTTACGCCATCAAACAAATCTGGTCGCCCATTCAAATTCTCGAAACCAATCTGCCGGAGGATTTCAACGGTACGTTAACAGTAGTGAATCACTTCAGCTTCACTGACGCCAGCCAGTGCAAATTTGACTGGCAACTGCGAAAATTTGCCGAACCAGCTGCACCAGGCGATTTCAAAATATTGGCCAAAGGAAAAATTATCCCGCCAGGCATTCCCCCGGGACAAAGCGGTTCGCTCACAATGGATTTGCCGGATTGTAGAAAAGCCGCGGACGCCCTTGCCTTGCGCATCTCTGATCCGGACGGGCGTGAACTATGGACTTACGTTTGGCCTTTGCGGGCAAGCAGCGTTTTGCCTGACGGCGGAAAAGTTGTCGCGCGCGCAGAATTTGACGAGACAACTGCCGGCCTTGCGGAATTGCGAGGCGACGGCATTGTTGCGCGAATCAAAGATGGCGAATTGGTTTCCCTCGAGCGCAATGGCAAACGTTTTTCATTAAGCAATGGCCCGCGAATTGCCACGACAAATTCCGTTCTCAAAAACGTCTCCTGGCAACTGCTCGATAACGGCTGGTTGCGGTGCGATTACACGTATGCCGCAGCAGGCACAAATGATTTCTTCGGCGTCGTCTTTGATTACCCTGAAAATCTGGTCAAATCAAAACGCTGGCTCGGCGATGGACCGTACCGCGTCTGGAAAAATCGGCTGACCGGCGTCACGCACGGCGTCTGGGACAACGACTACAACAACACGATCACCGGCTGGCGCGATTGGATTTATCCCGAATTCAAGGGCTGCTTCGGGAACGTGGGCTGGCTGCAATTGCACACAACCGAAGGGCAAATCACAGTTGTCCCTAATTCCTCAATTCCATTTGTGCAAATCTTGACACCGGAATTCCCGCCCGCAGAGCTTGCCGGAAATACGATTGCGCCATTGCCAAAATGCGGCCTGGGATTTTTAAACGCGATTCCCCCAATCGGCAGTAAATTTCAGGCTGCGAACGTGGTCAGTCCATCCGGCGAACGCGCCATCGCACACGGCGAATATCATGGCTCGGTGAGCTTTTATTTCGGGAAATTGCCGTAAATTAAAACTGCGATTCAAATTGATAATCGCCGGACCCGGTTTCAAAGACCGCGCAGCCATTCTCCATTCGCAGGAATTTCTCGCCGGCGGCATTGCCCGCAGAGATCGCCGGGGACTTCGCAGGAACGAAAATTTCCGCGGTCGTGTTTGCCGGCAATGAAACCTTGAGTGTGAATTTCCCGTTGTCGCGCCTCCAATCACTGACAATTTTGCCGCGGATTGAATCGTAGCACGCGCGAACCCATTTGAGATCGCCAACAACTTGCGGCGCAATGACAATCTTTCGAAAGCCGGCGCTGTCCGGCGCATTTTGAATCCCGGCAAGGTCGTGGAAGAACCATTCCTGAATCTGGCCGAGCATGAAATGGTCTTGTGACGAGCCGCCGTCCCACGCTTCGGTCAGGCTCGTCTTGCCTTTGGCGAGCTGCATCCCGTAGCCGGGCCGGTTCGATTGATTGTTCATATCAAAAACCACGTCACTACGCCCGCCATCGGCCAGCGCCCGCAGCAGGTAGCGATAGCCAACATCACCGGCGGTCAACCCGTTTCTCTCCACGTCCCGGACAATGGCATCGACCACGGACGCACGATTGGATGAGTCACAAATCCCGAAAACAAGCGGGATGGCGTCGGCGCATTGCGATCCGGTTGCGTAGGAATCATTCGCTGCATCGTAGAATTTTTGATTGAACGCAACGCGAATTTGTTCCGCGAGCCTCGAGAACTCCTCTGCATCGCTCGTTTCATCGAGTATCGCCGCCGCCCTTGATAAAATTTTTGCGTCCTCAAAATAGAATGCCGTTGCCGTCAGCGCCACCGGTGTGAGCTGCGAATAACCGGGCTTGCCTGGGCCGAGGTCATACCAATCGCCGAGGCCGTAGTTGACAATGCAATTCGTCGCGCGGCTGCCGAGATAAGTCAAATAATTTTTCATCGCGCCGTAGTGTTTGCGAAACAAACTCAAATCGCCGTCAAATTCATATTGCTGCCAGGGAATGAGAATGATGCTGCTGCTCCACTCGGGCGAATCTCCGAAGTTGTTCCGCAAGTGGCTCACCTCGTTTTTATTTCGAAAGACTGCGTATTCCGGCGCGGTCGTCGGCACGAGGCCGTTGGTCATTTGCGAATTGGAAATGTCGTTGACGATTTTGACGAACAATTTCGAAAGATCAAAATCATATCGCAGGGACGGACCGTTCAAATGGTCCTGCTCCAGCCAGCCGAGCCGCTCGCGATGCGGGCAATCGGTAAGAATGCTGACCATGTTATTCTGCTGCGCCCACCGGACGAGCTCGAATGTGCGATTAAACAAATCGCTCGAAGATTCAAATGCGCCCACCGGTTCAGACGCGGAATGAATCACCACTCCGCCAACGGATTCTATCTTTGGCAATTCGCCATTCGTTTGCGCCGCCGAACGGTGAACCTGTAAATAACGGCAACCGGCGTAAAAAAATTTCGGCGACCACGTTTCCAGGCCGTCCGAAGCTTTGGTAAATTTGCACGATATGTAACCGCGATGGCCGCCACCCATCGAACCTTGGTTAATTGAACCGTCCGCATTGGTTAGTTCCGAGGGCAGGATTTTGACGCCGCACCCGGCCAAACCGCTGATTGAGATTTTTGGAACGTGGGCGGCGTTTTGGCCCAGGTCAAATACTTCATCGCCATTTGCCAGCGTCCAATGGGCCATTGGCCTGTGAATTTCAAATTCGCGGACCGGCGGCGCGGCGCATGACAGCCCGCACAAATTGCCACCGGGTCCGCTCACCCTTTCAGCCCGCTGCCATTTCGAATCGTCAAAGGCGATTTTCTTCCAACCTTTTTGGTCCAGGCGCCCATCAAAATCTTCGCCGCCATAAATTGAATCAAACGTGATCGGACCTTGCGCAACCCGCCAACTCCCATCCGTACCGACAAATTCAACCGAACCGTCGTCATATTCAAGGCGAATTTGAGCGATGACCTTTTGTACTCCGAATGAACTTTTGAATTTCGTAAACCGTCCGCCGCCGATGACATTATACATGCCATTGCCGAGCTCGACGCCGGCAGCGTTTTTCCCGGGTGTCAGGCTTTTGGTGATGTCAAAAGTATCGTACAGGCACGTCTTGTCGTATTTCGTCCAACCCGGAGAAAGAAATTCGTCGCCCACTTTTTGTCCATTCAAGGAAAGCTCATATTGGCCGAGACCGCAAATATTCACGAGCGCACGCTTGAGATTTCGCTTAACGCGGAATTCGCGGCGAAAAATGAAATTATCGGACGTGGTCGCGCCCGGCGCGGAAATCCAGTTCCCACGCCAGTCGGAATTATGCAAAACACCCATCGTCCATATAGCCGGCTTGCTTTCGGAGATTTTTCCATGGACGTCCCAAACGCGAACTTTCCAAAAGACTTTTTGAAAGGAATTCAATTCTTCGCCGCCGTAATTCGTTTGAATTGTGTCATCACAAATTTTTCCACTATCCCAGGAATCACCGATGTTAGCGGCGAGCAATTTCGGCGTAGACGAAACGAAAATTTCGAAGGCGACTTGCTTTTGACCACGTTCGCCACTCTCCAATTTCCAAAATAAGCGCGGGGATTCCGAATCCACCCCGAGCGGATTGACGGTATAATCACAACGCAAATCAATGGGGCTCAATCCGGCGATGGTTTGAAACGCAAATCCGGCGGACGCCGTCAGCGTGAGGAAACAGTTTTTCATTTTATAAGCAGCTCGTGATAGGACGGCTCGAGGCCGGCGCCATTTTTGATTTTTTCAGAAACTTCCGGGCCGTTATTGGTCCAGAGGTTGTCAGGGCCATTGGCGTTGCGCAAAAATTGTTCCGAGGAGGTCCAATTGTCACGAAATGTTTCAAACGATGAGCCCTCGTCAGCGTACAGGTAAAACCAGTGTTTTGGATCGGGAACAAATCTGCACGGCTTAATATCATAAACGGCATTCCCGGCAACGACCGTGCCTGGCTGCGCGGACAAGAGATAGATGCCGCCGAGATCACCCAGCATTTTTCCAACATCGTGAACACGATTGGCGAGAATCAAATTATCGCGCAGTGCATTCGTCATTTTTGTCCAACCCCATCCGACGCTGATGCCCGTATAAGGCAAATCGAAAATTTCATTGTGTTCAATTTTAATCTGGCGCGCATAGCCGACGGAAATGCCTGCACAACCCCAATCTTCATTCCCGCAATCTGAGATGGAATTGTTTGCAATCGTCTCGCGCGAACAAATTTCGCGTTCGTCCGCCGGATTGTAGGGCACATGCGTCTCGACATTTGTGTCGGAAAATTTGCCCAGTTGAATCCCGTTCCCGCCGATGCCCCGGAAAACACAGCCTTCCACCACGTCATCGTGGGTCCCGCTTTGAAAGTCCAATCCCGCTGACGCAAGATTTTCAAAAGCGCAACGCTTTAAAGAAATATGGCTCGCATTTTCAACCAAAACCGCGGCAGGAGGACGCCCAATCCAGGCAACGTTATCCAATTTGGGATGATAACTCGTGCCGCGCGGCGAAAGTTTGTGCGCATTGAGCATGAACATCCCGTCTTGCAACGGAACGTGGCCTTGTTCCGCTGGCCGAAGCCAGGTCGTGTTGGCAAACGTAATTCCGCTGAATTGGACATTTGAAACCGGCCCATCAAGCGTTCCAGAAATATCAACAAGTGTTTCCATAACGGGCGCGATGACCGTTGCATTCCTCATATCTTCACCGGCGCGCGGCCAATAATAAATCTGCCCGGCACTCAAATCTTCGAACCATTCGCCGGGTGAATTGAGAAATTGAATGGCGTTGGCGAGGAAAAAAGGCGCCGCATAATTTGAACTCACGGTCACTGGCGGCCATGGATGTTGGAACTCGATTTTGCTTTCCGGCTGGCAAAAGGTGACCAGTGCATTTGTGCCGTTGATTCGGGCGGATTTAAATCTAAGAACTGCAATTTCCCAAACCTGATCAACGACCATTTCCAGGCCGCCGATTGTTGGGACGCCGGAGATCGCAGATGCGGGGATGGTTGCCGTTTGATTGGTTTTGTCCCATGCAATCAGACGCAGCATATTGCCCGTGTTTGGTTCCCTCGCCAATGTGCCCTTTCGCCCATTGACCCAGAGCGCCCGAAACTTTAGCGGCTGGCCTTCTACAATGGGAATTTTGGCCGCCCAAATCTTCCCTGACGTATCATGTGGCAGGTTTGGCACCGACCCAGCCCGGCGCCAATCTCTTATCACAATCCCGCCGGACAAAACTGGATGTTCATTTTTGGCTGATGTGATAACGGTTGGATGAGAAGGCTTTCCCGAAAGGATGGCGCGTATCTGCAATGGGCGGTTCAGGAAATACTCGCCGCCCCGCAAGATAATGTGGATTGGCTTACTGGACGAGCGTTTTCGAATATTTTCCGCTTTTTTCAAGGCAGCGTCCAATGAGAGGAATGGGCGCGCGAACGTGCCGGTATTGGCGTCTGATCCATCAGCGGCGACCCACAAATCCACGGCAACGGCGATGCTGGCATTGGCGAGCAGCGCCACAAACAAAATCAACCAAAACAACCGGATTTTAAGGCCTAAATGCATGACGGTTTGAAGAAAGCATTCTTGCCAAGCCGCGTTGGAATGTAAACTCCGCTCGCGACGGATTGGCAAAAATCGCAAATGGTTTGCTCGTTTTTGCATTACGCAAAAACGTCTTGTTGTAATATACTTGTAACGTCCCTTTAGAACAACGCGCACGCTTTAGACTGGCACAACATGAATAGACCCAGAAATGAGCAAACCTTTGACACACGTCATAAACTGCTTGTTCGCGCCGACAGCCTCCGGCCGCCCATTTTTCGCAGCGGATTTACCTTGATTGAACTGTTGGTCGTGATCGCGATCATCGCAATTTTGGCGGCGATCATGTTGCCCGTATTGACGCATGCAAAGGTCCGGGCGCAGGCCGTCGGCTGCCTCAATAATACCAAACAACTGATGTTGGGTTGGTTGCTGTTCGCCGGTGAAAATGACGATGTCATGATGGATGAGACCAAATGGGTCGCCGGGAGCATGGACGATCAAAACAATGTCGGAGGGCCCTGGACAGGACCGTCCTCGTGCACGAATGCGGCAATCATGGTGGACCCAACTCAATCCCTGATGGCAAATTACATTAAGAACCCAAAGGTCTATAAATGTCCAGGTGACATTTACCAGGCTCCCGCGGATCCCGGCCCGAGGGTCAGGACTTACGCCATGAACGCAGCAGTTGGCGGAAAGGTTGGCACCGTAGGCGGCACCTGGTCTCCCGAAGATCCAAATAGGGTTTACATCGATGGGACCAAGCAGGGAGATCACAAGGTGTCAGCCTTGACCCACCCCGGCCCTAGTCGGGTCTGGGTTATTCTAGATGAACATCCCGATAGTCTAACCGATGCGGTATTTCAATTTCAACCGGGCTGGCTTCAAACATCTTATAAATGGCAGGATATGCCAGGAAGCCTGCACGATGGAAACTGCCCCATTTCATTTGCTGACGGTCATTCTGAAATCCATAAATGGATGGACGGACGAACCAAGCAACGCGTAGAGATGAGATATAAATGGTGGCAATCCAGCGGCACAGGCTATTTCGCTGTCGGAGTGCCGACACCCAGTGTGGATTATGCCTGGATGAACGCAGGCATGCCGTATCGGTAATCACGGCAACCGTTTCCCGATAGATAATTTCCCGAAAAAAACATCACGAAGTCGCCGAATAAAACTCAACTACAAATAGACCATGAACCATCCACATGCAGAACTATTACAACAAGCGTACGGACCGTCTGTCATCCGTCGTCCCATCAATCGCCTGACCACTGTCATGGCCACTGTTTTAATGGTGACTGGCCTTTTTTTATTCCTGGGGACTTTGCCCGCAGCCGCCCAAAATGGAATTCGATTTAGCTTGTCGCAAAGCCGGGTCACCGTGCCCGTCAATACCGGCACCTCAACGGTTGTTACGAATTTTATCAATCTATTGAGCGGAACAACGAACGCCATTTTTGATGTGGCTGGTTTGCCGCCGGGTGCGACGGTGGTTCTTACAGACACGAATAACAATCCACTGCCGTTTACGACCCAGGACACCAATTTGGTGCTGACGGTAAATACGACAAACGTCGCCGAAGGCCTTTATACCTTCACCCTCGACGCGGGCGGACTTGATACGAACGGTTTGCCGGTCACTAACAGCTTTCCATTTATTCTCCAGGTGGCGCACTTATGGAATGGAACACTGAATAACTCAAACATGTGGTCCGATCCCGGAAGCTGGCTGGGCGGTGTGCCGGCTTCCACGGATGATGTGGTTTTTACGGATTCTGGAGCGCAGACGAACAACTTTTCGGCCGACTCAGGAATCGCATTTACAAATAGTTTTGTTGATCAAAACATGACTGTTGCCTCCGTAAGGTTCGCGCAAACCGGGGTGACGAATACTATTGCAACCAATCCGCCGCCATATTTTCACCATCTCCACATCATGTCGGGCAAAACTCTGACGATTGCCGGTACCAACGGTTTTTCCCTGTTGCGCGATTATTTTGATGAAGCCGCCGCCGGGTTGAACACCATGGGCGTTACGATTTCCGGCGATACCGGCTCCAAAATAGTTATGACAAATCTGGCGGCAAACTTCTCCGTCCTCGTCGGCAATTCACTTACGCCGACTTTGAACATGACGAATTTGCCCAGCCTTAGTGTGGCCGCCAACCGTATCGGATTTAGCGACTATGAACTGTACCCAAACTACCGCGGAATTAACACGGCCATTAATGTGGGCCGTGACACGAATGGTTATAGCGCCCGCCCGCGGCAAATGTCCCAGGCAGTTTATTTTGCGCGGACCAACACATTCATCGCCTCGTATGTGGATCCGCAAAATTACACCAACGAATTTACCCGGGGATATGCATTCTCATTGGACAATAACGAGCAAAGCGGCGTTGGAAGCAGCCAGACCGGACAATTCTTCTATCTGGGCGTTACGAACCGTTTTTTCATGGATAGTATTTGTTTTTATGGCGCCAATGGCAGCGGCTCCAGCGGGCAAGGCGTTCAATTCGCCGGGAGTGGTGGCGCCCTGTTCCGAAATACAGACGGCGTGAGCAGGATGTCGATTTTTTCGGAATCAGACGACGGCGGCACGAATGAAGCCTCCAGCAACGTCAAAGGTTTTATAAACTTTGGGCTTAATGGCGGATATGTGGATATTCTTGCCGATCGGTTTTATCTGGCCAGGGACAGGGAAATGATCGCAACCAATCAGACGCCCAATGTCCAGGCGGATATGGCCATTGGCAAAGGTAAAGTGAATGTCAATACGGCCATTTTGGGCTATCAGGAACATTCAAAGCCCGATTGGACTTTGATTGGCGGCGGACAGCCTTATCTGAATTATTGCCAGGGACGATTGGTGGTGACCGGCGCGGTATTCACGGTAAACGGAACCCTGACACTCGGCTATACCGCGGATTCCAACGCCGTCGCAGACGCCGAGCAGTACAACACATTCGGACAGCTTACCGTTGGCGCGAATAGCACGTTTATGGTCAGCAATGTTGTTGTCGATGGCGGGTTGAACTTTGACGACGCCAATGGCCGCCAAAATAGCATTTCGATACAAACGGGCGGAAATCTAATTGTTTCAAACACGATCGGCAGTGGGAATTTTAACCCCGGCTATCCATCAACGTATAATCCGGGATTGCCCGGCCTTCCGTTGGATACGCTCTCAATGGGAGCGGGCTCGGTTTTGACTTTATTTGTCGATCCAAGCCGGACGAATGTTTATACGAGGACTTTCAACAGCAGTGGCACCGCGCCGGGAATCATCAAAATCGCGTCGCTCCCAACCTTTTCGGTCTATCCCACGAATATAACCCTGATTAACTACCAATCCGGGAGTCCTTTCCTGGCATCTGATATGTCAGCGATTAGCGGAAACGTCCAGGGATACATTTTAACGGGCGGAGGCAATGTCAGCCTCTTCGTTACGACAAATCCGCCGGTGTCATTGATTTGGAGAGGCAACGTTAACAATAATTGGGATTTGAGCACGGCGAATTGGGTGACTACCAACGGGGTACAATCAACGTTTGCGATGGGCGATATTGCAACGTTCGATGACAGCTCCAGTGTCACAAATGTTAGAATCGTAGACGTTGTCGTTCCCAACCAATCAGTGGCAAACGGCGTTGTCATCAGCAATTCCGCTAACCAGTACACCTTTACTCAATTAGGCGGGGGATCAATCGTCGGCACCGCGCAAATTGTCAAAGAAGGCACCAATAGTCTAACGTTTGGCTCAACGGAGACCGGCCCGCTGAACGTCCTCGCGGGCACAGTCAATTCTTCCGGCAATCTCGGCACTACAACCATTGCTACCAATACTACATTGAATATTTCAGGCGGGGCCGTGAACGGCCTCAATTCGTCCGGAACCGTGGCAGTGGCAAATGGAGCAAATATTAACGGGTCGGTTAAACTGCTGGCAGGGTCGCTCGTTAATGACGGTACCATCACTACCGCGGGAACTTCGTTGTCATTGGTCGTTACGAATGGCGCGGTATTGACCAATAACGCCGATGGGACGATCGCTATGAATGGAAATGCCAGTCCGCAATCGGAAGTTTATGCCGGCAGCACTCTCGCCAACTTTGGATTAATTACAACTGAGGGTGGACGTCTGTTTATCGATGGACTCTACTTTGGAACCGGGTCGTTCGACGAAGTCCAGTTTGA
The DNA here is from genome assembly GCA_036269115.1 of Verrucomicrobiia bacterium. Classification (GTDB taxonomy): domain Bacteria; phylum Verrucomicrobiota; class Verrucomicrobiia; order Limisphaerales; family UBA11358; genus UBA11358. The sequence continues at coordinate 21,982 of DATAST010000277.1, read as the reverse complement.
CCCCTCCAGTACAAGCGCAGGCAGGCTCCAAATAGACAGTACGACATCCGCGATTCTGTCATCCGGCGCAGCGCCAAATGGATCCATCGGCAACATGAATGTTGCGGCAAGGCTCGATATGCATGCCAGCAGCCCCCAGAACAATACCGCGACGTTCCAGGTGGACGTGGATGCTGCTCACAATCTGAACGACACCATCACTGCAGTACGGTGGAACAATATTGGATGCATATGGAATATAACGAACCTGAACGGTACGTTCACATCGGGGCAAACCTTCCATATTTTGGTTAACGCGAATGGCGGGACTCTCCGCAACCTTGTTGACACCGCCGATATTTATCCATTGGTACAGCCGACGGTCCCCGGCCCCGGTTTGGAATGGAATCTGACCGACATCGAACCGTACGGCATTCTCGGCGTAACCAACAGCACGATGGTATGGACCGGCGGTGGAAATGGAAGTTGGGACACCAACGGCTCTACGGGTAATTGGTCGAGTGGCAAGGTTTATGGCGATAACCAGGGCGCAATCTTTGATGATACCGCTTCATCCACGACTGTGAATTTGTCCACCATCGTTGCTCCTGCCGGTTTCAACATCGTACAGGTGACCAATACCGATCATTCAAGCTTCACAAATATTGTCCAAACATCGAATGCGCCGCCATTTATGCCCGGCATCGTCATCAACAATTCGTCGAAAGACTACACGATTAGTGGTGTTGGGATCATCAGCGGTATGACCAGCATTTACAAGACTGGCAGCGGAACCTTGACATTGCTGACTACCAATAATTTTAACGGCGGCATGGTTTTGGACGGTGGCGGCACACTGGCCTTTACCAATCCAGCCGCACTGGGATTAAGCCCAGCTGTTGGACAGAAACCTGCCTATGATCAGATAGTGATAAATGGCGCCACAATGAACTATTTCGGTCCCGCAAACCAAAATTTGGGCCGGCCACTGACGTTCCAACAGAATGGGGCAACATTCCAGGTCTCCTCTTCGACCAATCTATTGATCCTGAACCAGACCGCAGTTGGCTCGGGCGGTTTGACCAAAACAGGCCCTGGAACGATCGTTCTTTCACAGACTGGCGATCAATATTCGGGAGGTACAACGGTTAGCAATGGAACCTTGCAATTGACGGGAGCTGCGCTCGGGTTCGGGGGCGTCAATCTCGCCGATAATGGAGTCACAATGATTTTGACGAATAATATCTCATTGACCAATGGTATTGCAGTAACAGGTTCCGGTACCACGATCTATTCTTTGGGCACTAACGCATGCACCCTCGGCGGCGCCTGGAGTGGCAATGGAAGCGTTACTGTGATAACCACCAATAGCCATGTCATTTTCAATAGCGACTTGAGTGGATTCGGCGGGACCATGTCGTTTGGAACCAGCTCGGGTACGTTTACATTCAATAACAAGACCAACAGCAATCCGGCAATAGGAAGCGCTGCCGCCACGTTCGACCTCGGAACCGGGTCGGCGCTTCTGTATAACCTGAATGGAGCTGGACTGACCTATAGCCTGGGCGCCCTCGAAGGCGGCGCCAACACGACGTTGTCGGGACGCGGTACCAATTCCCCTGCCCCCCTGGGAACGACTTATAGCATTGGCGCAAACGGCCTCAATACTGTGTTCTCCGGCAAGATCGTTGATGGTTTGGATTCCGTATCCGTGGTCAAAGTCGGTGCTGGTTCGCTGTTCTTTGACGGCGTAAATACGTACAGCGGCTCCACCGTGGTCAGCAATGGCGTGTTCGGCGGCAGCGGCAGCATTACATCGCCATTGACCGTCACGGCGGGTGCAACATTATCGCCAGGCGACGGGATTGGATCATTTACGGTCAATAATACCGCAACCCTCAATGGAACTGTCCTGATGCAGCTCAACCAAAATACAAGCGACATGTTGAGCGTCTCCGGCGCCATCACCGCGTCAGGCTCCCTGTTCGTAACCAATGTCGGTCCGGATATTATCAACGGGACAACGTTCCATTTGTTCAATAAAGCCGTCACCGGATTGACGGACTCGTTGCCGCCAAAAGACCCGGCCGGAACAAATGCTTACGTCTGGACTGACCATATCAGCATCGACGGAACCATCACGTTGGCCAGTGGCGGTATATCCATCAATACCAATCCCACCAATATCGTGACCAGTGTTTCGGGCAATCTCCTCTCATTGAGCTGGCCTTCAGACCATACGGGCTGGACGCTGCAGGCCCAGACGAACGGAGTTAACATCGGGCTCAGCAACAATTGGGTCAATGTTGCGGGCTCGAGTTCGACCAACATGGTCAACATAACAATTAACCCGGCCAACGGCGTTGTCTTCTACCGGCTGTTTTATCAGCCCTAATCAACGCGTCGTCTTCGGTTTTGCAGAGCCGGGGTTAAGTTAGACTTGGCCCCGGCGTTTTGTTGCCTTAAATGAGTTTGGGAAATAGGATTGAACAAAAGTTTTGAAACAACCGCCCAAATGGTTTCGTCTGGAATCGCCCGGCGGCGACTATTCGATTTTGATCTGGAATGAAAAATAAAATTGCACTTTTTTCCGCCATTTTACTCGTGGCTCAAATTGGAATCGCGCGTGAAAGCTGGCCGATTCCCTCAGGCGCAGCTCTAGAGCGGCAGAGGGAATTCCAACGACACGAAGCGGAAGTCATTTCCAACGATGCGCCGCAAATTGCCGCGTGGGAAAAGCGCGGCAAGCCTTTTATTCCGTGGGCGGCCAAGCCTGATGATTTGCCGCAGGCCAAAATCCCGGCATTTCCGGGCGCGGAAGGCGGCGGGGAATTTTCTTTCGGCGGACGCGGCGGAACAGTCTATGTCGTTACCAATTTAAACGACAGCGGGCCGGGCAGCTTCCGCGAAGCGTGTGAAGCCGCCGGGCCGCGCATTGTGGTTTTCAATGTCGCCGGCGTCATCCATCTGCAAAATCCGATTGATATCGAGGCCCCTTACCTCACTATTGACGGCCACACGGCGCCCGGCGACGGCGTTTGCATCGCCGGCGAAAGCACGCTCGTTAACACCCATGATGTGGTCATTCGCTACGTGCGCTTCCGCCGCGGCAATACGGATGTCTTCGACCGCGACGACGCGCTCGGCGGGAATCCCGTCGGCAACATCATCGTTGACCACTGTTCGTGCAGTTGGGGCCTGGACGAAAATCTTTCGATGTACCGGCATATTTACCAGCGCGGCGCCGACGGATACGGCGAAAAATTACCAACAGTGAACATCACGCTGCAATGGAACATTTCCAGCGAGGCGTTGAATATTTACAATCACGCCTTCGGCGGCACCTGGGGCGGACGCAACAGCAGCTTCCATCACAATCTTTTTGCGTGCAACACGGGACGAAATCCGAGCATCGGCATGACCTACGATTTCAACTTCATTAACAACGTCATATTCAATTGGCGGCACCGCACGGTAGATGGCGGTGACAAAGGCAGCTTTTACAACATCATCAACAATTATTATAAGCCCGGCCCGGCCGTGAATTCAGGGACCATTCGATATCGCGTTTTGCAACCGTCGGCCACGCAATCGAAGCGTGACCCTAAACCTAAATTTGGCAGGGCTTACGTCGCCGGAAACTTTGTCGAAGGAAATGAAAAAGTTTCTGCCGATAACTGGCGCGGCGGCGTCCAGTTCGCCGACAGCGGCTCAAAGGAAGATCCGACAATTTCGACCAATGATTCCGTGAAAAAGCTTATGGGAGAGGTTCGTTCCGACAAACCGCTACCCATGGCGCCGGTGAAAATGGAATCAGCAAAAGAAGCTTACGCAGACGTTTTGGCATATGCCGGCGCAACCTTGCCGCATCGCGACCCGGTGGATATGCGAATCATTCAGGAAGTCGAAACCGGAAAAGTCTGGAGCGAAGGAAAGGAATTTACGCCAACCCCGATGAAGGGATTGGCAAAAAACAACTGGGGCGTCGCGGGCAATGGAATCATCACTGACGTATCGCAAATTGGCGGTTATCCCGAATATAAAGGCGAGCCGATCGCGGATTTGTGCGCTGACGGCATTCCACTTTCCTGGAAGACCAAATATCATTTGGACACCAATGACACCTCGCTCGCGCAAAAAGATTTACAAAGCGATGGCTACACGGTAATGGACAAATATCTGGATGGCCTCGATCCCACGACAAAAATTGAATGGAGCGATCCCCGGAGCAACGTGAACACCTTGCGGTGAACAGTGGCGCGAATAAAATTCACTTTTACGCATGGGTTGTGGTAGCGCTGCTTTGGCCGGTGGCGTTGCTCAATTATCTCGATCGCCAAACACTTTCCACGATTCGGGCTTCAGTTCGCGCGGATATTCCGGGGATTGCCAGCGACGAAGATTTTGGGAAATTGATGGCCATTTTCATGTGGGTCTATGCATGCTTGAGTCCGGTTGGTGGATATATCGCGGACAAATTCAGCCGGCGCTGGACTGTGATTGGCAGTTTGTTCATTTGGTCGGCGGTGACCTGGCTGACCGGCCATGCGCATACATATTTGCAAATGTTGACATTTCGCGGGCTCATGGGAATCAGCGAGGCATTTTACATTCCGGCGGCGCTCGCGCTCATTGCGGATTATCACACCGGCAACACGCGCGCCAAAGCTGTGGGTCTGCACCAAACAGGCATTTACGCCGGCCTCGCGCTCGGCGGCATCAGCGGTTACATCGCCGACCACAGTTCGTGGCGGAATTGTTTCACCTGGTTCGGCGCTGCCGGCGTGCTGTACTCAATCATTCTCATGCTCGCATTGCGCGATGCCAACAAAAATGGAACCGCCTTTAACAAAGGCGCCTCGGTGACAATCCCCGAAACGCTGCGCGCGCTGTGGCTCCAATCGGCGTTTTGGATTTTGGTAATTTACTTTACCTTGCCGGCCATTTCCGGCTGGGTCACAAAAAACTGGCTTCCAACATTTCTTGCCGACACGTTTAATATGAAACAAGGGCTCGCAGGTTTATCGGCGACCAGCTACATCCAACTCGCATCTCTTGGCGGCGTTTTTCTCGGCGGCGTCGTCGCGGATTTCTGGATGCGCTGGACAAATCGCGGCAGAATTTTCACCAGTGCACTGGGCGTCCTGCTTCTGGTGCCGGCGCTGCTTGGCCTCGGCTTCGCGCGGAATTTGGACGCCGCGATTACATTTATGATTTTGTTCGGCATCGGCTGGGGATTTTACGATTGCAATAACATGCCGATCCTCTGCCAAATTGCGCGTCCCGAACATCGCGCCACCGGCTACGGCTTCATGAATTTCGTCAGCATCAGTGTCGGCGCCGGCGCGACTGTGGCGCTTGGCTGGATGCGTGACCACGGCGTTAATTTTTCCGCTGCTTTTGCCGTTTCGGCGGCGGTAGCATTGTTAAGCGTCGGTCTTATTTTATCGCTCAAAACGCGCGGCGGCGAATTTTTGGAAACCTGAATGAAAACACCCATCACAGGAATCATTCCCCCCCTGGTCACACCGCTGCACGGCCGCGACGAACTGGACATTGCCGGCTTGGAAAGGCTAATCGAACACACTTTATCCGGCGGCGTCAGCGGCATCTTTATTTTGGGAACGACCGGCGAAGGTCCCAGCTTGAGCTACCGCCTGAGGCGCGAATTGATCGAGCGCGCTTGCAAACAAACTGGAAATCGCGCGTCCATTTTCGTCGGCATCACTGACACTGCCTTCGTTGAGTCCGTGAATCTTGCCCGGCACGCCGCGGATTGCGGCGCGAGCGCGCTCGTCGTCGCCCCGCCCTATTATATGCCTGAAGGCCAGCCGGAATTGCAGGAGTGGCTGGATCACCTTGCGCCCGAGTTGCCACTGCCGCTGTTTCTCTACAACATGCCGCCGCTGACGAAAGTTTCCTTTGAACTTGAAACGGTTCGCCGGGCACTCGACAATCCGCGCATCCTCGGCCTCAAAGATAGTTCCGGCGATTTGAACTATTTCAAGAATGCCGCCGCGCTGCTGAAACAACGCCCCGACTGGTCGCTGTTCATAGGTCCGGAAGAAAAATTGTTCGAAGCGCTGCAACTCGGCGGCCACGGCGGCGTAAGCGGCGGCGCGAATTTATTTCCAAAAATCTATGTCAATCTCTGTGACGCTTTTCGCGCCGGCGAGTTGGCGCGCGCACAGGAATTGCAAAAATTGATCCAACGTATCGGTGCGTCGCTTTATCGCGTTGGCAAACATCCGTCCACCATTATCAAGGGAATCAAATGCGCGCTGGCGTGCATGGGCATTTGCGATGATTTCATAGCCGAACCGTTTCACCGCTTTCGCAGCGCCGAACGTGAATTGCTCCAATCCCGCTTGACCGAGATTCAAACCGAACTGAAAAATTTGAATTTAGCCTGAAATGATTTCCCGCAACGCAAACAGTCAAACGCTCCTGCCGCGAATTCTTTTCGCGTGTTTCGCCTGTTTTGCCATCCAAAAGAGCGCATTCGCAGCTGGTTTGGCAGTTTTGCATCCGAACAGCTATTCGAGTTACATCGCCCATTTCAATTCAATGGAGGACGAAAACGTCACCAATTTCATTTCCAACGCCGATTCATGGAATTGGCTCCAGGGGCAAATACCGTTTTTCGAATGCTCGGATCATGAACTGGAGGAGATGTATTATTTTCGCTGGTGGTCGTTTCGCAAGCATATTGAACAAACCACGAACGGCTTTGTTTTTTCCGAATTTCTCACGCGCCAAACGCCCGTGAGCAGCGCGCTCGGCCATCAAATCGCCGAAGGCCGATGGCTGCGCGACCAGAAGTATTTGGACGATTACATATTGTATTGGTTGCACAACGATAATTCCCGCCAACTACTCCACAAATACAGCCAGTGGATGGACGACGCGCTTTGGCAACGTTATTTGGTCACGCTCGACAAAAGCTTTCTAGTCTCGCTACTCCCCAAACTGACGCGTGGTTACCAACAATGGGAAAGCGAACGGCTGACATCCGGCGGCCTTTTTTGGCAGTACGACGTTCGCGACGCGATGGAGGAATCCATTTCCGGTTCGCGCACGAATAAAAATCTGCGCCCCACCATCAACAGCTACATGTTCGCCAATGCGCGGGCGATTGCCAGGATCGCAGAACTCGCCGGGAACAATTCCATCGCGAAAGAATATGACGCGAAAGCAGCTCAACTAAAAAGCCTCGTTCAAGCAAACCTGTGGAATGACGGCTCCCATTTTTTCGAGGTGCGCCGTGATAATGGACAACTCGCAGATGTTCGCGAGGAGATCGGGTTCATCCCCTGGATGTTCGATTTGCCCGACGACAACGGTACTTTTAATTCCGCCTGGGCGCAGTTGATCGATCCTCAGGGATTTTCCGCGCCTTACGGACTCACCACCGCTGAGAGACGCAATGCGTTATTCCGCACACACGGCTATGGTCACTGCGAATGGGACGGCGCAGTTTGGCCTTTTGCCGCGTCGCAGACCCTCGATGCGCTCGCGAATTTCCTGCGTAATTACCAGCAGGACTTTGTCACAAAAAATGACTACTTTAACGCATTTTTGACTTACGTGGAAAGCCAGCAAGCCGATGGCAAGCCGTATATAGGCGAATACCTGGATGAAACAACCGGTCAATGGATTAACGGCAAGGGCGGCCGCAGCCGTTATTACAACCATTCGACGTTTGCGGACCTGGTGATCACAGGCATTGTTGGCCTGGTTCCGCGCGGCGACAATGTCGTTGAAATTTCACCGCTGCTGCCTGATGGCGTGTGGAATTACTTTTGTCTGGATGACGTAAATTATCATGGCCATTTGCTAACGATAATTTGGGACAAAGACGGGTCCCGCTACCATCGTGGCAAAGGCTTAATCGTCCTGGCCGATGGAAGAGAAATTGCGCACGCACATAAATTGGAAAAACTGACAGGAAGACTTCCGTGAAACGACTCTTAATATTTTCAATTCTTGCGACGGCTTTGGTTTTGAACGCCGCCCCGAGGAAGTCCCTCTCGCCGATTGTTTCGGCCGGCCCGGACGGCCACCTGATTTACGATACCGACACAAATGGTAATCGCGTTCCTGATTTTTCCACCGCTGGTTATGAAGGCAATGAACGGGAGATTCCTGAGGCGCCAATTAAGGTCGCCGTTTCACCAATAAACGGCGATGAAACTGCGCGAATCCAAAAAGCGATTGATTACGTTGGCGGATTGCCGGCCGATGCGAACGGCATTCGCGGCGCCATCTTGCTGCAAAAGGGCCGGCACGAAATTTTTGGCCGACTGCAAATCAGGAATTCCGGCGTCGTTTTGCGGGGGGAAGGACAGGACACGAACGGAACCATTTTGGTCGCTGCCGGCATTGATCGGCGAACGTTGATTCGCATCTTCGGGCAAAACAATTCTTCGAACGATTCAAACCCAAATTGGCAAATCGCGGACAATTACGTTCCTGTCGGCGCGACAAGCTTTCGGCTGAAAGACGCAGGAGAGCTAAAGGCGGGTGACACCATTTTTGTCACCCGGCCAGGTACGAAAGAATGGATTGATTCACTTGGCATGACTGATTTCGGCGGCGGCTTGAATGACTGGCGGCTCGTCTGGCGGCCCGGAAGCTTCGACCTGGTCTGGGATCGCGTTATTCAAAAGATTGATGGCAATCTCATAACAATTGATTCGCCGATTACGACGGCGATGGAAACCAAATTTGGCGGCGGTTTTGTGGAAACCTATTCGTGGCCGGGCAGAGTAGAAAATGTCGGTGTTGAAAATTTGCGGCTCGAATCCACCTTTGATTCACAAAACCCAAAGGACGAAAATCACTCCTGGTTTGCCATCACGATGGAAAACTGCGCGAACGCCTGGGTGCGGCAGGTAACGTTTGAACATTTCGCCGGGTCCGCCGTGGCGATTTACGAAACCTGCAAAGGTGTTTCTGTTGAAGACTGCCTGTCGCTTGCGCCAATTTCGGAAGATGCCGGCTGGAGACGCAATACCTTTTTCACGATGGGACAACAATGTGTGTTTCTGCGTTGTCGCGCGGAACATGGAAGGCACGATTTTTCCGTCGGCCATTGCGCCGCCGGGCCAAATGCGTTTGTGGATTGCGAAGCTGATTTTGCCATGGCCGATAGCGGGGCGATTGAAAGTTGGGCAAGTGGCACTCTTTTCGACAATGTGCGAATCGATGGCAACGGTTTGAGCCTCATCAATCGCGGCTCGGACGGCGAAGGCGCGGGATGGTCGGTGGCGAATTCAGTGTTGTGGAACTGTATCTCCGCAAAGACGTCCTGCGAAAATCCTCCCGGTGCGAAAAACTGGGCGCTCGGTTCGTGGGGCGAATTCGAAGGGAACGGCATCTGGCGCCATTCAAATGAAACCGTTAATCCATCGAGCCTTTTTGCCGCACAACTCGCCGACCGTTTAGGGCGGGAGTCAGCAGATAAACTTTTGTCGAATACGAAAATGTCGGCTGAATCTCAAAATGCAAAATCGATCGATGAAATTCCGGATGCACCGCCAACTGCTCCAGGCTCGACCTCCAAAATTTCGATAACGAATGGCTGGTTGGTTTGCGAAGGAAAATTGCTCATCGGTGGCGTTCAGCCGATCAATTGGTGGGAGGGAAACCTGATTCCGGACCAAGGGAAGAATTACGGCGTGAACCTGACACGATTCGCGCCCGGAAGGATCGGCCCCGGTTTCACGGATGATTTGGATGATATCGCCGATGCGATGGATGGAAAAAATATTGTAGCGCTGGATCATCATTACGGACTTTGGTATGACCGCCGCCGGGAAGATCATGAGCGCGTGCGCCGCATGACCGGTGATGTATGGCCGCCATTTTACGAGCAGCCATTCGCGCGCAGTGGTGCCGGCCTGGCGTGGGACGGCTTGAGTAAGTACGATTTAACCAAATTCAACCCATGGTATTGGTCGCGGCTGAAAAAGTTCGCCGACATCTGTGACGAACGCGGCCTGGTGCTATTCAACGAGAATTATTTCCAGCACAACGTCCTCGAAGACGGCGCACATTGGGTAGACTGCCCCTGGCGTTCCCAAAACAACATCAACAACACCGGATTTCATGAGCCGCCATTTGAAGTCGCAAAACGAATCGTAATAGCGCCGCAATTTTACGACGTGAACGACCCGGTCCGCCGCGCGCTTCACGCCAGTTACATCCGGCAGAACCTGAATAATTTCACAAACGAAGCGAACGTAATTCAGTTCACGGGCGGCGAATTTACGGGCCCCCTGCACTTCGAACAATTCTGGCTGGACACGATCGGGGCTTGGGAAAACGAAACTCAATTGCACCCGCTTATCGCCTTGTGTGCAACGAAAGATGTCCAGGATTCAATTCTCGCCGATAAAAAACGCGCAGCGATTATGGATGTGATTTGCTTTCGTTACTGGTGGCGAACGAACAAAGGTTTATTCGCGCCAAAAGGCGGCCAAAATCAGTCACCACGTCAATTCGAACGCCAATGGAAAGGAGGCGCCCCGACTGATCACAACCTTGCCGTAATGGCAGCAACCTATCGCCAAAATTTTCCCGACAAAGCCATCATCGCCAGTGGCGAAGACGTCAGTTTTCACGGCGGCTGGGCCTATTGCTGCGCGGGCGGATCAATGCCCGATTTGCCAAAGACAACGGATCAAGCTCTGCTCGCCGCAATCCCGGACATGCAGCCGTGGATTAGGGATGATAAAAGAGAGATCTGGTCACTGCACGAACCGGGAAAGCAAGTGCTGATTTATGCCGGTGAAAATGCAGACCTGGATTTATCCGGTGAGACGGGCGCCTTTCGCACGCGCAAAATTGACGAAGACACTGGCAAAATCGATGCGGATACACAAATGATTCACGCCGGTGGACAAGTTTCCCTGCCGGCCGGCATTTATTGGCTGACGCGAGAATAATTTATGCGCGAAAAACCAAAACTCGTTGGCGTAACGATCGGTTTGATAATAGGTTTCCTGTGGCCGGTAGCGGTTCATGCCGAGATAATTGACGTCGTGGTTTCCACGAACGCCGCGCCACGCGTGGAATTCGGGGCGCAAAAACTCATCACGGCGCTCAACGCGGCGAACCTGGACGCTGAAATTGTTCACTCTGAAACGGCTTTCCGCCAGGCAATCTATTTGGACCGGCCACACGAGTCTTCAATCGCGCACGAAGGTTTTCAATTCGATTTGACACAAAATAATGGTTTGGCGATTTCGTCCGGCGACGATTCCGGCTTGCTTTATGGATGTTTGGAATTGGCCAAACGCATTCGCGTCGAAGGCAAATTACCAACTGTTGAAATTGAAAATTTTCATGATTCACCTGTAATGAAATTACGCGGCACGTGCATCGGTCTGCAGAAGACCTACATTTTGCCGGGCCGCCATGTTTATGAATATCCGATCACGCCGGAATTGTTCCCCTGGTTTTACGATAAACAAATGTGGACGGAATACCTGGATTTTCTGGTCAAAAACCGCATGAACACGCTGTACTTGTGGAGCGGCCATCCCTTTGCCTCGTTGATCAAATTGAAAGATTATCCTCATGCGGTGGAAGTTCCCGATGACGTGTTTCAAAAAAATCAGGAAATGTATCGCTGGCTGGCGGCTGAATGTGATAAACGCGGCATCTGGCTCGTGCAAATGTTTTACAACATTCTTGTTTCAAAGCCATTCGCCGAGACAAACAACATTTCCACGCAACTATCCGCGCCCACACCGCTGGTTTCGGACTACACGCGCAAATCTGTTGCTGAATTTGTGAAAGAATATCCGAACGTCGGCCTGCTGGTTTGCCTGGGCGAAGCCCTTCGCGGCACGGCCAATCAGGTCGAATGGTCTACGAACGTCATTCTTCCGGGCGTGCTCGATGGAATGCGCGCCGCACATTTGAACGAGGAGCCACCAATCGTCATTCGCACGCACGCGATGGACCCTTACGCAGTGATGCCCGCCTCGTATCAAATTTATTCCAATCTCTTTACGATGACGAAGTACAATGGTGAATCATTGACGACGTGGCAGCCGCGAGGGAAAGATCAGGCCATCCAACTGGCCATGGCCAAACTTGGCTCACATTTGGTAAACATTCACCTTCTTTCAAATCTTGAACCCTTCCGTTACGGTGACGTGGAATTTATCAAAAAATGCGTCCAGGCTTCGCGTGACCGGCTCGGCGCGAGCGGCATCCACGTGTATCCGTTATCGTACTGGAATTGGCCATATTCGCCGGATATAACCGCACCGCAGGAATTGCAATGGCAGCGTGACTGGATTTGGTTCGAGGCATGGGCCCGTTATTCATGGAATCCGGACATTCCCGAAAACGAAGATCACGCGTACTGGGTTTCGCGCCTCGCTGAACACTACGGCAACACGAATGCCGCGGAGAAAATATTGGAAGCATATGATGACGCCGGCGAAGTAGCGCCGCGATTGGTCCGGCGGTTTGGTATTACCGAAGGCAATAGACAAACACTATCGCTCGGCATGACCCTGGACGAGTTGGTAAACCCGAAGAAATACGGCGCCATTGAAGATTTGTGGCTCTCTCAATCGCCGCCAGGCGAACGACTGGACGAATATGTCAAAAAGGAGTGGAACCACCAGCCCCATGCGGGTGAAACTCCGGAGACAATCATCGCCGATGTGTTGGAGGAATCAAGCAATGCGGTCGCCGCCGCGGATTCCGCGGTAAAACTGGTGACGAAAAATCGTGATGAGTTTGGACGACTTGACAACGATATCATCTGCAATCAAGCAATGGCAGCGTCCTATTCCGAAAAAGTACGCGCAGCGGAATTGGTTTTGCGTTACGATTACAGCCACGACATCGCTGACATGGAACAGGCGGAGAAATACCTCACGACTAGCCTTAGGGATTATCAAATTCTTACAGAACGGACGATCGGGACATACCACTATGCGAATGCAATGCAAACGTCGCAGCGAAAGATTCCTGTTCCCGGCGGCATAGGCAGAACCCCGGCAAATTATCTTTGGTCGCAACTTTTACCGCTTTACCAAAAGGAGTTGGCTGATTTTCAAATAAAAGTCGCTCGATTGAAAGAAGGCTCGACCACGATGGATGATTCCAAAATCAAACCGTGGCTGCCAGCAGCTTTCAAATTAATTTCCACAAATGCCGAAATTTACAAAGTCGCAGTCGGCGCGAAAGTTTTCAGCGACCGGGATTTTGAAATTGAGAAGCTGGCGCCGCAATTGAACGGACTGACCGGGATCCGTTTTTCTCATGAGGCGGCCAAAAAAGGTCGATATAAGCCCGTGGAAATTGAAGTATCCGAGCCGGTGCGCGTTTTGGTCGGCTATTTCGACAGTAACCAAAAAGCCTGGCTGCAACCGCCGCAACTCGAAACTGATGCGCGCGCCGATGACCGTGGCGGCGTAGAGGCCGTGATTGAAAATGCCGCGACGATAACCGGTTGCCCAAGTGTCAATGTCCACGCGTATTATTACGATCCCGGCCTCCAAAAACTGGAATTCTCCGGAAAAGGCAGTTTTGTGATTCTCGGCGTCGTGCCGCAATCAGCGAAATAAATGAATAAAACCACGAATCATTTAGCCGCCCTAAGCCTTTTCTTTGTTCTCGTTTCTGTTTCGGCGATTGCAAAAACGGGCGTCGTTGATGATTCGTCCAGTCCATACGCAAAAGTGCGGACAGTTGGCATGGATGAGGCGCAATGGACGCACGGTTTTTTGGCAAACCGCCTTGCGCTCTGCCGGTCAGAAATGATTCCAAATATGGAACGCGTGATGGAAGGAACAAATTATTCGCAATTCTTCCGCAATTTTCAAATTGCCGCCGGGCTGGTCACAGGGGAATCCCACGGCGCCACCTTCAATGACGGCGATTTCTACAAATGGATCGAAGGGGCCAGCGCGACGCTCGCCGTCACAAATGACGCAGCGCTTAATGAACGCCTGGATGACATCATTTCCGTCATCGCGCGCGCGCAGGAACCAAACGGCTACATCGACACGTGGGTTCAGCTTCATCAACGGAGGGACGATACGAACGATAGTCCGTTTTCCAATCCGGAAAATTTTGAGATGTATAATTTCGGCCAATTGATGACGGCCGCGTGCGTTCATTATCGGGCGACAGGGAAGACCAATTTCCTGGCCGTAGCATGTAAAGCCGCTGATTTTCTTTGCAACGAATTTAAAAATCCCACCCCTGCCCTCGCCAATAATTTGATTTGCCCGTCGCACTACATGGGCATCGTGGAATTGTATCGAACGACACATAAACCGCACTATCTTAAACTGGCTAAAACATTCCTCGCGATGCGCAACCAGGTCAGAGACGGCGGCGATGACAATCAGGACCGCATTCCCCTGGCCCGGCAAACCGAAGCGGAAGGCCATGCCGTTCGCGCGAATTATCTGTACGCCGGCGCGGCTGATTTGTTTTTGGAAGACGGCGATAAAACTTTATGGAAACCGCTCCAGGATATCTGGACCAATGTTGTCACAAAAAAGATGTATATCACAGGAGGTTGCGGCGCGCTCTACGACGGCGCATCGCCCGACGGAAGCAAGGACCAGAAACATATCACCCGCGTGCACCAGGCTTATGGGCGTAATTATCAGTTGCCCAACACGACCGCTTACAGTGAAACATGCGCAAATATCGGCAACGTCTTGTGGAATTGGCGGATGTTTTTGGCAACCGGCGATGCGAAGTTCATGGATGTTGTCGAGCTGGCGCTCTATAACAGCGTGCTTTCCGCTGGAGGACTCGACGGCACAAATTTCTTTTATACGAATCCACTACGCGTAACGGACCCGATGCCGCTGGAGCTGCGCTGGTCACGCACACGCCGGCCTTTTTTCAGCGCCTTTTGTTGCCCGCCAAATCTCGTCCGCACAATTGCCGAATCGGCAAATTACGCTTACGCAAAATCGGATGACTCCATTTTTGTAAATCTTTACGGCGCAAGCACTTTGAAAACGACTTTGGCAGGTGGCGGAACTGCTGAGCTTTCACAGGAAACCGAGTATCCGTGGAATGGCCGCGTGCGCATAACAATTCTCCAAGGCGGCAAATTCTCCTTAAAGTTGCGCATTCCAAATTGGGCCCGGAGCGCGAGTGTGCGCGTGAATAATTCGCCGACGAATTCCGCGCCGCAACCGCAAAGCTATTTTGAAATCAACCGCAAGTGGAAGAACGGTGATTTTGTGGACCTGGATTTGCCGATGCCCCCGCGTTTGATGGAAGCCAATTCATTGGTCGAGGACGATTTGAACCAGGTGGCAATCCAGCGTGGGCCGATTGTTTATTGTCTCGAATCCACCGATCTTCCGCCCGAAACAAAAATCTCAAACGTGTATGTTCCTTCAGGCTTGAAACTGACCGCGCGCTACGATCAAAGATTGCTGGACGGGATCGTGGTGCTCGAAGGCGAAGGACTCGCGCGAACAAAAGAAAACTGGGCCGGAGAATTATATCGCGAATATTCAGCCGACCAATTCCGCTCCATCA
The DNA here is from genome assembly GCA_036269115.1 of Verrucomicrobiia bacterium. Taxonomy (GTDB): domain Bacteria; phylum Verrucomicrobiota; class Verrucomicrobiia; order Limisphaerales; family UBA11358; genus UBA11358. The sequence goes on along the minus strand of DATAST010000277.1, from coordinate 6,460 downwards.
AACTGAAATTCATTCCGTATTGCGCATGGCAGAATCGCGGCCCATCAGAAATGAGCGTCTGGCTGCCACTTTCCGATACCGCTCCACTTTCGTCGAACTAAAGAAAAATTATGAAAACAATACTTCTCACACTGACTGTCATATCGATCGCCCTATCAGCCCTGGCTGCCAAGGATCGCTCCTCACAGACTAATTTAACGCCCGAACAAATCGAAGCCAATTACACCAACGCAATCGAAAATCGCACTGCGAATATTTTGAATGCGCTCGAATTAACCGACAACGAGAAGGCAGCGCGTGTTCACGACATTGTCCTGGCGCAATGGCAGGCGCTGCGCGCATGGCATGATGAGAATGATTCCAAATTAAAAGCCGCAAAAGGCGACACGAACGCCATGGCCCAAATCCAGGCGTCGTTAAAGCAACTGCACAACGAATTTATCACAAAACTTTCAGCAAATTTAACGCCGTCGCAAATTGAAAATGTTAAAGATAAGATGACGTACGGCGTGGTCCAGGCAACATACAGAGGCTACCTCGAGATTGTCCCGAATTTGACCGATACCGACAAAGCGAAAATTCTGGAATTGCTCAAGGATGGACGCGAAGAAGCGATGGACGCCGGAAGTTCAAAGGAGAAGGCCACCATTATCAAGAAATACAAAGGAAGGATAAACATTTATCTCGATGCCCACGGCCACGATGTGGGGAAGGCGTACAAAGATTGGGGCGCAAAACAAAAAGCCAAAACCGCGGCCGGCTCCGCATCAAACCAATAATATTATGGCCGAATGGAAATCAGATGCCGAACTTTTCGCACTTTGCACGCGCGAACTTTACACGCCGGTCGTCGGCGACGTACTCGATGACCTTGGTTTCACGCGCCAGTTTCTGCCGCAGCCGATCCAACCATTGCGCGAAGAGATGAAAGTGGCGGGCCGCGCCATGCCGGTGGTGATGATTGACGTATTTGGCAAACAGAAGCAGCCGTTTGGAAAGCTCACCGAAGCGCTTGATCAACTTCAGCCGGGAGAAATTTATCTCGCGAGCGGCGGTGACATGCGTTGCGCTTACTGGGGCGAGATCCTCACGGCCACGGCGAAAAAGCGCGGCGCCGTCGGCGCTGTCATCAACGGCTTTCATCGCGACACGCCGAAAGTCCTTGAGCAGAACTGGCCGGTATTTTCACGCGGGCGGTTCGCGCAGGATTCCGGTGTCCGCACGCAAGTCGTGGATTTTCGGTGCCCCATTGAGGTCGGCCAGGCAACAGTACAACCCGGTGATTTGGTCTTTGCTGATTTGGACGGGGTGGCCGTCGTCCCGGCCCAGCTCGAGGCCGACGTCATAGCCCACGCTTTGGCCAAGGCGCGCGGCGAAAAACTCGTTCGCAAGGAAATTGAGGCCGGCATGAGCAGCACGACGGCGTTCAAAAAATACGGAATTTTATGAGTGCGAAAACTCCCAACCCTAAAATTACCGCATTCGAAACGTGGCGCTGCCAGCGCAAAGAAAAGCTCTTTGATTCCGCCCGCACTGGACGAAGCCCGATGAATTGGGACGTTGTCGTTCTGCGCTTGCATACGGATGCCGGGATTTTCGGCCACGCCACGGCGATAGCCGCGCGGTCGAGCATCGCCACGCAGGCATTTTTGCAGGAAACGATTGCGCCGGTGGTCCTTGATCGCCGGGTTAGCGAACGCGAAGCGATTTATCACGAACTATGGACGATTGACCGGCATATCACATTTTTTCCCGTTTACCTGCCCGGCCCGGTGGACGTCGCGATGTGGGACATCGCCGCCCAGGCGGCCGGCCTGCCACTTTACCAATTTATCGGCGAGTGTCGGACGAGTTTGCCAACTTACGCAAGCAGTCTGTTCATGCCGAAAACCGAGGATTATCTCAAGGAAATGCGCGCTTATAAAAAGCGCGGTTTTCCGGCATACAAAGTTCACCCGCCCGGCCCATGGCGAAAGGACATCGAAATCCACCGGGCCGTTCGCCAGGCCGCCGGCAACGACTACGTTTTGATGAGCGATCCTGTGGGAGATTATTCTTTAGGCGAAGCAATCCAGGTCGGACGCGACCTGGAAAGGTTGAATTATCACTGGTTCGAAGAACCGTTTCGCGATTTTGAACTGGCGAAATACGCGAAGCTCTCCGCGGCACTCGATATAACGATTCTCGGCACTGAAACGACGCGCGGCGGGCCGTGGGGAGTGGCGCAAGCGATTGCATTCAACGCCGTGGACGCAGTTCGCGCGGATGTTTCATGGAAGCCGGGCGTCACCGGCACGCTGAAAATTGCCCATCTCGCCGAAGCGCACGGCATGCGTTGCGAAATACACTGCACGACAATGGGTTTCATGGACATGGCAAACCTGCACGTCAGTTGCGCGATCAAAAATTGCGAGTATTTCGAGTTGCTCGTGCCCGAGGAACCGTTCCGGTTTCCCATGAAGGACAAGTATCCAATCGACAAAAACGGCATCGCGCACGTCCCGCAGAAACCCGGGATAGGTGTAGAGCTGGATTGGGATGCGATTGACAATACGTGCGTGGAGCACAAAATTACGAAAACCAAATGAGTTCGCGCGCGTTTCAAATTCAAGCCAATGACAATGTAGCCACGTTGCTTGATGACGCGAATGCCGGCGAAATCGAGGTTACCGGCGCAAGCCGGGATAAAATTCATTCGCTCGAAAAGATTTCGCGCGGCCACAAAATCGCTTTGCGGGAAATCGCGCTGAATGAAGCCGTGATGAAATTTGGCGTGCGCATCGGCCACGCGACCAAAACGATCAACCGCGGCGCCTGGGTTCATCTTCACAATCTCGCGAGCGATTTGGACGAGCGCTCCGGCACACTCGACCTGCATTCCGGGGCGCCAACGGACACAAATTCCGCGTATGTCTGACTTGCTCAACAAATCATGGCCGGGCTTTTTGCGCCCGGACGGCCGCAAAGGCGTCCGCAATTTGGTGCTGGTGATTTACACCGTCGAATGCGCGCAGCATGTTGCACATGCGATTGCCAACGGCGAAGAAGACGTCCATGTTATCGGTTTTCCCGGCTGCTATGACAACGCCTATGCGATTCGTTTGATGCTCGCGCTCGCGCGCCATCCAAATGTCGGCGCCGTTTTGTCGGTCGGTTTGGGTTGCGAGTATACGCAGCCGGAAAAGCTTGCCGAAACCGTTCGCGCTTCCGGCCGCCCGGCGGAATGGTTTTTCATCCAGCAATCCGGCGGAACAAAAACTTCCGTCGCCAAAGGGAAAGAACTCATTTCGCGTTTGCGCGAAAAAATCCGCCAGGAAACGCCGCGAGTCCCCATGACACTCGCGGATTTGACCGTCGGCTGCGAGTGCGGCGGTTCGGACGGAACATCCGGCCTCGCCGGCAATCCAGTTGTCGGGGCATTTTTTGATTTGCTCGTGGATGCGGGTGGTAACGCTGTTTTCGAAGAGACCGTTGAGATGATCGGACTGCGTGAACACATGCTCACGCGCGCCGCGAACGCCGGGGCAAAGCAGCAACTCGCAGCCGCCTATGACAAAGCCGAGCGTTATTGCCGGTCCGTACGGCAATGGTCGGTGTCGCCGGGAAATTTTGCAGGCGGCCTGACAACAATTGAAGAAAAGAGCCTCGGCGCGTTCGCGAAAGGCGGGACACGGAAGATTCAAGGCGTCATTCGCGTAGCCGAACAACCGCGCGAGCCGGGTCTTTGGATTCTCGACAGCGTACCGGATGAACATTTCATGCAATTCGGTTACACAAATCCGAATGACACTGAAGGCATCATGGACTTAATCAGCGCCGGCTCACAAATTGTATTGTTTGTGACCGGCCGCGGCAGCGTGATTGGCAGCCCGATTGCGCCGCTGGTCAAAGTCACCGGCAACAGCGCGACTTTTCGCGCCATGCAAGAGGACATGGATTTCGATGCTGGCCGTGTCTTGTCCGGTGAGTTAACCTTGCCGCAGGCCGGGCGTGAACTGGCCGAAATGATTGTCGGCGTGGCGCGCGGCGAAGCGAGCAAACCCGAGGCGCTTGGTCATCGTGAATATTTCATCATGTACAAGCATCAAAAAACGCCGTCACTCGCTGAAGGTTGCCGAGCGTAATTTTGGCACCCCGGTGGGAATTTGAAAAACTAACTCAATAACGAATAAATTATGGAACGAATCGGAATTGTCGGAGTCGGACGCATGGGCGCAAACATGGCGCGCCGATTAAAGGACGTCGGCTACACTGTTTCAGCGGTTTACGATGTCCGCCATGATATCGCGCAACAATTGGCCACTGAAATGGGTGCCGAAGCCTGCGCGGAATTGGCACGTGTTACGGAATTGGCCGATGTTATCATCACCGTGATCAGCGACGACGCGGCCATGAAGAAAATATTCGCAACCGGCGGCGAAACGCTGTTGAAACGCGCGAAAGGAAAATTATTCATCAACTGCGCGACAATTTCTCCACAGGCACACTTGCGCGTGGAAGAATTGGCGGCGAAACGCGGGGCGCAATCGCTGGAAGCGTGCATGGCGTCGAGCGTCACACAAGCACGCGAAGGCACGCTTTACCTCATGCTCGGCGGCGCGCCGGCGGCATTTGAACGCGCGAAGCCAATTTTGGAAAAGCTGAGTTCGTCCATGCGCTATGTTGGCAAGGCCGGTGAAGCTGCAAAAGTCAAAGCGCTCGTCAACATGGTGATGAACATCAACACCGCAGGTCTCGCGGAAGGCCTCGGGCTTGGCGCCGCGCTGGGGCTTGATCTCAAGATGTTGCGCGAAGTCTTTTTGCAAACCGGGGCAAATTCCCGGGTCCTGGTGACCGACGGCGAAGACATGCAAAATCGCGACCATTCCTGCTTTTTCAGCGCGGCGCACGCCGCGAAAGATTCCGGCATCGCGCTCAAACTGGCGAAAGAGGTCGAATTAAATTTACCGCTCGCCGCAGCGACATTTAAACAATATCAACGCATGATAGAGGAGGGGCTGGGAGAGTTGGATAAATCCGGCGTCGCAGAGTTAACGTTCAAAGGCCGCCACCAGAAGAAATCCAAATGAAAAAACCTATTCTGCGCCACGTCGCCAATCTTTGGACCCTCGTCGGCCATCCATCCAGGGAAAGTGAATGGTCACTGGCCGAAAAATTGAGCGCGATCAAAGAAGCGGGATTCGACGGTGTTTGCTGGCGACCCATTCCCGGCTTGAAAGAGGGATTAAAGCGCAATCGATTGTTTTTTCTGGGTGGAATGTCATCCGGGAAAGCTGTGGAATTTCCGAAACAGCTGACGAAGTTGAAAAATACCGGGGCGAAGCATATCAACGTGCAACTGGCGGACGAAGACACACTGACGCCGGAAGCTGTCGGACTGGCGCTGTCGCTGATGCAGGAAGGCCGCAAACTTGGACTTAAACCCGCAATCGAAGTTCACCGCGATACGTGCACCGAGACGCCGGAAAAGGCTTATGCCCTGGCCGACGCTTACCAGAAACTGACCGGCGAATTGTTGCCGATTTCCTGGGACTTCTCACACATCTCCGTCCTCAAGCACCTGCATCCGACGAACTACGCCGAAAGACTGATTATTCGTTCTGATTTAATCCAGCACGCGCAACAATTTCATTTTCGTCCGTTCAATGGCCACCATGCCCAAGTGCCGATTACCGACGGCAGAGGCAATCTGACACCCGAGTTCAAAGACTGGCTGCCGTTTGCCGAAGCCGTCCTGAAATGCTGGCTCGCCGGAAATAAAAATTCCGTGCAGGAAATTTTTATTTGTCCGGAACTTGGGCCGCTGGAAGGCGGGTACAAGCTTTCCCTCTTTGCAAACAGCTGGGAAGACGCAAAGATTTTGCGCCAGGAGATCGACCAGCTTTGGAAAAAGCTCGTCAAGTAATTGCCAGTAGTTTTTTCGATCACGGCCGCATTTGACACGGCTCCTGAATCACGAAATACACGAACCAGAAAGCTTTTGGGGCCGCAGGCTTTCGCGAAGGCAGGTAAGGGAGCCGGACCGGCCGAGTCATTAGACAGGATTTACAGAATTTACAGGATGAAATTGCACTTGAACTCATGGCATTCATGGTATGGGTTGAGCCTTTAACTGAGCCGGGGCTAACCGCAAAGAAGCTTTTTTCGCACAAGGGCAAGGTTCTGGGGCCAGGATGACGATAAGAATGACCCGACTTCGCAAAGGCTTCCGCCGTCGCCGCCGCGGCTATGGCGGACAGGACGATGGGCGGGGAATGAGTCCCTATTCCCAAGTCTTCGTTTAGTCAAAAAGGGTGTGCGTGGGTTTGGGGATTTAACGGGGGTACATGAAAGGCTAAATGAGTTTGTTCGAGGCCTAAACGAGCGCCGGTTTGTTGGAGAATACGAACATTTCATATTAACGAACGGCTTGGATTTTTTTGGGCAAAAATGGGCCGGTAAACGATTTTGTTTAGAGGGG
>DATAST010000276.1:0-17507 GCA_036269115.1 Verrucomicrobiia bacterium | reverse complement strand
ATTTCCAAAAAGACAGTCCCACTGGCCGGCTCAAACCGGCTCTCGGTCACTTCCCAGTTCAGTCCCAGTCCCAATAGTTCATGAAATAGTTTCTCAGGCGTCATGCCCCAAGACTACACACTCATTCCACTCAAAACAGCGTTTTTGCGTAAGGAGCTGTTTTTGAAACGTTTGCAACAAATTGTAACTGTCCCATTCCGTTTTAGGGTGGGACAGTTCGAAATGGTGGAAAATTGCGGGAGGGAAATGATAGAAATTGACTTTTCAATATAACCGCAACGCATAGATCACAAAGACTTCTTATTTTTGCAAAATTTTTTGACACGCCAAGGACGCAAAGTGCGCCAAGGGCAGACTCAAAAGTCCATGCAGACACTGCGACGGTAATAGTATGGTGCTTCACCGTCCCATTTTCTCAGGCCCGAAGGGCATGTTCAAAGGGTTTATTTGCCACCTTTTGTCACTTTTTAGAACCTTTAGGAACCCGCCGTTGACTGGGCACGCGCGAAGATTCAATAACCGGGAGCGGTACAGCCGGGGTCATGGCCAAAGGCCGGATTCATACCAGCCTCGGGCAACGCCCGAGATTGTATGACCCGAAGAATAAGCGCCAACGGCGCGGCCTATGAGCGAAATATTAATCGTGGGTGTGTGTCGAAGACCCTGAAAGCTTTCGGGGCAGCATGTTGCGGGCAGGGGCTTGGTGATTGAGTGTGGCCCTTTGGCTTGCGAAGCTGCTGCGGCTGGCTTTCAGCACAGCCGCGCTCCGTACGACAATCAATTCATGGGTTCAATGCGCGAACCGGCCTCCGGGAAATCTCAACCCGGTCCTCTCTCCCAGGAGAGGGAGAGTTTTCGCATGTCGCATTATCAAACGGCGGACGTAACGAATTGTCAATTCCGCTGTCTGAAACATCTTATGAATATACAAAAGGAGCCCGTGGTGGTGTCTCTATGGCAAGCCGAAGGCGGGCAGAAAGCCACAAAGCAGATTCACAATGTTAGAGGGAAGATTGTCGTCCGATGGTTAGACAGGCAGAATGGCAAAGCACAACGAATGACAAAGCCTCGAATTAATCAGAGCGGACGCACGTCCGCTGCTACGCAAACCTGGAAGTCTGCGCTACGATTGTCGCACACGCCACGGACGTCGTGAACATTGCCTCTCCATTTATTCGGCGACCCGTTGGCACTTGCCTGCTCACCGCAGCCATTGTGCTGGCGGGAATTGCTGCGTATTTGCAGCTGCCCGTTGCCCCGCTGCCGAATGTGGATTTGCCGATTATCGTTGTTGAGGCCAACCTGCCCGGCGCGAGCCCGGCCATCGTGGCTTCGTCGATCGCCGCGCCACTCGAACGCCAATTCGGCCACATTGCCGGTTTGACGCAGATGACGTCCCAAAGCACGCTCGGCGCCACAAGCGTTGTTCTGCAATTTGATTTGAGCCGGGACATCAACGGCGCGGTCCGCGACGTGCAGGCCGCCATCAACGCCGCCCGGGCCAACCTGCCCTCCAATCTCCCGCGCAACCCGTCCTGGTGGAAAGTCAATCCCAGCGGCGCGCCGGTCATGATTATCGCGCTGACATCGGACATTTACGGCCGCGGCGCGATGTATGACGCGGCGGACTCCGTCATTAAACAGCGGCTGCTTCAAATTGAGGGCGTGGGCCAAATCAATATTGGCGGAGGCGCGCTTCATTCGGTGCGCGTGGATGTGAATCCTACTCTCTTGAATAGTTTTGGTTTGAGCCTCGAGGACGTACGCAACGTCCTGGCCGCCCAAAACGCTAATTTGGCCAAGGGCCAAATTACCGATGGCCGCCAAAGCGCGGACATCCTCGACAACGACCAGTTGTTTAAGGCCAGCGATTATAAATCGCTGATCGTTACTTACACCAATGGCGCGGCCGTTCGATTGTCAGATATCGCCAACGTCCAGGACTCCATCCAAAACATCCGCGTGGCTGGGTACGTGAACGGCAAGGATTCGGTCCCGCTGATTATCTTCGCCACGCCGGGGGCGAACATCATCAATACGGTGGACGACATCAAAGCCGCGCTTCCATTTTTAAAAGCCTCGATACCCAAGGGGATGAACATGGACGTCACGTACGACCGCTCGCCGACCATCCGCTCGTCCGTCCATGTTGTCGAGGGCACCTTGTGCATCGCGATCATCCTGGTCATCCTGGTCGTTTTCATCTTTCTCCGCAACCCGCGCACGATTCTCATTCCCGCCGTGGTCGTCCCCACCAGCCTGGTCGCCACTTTTGGCGTGATGTATCTCCTGGGTTACAGCGTAGATAACCTGTCGCTGATGGCGCTGGTCGTTTCCACGGGCTTTGTTGTGGACGACGCCATTGTGGTCATCGAAAATATTTCCCGCCATGCCGAAGCGGGGATGGCGCCCCGGGAAGCCGCCCTCAAAGGTGCGCGCGAAGTCACTTTCACCGTCATTTCGATCAGCATCTCGCTCGTGGTGGTCTTCGCGCCGATTTTGTTGATGGGCGGCATTGTGGGACGTTTTATGCGGGAATTTGCCGCCACCCTCTCCACGGCCATTCTCGTTTCTTTGGTGATCTCCCTCACGACCACGCCCATGCTCTCCTCCTACCTGATTCGCTATCGCAAGGATCAAAAGCATAACTGGTTTTATCGTGCCAGCGACCAGTCCTTCGCCTGGCTGCACGAACAATACAGACGCAGCCTGAAAGTCATCCTGAAACACCCGGCCATCACCCTCGTGGTTTTGCTGCTGACCATCGTGGCCAATTTCATTCTTTATATTTACGTCCCCAAGGGCTGGTTCCCTGAACAGGACAATGGCACTGTTTTCGGCAATATCGTGGGCGACCAGAATTCCTCTTATCTCGCCATGCGGCAGGTTTCTCTGCGCCTCAGCGACATTGCGACGAACGACCCCGCCGTGGAGAACGCGGTGGCATTCACCGGCGGAAATGGCGGTCCGGCCAACCAGGGTTTCATCTACCTGACTCTGAAGCCATTCAGCGAGCGAAAAATCACCTCGGCCCAGGTCATTAACCGCCTTCGACCCAAATTCGACGCCGTGCCCGGCGCGAGTGTCTTTCTCCAGGCCGGCGGCGGCCAATACCAATATACCATCCAAAGTGATAACCTGGGGGACCTCAACAAATGGGGACCGGTCCTGCTTACACATATGCAAAAGCTGGACGGGCTCACCGACGTGAACAGTGACCAGCAAAATGAAAATAACGGCCTCCAGGCTTCGGTCATTTATGACCGCAATACGGCGGCGCGCCTCGGCATTTCACCGCAGCTCATTGATAGAACCATCTACGATGCTTTTGGACAGGAAGAGGTTTCGACCATGTACACCCCGCTGAACCAGTATTATGTCATCATGGAAGTGGAACCCCAATTTTGGCAGGACCCCCGCGGCCTCAATCAGATTTATCTGCATGCCGCAAACCGATCCAGCATGATTCCCCTTGGCGCGGTTGCGCATTACGTCTACACAAACGCGCCGCTCTCGGTCAACCACATCGGCCAATTTCCTTCCGTTACCATTTCCTACAACCTCAGGCCGGGATTCGCCCTGGGCAAGGCCGTCAAAGAAATTGATCAAATGGAACAGAGCCTCGGGATGCCATCGAGTATCCACAAAAGTGCTTTGGGCAACGCCGCCGATTTCCAGTCCTTTCTAGGCAATGAATTATCGGTCGTGCTCATATCATTATTTACCGTGTATGTGGTGCTGGGCATTCTTTATGAAAGCTACGTCCATCCGATAACCATCCTCTCCACCCTGCCCTCCGCGGGTGTCGGCGCTCTGCTCGCGTTGCTGCTCTTCAATACAGAATTCAGCGTCATCGCTCTCATCGGGGTCCTGCTCCTCATCGGCATCGTGAAGAAAAACGCCATCCTGATGGTCGACTTCGCCATTTCCGCCGAACGGGAACAGAAGTTGTCTCCGCACGAAGCAATTTATGAGGCGTGCGTCTTGCGCTTTCGTCCCATCATGATGACCACCGCGGCCGCTATGTTCGGCGCGTTGCCGCTGGTCATCAGCAACGGCATGGGCTCGGAACTGCGTCGTCCGCTGGGCATTACGATTGTCGGCGGTCTGGTGCTGAGCCAACTGCTCACGCTTTTTACCACGCCGGTGGTTTACCTCTATTTCGATCGACTGCGGTTGTGGTGGCAGGCGCGGCGCCAGGGGCGCAAGGGCGTTTTGCGTACGTTGTGGGGATGGGTGGGGAAGAAGACAGTGTTGGAATCGTGATAACGTGGTGCGTCAAGTATTGAAACGCGGACCCGGAAAATGGATACACATCCTCGGCGATCACCGTGGAGTGACCGCATTCATCTTATTTTCGCACGAAAAGACGGCATCCGACTTGCCGCCGGCAAATAGATGATCGGGCAATGGCATATTGAATCGCTCCCAGCCGTTCATGCTGGACAGACATTGCGTCTCAGAAAATACAATGGCGCAGGTCATAACCCCAATCTTGCTCTCGCCTCACAATTTGCCCACACTGCCTGAGAATGAAAGTTCCGTAATTTTAAAAACAATTTGATATTGAGAAAAATTCTTTTTAAGGAATTCTGAAAATGGCTTCTCAAGAACTAGATTGGATCACAGTCAAAGGTTTCAAGAGCATTGCTTCGATTGAGAAGCTACCTTTGCGAGCCATCAACGTTTTGATTGGCCCAAACGGCTCAGGAAAGTCGAACTTCATAGGTGTATTCTCATTTTTGAACGCTGTCCGAGATGGAAAATTGGAAGATTATGTTACAAAAGCCGGCGGTGCTGAAAAAGTGCTTCACTTTGGTTCAAAGGCTACAAAAAGAATTGAATTGCATCTATCATTCAGGGACGAAAAGGACCAATATTCATTGGGACTCTCGCCAACGAATTCTGACGAACTTTTTCCAATTGAAGAATGGGCATATTTCTGGAATAAAAAAGAATACCCGAAGGGTCCTTACGGCACGGGAATAGCGCGCAAAGGCAAAGAAGCAGGAATAAGTGACCCTCCCAAAAAAGCCTCGGTTGAATCCTATGTTGCACGCCATTTACAAAGCTGGCGCCTCTATCATTTTCACGATACAAGCAATACCTCTCCGATGAAAAAGACGGCGTCGTTGAATGATAACCGCTTTCTAAAACCTGACGCGTCGAACCTTTCGTCATTTTTATATTACCTTAATGAAAAACACCAAACGGCATACAAGCTTATTCGCTCAGCAGTCCAAAGAGTCGCGCCATTTTTTGACGATTTTCAACTTCACCCGTTAAAATTGAAACCTGATTCTATTCAGCTCGAATGGAGGCACAAAAGCTCCGACGCGTATTTTGACGCATCGTCGCTTTCAGATGGCACGCTTCGGTTTATAGCACTCGCGACCCTTTTACTGCAACCTCAACAATATCGTCCGTCCGTAATTCTCGTTGACGAACCAGAATTGGGGTTGCACCCAATGGCGATCACCATTTTGGCGTCTCTAGTTCGTGCCGCCTCAGAAACGACACAGGTAATATTATCCACCCAATCGCCACTCTTTTTAGATCATTTTGAACCGGAAGATGTGCTAGTGGCAGATCGTGTGCAAGGCAGCACAACCTTGACGAGATTGGAAAAAGGAAAACTCGAAACCTGGCTAGAGGACTATAGCCTGGGCCAACTCTGGGAGAAGAATGAATTGGGAGGCAGGCCAAGCAGAGGTTGAAAAATGGGGAGAATTCTCGTCCATGTTGAGGGAGAAACGGAAGAACAATTCGTTAACGAGGTTTTGTCTTCTCATCTTCTCGGTCTTGGCTTGAATGTTAGCGTCAGAATTGTTGGCAACGCCCGGCTCAGGGAGCGACGTGGAGGAATTAAGGGCTGGAACGAAGTCCGCCGAGACATTACACGACACCTTAAACAAGACACCAGTTGCCATGCGACGACGATGGTCGACTATTACGCATTGCCTAAAGCAGGAGAAAAAGCATGGCCTGGAAGAACACACGCCCCTAATCTTCCATTCGAACAAAGAGCGCCACACGTCGAAACACAAATGGAAGCTGACGTACGCAATGAGATGGGCAATGATTTTTTTCCGGTCCGATTTATTCCATTTGTTATTATGCACGAATTTGAGGCATTGCTATTCAGCGACTGCGCTGCGTTTAGCAGAGGGATAGGCAGACCTGACTTACAGCAGCAGTTTCAGGCGATTCGAGACATTTTTGCGACTCCTGAAGAAATTAACGACTCACCAATTACAGCTCCGTCTAAACGGGTCCTACAGATTATTCCCACCTACCAAAAGCCTTTTTTGGGCCCCTTGGCCGCCCTCGAAATTGGGCTTGAGCGGATGCGACAGGAATGCCCGCATTTTGATGCATGGTTGACCCGGTTAGAACAAGTTCCTCCGTGAATCCGGCATTTTCGCGTCCTCTCGGGCAATGAGAAAGCCGATCTTGGAATCATTATAATTTCCCATGGTCCTAGCCTGCTTTGGCGCCGGGATCTTTGGGCGGTTGGCACGATTAAGGCCGTCGCGGCGCGGCAATCGCAGATTTCGCATTTATTTTCGCAGTGCCTTGACCCAAACCCACCATGTTTCGCAATCCTCAAACTGATTGGACCGCAACAAGCGCTTCCACCACCAATTACGAATCAAAATATGATTTTTGAAGCAAGTTGTGATAGACTCACACGTTAATGAAGAAATTAAACTGAACGGGTTTTGGAGAACAAGGCAGAAAGAATAACGCATATGAAAAACGAAAAAATCAAAATCGTGGTGATCGGCGGCACCGGGCTGATCGGAACGAGACTTGTAAATAATCTTCGCCAACAGGAACAGGACGTCGTACCGGCGTCACCCTCTTCGGGCGTCAACGCTGTCACGGGTGAAGGCCTGGCTGAGGCGCTCAAAGGCGCTCAGGTGGTTGTGGATGTCGCAAACGCGCCTTCGTGGGATGACAAAGCTGTGCTCGAATTCTTTGAAACCTCCAGTCGCAACCTCCTCGCTGCGGAAGCGGCCGCGGGTGTAAGACATCACGTGGCCCTCTCGGTTGTCGGCACTGATCGCCTTCTTGCCAGCGGCTATTTCCGCGCGAAGATGGCCCAGGAAAACCTGATCAAGGAGGCGAAAGTGCCCTACACAATCGTCCGGGCAACACAGTTCTTTGAATTCGTGAGCTTTATGGCCCAAAACGCCACGGAAGGCGCTACGGTTCGGTTGCCATCCGCAATGATGCAACCAATCGCAGCGGATGATGTCGCCGCCATGCTGGCGGATGTCGCCCTCGATCAACCGAAAAATGGCATGATCGAAATCGCCGGGCCTGACAAAATCCGACAAGATGCATTTGTCCAGCAGTTTCTAAGTGCAACGAGCGACCCCAGGAAGGTCGTCGCCGACACCAATGCGCGGTATTATGGCCTCGAAGTAAACGACGAAAGCCTCGTCCCTGGTTCTGATCCCCGCCTCGGCTCAATAAATTTTGCCGATTGGCTCAAACATTCCGTACTTCGGAAAGCAGCGTAGAAAATCGACAAGAACATTTCCCGAGCCCAGAGGCGGCGTAGTCTTGCCCAACGCCAAGCACCCGTTACGTCTAAAAATGGAGCCTCCGTTCTTTCGCTCCTGCCGGAGCTTGGAAATATTCCGGAGGATGACGATGACGATGACGATGAGAATGATTCCCCTTTGCCCCATGGCACTATGGGCTACTGTCGTTCGCTGCTCCGCGGCTTTTTAGGTCACTTCGGCACCAGCGAGGGCCATCGTACGGAAATGATTGCTGCATCAGTTAACGCTTTCCACCGATGCTCGTGATCATCCTCCCAAACGACGAAATCGCCAGGAGCACGCAAATTAAAGGTCTCTGTTTTTTTGCCTGAGCGAAATTGAACAACGAATTCACCTGAGAGCAGCAAAGTGATCGTCTTTTTCCCGGGCTGTGATTTCCATTCGGTCCATGGCCCGGCATCGTGCACTCCCCATTTGATCTCGATAGCGTCGGTGGCGCGCACGGATTTCTCCTCAACAAAATGGCCAATAATCCATCCGCGCGAGGGCAGGCCAACGACGCCGGCATTTCCAAATTCCGGGGGCATTTTAGGACCTTTCCTGCCTGTGACAGATTTGCTTTTCGAACGCACGCTGTGACTGTTATGTCGACGGATTCGTAACGTCAAATATAAAAGGGTTCAAACAACAAAGACGCAAACGCATAAAGGAGTTTAAGCATTCTCGAAAAACGCCCATACCGGTTAATTTCCTTGTCCTTGATTCGGGAGTTACGGGGGCGATAGACGATAAAACGCATTTGGCTGCCCGGGTTGAATCGTGATTTGCTCATGATTCGTATTTTCCGACCCGGGTACCGGGAACCTATTTGTACTCAGCAGGCCCGAAGTAGACCATACACTGCCGGTCGTGGTTAATATCACCTGGGCGGTAAGGGTTTGAGGCCCGCTGGTGAAACCGGTCCCACTGTAGATTGACGGACTGTTTGCTTTCGGCCCCGTAAAAACGAAACGTTACCGCCGGATTCGGTCAAAATCATCCAATAGCTCTGTTTCCCGAAAAATGCTAAACCGGACTGTTGGCCCTGAGTCAACGCCGGGCCAGTTCTGATTGTCGCAAACCCTCAACAAAAAGACGCAAAAGCTCAATGGACAATTTTAGCGCCGCCTGTTAAGGTTGAAGCGGTTATCCAGTTATTTTTCGACAACAGCCTCGCTGAAAGCCAGCCGATGCTTTTGACTTATGGGCATTTTGCCCAACGACGCAAAGTCGCAATAGAAAATCGCGAAACCTCACTGGATAGTTACATAACGCCGATATGGCTTTAAGCCATCCAGAGTCCAGGCATGTATTTAAACAAAGTCAAACCCCTGAACCCTTTGCACCTCATTTGTTGCGAAACAAAAATATGAAAACAACCTCTAAACTGGCACTCGCGGCAATCATGGCAGCCTTAATCAGCCCAATCGCCAATGCGCAATTGGGCCTGATCTATTCCAACTCATTTAGCGTATATGCGACCAGTCCGGCTAATTCGGTTTATTCCACCCCTCCGACCGTGGCCAACACTTTGATGGGGGGCTCCGCCAGTGCCATCTGGTCTTGCACCTATACCAACACCGACCCCACCGTTACCACCGCCGGCACCCTTTATCAAAATGGCGCCACGACAGCGACCAATAAAGGGTGCGCGCTCCTGCCTCTTACGGTACAGACCAACGCGGTATACGTGTTGAGCGGAAATCTCACCTTGCCGGCAACGATGGCTAACGACGCTGAAATGGGGTTCACGGCAGGCAATTGCAATGTCAGTCCCTATTGGCAAACCAACATCGGCGTTTGCCGTTTTAACGACAATCCTCCGGGCGGCTACGCCTGGTTTTTTAATAAAATTGGCTCGGTTACATTTTTCGGGGGACTTCTAACGGCAAAAAATGACAGCGGCGGCCCAGGCGGAGTTGCCAGCCTGGCTGCAAACCAGACTTATAATTGGGAAATCATCCTGGACACGCTGAACAACACCAACTCGTACTATATCACCAACCAGATCGGCACTGGCGCCACAAATTATTGGATTTCATGGGCTTTTATCAATGGTCTTGAGGTGGGTACCAACTGTTTTTACACCACAACCGCGGCGAAACCGACACCGGGTATCGCGCTCAATTATGCCGGAATTGGCCAATCCGGGCAGGCCAATGTCACCTGGAATTCTTTTACGGTTTCCACACCTCTTCTTCCGCTTTTTGTAATGCAGCCGGTATCATCAGCCGCTGCCCAGGGCCTGGCCTTTACCAACACCGCGTTGGTCCTGACCGATACCAACGGCGGGCCGGTCGGTTATCAGTGGTATCAAGACAACGTGGGGATTCCTAATGCCACCAATTCGTCGCTGGTGATCAATCCGATAACAGCCGGCAATAACAGCACCAATTATTATTTGGTCGCGATGAACAGTTTTGGCGCAGTGACCAGTTCCGTAGTAAGCATGACCGTCTACACCAATCCGACGTTTGTGGCGGCATTTCCGATAACGCAAACGAACCCGATGACTTTGTTTGGATCGACGAATATTGGCGGAACGCCTTATGTCGGTTCTTCTCCGACCTTTTCGGTTCAGACACTGGGCGCGGGGACAACTCACTATCAATGGTATACCAATGGCGTGGCGGTTGCGGGCGCCATTACCAACAGCATTACCTTCACCAACCTTCCAATGGGAGGGCCAACCAATGTTACGATTATTGCGAGCAACCTTGTCGGGCCATCGACCAACTCGTGGAACGTCCAATATATACCGACGCCTACAAATGTATACCCGCAGACAGTTCTGGGATTGCATCCCATGGGTTTTTGGCGATTGGATGATACCAATGTGAACGCCGCAGTAGATGATGGCCAGGGTGATAATGGCTACATCTGCTATGATTTTGCCAGTGGAAACAACGGCATCTACACGAACGTGGTTCTCGGCCAGCCGGGGTATAGTCCAATCATAGACCCGGCAACAGATCCCCTGGAAACATCAGCCTGGTTTTACGAGGAAGGCTCTCCTTCCTGTGCCTATGGGATCGGGACCAATATTGATTTCAGCGGCGTCAGCAACGCTGAATTTACCGTGGCCGTTTGGGCCCAATGCTCTTCGGCACAAATTGCGAATGCCGGCATGGTGACCAAGGGCAATTTCAATGCTGAGGAGTTTACGCTGGGTTGTAATTCCGGAAAAAATGTCTGGTTTAGCGTCCGAAACAAAGCAGCGACTGCGGCCAATGCCAACAGTTCCTATGAAATAGGCGTGCCGGACCAGAACTGGCATTGGCTCGTCGGCGTGTGCGATGAAGCCAATGGGACCGTGAATCTGTACATTGACGGCGTCCTGCAAGGCGAAGCGAGCATTGCACCCGGGAGCGGCATTGTTAATTCTCTAGCGACTCCAATGATGATTGGAGCCAGGACGGCCACCACGCTTGGGGATACTCCGTATTTCGGATTGCTGGATGACGCCTCAGTCTATGGATTTGCCATGACCGCCAGCAATGTCGCTACCCAATGGGCCTTGTTTGGCGGAACAGTCCCGGCCTATTTTGTTTCGACCCCGGCAACCACTTACGAGATCTTCCCAACCAATACGACCCTGACGATCCCCGCATCGGCATTCGGGACGCCACCCATCGGTTATAACTGGATTGACGTAACTGCCGGCACAAACCTTACGGCCAATACCACCAATAACCTGGCGACCCTTAACGCAAACATCGTACTCACGATGCCGACCAACTATTTGAACGACCAGTTGGAACTCGTCGTCACCAACGCATATAACACGACCAACTTGTTTGTGACTTTTTTCGGTCCGCCGCCGCCGCCACCGGCGCCGTCGGCCATCAGCTATACCAGCCCCATCATTTATTCCAATTCGTTTGATGGCGGGCCGGCAAATGGCCTGAATGGGACGCCGGCTACGCTGGGCAATATTCTCGTCGGCGGGACCAACGCCCTGTGGATCGCGACCTATACCAATACCCCCACCCCCTCGAACGGCACGGTTTACGCCAATGGCAGCGTGGGAACGAATGCAGGCAACATGGTCGTGCCCTTTACGCCGGAACCGGGCTTTATTTATACCATGACGGCCTCGTTAACACTGCCTGGAAGCACGCCCAACTGGCTCTCAATGGGTTTCGAACAGGCTGCGTACCCGCAAGCTAACAACCAGGCCAACGGCCGCTTCACCGACGCTCCCTTCAACGGTTACGCGTGGATGTATTGCGAAAGTTCGAGCAAGCAGGCTGTATTTGAGCCCGGCGCCCGTACGGGACCTCCCAATGGCATAGCCCTGGACGGCGTCGTAAATGCGCCGGGAACCAATATTTTGCAGGTGATCTTGAATACAGTTACCAACGATGCCTGGTCTGCGTCGGCCTCCATCAATGGCACGCTCATCGGTACAACCTATTACAACGGAACTGTGCCCATTGCGTACGCCGGCATCGGACAAAGCTATATGCCCTCGCCTCCCAATGGCATCATATGGAATTATTGGTCGCTCACCGCGACTGCTCCCAACGGTTTTGCACCCTTTGCTTATTTGCCATTGCCAACAAACAACATCACCGTCAGCGTGGGTTCGCAAGTGACGAATTCTGCAAACATCTACGGCACCGGCCCCTATGGCTACTACTGGACTGATACGGACTCTGGTGGAACCAATATTTTCGGGTCCGGTGTTAACGCCACCACAACGCCGGTCGATGCTCCTTTCAATATTCCCAGCACTACCGCCGCCATGAATGGCGACACGCTGGAATTGGTCATGACGAATTCCATCGGCACCAACATCTTTGATGTAGCCCTTACGGTAACAGCCAGCCTGATTCCGCCTGTGGTCACCAACTCGATCTCGGGCGGCAACCTCATCTTAAGCTGGCCTTCGGCTAATACCGGATGGCAGCTGCAGGCACAGACGAACAGTTTGGCTGTCGGACTCACGAGCAATTGGTTCAATCTGACTGACACAACCGGTACGAACTCAGTCACAATTCCGATTAATCTCACCAACGGTTGCGTATTCTACCGCTTGGTCTATCCGTGATACTATGAATGAAATGCCTGGTGAAAAAACACTGTTTCCTTCCACGGGAACAGGACGCTCATTGGATGATCAGTTAAGGAGGGCTAGCCTGGCTTTTTGCGGACAACCTCTGGGTGGGAAGGCGCGAGGCGCCTTCACACTCATCGAATTGCTTGTCGTCATCGCGATCATCGCCATCCTGGCGGGAATCATGCTGCCGGTCCTGCAAGCGGCCAAGATTAGAGCATGGACGGCACAATGTATTAACAACCAGGGCCAACTGACGAAAGCCTGGCTCATGTATGCCGCGGATAATAACGAATACTGCGCCGGCGATGATTACCCCACAGAAGAGAACTGGCCGACCAACCCGCATAAAAACTGGATATCCGGCTGGGAAGATCCGGTTGGCTCCGTGCCGAATGGTCCTACGGGCAACGATAGTGACAGTACCAACGTGGAACTCCTGGTCAATCCCCAGTACAGTCAACTGGCCGATTATACCAGGCATCAGCCGGCTATCTTCCAATGCCCTGCAAACATCGTAGTGTGCAAGGCTTATCCAGCCACCAAGCTGTGCCGGACCGTTTCCATGAATTGCTGGGTGGGATATAACCGCACTAATAGCAGCGGTATTCCCGGCTACAAGGTGTTTTTGAAGACGACAGATATGACTACCGGACTTGGACCGGCCGACTGTTTTGTCTTTATCGAGGAACGGGGTGAAAGCATTGATGATGGTTATTTCGCAATCGAACCTCCGAATGCAGGCGCTAATAGTTTGATCGTCGAAAACATGCCTTCGAGCAACCATAAAAGATCCGGAGTGCTCGGTTTTGCCGATGGCCATGTTGACACTCACCGTTTTCAACATTTGAACAAATTTACGACTTCCTACGACGGGGGAGGCGCAAATTTCGATACCCCGCAGAATCCGAGGCCTGCCAGCAAATGGATTGATCCCATTGGAAGTATCGGTGGAGTGGCGAATATAGGCGACCTGGGCTGGCTGGAACAACATGCTACCTGCCGCCAATAATGCCGGATCGCGGTTCTGAAAACGGCTTTGCCCTGGAGCGGGTCTTTTTCAATTGCTTCCCTATGAAAATTTTCTCGCCTGTTCCATTTTTTGCCCTCGCCATTTTACTTTCAGCGGGGACATCGTCCTCTTCCGCGGAATCCGCCGGCGAATCGAATTCCTTTTGGGGTATTCCGCTCTCAGGCGGCCAGACATCAAAGGCTCAGTCAATCAACCGATACGGCGTTCCTTTCATCCAGGGGACGTTGCCTTTTCATAACAATCGTTTTGCCCGCGTGGATGTCGGGGCGCGGGTGGAGCGAATATTTCTTTTGGGCATGACGGAGTCAGCCAAAATCAGCGGTTGGTCCGAGCCTACGAACTATTCCATGCGATATTTCATTGGTGATCAACTGGGACAAATTCAATTGGATTATGCCGATGGAACCCAACAAACTTTTCCATTGATTCTGGGGCAAAGCATTTGGTGGGGACCGCCATTCAATCGCCTTCCAGAACAAATTCCCGGCCGCACACGGCTGCCCGAATCATTTGCAGCGGCGCTACGCCTGTACCCACCGGCGCCGGTGGAAGACGGCAATTATATCGCCGTCATCGTTCCAGGATCCGCTTCCCTTCGAAGTATCACCATTGAAAGTTCTCCACTTAAACAAGGAAGACCAGTCATCGCCGGGATCACGCTTGAACTTACAGGAACGAACGGAATTGCGCGGACCATGCCGCTTTCTCCGGGCGCCTTTTCCCGGGCGTTCACCAAATTTATACGGGAAAAGCCGTTGCGCCCATTCGGAGGGGACCAAAACAAAGCGCGGCCGGAATTGAAAAATTTCGAATCGGCCTTCTATAGCAGCGATGAAAATTTCAAAGGCCAGGCCGTGTCACAAATGCCGGCAAGCTATATTGGCCCTGAGGTTTCCTTCAAGGGAAGTCTGGCGGCCGAAGTTTTGGCAAATGCCTTTTCTTACAACGTGCAGGACATGTTGAATAAGATAGACGAGGATGGAACGTATCATACGTCCACCAAAGGCGCGGTTTGGTGGAAAGACGACGGCATGGGAAGCACCAATGTCGGAAAGTATTATGATCAATGCTGGTCGCGTGACATGGGGCGCAGCCTTGAGGAACTCTCTGAGCTTGGTTACACCAACGATGCCCTGCGCTGTGCTGATTATTGCCTGCGAATGGCACACCTTTGGGAAGACAGCCCCTCGCTGAAGGTCCACGGTGAATTTCTTCCACCTCATTGGGGCCGCGTGATCAATAAACCTGACAACCATATCGCCTTTGAAAACGACGGTCATGGCCTGATCATCATGTTTCTCTATAGACTCTGGGAGCGGTTGCCAAACCGTGATGAATGGCTTCGCGCCCGGTGGCCGGACATCAAGGCAGCCGGCGATTGGGTATTGTGGCAGTTTGAGCATCCGAAAATCTCGGGTGCAGCCAATGGAGCACTCCGTACGACCGGTGAATCCGCCAGTGGAAACGGCTATTCGGTCTATTCCGATGATGTCTGCATGGGCGCGCTCCGGGCGCTGGCGCAAATGGCCGATTCCATTAATGAAACCAATTCAGCCGCCCAATGGCGCCAACGAGCCGAAGAAATGCAAGTGGCCATTGGCAACCAATACATTATCAATGATCCGAAATATGGTCGTGTCTGGACACTGGAACACGCCGGATGGCCTTTCAAGAGCACAATATTGGGACCTCTGGTCTTTTTATCGGATTACGAGGGGTTCGGCCCGGAAGAGGAGAATGATAACTGGCGTTCGGTCAATGAAGCGGCCTATCAACGATTGATCGATACCTACCGGCCTTTTGGATTTTATGGCCTCACCATGGGCTATGGGCAGGGATTCGTCACACAATCGGCGTTGCTTTTGGATCGAATGCACGACGCCACGCATATGTTGGATTGGGCCGCAAAAGAAATTTACGATCCCCGATTCCAATGCTTTATCGTGTCCGAGGGAGTGCAGATGGACCCGACGGGACAATTCTGGTACCGGTTCGGAGATTTGGGAAATGGTGTACAGGAAGCCGAGATTGTCAAAATGTTGCGTTTGGTCACCGGCGTGGACGACACCAAGCCGGGCCGATTGCAGTTTTATCCACGAATGCCCTACGATTGGAACGAAATAACCGTGACCAAATATCCCATGTTGTTTGAGAATTCCGCGGGCCCACAAACGGCTTTTCTAAAATACAGGCTGGAGCGCACCAAAATCGGAATGAAACTTGAAATCAGTGCCGATCAGGCGCTTGGGCCGATAGTGATGCGTCTCGGACCGTTTGAAGAGCGGCCTGAACTTTCAAATATTAGTGTCAACGGCCAAAACCCAGCTGGGGCTGCAGTCGAATACAGCGGCGATTCCTGGTGGGTCCGGTTCTCAGCCAACGTCGGACCATTGTAGCAAGTGGGTAGCGCCTCGAAAATATCCCGTCGGCGATAACTGTAGCGAAGACCGATCAGCTATAACCGTTGGGCAAACCGCAGTTTCTTACCCGCGGAATTACGCTCGATCCGTTTCCATGCACCAATGCCTAAACTCTTCAGATTTCAAATAAAAACGCCCTATTTGCCCTTGGCTGTTCGCGCCGTTTCCTGTTTCCCCACTATAGACACAAAAATGGAAACGGGATCACTCAGCCGCCTTAAGCAAAGCGACGATCATTTGATTCACTGGCGCGGGGATACCGTGTTTGCTTCCCAGGCGCACGATGACGCCATTGCGCGTGTCAATTTCCATCGGCCTGCCGGCAATGCGGTCGGCATGCAGGGAGTTGATTGAATCCGGCGGCGCTTTTTGATAGCGATCAAGCACCCAATCAACCAGTGAATCATCCAGTGACGCGCCTTCGGCTATGCCGACCGCGACGCATTCGCGGACGAGGCCGCGAATGATATCCGCAATTTGGGGCCGGTGCGTAATTGAAGCGGGTTTTAATACCAATGCTGAAACGGCGCCGGCGCAGTTGATGGCGAGTTTATGCCAGAGCGCGGTTTGAAAATCGGATACCAGGACAACTTCAATGCCCGTTTTATCAAATAGCCTCGCAAATTCCTCCCCACTGGAGTTCGCGGGTACCGTGCAGCGTCCGGGGCCGCGCTGCCGGAAAAATCCTGGAGCTTCGCGTTCCACCGGCATGTCCACAACAACCGGCACAATCCGTGACTCAGGAAAATAGGGCGCGAAGCGTTTTATGTGCTCAACTCCGTTTTGCAGGACAGCCAGGTGTGTCTCTGGCCCCATCAGTGGCTGGAACCAACTGGCGGCAGCCGGGGCGTCGTAGGTTTTAGTAGCGACCATTATCCAATCCACCGTGCGCGCCTGGTTCGGAGAAGTAAGAACTTCCGGCGTAGCCGTCATTTTGCCGTCGGGTGCTTCAAGAGTGAACTGAGGAACCGGGGAACGAGCGCAAACGACGATGCTATGGTCTTTCGCCTGTGCCAGTCGCACGATGACGGTTCCACCGATTGCGCCCGGGCCAATGACGGCAATGCGTTTCATGGAATGAGGATATATTTGTTCGCCCGAAGTAACGAGACGTTTTCATCCGCAGATTACGCAGATTTTCGCAGATTGATTTTGTTAGAGCTCAATAGGTATGCAAAACGGACTGGCGAGGACCATCGTTGGATGCCGCAGATAAGATTCGCGCTATCGCGCGGTCTTGCGGTTAGCGGCTCTTCCTTTAGGCGTTTAACCCAGAGCGGCGCTCGAAGATTCGCTTGCTCTGGGCTACATAATAGGGGTAGGAACGAGGGATTAAACCTCGCTCCTCCCTCCGAACCGGACAGGCGGATTTCCCGCATCCGGCTCTCCAGTCAGTGGTTTCCTGTCAAGGATTGAAGCCATTGCGCTTGGGCGTTCTGCAG
>DATAST010000275.1:0-1627 GCA_036269115.1 Verrucomicrobiia bacterium | reverse complement strand
CCATATCGATCCATTACCTGCGTAATTAGGTTTGGAAATTGCACGTTCGTGGATCCGTAATAGATCCAGTTAGTTCCGCCTGTCGCGTCGATCACATTTGTAAGCTGAATAGAACTGCCACTTGTACTGTAAACAAAAGTGATCGCATTAGAGTAGGCATCCCAATGTTGCGTTCGATACGCCTCGGGTTGCCACCCTACGGAGAGCGCCGGCACAATGAACCCGTACACATCATGCGAGCCATCCGGGTAATAAAGTGTGTAACCATTCGTCATATCCCCGGTCAATTTTGTATTTGTGAGATAGTCAGTTGCCCCCGTAAAAAGAGATGCCCCTCCCCCAGGAAAGTAAACCATGTTGCTGTAATAGACATTTTTGCCATCGGGTGAGCATGCGGCCAACGTAACGTACGAAAGCCATGAAAAATTCCCACAGCCATCCCACAGAAAAATCGAAAAAAGCGTTGGCTTGACCCTTTGAACCTGCCACACGGCAGGCATGAAAAACAAAAAAATCAAACCAACACGGTCCCGGTTTAACGTTTTGCGCCAGATTTGCAATCTCATTCCTGAGCACGAAGTCTCCAAAATAGCGCGGGAGACGGGAGCTATGGATAAGTCGCGCACTTTCAGTCCGTGGAGTCACACGGTCAGTTTGCTGGACGCCCAACTTACCCATTGCATCGGTCTCAACGATCTGTGTGACTCGCTGCAATTACATTCCGGGCCGCTGTCCACCGTGCGCGGGGCCACCGCCCCCAGCCGCAACGGCCTCTCCCACGCCAACCGGGAGCGTCCGGCCCAGATGGCCGAACAACTCTTCTGGCGGGTCTTGGGCCATCTGAAGGAACAGACCCCCGGCTTTGCGGCGGGCCAGCGGCGCGGCCCCGCCTTCCGTTTCAAGATGCCCATTCATGTGATCGACAGCACCACGATGGAACTGGTGGCCAACTGCTTGGACTGGGCCAAACACCGCCGCCGCAAGGCCGCCGCCAAAACCCATATGCGGTTGAACCTGCAGAATCTCCTGCCCAGTTTTGTCATCGTGGACACCGCCGCCGAGCACGACAACAAGCGGGCGCGCGAAGTGTGCGCCGACTTGAAAAGCGGCGAAATCGCCTTGTTTGACAAGGGTTATGTGGACTTCGGCCATTTGCGGGATTTGGATGAGCGCGGGGTGTTTTGGGTGACGCGGGCCAAGGAGAACATGGTTTATGAGGTGGTGCGGAAAATGCCCGCCTCCAAGGACCCGAAGATTTTGCGCGACGAAGTGATCGTCCTGCGCCACGAGAACAAACCCGCGCCGGAACTGATGCGCCGGGTGGTGGCGCTGGTCGAGATCGACGGGGAGGAAAGGGAAATGACCTTTCTGACCAACCACCTGGAGTGGAGTCCGCGCAGCGTGGCCGACCTCTATCGTTGCCGCTGGCAGATCGAAGTGTTCTTCAAACAAATCAAGCAGACCCTGCAATTGGCGGATTTCCTGGGCCACAACGCCAACGCCGTGCGCTGGCAAGTGTGGACGGCGCTGTTGACCTACGTGCTCTTGCGCTATCTGAGTTACCTATCGAACTGGGCCCATAGCTTCACCCGGCTGTTCACTATTTTGCGCGCGGCGCTTTGGGAGA
>DATAST010000274.1:0-1766 GCA_036269115.1 Verrucomicrobiia bacterium | reverse complement strand
TAATTGGCTGCCTCCCTTTTTTTGCCGGTTCAGCAATATAGACAAAATCTCCGATGCCGGACATTTTCGGCAAAAGTCATATTCTTACCCGTTGCCGATGTTTCCAGGATAAATTCACTCAGCGCCGTGCGCCAAAAGTAACTGTTACCCGGAACGTGGTATCGTTGAGCCAAAAGGGTGTTACCCGCCGGCTTTGCTTTTTGTTAACTGTTTTGGGTCTCCGAAGCGAGGTAAAACGAGCAGGGGGGCGAGCTGCGAGCCTTAGCTCGCGCCCCCCTGCGGTCGGAGGTTCGTTTGATTCTCTATCTGGCATGCTGTTTTGGGGGTCTGGGGGGATTTTTAAGCACGGCTGCGCCGCAGACCGGTGATGGTCTTCAAGCTCTGGGCCACCGTTTGTTTCAGGGCAAAGGGGTTCAAACGGGCCTTGTGCTGGCGCAGCCGTTCCTTGGTGGCCTCCGATACTTCCTGACTGGCCAAGACGCGGGCCAACGGCGTCTGGGCGGCGCCATATAGCCTATGTATTTTTCCAGCTTTGCGCTCCTTGCGCTCCAGCTTCAGATTTGCATGAAAATAGTTGAGCAGTTGCCCATAGGCGCCCTTGACCAGGGTGTTGATGGGTTCCACCACGTCGGGATTATCATGGCGTTCGTAACCAAAACACTGCCGGATGTGCGTCCAGTTCTTTTGTTCCACATGCGCGTTGTCATCTTTTTTATAGGGCCGGCTGCGCGTCATGAAGACCGGCTGGGGCCGTTTTTGCAACCAGTGGAGTACGTGATGATTGAGAAACTCGCCCCCGTTGTCGCTGTCCAAACCCAGCAAGGAAAAGGGCAGGCTCGCCTCCACATCTTGCAAGGCCGCCAGCGTCCCCTGCTGGCCCCGGCCCCACATCGCCCGCACTTCCACCCAGGTCGTGGCGTAATCAACGCCGTCGAGCATCCACACAAATTCCCCCGCCACGCTGCCGCCGCAGAGCGCCACCGTATCGACCTCCAGCCAGCCCGCTTTATCCTCCTCCCAGACGCTCCCGCGAATGGGAATCTGCTGGCGCAATAACGTTCCAGGCCGCGTCAGCGACCGCCCCGCCCCGCCCAACCGCAAGGGCGAGAGCAACCGGTCCAGCGTCCGCCCGCTGGCCAGCAACAACTTCTCCCGCACCTCCGCGGGCATTCGCCGCTCGTGTTGTTCAAAGGCCGGAATCCATTCCGGCAACATCGCCACCAACCGCCGCCCGCACGCGTAGTCGGTCGCCTGCCAGATCGGCCGCAACCACGGCAAGAGCAACCCCGGATCGTAATGGAGGGGACGGCCAGTCAAAATCACCGGCCCACGGGCCACGGGCCTTCCGCCCAAGGCGCGAATCGCCGATTTGCGATGATAGCCCAGCAGCTCTTGTGCTTGATCCAACAACTTTCGTTTATGTTCCGGACCGGCGGTTTGGTAACGCCGCCGCAGCTTCTCCAAGATCTCATTCCGCGTGCTTTTACTCATTGTTTTATCCATTCCGCCCACGGTAACAGCACTTTTGGCTCAACGTATCCCTTTTCCACACCCAGCCACCCGCCCAGGGTAACAATACTTTTGGCGCAATTCGACTGCGCCCGGGGCGATCTGAACCTGTAAATTTCCCTTTTGCACCGGCCCGGCTTTCACTAGATTGCCGTCATGTCCGAAATCGTCAAATTTGTGAATACCGGCGCCGCCGACGTTACCCCGGCCATGGCGGAAAAGCTTTTGCGTCATCTCCCGCAGTGGAAGTTGGAGTT
>DATAST010000273.1:0-3050 GCA_036269115.1 Verrucomicrobiia bacterium | reverse complement strand
GGTTCAATGGCATCGGTTTTGGGCTCCATTTGATCCAGGGAGAGCGGAGGCGCGGGTTGATTGCGTTCCACCCGGTCGCAATTCAAAATACCATCCCTCTCCACAAAAACAGCGGCTCTCATACGGTACCGGCATAGTTCTCCCACAAATCCCATGACTCGGCAAAGAAAATAAATCAACTAAGGCAGGGCCACACGGCCATCCGCAGAGAACTTGCAATTTAAGGCGGGAGTTGGGATGGCTTCCAGTTGTTATGCCAGTAGAGGCTCCAGAGGGAGTTGAGTTTAACCATCTCTGCGTGGCCGTCGTCGAAACCGACGTTAACCCGACTTGGCGGATTCGAGGGGGTCGAACGGCGCAAGTGCTTGGAAATCAACGCCAGCATTTCCTAGGTCTTCACTACAGAACCACTTTGGCCCGGTGGTTTTGGAGCGGTGATTTTAGGTGGCGGCTGGGCTGGTAATTCCAGTTTGAGTCGCTGCATTAATAGTTGAACGTCGGTTTCCGGCTGGGTGTAACGGCTCAGGATGACGGTGCGCCCGTCGGTGGTGGGCAAATGCACATCGAGCATTTGAATGGTGGCGAACTTCTCAAGGACCGAGCGGGGGGTCAGGCCCGGGGCCAAGTCTCGCAATCGGCGACGCAGCGTGACGTGCAGGCAATAAGCCAAAAACGAGATGAAAATGTGGGCTTCGATCCGATGTTCCAGTTGGTGATAAATGGGGCGCAGGCTCAAATCGTCCTTGAGACTTTTGAAGGCCGCTTCCACTTCGGTCAGTTGGATGTAAAATTGCCAGAGTTCTTCGGGGGTTCGTCCCGCCGTGATGTTGCTGCGCAGCAGGTAACGGCCTTCGCGTTTGCGCGCCTGGCGCAGTTTGTCTTTGCGCAAGGTCAAGGTCAGGGCGGCGGATTGCGGGGCCACGGTCGTGTCGATCAAGCGCGCTGCGGTCGGATACTCGTGCAGGGCCGCGCCGAGTTTCTTGAGTCGTTCGTCGCGCTTGAGTTTCATCCCTTGCAACTTTTTGAGCCGATGCCAGAGTCCTTTGAGTTGCCGGCGGCGCATGGCCCGTTCCTTGTTCACCCGGTCTTTGCTTTCGGCCAGGACGTAGAGTTCCTGGCCTTCCTCCAGCAATTTGACCGAGACTCCTTCCCGCGCCACCTGCCAGGGCAACTGCGCCAGTTTTTGCTCGTATTGACTCAGACGCCCGCGCGGCGTGCCCACCAGATATTGCACCGGCGGGGTGGCCGCGCGCATTTGCTCCAATACCTTTTCGGTGGGAATGCCCCGGTCCATCACCCAGATGCGCTCGGCTCGACCGTATTGCTCCTCAATCTTCTTGAGGAAATCCGCCAGGGTGGTCTTGTCGCTGGTGTTACCAGCCAGAACCTCGTAGGCCAAAGGAAACCCTTCCGGGGTCACGATCAGCGCGATGACCACCTGCACGCAATCCGACCGTTTGTCCCGGCTGTAGCCATGACGGCGCTTGTCCCCTTGGGGAAACGGCGGATCACTCTCAAAATACGTGCTGGTCAAATCGTAGAGCAGAACTTCAAAACGGGCGTTGAACAAATCCTTCCATCGCCCGGTCAGGTGCGTGAACAAATCCCCTTTGTGCTCCAACAGCCGCTCGTGACACTCGTAGAGCTTGTGGATGTCGGCCAGTTCCAAGTCCGCCCCCAACAGATCGGCCATAGCACAGTGCTCAAACCAATGCCGATACAAACGCCACTCGCTGCCCGGATCCAGCAGCCGATAAGCCACCAGGATTTGCAACACCCAATCCCAGCGCGTGCCCTTGCGACTGGGCGGCAGCCGGGCCACCCAAAATCCATCCAGCCCCAACTGTTCCCACAGTTGACCCGTCAGCCAGCAAGCGCCCCATTGCCGGGGCCGGTGCAACGAAAGTTCGCTGAGCCGAATCCGCACGATGTCAGCATCGTCCCCCGCGCCGATCCGCTCTTGCGGAAACAACGCCACCGTGCGCGGACGCGTCTGCCCCTCCTCGAAAATCTCAATGGTCTTGCGCCAAGCCTCTTGTTGACTGTCGTTGATCTCGCCCAGGTAAAGCGCGTGGCGCTGCACCACCCGGCCGCTGGCCACACGCCGGTTTTCCACCAGGCTGTAATACCGGTGTTCCTTGCCATTTTTCTTTCGCGTCGTGTAGCGCAAAAACATACTGGCATCCGATTATGCACATCTTTTGGGACTTGGGAATAGGCCAGGTCTTCACTACAGGCGTTTTCGGCTTTCAAGCAATTGGCGTGCCCCCGTCTTGTCAACGACTTGCGCAATAAAAATAATTCTTGAGAGGGTCGAATCCGCCAAGTCGGGCTAGCGCTCAGGTTTCCGCGGATGCGATTCTGGACAAATTGGTGCAAAAAGGGGTTCTCACAAAGGACGAGGCCACAGAACTTGAAAAGGAATCCGAAAACACCAACGCGGTGAAACAAGCCGGAACGCAATTCAAGATCAGCAAGGTGATAAAAAGCGTGGAGTTGTTTGGCGATCTCCGAATGCGCTATGAAAACCGCTCGGCTAAGATCGGGCCGGAAGGCGGACAGTATGCTGGAGCTTATGACGTCGCGAATCGGTTTCGTTACGCGTTGCGCCTGGGACTTCGAGGCGACCTTGCGGATGACTATTATTACGGGTTGCGATTCGAGACTTCGCCAAATGAGCGTTCGCCCTGGAACACATTCGGCAATGCGGGCGGCGGACAATCCCCTTATTACGGGCCGTTCAGCAAGGCGAACAATTATGGCGTTTTTATCGGGCAGGCGTACCTGGGCTGGCGGCCGCTTCCGTGGCTGGACGTCGAGGTAGGCAGGGTTCCGCAACCACTTTATACGACGTCTATGGTCTGGGATTCCGATTACACGCCTGAAGGCGCGGTGGAAAAGGTAAATTTCACGCGCGGCCCAATCGAATTTTTTGCGAATTTAGCGCAATACATATATCAGGACACAACGCCCGCAAGCGCTGAGGCGGTAAAGGGAGGAACACCCGCGTATAGCCTGGGAGACTTTTCCGATCATAATGCCTATTTGAT
>DATAST010000272.1:0-6795 GCA_036269115.1 Verrucomicrobiia bacterium | reverse complement strand
CCACTCGCAATACTCGCAATGAGATTTTCCAAACTTTGCCTTCAGGCCACATCCAAGCGACGGTAGGTCACTTTCATTTCCCATGAGTACGACAAAAATCACTCAATTCCCCAATAAAACCCGATTTTCTGTCACGACTTCCCGCTTCGTTTCCAGTTTCCTCGCCTATACTAAAAAAATGTGTATCCTCCAGAACTTACGAAGGGCAGGCGCGGGATCAGACGGCCACGGTAACAGTGTCCGGCATTCGGCGTTGGGCGTTGGGAGTTCAGCGTTCGACGTTCCCCCGGAAATTTCCAACGGGGACATTTTAACTGAGCCCCGACCGTGAGGGAGCGGGTAGATCGACTGAAGACTGTGGACTCGGGACTTATATCACGGCAGCCGCAGCACCCGATAAAATGCCGCCGGATTCGTGCCGATCGAATCCGTCACCGAAAGCACCGGCCCGCTAGCGTTATAAACATTCAAGTTGAACCAATTCGTGGAAGCCAGGTTCGTTGAATACTGGACCTGATACATGACATTTGTGAGCGAATTCCATGTCAGCGAAAATCCATTGCCGGGCGCTCGCGCAAAGCCGCGGATATTTGGCGTGGGGATCGGCCAGACGTTGATGTCATCCAGGCCCAAATACCACGGGACAACCATCTCGCCAAATTGCAGCGCCGTTGCGGGCCCAGTGGCCGTCACAATAAATTGCATATTTGTCCAACCCGTTCCCGACACCGGTGGAATATTTGCCTGGTTAAACAGCGTCGTACCGTTCCACGATACCAAAAATTGGTTTGGCGTATTCGATGTCAGCGCTCCTCCCGAAAGAACGGACACGTCTGGGCTGTTAAACCACAGCGAGAGCAGGTACGACTGATTGGCGATCGTCGGCAGCGTTTGTGAAATGTAACCGAGTCCCTGTTGCTGGCCCAGCGCCGCAAAATAAGTGCCCGAATGCGACGCGATCTGGGTCGCGCCACTATCAACAAGAGTCCCATATCCGTTTGTGTTCAACGTCCAATCCGTAAAATCGCCCGTTTCGAATCCACCGTTCAAAACAATATTCTGCCCGACGGCAAGGACGAATGGCCGATTTTGAACGATGCTGGTGACACTATCCGTAAATGAAACCTGTCCGGCATAGGAACTGGCGCTCAAAGCGTAGACGCTGGAATTTAAAGTAGCCGTCACCGTCGTACCTGACCCGTTGTCGAGCGATCCATTCGAAGGCGAAACATTCAGCCAGACAGGCCCCGTTGCCTGCCAATTTAATGAAGCCCCGCTGGAATTAGTAATCGCGAAGTCTTCAGACGTCGGAGTAAAAGGGCCGCCTTCGGCTCCATAGACGGTAAAACCTGAAGTCGGCGCCACGATGAGGGGATCGGTCACCTGCAATGTAAATTGCAGGCTCTGCAGGGTGTTGGAACTGACATTTGTAAACGTCACCGTGGCGGCATAAGTGCCGCCTCCCAGGTGACTCGCGTTGGTGGAAATGCCTATCGTGAGATTCGTACCTTTGCCCGAGGCGATCGTGCCATTTGTAATCGAGGTGGTAAGCCATGATGACGTGTTGCTCAATGACCATTTGAAGGACGAGCCACCGATATTGGTCAATGAATACACCTGCGATGTCGGACTGAATGGTCCGCTCGCCAGACCGCTCGCATTGAACCCCGAATTTGGAATAATCATCAAATTAATTGGGGGAGCCGTGAGCGCATTGATCAAATTCGATCCGGTCGGCGTGCCCCAGCCGGTGCAAAGATCGAAACCGTTTGTGGCGTTGTATTCGTTGCCGACGGTCGCGTTATTATTGTTGCCAGTCGTGATATCGTGAAAACAATTCGTGTAATTGACGCCCAGGCCGATGGCATAAATCGCTGGATTGATGAAGCCGACCGTCGTTTCGCCTTCGGCAATCGCCTGCTGATTCACCAGCGCCGTAAACGCCGCCCAAAGGGGAGCGGCGCAACTGGTGCCGCCAACATCTTGCGTCTGCGCATTATTATAAACCACGTAAATATTATCGCCCGTTAAAGCGACATCCGGCACGTTGCGCAATGTTTTCGATCCCTGGTTATTGGCCATGCTGACAAATTTCTGCCAGAACGGAATTGGCACCCCGTTAAAATTGACCCCGCCGCCGCTTCCGCCGCTTCCGCCCAGGCTATACCAGTTCCAAACCGTTTCGGATGACCACCCGCCGCCCGGCCCGGTCGTAGACAATGTCGTGCCGCCAACGAGAGTGATGTTTGTATCATCCGCCCATTCCGAAATGGCCGAATAATACGCACCGTCATCGCCGGAAGCCTGGAAAAAACTCTGCCCTTGCGCCGCCATTTGCTTGTAATACGTGTCGTAACTGGAACTGTCGCCAAGCAGCCAGGACGAGCTGATTTGTTTGGCAGTTTTATCCAGGACGATTCGGTTCAGAATGTCGGGCACACTGTTGGCATTGGCATTTGGGGCTTCATAAACGACGACCTTTGACAGATTTGTGGCTAGTGAAACAATCATTTCGATGTCCAGGGAAACTTCCTCCGCGCCGTTGCTGCTCATCTGCACGGCGCCGTTGGGTAAAATGTTTGTCAGCGTCACGATCGGCAGAGCATTCGTTCGCTCATAAAAAGCAATATCGTTCGAAACATATCCATCCAGTTCGAGCAGCGCGATAGTTTGTCCAGTGCCGTTGAGCGCGACACCGGGCGCGTAGGCCGCTTTAAAATCCTTGCCCATATATTCTCCACTGGGTCCGGAACCCAGAGCCGGCAGCGCGCCGGATCGTGAAGCCAACGGAGTCGCCGGCCGAATCGCCGGCTTTGGAATAAAAAAATTGTCCAATCCATCCACGTGTTTGATCGGGACGCTCAGTCCAATGACGGGGTCACTCTCCGGCGCAAAAAAAGTGCGGTTCTCCACTGGATGCCGGTACACCTGCAGTCGCGTGTGAAACGCCTGCTCGATCGTGCCCACGTTGCCGGACACGTCCAGCAGCGCGCGGTTGGAATAAGTGCCGGTCACGGCCAGGCCGTTTGAGCGAAAAAATCGAGCCGCCGCCTCATAATCTTGTTGCGACGGGCCAAATTGCGCCGTGAATTGTTCGGGCGTGAGGTAGTGATGATAATTTGGACTCTGCGGGTCGTAGATTTGTTTAAGCAGGTCGCCAAGCGCCGGTTCATTTTGCAATGGCAGGCTGACGGCGAGGTGCAACTCATTTGTCTCAGCCAAATTTTGGAGCGGATTCAAATGAAACCTCCCGATTGCGGACGGCACATTCCCGTGCAATGACTGAGAAGTGAGAGAGTGTTGTGCGTCAGCGGTTGGGGAAAACGGACCCGCCGCTAAAACAACCACAATGGCAATGAGCGCGGCATTTGTGAAAAATGCCCATTTACTTTTAAGGTTAGCCTGCAAAGATTCGCATCATAAGCTAGCAAACACTATGCCGGGATTCAACCCTTTGGTAGGGCGGAAGTGCTCTTCCGCCAGAGCACCCGGCCCCGCCGGGCGCCAGTCAATAATCGGACCCATGCCGTTGCCAGCAAATAAGTTACGCCAAGAGGCGGAATGCGGCAGGGGTAGGTCGGGTGATCGAACCTGACAGGGCGGATGTTTGTGCGTGGCGCTGCAAGGTAGGGCGGAAGCGCCCTTCCGCCAAAGCACCCGGCTCAGCCGGGCGCCAGTTTATGGTGGCCCCGGCGCAAGCCGGAGCCGATAAAATCGCCTCGGATAGACTACAAATTTCGAATCGCTGAAATTGGCAGTTCCGTTAGTTGCGGTCACCGTGTTGGTGGCCACAGGCAGCCAAACGGAATTCGAGAAATTGGTGCAGGCATCCACCACCACGGTGGCATTGGTGGCCCATGAAATCGTAAATCCAAACTGGTTGTTGTATACGCCAAAGGATGGCTCGAAATTTAAGATCTGCGGTCCTGGCCGATACCAGAATGAGGAGCCCCCAAGGTCCGTCCCAAGGGCTGTACAAAACCTCGGCCATCCCGCTGTTCCTGGAAGATAATTGACCGTGACGCCGAGGCCAATATCAGTCTCGTAAAATGCAAACGGACCGACATTGGGCGCGTTGCCCTCGAAATACATCGAATTCAGGAAAATGCAGTAGGCAAACGCGTCGTCCCCGATGCTCGTGACGCTGTTGGGGATGGTAACACTGTTGAGGCCATCAGCACCATAAAACGCAGCATCGCTGATGGTTGTGACGCCGGAGGGAATAACATAATTGTCCGTGGCCATCCCGTCAGGAAATTGGATTAGGGTATCCTGTGCGCCGTCAAACAGCACGCCATTCAAACTACTGAACTCCGGACTTCCCGCGTTCACGGAGATATTCATCAGGGCCCTGCACAAACCGAACGCATTCTGGCCTATGCCGATGACACTGTTGGGAATGGAGACGCCAGTCAAGCCGCTGCTATAAAAGGCAAATGCCCCGATATTGGTTACGCTGTTCGGTATGCTGACACCCGTCACGCCCAAGTCTCCCTCAAATGCAAAATCCCCAATGGCGGTAACAGGATAATGATTGAGCGTCGCGGGTATTATGACGGACGGGTTGGATCCGATATATCCGGTGATTGTAATTGCGCCGTTATTGACCACATACGTGAATTGCGGCAAACCGGAGCGCAGACGATAGAAACGGTGTGAGAAATTGCTCCATTGAGGATCGACGAAGTTTGTCGTCCCTGTGTTGGCGGTCACCGCGCTGGTGGATACGGGAAGCCAAACGGGATTGGCCAGGTTTGTGCAGACGTCTACCATGATGCTGGCATTCGTAGCCCATGAAATCGTAAATCCAAATTTGTTGCTGTGGACTCCAAAGCTCGGCTCGAAATTTAAGATCTCCGGCCCCGGCAAATACCAGAACCTGGAAGCCGCAAGCGTCTGCCCTAATGCCGTGAAAAACGCGGTCCAACCCGTTGTTCCGGGAATGTAGTTGACTGTCACGCCGTTGCCGGAACCGGTTTCGTAAAATGCTTGCGAGCCGACGTTGGGTGCATTTCCTTCGAAATAAACTGTCGTCAGGTTAACACAGTATGCAAACGCGTCGTTCCCAATGGTTTTTACAGTGTTGGGTATGGTGACACTGCCAAGGCCCGACGCGCTATAAAATGCATCGTCACTGATGGTCGTGACGGTGGCGGGCACGCAGTAATTGTAATTCGTCAATGCCGCGGGATATTGGATTAGGACGTCCTGTGCCCTGTCAAACAGGACGCCGTTTAGACTGCTAAACGTGGAATTGCCGGTGCTGACGCTGATATTGGTCAGGCTATTGCATGCTGAAAATGCATCATGGCCAATGCCGATGACGCTGTCGGGGATGGTAATCTCTGTCACACCGCTGGCGGCAAAGGCAAATGCGCCGATATTCGTCACGCTATTTGGCATGGTGACGCCAGTCAGGATAGTCTCACCCTCAAACGCGGCGATACCGATTGTCGTGACGGGATTACCGATGAGTGTGGCTGGTATCGTGGCCAAAGAATTCGAACCTGTGTATCCGGTGATCATAATCGCGCCATTAGTCACCGTATAGGTAAACTGCGGAGGGTCGAAGCGGAGGCGATAGAAACGGCTCTGGTAGCGGCTCCATTGAACATCCGTGAAATTGGCCGCGCCCGTGGTAGCGATCACGACATTCGTGGATACGGGGACCCAGACGGGATGGCTGAGGTTGGTACACGCATCCACCACCACATCGGCATTGGTGGCCCATGAAATCGTGAATCCAAATTGGTTGCTGTGCACACCGAACGTTGGCTCGAAGTTTAAGATTTCCGGGGCCGTTTGCTGCCAAAAGAGGGAAGCGGAAAGCGACGGCCCAAACGCCGCTGAAAATGCCGCCCAACCCGTTGTTCCCGGAAGATAATTCACCCTCACACCGCCCGAACCGCTTTGGTAAAATGAAAACGAGCCTAAGTGCGGAGCGTTCCCTCCAAAATAAACTGTGTTTAGCGCCGCACAGTAGGCAAACGAGTTGTTCCCAATGTTCCTCACGCTATTGGGTATCGTGACGCTGGAAATCGTGGAAACGGCATAAAAGGCCTGGTCGCTGATCGTTGTAACGCCGTCGGGAATGAGGTAATTGCTGTTTATCAACGCGGCTGGATATTGGATCAGGTTATCCTGGGCCCTGTCAAATAAGACACCGTTTAGGCTGCTGTATGCCGGATTGCCGGCGTTTACGGTGATATTCGTCAGACTATTGCACAATTCAAACGCATCCACTCCGATACTGATGACACCGTTAGGAATGGCGATTTTGGTCAGATGGCTGGCGCTAAAAGCAAAGGTGCCGATATTCGTCACGCTATTCGGCAGGGTAATTCCGGTCACGCTCGAATTGCGAAACGCCGCGTTCCCGATCGCGGTCACCGGATAACCGTTGGTTGTGGCCGGTATTGTTACTGTCGGACCGGGACCAGTATATCCCGTGATCGTTATTGCGCCATTGTTTGTTACGCAGGCTAATTGCGCCTTGGCGGACTGGAACACGCTTAATAGAGCAACCGCTGCCATCGCAATAAAATGGCGCTGTCCGGAGCGGTATTTCATTTGGTTATCTCCAGGGTTACGGTTGCTGTTCCAGTCGGACAGAATAGAACCCTTGCCAATAACTGTCAATCCAAAGAGGGCTGGTGTCGGAACTTAATGAGAATGTCCTCATTGGAACTTAATGGAAATGTCCCTATTGGGTCTGGATGGCGGGAGCCATCCTGTTCTGGAGATGGAGACATTGACAATGAATCGGAAAGAACGGAATCGGATCACGATCATGGC
>DATAST010000271.1:0-15640 GCA_036269115.1 Verrucomicrobiia bacterium | reverse complement strand
TGTAACACGATTTTCAACTTCAATACGCATTGTAAAGGTTAAGTGCCGCCCATGTCTCGCCTCCGTCCGTGGTTTTCAGAAGCTGCGTTTTATTGCGCCAATCCTGCGCGACCGCCCAACCATACTCATCGTCCACAAAATCTAATTGGACGATATTTTCACCATGGGTTAGGAAAGGCTCCAGACTTTTGGAGATCGGCTTCCATGTCTGGCCGCCATCATCGGTCCTATAAAGCATGCCTTGTACCGGTGCTTTTGAATTTGAGTCATGGGGTTCGCCACTCCATATCCAGCCTGTTTCATACGACACAAAACTGCTGATGCCGTCAAATTTGACCGGCAGGGCCGGTTCCCACGTTTTGCCGGCATCATGCGTTTGGTAGAAGACCTTGTAGTAATTTGTGGATTCCCGATCGGTTGGAACAAATGCCGTTTCCACAATTCCGGCGCCTCCGAAAAAGTGTGGCAACGCGGAGGGCTGGATTGAGCCATCATGCAGCGACGGTGGGATCGTGAACTTTTGTTCCTGCCAGTCCGCTCCGGCGTCATGGGTGAAAAACAGAAAAGGACGCGTAGTAGTCGTTAAGCTTCCCAACAACCAGCCATTTGTCGCATCCTGGAACGTAATTCGACCGCCGCTAGTGATATACGGATGGCGGTCGGCAAATCCAGGGTCGCTACCGTCCGAATCGGTCCAATTACTTTTCTCAGTACTATTGATCAGCCGCCACTCATCATACGGATCGAATCCGTATAAGTATCCAGGCATCCAATTCATTGTATGATCAGGAGTCACGAAAACCCTTTCCTGATCCGAGAAATCAGATGGATGATAGACTGGAGGTAAAAGTGTATCTCGTGGTACCGGATTCTGTTGGGCGGTTTGGTCCGCAACTGGGAATACCAGGTCGGAGCCTTCGACGAGGTACGGTACGGTCAACTCTGTGTCACTCCAATATTGGCCGCCATTAATAGTTTGAAGGACAAAAATGTTGCTGGATTCATCGTAATTGGCAGTGACCCAAGCAGTATCTTTGTCATACGCGGATAATTCTATGCTGTGCTCCGGGCTTGCGCACAAGACCACCTTCCAGGACGCGCCGCCGTCTGTCGTTCGCAAAATAGCGTTTTGCTCAAAGACCCAGTCGTTCGTAACGAAAAGAGTTGCCACGCTTTGCGCCCAGCCGATTTGCCGATCCATCATATGAATCGTGCCGATACAGTAAAAGTAACCTGGATCGGTCGCGCTTCCTAATCTGTCCCGAAAAATCTCCCAGTTCGCCCGGGCTCTTGGGTGATACGGAAGCGGATTGCCGGAATCATCCAACTCTGGAAACCAGCGCATCAAATCCGCCTGCCGGCCGATTTGTGTCTTCCTGCACCGCTGCACCAGCATCTTGTAGATCGGATTGGCTTTTTTCGGGTCGAGATATTTTATCCATGAACCGGCGGTGCAAAGAACTCGCGCGGTTTCATTCGAATTGTCGGGCATAAACCTGGCCGCTTCAACCGCAAGGTCCGCCGCCAGAAAATGATAATGATAACGCTCCTCCGGTTCCACGCCATGTTGTGCATACCGTTGCAATTCATCTGAACTGGGAACAAACAGTTTCGTGCTTGCGTTGGTGCGACATTCAGCTGTGGCGCCCAGTTCAAACTCCCCGCTGTAAAAGAACCAATCAGGCGCCAGTTCCGTTCCAAGGAGCTCCATCCCATTCGTGCGCGTCATCATCGCCGTGTCCAAAAGCGCTCCAGTGCGTTCCTTTTGCGGCAGGCTCTTGTTGTGACCAGTTCGAAGGGCCTCAATCAGTTTATCAAATGCCGGCCGCAATGGCTGTGGATAATACGCGCGCGCTTCCTCATTGCGCCCAAGACGAGCAAGGCGCCGCGCCAGCAAATAGCGAATGTCATTCCTCGAGTCAGTCCCATCCGGGGGCACAGACTCATCCTGATTGGTTGAAGGCCTCTCCGGCCAATCCTGATTCACATAAGACTTGAGTTCGTCTACTGTCAAAATGCGCTCGGCCACATAAGCCGCATCCATCCAAAACCCGGAACGCAATAACGCATCGAGTGATTCGACGTAATCCTGCTGCGAAAGGTGAAATACTCCCAATTCTCCGAGAACCTGGTTGGTGGCATTGATTAAAATGGCCGGTTCTTCGTGTGGCACGCCGAGTTCATCCTTCAATTGATTTGAATCGCTGTCTTGAGACTCCATGAGTTTAACAACCTTCGCCAGCATCGCGCCTGCATCGTCTATTTTACCGGCGCGCAACAACAGCTTCGTCTCCAGCCATTGTGCCACCGACGATTCCGGCGCGCGATCCACCCAACGTTGGGCAGTATCCCATTCTCCCGCCTGATACGCCGCAAGCGCAAGCTCCTCCGCTGAATCCACATCTGACACCCTGGCAGCTTCGACAGCCTCAAGCCATACAGCAGCCTGGCCTCCTTTATTCACGAATGGGTCATCCGAAATGAGATGGGCCGTGATAACTCGCTGCGTAACAGGATTTGCGGCCAGATGTTTAAGCATGACAGGGTCATTTGTCGCCAACACACGACAAGCTGTAAACTCGAGCGACGTCAACGCGCTTGGATCCCCTGTCTTCCATTGCTCAAGATAAAGCAGAATCGCTTTTTCGACATTGGTTTGCCGCAACTCCGCCAGCGCCTCGAGCCCGAAACTTGCGGCTGCAAGACCGCATGAATCAGCAAAGCCATTTGCCGCGAATTTGCGCGTCAACTGAAAATCGCCAACGGCATTTTGCGGATCTACGTCCGTCCAATATTTTCCGAGCATGAAAGCCGCCCAGGTCGACTTGTACCGGCGCTCCTGCGGCGGAAGGTTCAACACCCGTTCCCACGCTTCCATCGCAGCCTCCTTATTTGTTAATGCCGGATTTTCCCAGACTATGGCCCCTGCAAAATAATTGGAAAATTCGGCCGGCAATCCGCTGGTAACATTCAATTTCGGAAATTCAGGCGCTGGTCCGGCGGGCTTGCGAACATAATTGCTTGTCGTTTCGTCCCATTCCACTGATCCAGATATTTTCCATTGCTCCATGTCCTCCAAATAACTTTGCAATCGTCTTCGTTCGAGTTGATGCCCTTCGATCACAGTTTTTATCGCCGGCCGCGAGGCGCCGGACCGATCCAAATCCGCCTGCAAATCGTCAAGCTCCGCGTCAGTGCTCTCGCCCGCATAACTATTCGTCGTCGTGATTGCCTGAAACGAATTTGTCGCCAAATGCATTCGTTTCAGTTCGCTCTCGAAATCGGCGATTGGCGCAGCGAGCACCGCATCATCGCCACCGTTCAGCAAGTTGTTTGAAAAATAAAACCCGCATGCGGGCAGCCGTAGCACGGCAAGACAGACAACCAGAAAAAGGGCGGGCGCCCTAAAATATTTTAAGCTCAACTTTCACCTCACGATCTTCGTTCAACCGGAGCCAGCCGATGATTCGTCTTTCGCCGGCGGGCAAACGGAACGGGTTATCGTCCATTTGAAATTTCGCGGAGCCTGGTCCGGCGTCGGCCAGATTAAATCCGGCGATGCCATCGCCCGCAACCAGCCGGGCGTTTGTCCAGGTTACTTCAACCGCGAGTCGTGAGGAGAGACCGAGTTCGCCGTCGTTTATCAGGCTGATTTCCACGAGGCCGGGCTCGACCCTGCGCGCCGCCGCATGGACTTGTTCGCGGGGCACGCGCCCGGTCATCATCGCGCCAAGTGTCGGCCAGCGCAAGTTCAGATTGTCATCGGCCACTGGCAACCGATACCAGATGATCCCCTGCATCGATGCCGGGTGATTTGTGCCCAAAAACTGAACCAATTTCGCCATCGCTGCCGCATCGGTCCGAACTTCACGCAACTTATAATCCGCCGGCCAATCCTTGCGCGGACCATCCGCCGATAAACCGGCAAATTTCCCGTTGTGGTTAAACGCTATGACATAACCATACGTTGGCAACGCGACTCGAAAGGGAACGTTCCATTCCCCTGCCCGCTCCACTGCTCGTCGCGCTGCCGCCGGATCGCACAAGGTGAAAGGTGCGTCGGCGGACTTTGGCGCTTCGAGTGAATGGACTTGCAGCACGTAGCCATCCGCCGACGCGATGAGATTTGGAAACGACGACTCATTCAACCAACTCGGTAACACCGTAATAACGACAGGTACTGGAGTGATCGCCCGGCGAATAGTTGAAATCCAAAGACGATAGCCATCGAGCTTTGACTGCGCGCAATCAAAATCAACTTGTAATTCGGCGGGCATGCATCCTCGCTTGCGCCTCCCGAATCAATGTGTTGGCTTCACCCGCCAAAAATGTTGTCGCCCGATCGTTGGTTACGAACCGTCCTGGATAAGGCCCAACTCTCAATGCCAGGCCAATGCGCGCGTCCGATTTCTTAAGAAGTCCGTAATCTAATGGCACTTCGACCAGTTCCGGCCGTTTAGCGCGCCAGGATACTTCTGCTTTTAGGGCGACAAGCGTTTCGAAATTGGAGCCGTGCTCACTAATTGCATCGCGAACAGCGCCGTTCCAGTTTCTCTGCCAGACGTACGCGCCCTGGGAGAGTGAAGTGACTTTCGCCGCGGCTATGCGTGTCAAAGACAAAAACAACAGCACCAACAGTAACTGTTGGAAGGTTTTCACTTCTCAAGCCATTGTTCAATTGCCGGGCGAGCATGGCGGAGTGATGAAAATACGCCCAATGAAAAACCGCGCACGTCGCCCGGCGGCTCCACTAAATCGGGAATGACAATGACCTGCATGTCGGCTGTGTGGGCGGCTCGGGCACCGGGCGCGGAATCTTCAAACGCCAGGCATCGGCCGGGAACAACGCCCATTTTTTTCGCAGCCAAAAGATAAAGATCGGGCTGAGGCTTGCCTTTGGTTACTTCGTCGCCGCCGGAAACTTCACGCAAATATCGAAGAATATTCGCCTGATCGAGGCGTGCCAGCGCCTTTTGTCGCTCGGTGGACGTCGCCACGGCACAGGGAATCGAACGCCGCGCGAGGTGCTCCAACAAATCCAGAACGCCATCCTTCAATGCGTGTCCTTCCTGGCCAATATCCTTGTCCATAATGACACGGACATCCGTGCAAATCTCGTCATAGGGAAAATCATCTCCGAAATGCGTGCGAAAAATCGCGCGCGTGTCACGGTCGTCGCGCCCAACGGCCTGCAAATACATCGATTCGCTTAGCGAATACCCTTTCTCATTGCTGGCCACGAGCCAAGCATCGCGATATGGCCTCTCTGAATCCAATAGGAGACCGCCCATGTCGAAGATGACTGCTTTGCTCATGAACTTAATCCGTTTGAGGATGAGGATGACAATGATTACACTTCGGGTTTGAGACCCGATGCTCACTCAATCCCAAGATGTTTTTGAATTCGTTCGAGCGAGATGCCTTTGGTTTCGGGCATCGTTGACAGGACCCAGATCAATTGGCCGACCATGCACACGGCGTAAAAGGCGAATATACTGCCACCCGATTTAGCGGCGATCATCGGGAACGTCCATGAAATGGCGGCGCACATGACCCAATGCGTGAATGTGCCAAGGGCCTGGCCGCGCGCACGAACTCGATTCGGGAAAATTTCGCTGATGAACACCCAGATGACTGCTCCTTGTCCAAACGCATGAGAGGCGATAAAAACGAGGAGGCTGGCAAGCAAAAGATTGCCGCCGGTATGCGTATAAAAGGCATAGGCCGCGGCGATCAAACTTACGATATACCCGATGGACCCGACGATCATCAGACGACGGCGGCCGAAATGATCTATAACCGTCATTGCGGCCACCGTGAAGATCAGGTTGGTGAAACCGATAATGACCGACTGAAACATCGCTGATTGTGTGCCGGCGCCGGCCATTTCAAAGATGTGAGCGGAGTAGTAGAGAATGGCGTTAATGCCGGAAAGCTGATTGAACATGGCAATGGCCACGGCCAGCATGATGGGTTTAAGATATTTCCGGCAAAAGAATGGCTCAGTCAGCGCGTGATGATCGACGTCCAGTGAACCTTGAATTTCGCGGATTTCGTCGTCTACGCCGCCGGTGTCCGTGCCGCATTTCTCCAACACCACGCGCGCTTCGGCCAGCCGGTTGCGGGCCACGAGCCAGCGAGGACTTTGCGGCGTCAAAAACAGGAGGAGAAAAAATGCGGCGGACGGCGCAGCCATCACGCCAAACATCCATCGATATTGGCTATCGCCGAGTTGAAGGCTGACGATGATATAGTTGGATAGATAAGCCAGCAGGACACCCAGGACGATGTTGAATTGAGCAAATGCCACAAGGCGTCCACGAAACCTGGCCGGAGCGATTTCCGCGATATACATGGGCGACGCCACGGACGCGCCGCCGACGGCCAGGCCGCCGAGAAAACGGAACGATACAAAGGACCACCAATCCCACGCTACCGCGCAACCGAGCGCGGAAACAAAATATAAAACGGCCAGAATGAACAGGATGCTGCGCCGCCCCAGGGCATCGGCGGGGCGGCTAATGGCAATTGCCCCAATGATGGTCCCGACGAGCGCGCTGGCCACGGTAAAGCCGAGCCAAAAATCCGTAAGAATAAAATGGCTCTTTAGCCAATCCGTCGTTCCAGAAATGACGGCGGTGTCGAAACCGAACAGGAGCCCGCCGAGTGCAGCGATCAAGGCAGTATAAACAACGCTGGCCTTTAAACGGCTTGCGTCCGGAGCACCGATTTGGGGGGAAGACATGTCAGAAGTTTCCGGGGTTTTCACGCGGCCAATTTAATCGAGCACCCCGAAATGTCACTACTATTAGTTTGCAAACGACTTACACGGATTTAATCTGTCATTTCGAAATGAAGCAGCGATTGATTGATAAGTTGAGTCGCATCCGCGCTAATCCTTCCAGCCGCGAATTTATTCTTGCAGACGCCCGGGATGCCGATATGGCCTGGGGAGTTCCCAGCCCGGGCCAGAATTATCCGCCAACTAAAAACGGCCGATACCGCACGATGTCTGAATTTCACGACCAGATTCGCGCAGTGGCGCGCCAGGGCATCATCGACATCATGCTGGCGTCCATCTCGACCATGAGCCTGCTCGCCCATCGCGAACGTTTTTTTGATTCGCTGGATGTGACGCCCGCTGTGCGTATCAATGACGCAACCGACGTGTGGTGCCCACGCGGCGGCCGGTACCGTAATTATCCATCAGCTCCATTCGCCAGCGGCTTTATCGAGGAAGCTCAATTTGGCAGCATCGTCGCCGAGCCTCGCGACCCGGTCGTCAACCTC
Source organism: Verrucomicrobiia bacterium (assembly GCA_036269115.1). Classification (GTDB taxonomy): domain Bacteria; phylum Verrucomicrobiota; class Verrucomicrobiia; order Limisphaerales; family UBA11358; genus UBA11358. The sequence continues at coordinate 8,350 of DATAST010000271.1, read as the reverse complement.
GGCCTTTATTCCGTCACGCTAAATAATCAATTGCCGGATGACCGTGTTTCTCTGGAGGCGTTTAAAGCGTTTCGCGCCGAAGCCGAGCGTAAAAAATTCAATTATTTTCTCGAAGTGTTTGCCCCGAATACTGATTCCGGTGTGAAACCCGAGGAAATTCCGGCGTTTGTTAATGACAGTGTCTGCCGCATGCTCTCGGGAGTGCCGCTATCCAGCCGACCGGTTTTTCTAAAAATCCCTTATTTCGGTCCGCGCGCATTGGAAGAATTGGTGGCCTATGATCCATCAGTCATTGTGGGTGTGCTGGGAGGCAGCAGCGGCACAACGTACGATGCGTTCAAGCTCGTCGCTGACGCTCAAAAACACGGCGCGCGTGTCGCCCTCTTTGGCCGCAAGATCAAAGCCGCTGAAGATCCCCTGCTCTTCATCTCGTTCCTGCGCGAAATTGTTAACGGGTCCATTTCCCCACAAGAGGCCGTCCGAGCCTATCATGGCGGCTTGCAAGCGAAGAAAATCCCGCCGGTACGTTCCATCGCCGAAGATTTGGAACTCGCCGACGCAACGTTGAATTATTGAAAGGAGAAAATGCAATGAACATTCAACTCACTAAAAACGTCGCCGACTTTTTAAGCAAGCCGGTCCAACACTTTATCGGCGGGCGATTCCAACACAGCGCCCTCGGAACCACTGGGCATGTCCTAAACCCGTCGGACGGTTCTACCCTGGCCACGATCGCTATGGGTGCCGCGGCTGAAATTGACGAGGCCGTCGCCGCTGCCTGGCGGGCGTTTCCGTCGTGGTCTGCATTGTCTCCCAACGAGCGCGCGGCAAAACTGCACCGGTTTGCGGAACACCTGGAAAAGCATTCCGCCGATCTCGCGTTGCTGGAGTCGCTCGATGTGGGCAAAGCCATTAGCGCGGCCGAAGCTTTCGATGTTCCATTTGGAATTGAATGCCTGCGCTATTACGCCAATCTTTCAACTCTTACCCAGTATGACGTGCCGCTGGCCGTCAAAAACATCGAAGCCCGGGTCCACCGCGCTCCGTTTGGCGTTTGCGGATTTGTCTTTCCGTGGAATTTTCCGTTCACGTTGTTGATGTGGGGAATCGCGCCTGCACTGGCGGCAGGCAACACGGTTGTCATCAAGCCTTCGGAAGTCACGCCATTGAGTTCTATGTTCGTCGCGAAGCTGGCGGCGGAGACCGGCATTCCGGATGGTGTCATTAACATGGTGATGGGTGACGGCCAGACCGCCGGCGCGCCACTCGCTGCGCACCCGAAAATCAAGCGCATGTCCTTTACCGGCTCGCCTGAAGTCGGCAAAAAAATTGGCGAAGGGTGCGGGCGCAATCTTGTGCCCTGCAAGTTGGAACTCGGTGGAAAAGGCGCGGCGGTGGTTTTTGATGATGTTGACGTGGATACCACCGCGCAAAAATTGGCCGGAGCCATCACGCTGAATACCGGACAGGTTTGCTGCACGGCCACACGCTGGTTTGTGCACGAAAAGATTTATGACCGCTTTGTGGATAAAGCCGTTTCTGCATTGAAGAGCGTAAAAATGGGCCCAGGCCCCGCGCGTGATACTCAGATGGGCCCGCTCGTGAGCGCTGCCCAGCGCCAACGCGTGTTGCGTTACGTGGAAAACGGGCTAAAAGAAGGTGCGAAAGCCCTTTTGCAAGGAGGCGCCGTCGCGCCTACCGGATACGACGACGGCTTTTACGTTCAACCCAGTTTGCTCGCGGGCACACCGGACAACGTCTGCTGTCGCGAGGAAATTTTCGGACCGAGCGCTTTCGTAATCAAGTTCAACGACCAAACGGACACCGTTTCCCTGGTGAACCAGCTTGCGTATGGCCTGGCCAACAGCGTCTGGACTTCAGACCTCAAACGCGCCGGCCAGGTGGCTGAACGAATGATCGCCGGGAACAGCTGGATCAACGCTCACAATGTCTTTGCCTATGGACTCCCCTACGGCAGCGTGAACCTGAGCGGTTTTGGCGGCGGTGTGAACAGCCCGGAGACGTTTTACGACTATTTGCGGCCGCAAACCATCGCCCGGCCGCTATAATTCTGGAACGCAGGCCATGGAGGATCAAAAAATATTCCTGGAATTGCTTCGCCGCGATGAAGTCATTCACACCGCAGATGCGCGGCTTGTGCCATTGAGCGGCGGTGTCTCTTGCGACATTTATCTCGTCGAGGACGGCAGTGAAAAGTTCGTCGTCAAGCGCGCGCTGGAAAAGTTGCGAGTGAAGGACGATTGGTTTGCCGACATTCACCGCAATCGGACCGAATGGGAATATATACGATACGTGTCCAAATTTTTGCCCGATGCCATGCCGCAACTTCGCCAGTGCTCGGCGACTGACAATTATTTTGCGATGGAATATTTCGACGGGAAGTTTTCCAACTGGAAACAGCTCTTGCTGGCACGCGAAGCCCGGCCGGAAAACGCGGCGCAAGCCGGAAATATCCTGGGCCAAATCCATCGTCATTCAACCGGTGACGCTGATGCAATGCGGTTATTTGACACCACGCCAACGTTTTTCCAGCTGCGCATCGATGCCTATTTGCTTACGACGGCCGCAAAACATGCCGCGGTGCGTTCGCAAATTGAGGCAGAAGCTGAGCGACTGGGTAAGGCGCGCGAATGCCTCGTTCATGGCGATTTTACGCCGAAAAATATCCTCGTGGGCGGTGACCACATGATCCTGCTGGATTGCGAAGTCGCATGGTATGGAGAACCGGCTTTTGACGTTGCGTCTTTGTTGAATCACTTCTTTCTCAAGTCGTTGCTTCATGCGCCAAACAACGCGGGCATGGATGCCATGATTTTGAAATTTTGGCTGGCGTATCAGGCAGCCCGGCCATCGCCCGAACTTGAATCGCGCGTGGGCCGTTTGCTCCTGATGCTCATGCTCGCGCGCGTGGATGGCAAGTCGCCGGTCGAATATCTCAATCCGGTCCGCCAGAAATTTATTCGCGAGTTTGTCCTGTGGCATTTGCCGGTGGAAAATTTTTCACTTCGCCACATTACCGGCGAGTGGTTCAACGACTTGCGCCGGATTCGCCAATGAAAATCGCTTCCATTTCGGCCTGGCAGATTTTTGATTCCCGCGGGAATCCGACTGTTGAGGCCGAGATCACCCTGGATAACGGCATCCGCGGTCGCGGCAGTGTGCCTTCGGGCGCCTCCACCGGGCAATTCGAAGCAGTGGAATTGCGCGACCGTGACCCGGGCCGCTTTCGGGGCAAATCCGTTTTCAAAGCCATCGCCAACGTGGAAGAGATCATCGCACCGGCGTTACGTAGGCATGATGTATCGGACCAGGACTGGTTGGATCAGACGATGATTGAACTGGACGGAACGCCAAATAAAAGCCGGCTCGGAGCGAATGCCATTTTATCCGTTTCGATGGCCGCGGCCAACGCGGCTGCCACGGCGCAAGGCCAGCCGCTCTTTGCCTCCCTTGGGAACGGAAATCTTTTGCCCCTTCCTGAAATTCAAATCCTGGGGGGCGGCGCCCACGCAAACTGGCGAACCGACGTGCAGGATTTTTTGTTGATTGCCCCGGCCGCGCGGAATTATTCGGAAGTCATGGAAATCACGCACAACGTCTATCACGCTGCCGGCGATCTCCTCAAGCAATGTGGAAAATACTTTGGCGTCGCGGACGAGGGCGGATATTGGCCTGAATTCAAGACCAACGAGGAGGCCCTGCAATTGATGGTCGAGGCCATCCAGCGCGCCGGATATGAGCCGGGACGAGACGCAGGCATCTCACTGGATATTGCGGCAAGCGATTTGTTCGACGAAAAGACGGGGACCTACCGTTTCAAGCTGGAAAATAAAATTTTTAGCACAAATCAATTTGCCGGGCTGCTTGTGGATTGGTGCGACCGCTATCCCATCATTTCCATTGAAGACCCCATGGCCGACACGGACTGGGACGGCTGGCAAAGGATTTACACTCAACTCGGTAAACGCGTGCAAATCATCGGCGACGATCTGTTCACCACAAACCTTAAGCGCATTGAATCGGGCATTCAAAAAGGAATCGCCAACGCCGTGCTGATCAAGCTCAACCAAATCGGCACGGTGACTGAAACTTTGAAAGCAATCCGGCTGACACAGCAAGCCGGCTGGCTGCCGGTCATCTCCGCGCGCTCTGGAGAGACCGAGGATGCCTTCATTACGCATCTGGCGGTGGCGACCAATGCAGGCCAACTGAAGGTCGGTTCCTTCACCCGCAGTGAACGCATGGCCAAGTGGAACGAGGTCATTCGGATTGAACGCAGGCTCGAAGGGCGGGCCGACTTTATCGGCGGAAATATTTTCAAGACAATCCTCCAACCGAATAAAATTTCGACACAATGAAACGGTCACAAATCAATCGAGCCCTCAAAGACGCCATGCGTTGTTTTGAGGCTGCAAAATGGGCGCTGCCGCCGAACGCACGATGGGATGTCACTGATTGCGGACTCGGAAAATTCGACGATGTCGGCCTGGTATTGCTCAATCTTGCCGAGCAACCTGAATACTGTGAAAAGCTCATGTATTCAAAAAGAAAGCAAGTCACGCCGATGCACACGCACGCCAAAAAAAAGGAAGATATCATCTGCCGCAGCGGCCGATTGGCAATCGAACTGTGGAAAGGACATCCCGAGCGCGCGCCAAAGGGCGAACTGTTTCAGATTCTTCAGAATGGGCAAAAGACCGACGTCCATTCCGGGCAACCAGTAGTTCTAAACCCCGGCGAACGTGTTACGATTGTGCCCGGCGTTTACCACGCCTTTTGGCCCGAAAGCGATGAAGCGGTCATCGGTGAAGTTTCTACGGCCAACGATGACGCTCATGATAATTTCTTCGTGGACCCGAATATCGGAAGGTTCCCCGCCATCGATGAGGACGAACCGCCTTTGGTGAAACTGTTATGGGAATGATTTTGTCGCGCGAAGAACGCGAAGTCCGGGAAGGAATCAAAGATATTTTAAAATGAAGATCGTAATCGACCATGCGTCTTGCGGTCAGCCTTTATTGACAGATTGTTTACGTGTCCTTCGCGGATCTTCGCGGCCTTCGCGCGACCCCTAACACGCCCATGAACTATCCAAGACATGGAATATTAGCGGCGGGTCACTGGATCGTGGATTGCGTCAAACGCATTGACAACTGGCCCGAACCATCCACGCTTGCCCGAATCGAACAGCAGCATGTCGCCAATGGCGGGTTTGCGTTCAACCTGCTTTCCGATCTCGCGGCGCTGGATCCTTCTTGTCCGCTCTTTGGCGCCGGCCTGATCGGCGATGACGCCCACGGCCGCTTCATACGCGAGCGCTGTCGACAGTTGAAAATTGATGACACCATGCTTGGCGTGACGACTGAAGCGCCGACGAGCTTTACAGATGTCATGACCGAAACTGGTTCCGGGCGGCGGACGTTTTTCTACTGTCCTGGCGCGAATGAACGGCTGACAGAAATCCACCTCCAGCAACTGGCGGCGCCGGCAAAAATCTTTTGCCTGGGTTATCTCGGATTTTTCCCGCTTTTGGACGGACCGATGGATGCCGACAGACTCAATCCATCCGCGCGATTGCTGCGGCGGGCACAAGAGAACGGCATGATCACGGCGGCAGATCTCGTCAGCGCGCCAAACCCGGATCTTCGCGCCCAGGTTTTACCCACCCTGCCCTGGCTCGATATATTGTTTTTAAATGAATGGGAGGCTGGACAATTACTGAAACGTGAATTGCCGAAAGTATTCAGTGCCGCGATTGCGACGGAATTTGCAAAAGACGTCCGCCAACTCGGAGTGACTGGCGCTGTAGTCTTGCATTCTCGTGAAGGTGTCGTGGCGGTTACTGGCGAAGGCGAATTTCTGGCGCAAGGTTCGGTGAAACTGCCGGAATCCGAAATTCAAGGCACGGTTGGCGCGGGCGACGCCCTGGCCGCCGGCGTGTTGCTGGCGCGACACCATGAGATGTCCTGGCCGGAAGCCCTGAAGCTGGGAGTCTGCGCAGCCACAGCCTGCCTCAAATCACCCACGGCCTCCGATGGCATGCTGCCCTGGCAACAATGTCTGGAGTTAGGGAACAAATATGGATTTGCGGAATTCAGCCTGAGGCAATGATCACTGGCGCCGTCATTCCTTGTTTCAATGAAGAGACCACAATTGGTCCGCTTGTTTCACAATTGCGTCGATACCTGGACTTGATCGTCGTGGTAGATGATGGTTCGACCGACAATACCGCTTTCAATGCTGAAGGCGCAGGCGCAAGAGTCCTCCGCCACGACCGGAATTGCGGCAAAGGCGCCGCGCTCAAAACTGGATTGTCCCACCTTAACAGTCTCGGCTGCGAATGGGCTGTCACGCTGGACGGCGACGGCCAGCATGATCCGGCTGATTTACCGGGTCTGCTTCAATGTGCTGAATACTCCGGCGCATTGCTAGTCATTGGCAATCGAATGGATAATTCTGACGCCATGCCCTGGCTGCGACGGTTTGTAAACCGATGGATGAGCAGAAAGCTCTCGCAATATTCCGCACATTATCTTCCCGACACCCAATCCGGATTTCGCTTCATCCACCTCCAAACCTGGGCGAACTTGCCGTTAGGCGCGCAACGCTTCGAAGTCGAATCCGAAATGTTGATGGCATTCCTGGTTGCCGGCCACTCGGTTGAATTTGTTCCCATTCGCGCCATCCCCGCCGCCCGGAAAAGTCGGATCCGTCCGCTCGCGGACTCGCTCCGCTGGTTCAAATGGTGGGGCCAAATGAGACGCCAGCGCGGACGGACGCAGACGGATGTGGTGGCTGCGTCAATTGCCAAAAACACATCGGTTTGGGCGCGTTGCACATTTTTTGTGTATAGGCGGAGAAACGGGGAAACGAAGCCAAAATTGGGTTAAAAAGCGGGCTTTTATTGGGGAATTTGGGGTTTTAAGGGCAGGAAACGAGAATGGAGTGTGAAGGCGAATTTTCTTAGACAGAATTGACCGAATGGACTGAATTTTTGACCACAGATAAACACGGATACGGAACTGATTTCTTACGGTAGGCGCAAATAGGGGGAGGACAAACGCGACCCGCCGTCGCTCCGCTATGGTGCCCGCATGATAAATGCGATATGAAGTTTTAAAAGGGTTTACATTGTTTACATGGTTTAAAATCAACCACTTAAGTATTTACAGACCGTTTACAAAGTGTTTACAACAAAGACAAGTTGCTGAATTCAAGCAACTTAAGTGTTTACACCGGGTTCTATTACCGGTCGCCATTTTTGGGCTTTCAGTGTTTTAAAGCTCCCGCCTTCGCTTATCAACCCAGGAACCTCAAAGTATCATGCGCGCAACGCTTGATTGCCCCGCGCCGGAGGCACGTGCCGTCACGACGGGCACGTCGTGACCCATCATTTCGACTTTGTCCCGCTTCCACGTTTCAGTTTTTCAACGGGTCACGCTTTAACGGCGCGGCGGATTAGTACATCCCGTTGGAGCCGGATGACCAGCTTTTTACTTTTCCGTCGGTGCCGAAAATGACTGTGACATAATGGATTTTGCCGCCGCCTAATGAGTAATAGGGGATAAAAGCTTTTTCAGAGTCGTTATAGATCCAGGTTGCCGAGCCATCGCTGTTCGCCGAAACATTCTTGGGATTTCCGCAGGCGCTCTTGACGTCGTCCATCGTCATTCCCACAGCCAATCGTTGTTCGATGGGTCGTTTGTCCTTTGCCGGTTTCGCGGGTTGGCTCGCCGCCGCCGGTTGGGCGGCTGTGCTTGAGCTGTCACTCGATTTGGAGGCGCACCCACAGAGGGCGGCAACTGCAACTGTAGAAGCCAATACGCCAATAGCTGATAATCTTTTCATTGTTTTAGCGGGTTTTTTGTTTCGATTGCCATGAGAGACAATCTTGTGATTCAGACTCCCTAATCATAAGCGTCACGTCAAGAGAGCATGATAATTTTTTTACTACCGATTATGCCTCTTCGGAAGTCCGATTTAACCCGGATTTTGCGTTGGCGTTCGTTATGTGGTTCGCTTCAATGCAAGTGTCACAGCCAAAGCCGGTTTTAGACGTGAATTCCAATTACGTTACATTAGAGCTGCACAAAACTGTTTTGGCGCTCGCACTGAAGTTCAGGAGTGGCCGCAGATCAGATTCGCGCTATCGCGCGGTTTTACAGTTAGCGGCAATCGTTTGGTTGGTTTTACCCCGGGCTGCGCTCACGGATTCGCTTGCCCGGGGCTACATCTATTTCACCCCGCAGCAGCCTGTGAAGGGTGTGTTGAACGTGGGTGCAAGTCCCACCCGTCGAATTAAGCGGTTCACGACGGAACAGCCGGATGC
>DATAST010000270.1:0-62866 GCA_036269115.1 Verrucomicrobiia bacterium | reverse complement strand
AAAATATCGAATTAACACTTAAAGCTGCGTCACCAGTGGAACCTTCATTGTTATAAATAGTACCGCAATTGTCGAATGTACAGTCATAGCAATACAAACTGTCCCCAGTAGAGCCTCCGTCACCGGTCGCAGTGTTTACGTTGGCAAACAGGCAATTCGCCAATAGAATGTAGCCATCATCATCCATTTCGGTATTTACTCCCGATCCGCAGTTTACAATTTGGCAATCATAGAGGGAGACGCCGGTCTCCGGGTCGGAGCTGCTATTATAAAGGTCGATCGCCTCCTGGCAGTAACAGAAACGACAATTTTCCAATTGTTCCGGCCCTCCAGTCGACAGGCCTAAAGCGAAGACGGCATAGCCGCCGCTTTGAATTGTTCCGGTATAGCCGCTGCCCGGGACTCCGTTCATGCTTTCGCCTATGCTATCATCATCGACAGCTGTAAATACAGCCGGAGAATATTTTCCTGTGTTGTTGCAGGTCACGTCGTCACTTTCGTCGATCCCTGACGGCGTTGTATTATAGGGAAATTTTAGCACGGTTCCTCCTTCTAATGTAATAAAGTCGCAATCAATATATCCTGAAATAAAATAGGTTGTGTCTCCCTGAAATAGCATAACATTGGGCAGCGGGTCTTCAAGCACCTCGTAGTCGAGCACCAGGCCACTCTGGCGATTAATTTGGGCGATTTGCGGTGGGTGTGGTTTGCCCAAAACCGTGGCCTTTTTGGTTGCATCAGGAGACGGGATTTTCGCATATTGTCTTTTCAAAGGTTCGCTGATTTTCGCCTTTGCAGCCCGTGGCAACTTTCGCAACTCCTTCTGGAGTGCCTTAAATTTCACAGATTCAATTAAAAATTTCCTGCCATTGATTGTCTTAAATTCCTTGGTTACGGGCGTCCCGCCTCTCTTATCTGCGGACGCTTCCATAAACGCGCGGCCCTGGCCAAAAACCAATTGGCCAAAACGCAACTTTCTCTTACCGACAATTGGTTCGGGAGAATTGTAAAATTCAGTAAAAATTTGAATTAAGGAGTTTGAGGAACATCCATAATCCGCCGGATCAATGTATTGTTTCAAAACCACGTTTTGACTAAATGATTCGCGTTTTAGCGTGTAAACAATGTCCGCGGCAACGTTATCGAAGGCGTCCTGATAGACGATCTGGTTGCTGCTAACCAAAGTCCCTGAACAATTCGTAATTGCAGCAATAATAACATAATTACTGTTCTCTTCGTCGTACAGGCCTATGGCAACGGGCGTTGTATGCAGAGCAATACCATCAGGTGTAGTTATGTTTACAGAACTATTGGCATTTAAATTGGCTGACAACTTCACTTTGTGTTGCACTGAATTAGCAAACACTGATTGCCCATCAGCGCTGAATTGGAAGCACGGGACACTGGGGCGCCATTTTTTCCCATCCCAATAGTTCAACCCTGTGGCCACCTCCACAACGTGATGCTTATGTGGAATGACATTGCCTGATGGAGAAACCTCATATTCAATCTTTTCCCACGTCCGTGAATTGCCATCTTGAGAAATGATGCTGTAAGGGACCGTTGCCGGAACAGTGTTCGTCTGTGCGCGACAGAGCGCGATAGAAGTTGTCAAAAGCGCGGATATTATCAAATTAATAGCAGTTTTCATGGTTTTTGAAGATCGTGAGATGGGCTGCGATGCCATAATGCTCAGAATTTCAGGGGGGGATGAAGAACAAGGACCTAAATATAGTGAGTTCATAAAACCTAGCAAATTGGATCGAGTTGATTTGCCGGCGCCAAAAATTCTCGCAATTGAAACCGAGTTGACGGTTCGGCCGCGATGTCTGCACTCGCTTTTATTTCCTGCGCCAGAGCCGCCAGTTGTTCGCCTACCATCTCCCGATCTTGGGCTGAGAAAATTTCCAAATTCTTCCGAACAAACATGGCAAATCGCGCGAAGCGAGCCTCGAGTTTCGAGGCTGAAGTTGCGCGCCGATTATTCGGAACGTATTCAGCCCATAACGCAATCGCTTCTCTCAGCGTCAAACCCTGATGAATTCGGCCCTGGCCGATCAATTCTTCAACCATTTTGCGACCAAGACGGGCAATGTAGTACAAAGTGTTCCAGGCGGCGGGAAGTTGCGCAGAATTCTGCGCATTCAATCCTTCCACACATTTGCCGATTACTACAAGCATTTCTGCTTTGCGCTTCGAGAACGGTAGAGTTGATTCTCCTTGCCATAGCTGGCTCCAGCGACCGTCCGACAACGCCCGCCTTGCCCGGCATAATACCGTTGCTAATTCCAATACGTCGCTCGCTTCTCGCGCAAAGGCGGCCTGAATCCGGTAAACCCAGTCACCGAAACCTTCGGTGGTGACACTTATATCTTTAGTGGAACTAGCCTTGGAGGGTAAAATGCCGAATTCGGAGCTAGTCTGAAATAAAACCTTTCCTTGAGGGGATTTGCTCCCCTGCCCCCGCGACTGTAGAATTTCCCGACCGTGACCCATATTTCGTTTAAATTCCCACGCCTGTCCGACCTGTCTACGGACGACCGTAGCGGTAAGCGCTATCGTTGTCAACTCATTTTTAAGATTTTTTTAAAAAGTTATCTGAAAAAAATTAGATTGATCGGGCTTTGTTTTCGTTAATTTACTTTTATATATTGCTCTATAATAAGTCAAAGAAAGTTAATGTAGTTTATTCACCGCGCCAGACACGGCAATTCGAGAAGATAGTCGCAGGTCATGACCTGATGAACAGGTGGGCGCGGATTTGAATATTTGCAAGCGGCGGACGTTTGAGGGAAACCGCCGTGTGGGGCATGCGGCCTACAGGAAACGATGCTGCAACGCTCCGTCATTCCCTTATGGTCGCGGCTTAGTTGTGCTTGGCACGGAAAGAGGTTGTGCGGGGACAAGCTGTCCCCGCCCCTGCTGTTTATTCGCGGGTTTTCACAGATGGATACGGATTTAGGTGCTCAGAAAATACATCGGCGAATATCCACCTGACACCTGCCGAATTGAGTGTATGGCACGGTGCTTTCGCGGTTCGAAAGCGGTGTCAAGGCCACCGCACTCCAGGACGCAAGCGGCAGGTGTCTGAGGGAAAGCGCCGTCTGGGGGCACACGGCCTACAGGAAATTGATAACGGGGCTCGGCCCTGGCTACTATCGTCCGTCTTGTCAGGGCTTTCAGTGAGAGCCTCCTCACGTCGGCTGCTACGCGTGATATTGGATTTCATTTTGGTCCGGTTTGAGTCTCCTGACGTCGCCTCCTACGGGGAAATTGATATTGCAACGCTCCCTTATGGTCGCGGCTCTGTCTGGCGCGGGGACAAGCTGTCCCCACCCCGTACATGGCAAATGATTGGCCTACGCGACCTATTTCATCGACTTGTAAATGTCTCCGGGCTGCAGGCGCTCGGCGTAGGACATCAGGAGGAAGAAGGGAAGCTGGGTAAGTTGCGAGGGATTGTCGGCCATGGCGATGGGGGCAAGCCGGCGCACTTCAGCGTCTCCGGCGGTGATGTATTGATCGTCTGAAAGATACCGCGAAAAGACATATTGATGGAATGGGAGACCGCCGAATTTCATGCCCCAGCCTACTGTTGGCGGCCATTGCCGGCTCTCGGGCGATTTTTGCTGCTGTTCCCGAATCCAATCGAGGCACCATGAAACTTTGGCCTGGGCGGCTTTTTCGCGGTCGTCATCTTTCGAGATATACGGCCAGCCCGCGGAATAGTTTTCCATGACGTACATGATCATGGCCGGCCCCTGCTGTGAAAGCGGAAACGGCTGGTCTTTGGTCAGGTCCAAATTGTTCAGCCAATCGGTAACGCCCAGGGCGGTTTTCAGGTAATGTTTATCGCCTGTGTCCGCGTAGAGGTTAAACAAGAACGAGCCGAACAACGCGGAACTGCACCACCACTCGTCACTGGACCTGTGCCAGAGACCGTCGCTGACGCCGCCTGAGCGTTTGACATAATTTTTGATTACCAGGTTGGCGAATTTTTTGGCTGAATTTACAAAAAGCTTTTGCTCCGGGCCCTGGCACCGCACCGCGGTGGCCAGCACGGCCATTCCGATGGATGAACTGTCGGCCGCATACCAGTCATTGGTTTTTTCACCTGGTTTGCGGTTGTAATGCATGTAATACGCGCCGCGCGGGGTCATTTCGTTCTGATACCGGACCATGCGCAGGGACCATTCACGGCAGGCCTGGAGATAATTCGTGTTGCCCGTCATGTCGTAGGCGACGCACAACGCGCGGACGCCGTAAGAATCGACAAAAAACGGCCCCTGGCTATTGTCATTCGACACTTTGGCGGCGGCGAGGTCGCACAGTTTGAAAAACTGCGAGCGGAATTCAGGAGGAACTGAATCGGCGGCGCGGATTGATTGGAATGGAAGAAAAGCGGTAAGAACGAATAAGGGAACGAATTGTATCAATTTCATTTTTTAAATTTTAGATGCTACCCTACGGCCCTACGCATGACGCCACGCCGCAATCAGTTGCACATATTTGCGATTGAACTCCCTGGAGGCAATCTTTTTTAATATTTGCGTTAATTAACGCCGCTGTTGTAGGAGTGCAGAAACGTCCACAGGATATCCTGGTCGTTAACTCCATAAACTGCCGGCAACGCGGGACTGATATTAAGATTGCCTTGAAAGCTAACCGGAATACAGGTTTGAGGATCAAGCCATCTGTGCATTTCAGCATGACCGTCGGCAAAGGAAAATCCACAGTTCCGCTTGTTGTGATAGGAAGCAGGCAGGTCATTCCATTTGTATTGGGGGGAACCCACCTGCCCGGTAGTCAGGTTCGCATTCAAATACCCAGGAGGAAGGGAAAATGTGCCATCATACGGATGGCTACCGGGACCGGGGTTAGCGCCGGTATCCGGATGAGAGTCAATAAAGACCCACATCGACGCCGGGCTTTTGATATTGGACATTTTATAATAATTCGTAAAGGGGGCACCCCAACCCACATCGGGCGGCATACAGGCGAGATATTTATTCATCCGGACGCTTCGAATACGATGGGACCATCCCGCCCTCGCCTGTGCGGGAGCAACGTAGGCATCGGCGGGGCAGGCGTAACAGCCGATGGTTCTTTTGGTATAATCTCCGAGAAGGCCGGAGGTTAACTCCAAAACATTGGTATTTACCGAATTTATACTCCAATCCAGATAGCCATTTACCCAACCGGTGCCAGGGGTCGTCCCGGCGCCAGGGACGTTCAGCACCAACCGATCGCTGTTGTCCTGCGAATACATTATCCAAGCCAGCTGAATCTGTTTTTTATTACTGACGCACTCGATTTCCAAGGCCCTTTGCTTGGCAGACGCCAAAACCGGCAATAGAATTCCCGCCAGGATGGCGATGATGGCGATAACCACCAGAAGTTCAATCAGCGTAAAAGCACTGCCCGTCCGCCCATCACATCGTTTCGATGGTGTTTTTCCCATTAATCCATTCACTCTCTCAGAATTCATTATTTCACTTTCTTTCCTCTATCACGTTATAGCCTTACTGAACCTGCAACAAATAAAATTGCTGCGGATTTCCCCCTGTAATCGGATTGGTGATTGAGAACGCCCCATTGCCCAGAAAAGTGTTGGTGAAGATGGATGTCCATTGGCTGATTGGCAACGCCACGTTGGTCGAGGTGAGCACATAATAAGTGCCGCTGCCCGGGCCGTTGGTGCCGCTGAAAATAAAGTTGCCGTTTATAATGGTAACATTGTTGATACGCGGCGAAGGCGGCACGACTGATTGCACAGAAATCGTTCCGTCCACCGCGAGATTGTTGTTCCAGACCACTCCTGTGCCGCCGCCGGAAATAGTCATCGTTCCGCCGCCAGTCAAAGGCTGGCTGAACAGTTGGAAGGTGTCGCCCGCCACCAAGGCGGCTCCCGAAACGGTGACATTAACTTTCCCAGTGCCGGTATTGGCGAGAGTGCCGGTGACGACGGCCATGCCGTTCGAAGGCGTGAGGGATTTGTTCAACGTAACGGAAACGTTTCCGGCGATACTGACATTGTTGCTTACTGAAAGAGTTGCGGTGCCCAGGGCGAGCGTTCCGGCCGCATTGACTGTCACGGCACCGTTAATTAGGCCGGAACCTCCGAGATTACCGCCGGTAACGGTAATTGCGCTGGCTCCGTTAGTACCGTTGATCAAAAGAGTACCTGCGCTGACGGTGGTTGCGCCGGTATAGGTATTGATGCCTCCGAGCGTAACCGTGGCGGTGTTAGCCTTGTTCACAGGGCCCGCCCCACTGATATTGCCGCCGTATGTGTAGCTGCCGGTACGATTAAAAGTCAAGGTGCCGCTCACCGTTGTATTTCCCGTTCCGAGCGTCCCAGTACCTCCTGCAACACTCAAAGTGATCGAGCTGCCGACCGTTGTGGTTCCTGCATACGTATTGGCTCCGTTTAAAACGACTGTCTGGCTGCTGCCGCTCTTTCCCAGAGGAAAGTTCACGCTCCCGGGCCCGGAAATTGGCGAATTGATAGTCAGGGTTGCGCTGCTAGTGACATCCTCGATCGTTCCATTTTGGGTCGTAACAAATATTCCGCGCGTGGCGCCTATCGTGGTAGTATGGCCGGCGTGCATTGAGCCACCGTTGAGCACAATGTTGGACGCGTTCAGAGTGGTGGGCACTGCTCCCAAGCTTGATGTACCGCCGCTCGCATCATAATTGAAACTGAGACTGCCCCCGTTCAACACGATGTTACTGTAGATTTCAAACGCCGCATTGGCGAAGGTCAAATTGCAATCTCCGTTGCCGCTTTTGATAAAGGCTCCCGTCCCCAAATTGATGGTCCCGAGAGAGATGCCGGCCGCACCGCCCGGGCGCATGCTTCCGACGCAGTTGAAGGTAACGGGGGCATTTGAGCTATAAATGTTGCAGGTCGTCCAAGTCCCGTTACTGCAGATCAACGTACCACCATTGGCGGTCGCAGTAATACCGTCGTTGGCCCACATCGTATAGGAGCCACCGGAGGCGATGAAGCCGCCGTCCAAAATAGTATTTGTTGTTATCAAGGAAGCCGGGTTTGATCCCGATCCAAAACTGTTATTGTTTTCGACGAAAAACTGGCCGGTCGGGCCGACATAAGTGCTGTTCCACGTCGTCAGAGCTACCCCGTTCAGATACGCGTAACACCTCCCCTGGACGATTAAGGACCCGCCAATACTGATGGGCCCCTCAAGGAAGGTATTGCCCGTGCCCGAACCCGACACAATGAGATTATAATTGTTTCCATTGTCGGTAATCTCCGAGCTACTAACAACAGGAGTGCCAGGGAGAAGAAGCAAGGCACTGCCGGAGTCCGCATAGATCATACTGTTGTCCTGTCCAAGCGTAAGGTTCCCCAGCAAAATGTTTACACCGGAAGGATTTCGGAGCGCGCCACTGTTGGTAATACCCGAACCGTAGATCGTTATGTTGGCTGTAATGCCTGAAGGAGTGCCCGCATTGCCGATATTATTGGTACCAGAGCTCACTTCCAAAGCCGCGCCGTTGGACACAGTCAAGGAGCCGCCTCCCACGGAATTGATATTCGCAATTGAAAGCTCGCCCTGATTGACGTTGACGGAGCCGCTAATGTTGTTGGACACAGCCAGGTACAATCGGCCGTCGCCGTTTTTATTTAAAGTGCTTGAATTGGCAATCGGCGTGGCGATGGTGTCTTCGCTGCCGCCGGTGTCAATGACGTTGGCAACAGTCAGGACTTCATTATTACCGTCATTGGTAATAACATAATCGCCACCCGTGGAATTGGTGAAATATAAATCTGCCACCGAAGAGTTCTGCATCAGGGTGACTGTGCCGGCGGTACCCTCGAAAAAGGCGTCGTTGCCGTCCGTCCAGGGCACGTCGGTAACCCCGTTAAACCAAAAAGTTGACGTGGTGTCCCAATTTCCGGCCCCGCCCGCAGTGGCGCTGGCGGTCTGGCCGGGGTCCCAGTAAAGTGCCTGGGCTGAGGCAGATGTAACGGTAAAAATGACGGGGATCGTTGATAGGAGGGTCAGAAGTTTTTTCATACGTGTCGCAGTTTAGCTGACGGAATTGAATCAATATAAATGTAATTGCAATACGGAATAGTCATACAAAGGTATGACATTGGGGCGGAAATGCCCAATGCCCAATGCCCAATGCCCAAAACCCAAGCATCCGCCTCCGCGGCGCAGCTTCGGCGCGACGTGGCCAGGGAATATCCAATATCCAATGTCCAAAACAGGGGTTCCCAAAGCATTCGGGGTAGCGCAACGAGCGTTGTGGACCTCAAATCGCGGGCTATTCCGCGCTCTACGCGCGGTGACCGCGCAGCGCACGGTCCCTACCGAATCAACGGTTTTGGAAGCGGCGGCGGTAGTCATGGGGTGTCAGGCCGGCGATTTCGAGGAACCGGCGGTTGAAGTTAGCGAGGTTGGCAAACCCGCAGTCCAGGGCGATATCGGTGATTTTTGCCTCGCCCTCGGCCAGGAATCGGCAGGCGCGACCCACGCGCAGCTCATTTATATACCGGGGAAGAGTCTTGCCGGTCCGCAACTTAAAGAAGCGGCTGAAAGCGCCGTCGCTTAAATGCGCTTCCCGCGCCACAGCCGCGCGGTCAATCTCGCTGTCGAGGTGCCTATCGATATAATCGCAAACGCGCTGCATTCGGCCCTGGTCCGAGCCGTTGAGCACCGGAACAAAGCCCGAACTCGCGATGGGCATCAATTCCTCCGACGCCGCCAGCAGATGCAGGATTGAAAGGAGCCCGCTGATGCGTTCCAATCCACCGGTTTCCGCCAGTTGCTGCATCTTTTCCGCAACAGCCTGCCGGGTAGCGCCATTGACGTGCAATCCGCGGATTGAGCGCCGAAGAAGATGCCGAACGGGTTTCATTTCCGGGATTTCCAGAAAGTCCTTTCCGGCGAAGGTTTCGAGAAAACGCACAATGACCGCATGAACGGCATGTTCCGGCGGCAGTTCCGGACCCTCGGAGAGTTCCTGCTGCCAAACATGGGGAAGATTCGACCCCACCAACACCAGATCCCCCGGAAGCAACGGCGCGATGTTGTCCCCCACCAGGCGATAGCCGCAACTCTTGATCACCAGCGTTATTTGATACTCGGGATGAAAATGCCAGGCGGCGTTATAACTGTCGCCGCGAACGACTTCGCAATGGAAGGATTCCCATTGGGATTGCGGGGTTTTCTCAAAAACTGGCTTCACTATCCCAGTTTATGAAGTGTGAATTATGGTGTCCAGCCTTTAGGAATGCCTTCTTTGATGTTTTTCGCATTCAAAGTGGCCGTGAACGGATTGGAACACGGAGATACGGTGTGTCCCGCTCGGTGCGGAATCAGTCGCAGCAGCTTCGCAAGCCAAAGACCTACAACCAATCATCGAGCCCTCCCTGACAACCTGCTGCGGCTGGTCTTCGACACAGCCGCGCTCCGAACGCAGTATGAATAGAGCCCATGAACTCCGGACGGCGTGTGCGGGCAGTGGCAGCGCCACCAGCGATCCGCCTACAAGGTGGAATTAAGGGCGGAAACATCGAACAATATCCAATGCGCAACGCCGAACGCCCATTAACGGCGGGAATGAGGGATGCCTCTTTGACGCCAAGGTACGAGGCGCTAACAAAAAACCTCATCCAGAGTCACAAAAGTATCAGAATTCGTTAGAAACGGTGAAGCAAGGGCGGTCAAGATATGAAATATTGTGACAGTTATGGCAATCAATGTTTCTGCTGCCATGGAAGAAGCGGTTGGACAAGAACCTAAAAAGGTTCCGTCGCCGCGAATGCTTGCACCACGCGAACGCGAGGTTTTGGACCTGTTATCAAAGGGCCGGCCTTACAAACAGATCGCCGCCGAAATGGACATCAGCATGGGCACCATTCGGACTTATATCCGCCGCCTTTACGGCAAGCTCAACGTCAATTGCCGGACCGAAGCGGTAGTCATTTATCTCACCCAGCCGATAAACGGCTGACCTACTGATACTTTCGGCAAGTCATATCCCCATATGACTATCCCCTTCCATTCCATCATGGTAAATCTTGTAACGTCACCTTGTTTTTTGGTAAGGGAAATAGAAATTATAACGAACACGGAAGAAAATGGGAAAAGAATTTAGCATTACACCGCAACCGCTGCCGCGCGTTGAAACGAAGTATCGCCGCATCGTCACCCCCCTGCCCCATCCCGATTCCCTGGCAACGCTCGAAAGACTGCGCCGATATGAGCCAATTTCCATGCGGGGTCAGCCTCCGCTGGTTTGGGAACGGGCCGATGACTTTTCTGTATTCGACAAATACGGCAACCGCTGGATTGACTGGTCCAGTGGCGTGCTCGTGACCAATGCCGGCCACGGCGCGCCTGAAATCAAAAAGGCCATCATTGACCAGGTCAACAGTGGTTTGATCTATAATTACGTGTTCCCCAGCGAAGAACGCGCCGCGCTGGTCGAGCGCCTGGCCGCGCTCGCGCCGGATGCATTGAAAAAAGTCTTCCTGCTGACCACCGGCGCGGAGGCCATCGAATGCGCGATCAAGTTGAGCCGCGCCCACGGCATCAAGATCGGTGGCAAACAGAAAATCGGCATTGTCGGGTTTGAGCGCGGTTTTCACGGACGCACCCTCGGCAGCCAGCAGACCGGAGGCATCGCCGGCCAAAAATCCTGGATCGTCAATGAAGATCCCGCCATCATCAATGCCCCCTTCCCCGATGGCTATTGGCAGGCGGACACGAGCTTCGACACTTTTCTAAAGGCCATCGAGCGGCGCGGCCTCAAGCCACAAAATATCGCGGGCGTCGTAATGGAAAGTTACCAGGGCGTGGGACCCGATTTCGCGCCGGTTCCGTACGTTCGCAACCTCGCCGAATGGTGCAAACGCAACGACGTGATTCTCGTTTTTGACGAAGTACAGGCCGGGTTCGGACGCACTGGCAAATTCTGGGCGTTCGAGCACTACGGCGTCGTTCCCGACCTGATTTGCTGCGGCAAAGGCATCAGCAGTTCTCTGCCTCTTTCGGCCGTTATCGGACGCGAACCGGTCATGGACCAATTCCCGCCGGGATCGATGACCAGCACACAAACCGGCAATGTCGTTTGTTGCGCCGCCGCGCTGGCAAACATCAATAAAATCGTCGACGACGATTTGGCCGGGAATGCTGCCCGGCTGGGACCCGTCCTCCTGGAAGGCCTGAAAAAAATTCAGTCCGAATATCCCGACTTCATCGGCCACGTGACCGCGCGCGGCCTCGTTGGCGGCCTCCAAATGGTCAAAGGCGGACGCAAAGAAGCCAATCACGACCTCGCCCATAACATCATCGAGCGCTGCTTTCACAAAGGCCTGCTCATGTTCTCGCCGGTCGGCGCGTGGGGGCAAACGGTCAAAATCGCCCCGCCTCTCACCATTCCCCGCGATGCCCTGGAAGAAGGCATTGCAGTTTTGAGTGAAGCGGTGGACGAGGCCATAGCGGCTCAAATGCCGGTGGCTCAGATCTCGACACCCGTCGTTGAAGCGGTGAAGGGGTAAAAATCCCCAATCTCCAAGCACCCAAGCTCCAGAGAAGCACCAAACTCCAATCTCCAAGCACCAGAGAAGTTCCAATATCCAACATCCAACGCCCAATAAACTGAGGGGCTTGGATGGTGGAATTTGGATGTTCATCCGCGCGTTCGTCGTTCATCATTTCCCCGTGAGTTGGCTTTACCGTCATTGTATCCGTCCATTCCTGTTTGCCCAGGAAGCCGAACACGCGCACGAATTCACGCTGAAAACACTTTCACGCGTCAGCCGAAATTCCGCCGCCTGCGCCGCTGCCGGCATATTTTTTTCCGCCGCGCCGTTGCCGGTCGACGTCTGCGGATTGAAATTCCCAAATCCCGTCGGACTGGCCGCCGGCATGGATAAATTTGCCGCCGCCCTGCCCGTTTGGGAGCGAATGGGATTCGGTTATTGCGAACTCGGTGGCGTCACCCTGCACGCCCAACCGGGAAATCCCGCGCCGCGCATGTTTCGCGCGCTCGCCGACGGCGCGATCATCAACCGAATGGGTTTTAATAATCCGGGCGCTGAAGCGTTCGCACAAACGCTGGCCGCCTGGAAAAATAGCGGGCGCTGGCCGAAACACCCGGTGGGAATCAACCTCGGCAAATCAAAAATTACCCGACTCGAAAAGGCGGCGGAAGATTACGCCGGTTCATTTCGCCTGCTCCGCGATTACGCGGACTTTTTCGTCATCAACGTCAGTTCCCCGAATACGCCCGGCCTGCGGCAATTGCAGGACAAATCGGCACTGGACGAAATTCTCGCAGCTGTTTGCGAGCTTCAAAAGCCCGCGGGTCGGCCCGCTGTCCTGGTCAAAGTCGCGCCGGACCTGACGTTCGAGGCGCTGGATGAAATTCTTGAACTGGCGTCCGCGCGAAATCTCTCGGGCATCGTCGCAACAAATACGACCCTTGCTCGGCCGGAAACCGGAGATCCTCGCCTGCGCGCGATTTATTCGGAAACGGGCGGCCTGAGCGGCCGGCCGTTGCGCGACCGCAGCACCGAAATGATCCGTCACATTTATAAACAGACCCGCGGCCGATTGCCCACTATCGGTGTCGGCGGAATTTTCAGCGGCGATGATGCGTGGGAAAAAATTTTAGCGGGAGCGTCGCTGGTCCAGATTTACACGGGCCTCGTGTACGAAGGACCGGGACTTGCGAAAAAAATTGTGAGCTGGCTGAATCGCCGGATGAAAAGCGACGGCGTTCGTAACCTGAAAGAAATTGTGGGCAAGGCGGAAACACCAGGACGGTGAACGCGTGAGTTGCGCCGCTGCACGCGGCGCTGACGGCGCAGCGCGCCGTCCCTACCTTACAAATCTGCACCATTTTTCTACATTTTTTGTCCAAAATTTTGACAATCGCGATGAGAGCAACTGAGAACCAAAAAATATTTTTGGAAAATCAAACTTTCCTGTTGCGCGAGACATAAAATTCTGGTTTATAGCTCAAGTTGGTTCCGAGTTAGTTCCGTTTTTCCTCACCGGAGTTTGTTCGGAAGTTATTTCACAATTGAACAAGACGAAATCATTTGTAATGAAATATTTTATAATTGCATTTGCCGTTGCGCTGATTGGGGAAGGCTGTTTTGCAGCCACGCCAGCGCCTTCGGTGTCCACGAATTTGCTTAAAGCCGTCAAGGCCACGGCTACGCCGCCAGTGATCTGGTCCAGCACCATCACCATGGGGCTTACGGTGACCGCCGGCAACGTTGACAGCGTCCTGGCCACTGGAAAAATCATGTCCGAACGAAAGAGCCATCATAATGATCTAATCCTGGACGCCGATGGCGGCTATGGCCAGGTCTCAGGCGTCCAAAACGTTAATAGCGTGCATGGGTCCGCCCAAAATAACTACACGTTCATTGATGACACCTGGTACGGTTATGTGCGCGAGGACGCGTTGCACGATGAAATGGCCAATGTCGACTATCGCATCACCTCCAGCATCGGCGCGGGTTATTATTTCATCAAAAACAAAACCACAACATTCTCCAGCGAGGCCGGCCCGTCCTTTCAAACAGAAAAGCTCGACGGCAGTATTATCCATAACTATCCCTCAGCCCGCCTCGCGGAAAGTCTCGATCACAAAATTGATGACCACGCGCGCATTTGGGAAAATATTGAATTTCTGCCGCCGCTCACCTTTCCGGACGCGTTTCTGATTAACGCCGAAGTGGGCGTGGAAACACCGCTGACCAAACAGCTCAGCCTCCAGACGTACTTGCAGGATAATTATGCAAATGTCCCCGCGCCGGGCTTCAAGCCCAACGACCTGAAACTCGTCAGCGGCCTCGTCATGAAGTTTTAATTGCAGGGTCTGGTCCGACGGATCGGACGGATCCGACCGATCAAATTCGCCCCAAAAGCCCCCTTTTTGTCGAACTTGACACGGGCGGATTCGCACTTATAGTGCATCACCATATGCAGACCGAAAAATCGGGCGGTGAGGAGCCGCCATCGGACCACCGACTTCATACTTTAAAGGGATTTCACTCCGCCGGCCGGGGATTTTGGCACGACGTTTCTGAACAGGACTGGAATGACTGGCGCTGGCAGCTCAAACACCGAATCACCAACGCCGACCAGTTACAACGGTTTTTACCCACACTCACACCCGATGAATTTGCCGGGGCAAAGCTGGCCGACCATAAGCTCGCGCTGGCGATTACCCCATACTTTTTTAACCTGATCGATCCGGCGGATGAGAACTGCCCCATCCGCCTGCAGGTCGTGCCGAGGGCGGCTGAAACGCAGACTGCACCGTGGGAAATGAGCGATCCGTGCGGGGAAGATTCGCATTCGCCTGTCCCGGGCCTGGTCCATCGCTATCCGGACCGGGTGCTGTTCCTGGTGACGGACCGCTGCGCCAGCTATTGCCGTTACTGTACGCGCTCGCGCCTGGTCAGCAATGCCGCCGGCTATGACTTTCACCCGGAATTCGGCAAGCAAATCGCATACGTCGAGCAACATCCCGAAGTCAGGGACGTTTTGCTGAGCGGCGGCGATCCACTGCTGCTGAGCGATGAGAAACTGGAATTTCTATTGAACCGCCTGCGAGCCATCCCGCATGTCGAATTTTTGAGGATTGGCACACGGATTCCGATATTTCTACCACAACGCATCACGCCGGAATTGTGCGCCATGCTCAAACAGTTTCATCCGCTGTTTTTGAGCGTTCACGCGAATCATCCGCGTGAACTGACGACTGAAGCCCGGGGCGCGCTGGGACGGCTGGCGGAGGCCGGCATTCCGCTTGGAAATCAGAGCGTGCTGCTCAAGAACGTCAACGACGACGTCACGGTGATGAAGGCGCTTGTGCAGAAATTGCTGATGTGCCGGGTAAAGCCGTATTATCTTTATCAATGCGATTTGATATCCGGTTCGGCGCATTTGCGCGCCAGCGTGGCCAAAGGGCTGGAAATTATGGAACAACTGCGCGGCCATACGACCGGTTATGGAGTGCCGACATACGTCATTGATGCGCCGGGCGGCGGCGGCAAGGTCCCAATAAGCCCCGAATACGTCCTGTGCCGGAACGCAGGCCGCGTGTTGATACGCAATTACGAAGGCAAAATATTCGAATATCCCGAGACCGCCGACGGCACGCCACGTTGCAAACCGAAAAAGATCGACGAGCCCGATTTGTGCAAGTGCGAGTAAAGCGCCCGAACTTGAAACGGTGAGAGGATGGGGCGGAAAAGCTCCAAACCCCAAACTCCAAGCACCAGGGAAGATCCAATACCCAATATCCAATCACCAAAGAATTGGCGCTTTGAATCTTGAAGTTTCTCTGGTGCTTGGAAATTGGGATTTGGGGTTTACTACCCAACCCGTCTCAACCGCGCAACGAACGCTCCATCAACATTATCTACGAATGGCAACAATTCGCGTTGGCGTTCAAGCTCGAAAGTTTTGTGTTCCTTCAGAAATGCCGGAACAACGAGCTCATTTTCTTCCGGCTCCAGGCTGCATGTGCTGTAGATAAGAATTCCGCCAGGCTTTAGCTTTGGGGCGGCCAACGCCAGCAAATCCATCTGCACCTGCCGGAGGCGCGCAAGTTCGTCCAATGAAATTCGCCAACGCAAATCCACGCGCCGGCGCAAGACGCCGGAATTGGAACAGGGAGCGTCTATCAAAATCCGGTCGAATTCCAATTCTTGAGTATCGAGATTCGAATTTTGAATTGGTTCGACAGAGGTGACACCGAGCCGGACACAATTCTCGTTCAGCAATTTGAGCCGTTCTTCGGACACGTCAGAAGCCATGATTTTACCCGTGTTGCCCATGAGTTGGGCGATCAGAGTCGCCTTGCCGCCGGGCGCGGCGCATAAATCCAGAATTGTTTCGCCGGCTTGCGGGGCCAATTCGAGCGCCGCCAGAAGCGTGCCTGGATCCTGAACATAAAACCAGCCATCGCGGAAACTTTCCAGCGATGCCAGCGGCGGATGCGATTTCAGCTCGAAAATAATCGCTTCGCGGTCAGGACCGCTTAAGAAGTCACGACGCACAAAATCGTACTCCACGTTTTCATTGCGCCATCTTTCCAGCAATTTGCCCGCGTCGGTCTTCAGCGTATTCACACGGGCAAAGATTTTGGGCGGCGTATTATTCCATTCCAGCAAATGCCGCATACGTTCCGTGCCAAAACGCTTCTCCCATCTTTCAACAAGCCATTGCGGATGCGAAAAAGCGATAGCTGGATGGGAAAGCCGCAAGTCGGCGAGCATTTTTTTTGTAGCGTCAAACTCCCGAAGAAAGCCGCGCAGGACGGCGTTCACAAATCCGGCTTTGGGTCCAAACCCTTCGCGCTTAGCCAGTTCAACTGTTTCATGGACCGCCGCGTGGGCGGGAATGCGGTCCAGCCAGAACAGCTGATAAATGCCCAGGCGCAGGACATTTTGGATGCCGGTGTTTTGCTGCCGGCCATCGGTTTTGCGGGCAATCAGCCAATCCAGCGCGGACTGCGCACGCACCACGCCGTAGACCAGTTCCTGGCAAAGCCCCCGGTCGGCGGATGACATTATTTTGGTTTGCGCCGCTCCCGGCGCAGATGAAGGGCCGCCCGAGGCAAGGGCGCGGTCAAGGAGTATTTCTGTAAATTCGCCGTTTTGCCGTCGCGACTGCAAAACGCTCAAAGCGATTTGTCTTGGATTTTTGCCGGTCACCAATTTTAATAATGATGTCAGTCATTCTTGGGGATGCGAGTTAAAACCGACTATGAAACAGGAATTTGAAAAATTGGCCGCAGCGGGAAAGATCGAGCCACGCCACGTCCAGCTTCTAACGCAATTGACCGAAAGCGGTTGCTGCGTTCATCGAAGCTGGGGATTTGGCAAGATCAAGGCCGTAGACACCGTGTTCGCGCGCTTCACGATAGATTTTCCAGGCAAACCCGGCCACACGATGGACCTGTCCTTCGCGGCTGAGAATCTCAAGCCCATTCCGAAAAACCATATCCTGGCGCGCAAGGCCAACGATATTGAAGCCGTCCGCCAAATGGCCGCCCATCACCTGGAATTGATCCAGATCGTCCTGAACAGCTACGGCGGCAAGGCGACAGTGGACCAAATCCAACACGACCTCGTCCCGGAGGTCATCAGCGATGACTGGCGAAAGTGGTGGGAAGTCGCCCGCCGTGAAATGAAAAAGGACGGTCACTACGTCGTGCCCGTTAAAAAGACCGACCCGGTCATTTATCAGGTCCAGGAAACCTCGCCGACCGAGCGGGCGCGCGCGGACTTCCGTGCGGCCAAAGGCCTGAAGGCCCGAGTCGCGGTCGTCGCCGAAATTCTGAAAATCGTTCCTGACCTGGCCGACAAAGGGGCTGTGGCCGTCGATATTGTCGCCGCGCTCAACACCGATATTGCGTCTCATCAGCGCACGCAACCGGCGGTGGCCCTGGAAGCCATTTTTACGCGAGACGATTTGCGCGAGGCCGCCGGCATGCCCGCCGCGGAGGAAGAAATCTCCGCCGCCCAAATCTGGAAACAGGACGGCATTAAATTTGGCGTGCTCATGGAAGCCGTTCCCGCGGCAAAGCATCATCGAGCCCTGGACTCTTTCAAAGAAGCCTTTCCCGAGCAATGGCACGAGATTTTGCGCGGCGCGTTGAACCTCGTATCGGCGAAACTGGCCAAGGAATTTGCGGCACTTTTGATGCGTGAAGGCCGGCTCGATTCACTCAAGGAAACCGTGGCCCGCCTTATCAGCCACCATTCCGCCAGCAGCGAATTGCTCCTGTGGTTCGGACGCGAACGCAACGAGGATTTCGTGGACATTCTCGGCCCGGAAGTATTTCGCGCCATGCTCACAGCCATGGAACGCGATCAATTCGCCGAAAAACGCTCGAACCGGCTTCGCGATTTTATCCTGGAAGACCAGGAATTGATCGGCGAACTCACCGCCAGCGCCGACATTGATGTCATCAAAGATTTAACGCGCGCCCTGCAACTTTCGCCCGTGTTTGACGACATGGACAAACGTTCGCTCCTGGCGCGCCTGGTCAAGGCGCATCCCGCCGTCCAATCACTGGTAAGCGGCGAGCAAACCCGGCAGGACTCCGTCCTGCTCGTCTCCTGGGACAGCCTCGAACGCCGGCGCATCGAATACGAAGACCTCGTCCAGAAGAAAATTCCCGCCAATTCCAAGGAAATTGCCATTGCCCGCAGTTACGGTGATTTGCGGGAAAACCATGAGTACAAGGCAGCCAAGGAAATGCAAAAGGTCCTCATGCGCCGCAAGGAAGAATTGGAAAATCAAATGGCGCGCGCCCGAGGCGCTGACTTTTCGAATGCGAAGACGGACGCCGTCAACATTGGCACTGTCGTAGAAACAACGAACCTGGAAACAAATCAGCGCGAATCATTTACCATCCTTGGGGCCTGGGAATCCGACCCGGACAAGGGCATCATCAGCTACTTATCGCCCGTCGGCGCAGCTCTGCTTAATCACAAAGCCGGGGACGAAGTGGAATTTGAACTGCACGGCGCAAAGCACCGCCATCGCATCGAAAAAATCGAACAATGGAAGGCCGAAGCCGCTGCCCCAACCGCTCCAATCCCCGAAACGGGAGCCGTTCCCAGCGAAGGCACCCCGCCCAACGTCCCGGCCTGAGGAAAGCACTGGGTGGGGACGGCTCGTCCCCACGTCCGGAACGAAAGTCTCAGAAAGCCTTTCGATTTTTCGCCTGGGATCATGAACCGACGAGAGCACGGAGCGCGGCTATGCTGAAAGCTAGCCGCAGCAGCTTCGCATACCCAAAAAGTCACACCAATCACCAAGCCCCCTGTTCGCAACATGCTGCGGCTGGTCTCCGACACCATCCTTCGCCAAGGCTACGGACGGCAGGCAGCCGCGCTCCGGACCGGTTCATGGAGACCTTTGGCCATTCCGCATTCGACTATCCGCAATCTTACGGCTTTCCGCCAAAGCTCACGTAATCATCCAAATCCAGCACGTCGAAGAACGTAAAGATGTCCTCGCGGTTGGGCGCCGCTTTGGCGTGCAGCCCATTGAAGTATTCCCGCGTTTCCGGATCGCCGGGCACTCGCTCCTCGGCAAATTTTGAAAATGCGGCGATTTCAAGAGGCGACCGTTTGAAACGCCCGTTTTTCTCAACCCACTCAAGAATTTCGCTATCATTTTTGCCGGACGCCAGTTCTTTCTTCAGGGATTCCGGGTCAATGCCCACATAATCCAGAAAACGCATGTCCAGCGGACAGGCGAAATGATATTCGCCGTTTTTTCCGGCAAGTGTGGCCCGTCCCTTATCCAGGCAACGCGGCAAAATCACGTAACCGCCCAGGCGCACACGCGGGCTGCGGGGAGGATGTTGAGTCAAATCAGGACTGCTAAATGTCATGGTCGTTCCTTTTCGTTCAGTTTCGCAAATTGCGATGACCCCTAACTTGCACCCGAAATGCCGAATTGCAAGGGCGACAAAAAAAAATTATCATACGCGCGTGAAACATTCCGGAAAAGCCGCGCTCGCGGCGATCAAGCTGGCCGCCCTTGGGCTTGTGGCGGTCGTTGTATTGCTTATTGTCGCCTGGATCGCGCATTTCGTCGGCGGATATATTGTCGAATACTACGGCGCCCTTTTCGGCGTGTGGATACTCTTCGCACTCTTTACCTTCTATTTTTTCCGTGACCCGAACCCGATGACGCCCACCGGGGCGAACCTCGTGATTTCGCCCGCGCACGGCAAAGTGGACGTCATCGACACCACCACTGAAAATGAATTCATGGGCGGCGAATGCAAACGCATTTCTATTTTTTTATCGGTGATAGACGTGCACGTGCAGAATGCGCCCATCACAGGAAGAGTGGCCTATTTCAAACATACGCCCGGCCAATTTCTCAGCGCCACCCGCAATGACTGCGCGCAATTTAACGAAAATGTGCTGGTGGGAATTGATTCCTTCGAACCGCAGGGCGAGAAAATCGGCCTGCGCCTGATCGCCGGGTTGATCGCCAGGCGCATCGTGCCATGGATTTCCTCAAATGATCCCATCCAGCGCGGCGAACGCATCAGCCTGATCCAGTTCGGCTCGCGCGTGGAGGTTTACCTGCCCCTGCGCGCCAAAATCAAAGTGCCGCTGGGCCAAAGAGTTGTGGGCGGCGAAACCGTCCTGGCTTCATTCGATTAGCGCCGCATCAGGTATCGAAATCTATTTGTCAGAGCACCAGATGCTATGAACGACCCGAACCAGAAACCGCCGGAAAATCCGGAGGAAAAGCTAAAAATCTATTTTCTTCCGAACCTGCTGACCGCCGGGAACCTCTTTTGCGGTTTCGTGGCCCTGACAAAAATTGTGGATGCCGACCCGTATTCGGAACATTACTTCGACCAGATCAAGCTGTCGCTGGCTTTCATTTTGCTGGCGTGCATCTTTGATTTGCTGGATGGCCGGGTGGCGCGCATGGGCGGGGTCGAGAGCCCGTTTGGACGCGAATTCGATTCGCTGGCCGATTTGATTTCGTTCGGAGTCGCCCCCGCGTTTCTGGTGCAGCGCGTCGTGCTGGCGGATGTCTTTGGGCAATACCGCCAAATCAGCTGGTTCATTGCCTCGATCTATTTGCTTTGCGGAGCGTTCCGGCTGGCGCGTTTCAACTGCCTGGCCACAATGGGAGGCGGCAGCAGCAAGGATTTTCTCGGATTTCCCATTCCCTCCGCCGCGGGCCTTGTGGCGTCGCTGACGCTGCTGATCATGCACTTCAGCACCAACGGCAAGAGCCTGGGAAACTGGAAATACCTTATTGCGGCCGTTTTGATTTTTCTCTCGGCCATGATGGTGAGCACCGTCCGTTATCCGAGTTTTAAATTACTCGGCCTTCGTTCGACCAATACCTTTGCCAAAGCTATCGGCTTCGCGATATTCATCGGCGCGTTATTCATCTTTAAGGAGAATATTCTGTATTACGTATTACCTGCCTTTTTCACGCTTTATCTGGTTTACGGATTTGTGCGACCCAGCCTCTCTCGCGCCTGGCGCAAGGAAATCGAAGAAGAAGACGACGAGCACGAGCACGAGGCGGGCGAATGATCGATGCCATCTCACCCATTTTACTGGCGATGCTGACCGGCCTGGGCGCCGGGCTGGTATTGTCCATGCCAGTGGGCCCCGTAAACCTGACGATCCTGAATTTCGCTTCGCGCCGTGGATTCTGGGCAGGAATGCTGGTGGGCCTGGGCGCCTCTTCGATGGATCTCGTCTATTGCGCGATTGCGTTCACCGGTTTTACCCAGTTCTTTGAAGTCAAAATGATCAAAACGTTGATGGAAGTATTCACTTTCGTCTTTTTTTTGTTCATCGGCGCCAAATTCCTCCGAGCCCAAAATCTGAACGCGCCAACGGAATTTGGGGCCACCGCCCATAAATTGAGCGCGCGCCTGGACCAGAAATTCAAGCCGCAATCGGCGTATATGACCGGCTTTGTCCGGGTGCTGGGAAACTTTGGCGTGCTGCTATTTTGGATCGTGCTCGCCGCGAACTTGCTGGCGCATGATTGGGTCGCTGATACGCTTGCGGCAAAAGGCGTGTTTATTGCCGGAGTCGCGCTGGGGACAAACGCGTGGTTTTTCGGCCTGAGTTTTACCGCCTCGCGGCAATGCCGCCAGTTCAGCGAACCCACCCTGTTGCGGATGGAACGCTTTTCAGGCGTCTGCCTGCTGGGATTGGGCCTGGCCCAGGGAATTCATATTGCCTGGCAACTGGCGCACCATGAAATTTAATATAACGTTATGCTAAAAGCCGGAATTGTCGGATTGCCCAATGTAGGCAAATCCACGCTGTTTAACGCCCTCACTCGCACCCGCAAGGCGGAGGCGGCGAATTATCCTTTTTGTACCATCGACCCAAACGTGGGCGTCGTCACTGTGCCGGATCCGCGGCTGGAGCCGCTTTCCAAAGTCGCCAGGACGCAAACCATCATCCCGGCGGTCATTGAGTTTGTCGACATCGCCGGGCTCGTCAAAGGCGCGTCCCAGGGCGAAGGCCTGGGGAACAAATTCCTCTCCCATATTCGCGAAGTGGACGCCATCGTCCAGGTCGTCCGCTGTTTTGAAGACGCGGACATCCATCACGTCACCGGCAGCGTGGACCCGGTCCGTGACATTGAAATCATCAACACGGAATTGGGTGTGGCCGATCTCGATAACGTGAAAAAGCGCCGGGAGAAACTCGCCAAAGACGTCAAACGTGGCGATAAGGCAGCCGTAGCCGAAAACGCCGTGCTCGTTAAATTTGAGGCCGCGCTCGATGCCGGGAAACTCGCCCTAAGCGTAGAATTGACTCCGGAGGAAAAGGTCCTTGCCAAAAGCTTTTTCCTCATGACCGACAAACCCACTATTTTCGCGTGCAACGTAAAGGAAAACGAATTGGCCGGCGCGGACAAAAATCCTTTCGTCCAAAAGGTAACGGAATATGTTAAAACACACCTGGCATGCGAAGCCGTCGTCATCAGCGCCCAGATTGAAAGTGACCTGAGCGATTTGTCGGCCGAGGAAGCGGCGCAATTTTTGAAGGAACTGGGCGTCAACGAATCCGGCGTCGGCTCGCTCATCCGCGCCACCTATCATTTGCTCGGCCTGCGCACGTATTTTACCGCAGGAGAAAAAGAGGTCCGAGCCTGGACCATCCACGTAGGCGACACCGCCCCGAAGGCAGCCGGCGTGATTCATTCCGATTTTGAGCGAGGTTTCATCAAGGCCGAAACCGTGGCGTATAATGATTTAATGCAATGCGGCTCCGTCGCTGCCGCACGCGAAAAGGGCCTCTACCGCATGGAAGGCAAGGAATACATCGTACAGGATGGAGACGTATTGCTGTTTAAATTCAATGTCTGATTCGCGGTTCGACGCGGAGACAACTCGCAAAACAAAATTCAATTCAAATGAATTATGCCCCGTTGAATTGAAACCGCCACGGCTTCGGCACGGTCAGCCACGCACAGTTTTCCCAGGATATTTTTCAGGTGCCATTTCACCGTGTTTTCGCTGATGTTCAGGACATCCGCGATTTGTTTGTTGGCCAGTCCTTTCACGACTTCGTTGAGGATTAACAATTCGCGCGGGGTAAGTTCTTCAAATAAACGGCGGGCCTCAAGCCGTTTGGCGACTTCCTCCGGAATCCAGCGCTGGCCCGACGCCACGGCGCGTATCGCCGGCAAAAGTTTTTCGTCGGTGGAATCTTTGAAGACATAACCGGCTGCGCCGGCTTCCATCGCCCTGTGGATGTCTTCGTCGCCGTCCAAGGCGGTTAGCATTAAAATGCGGGCGTCATTATTTTGGCGGCGAATTTCAATGGCCGTTTCAATGCCGTTTTTCACGGGCATGCGGACGTCCAGCAGGGTCAGGTCTGGTTTCCAGCGTTTGAATAAGACGCAGGCCTGGTCTCCATCGGTGGCTTCAGCGACAATCTCCATGTCCGGCTCCAGATTCACCATGGCGATGAGGCCCATCCGGACAACGTAATGGTCATCCGCGATAAGTATTCGAATCGGCGATGTTTTCTGCGTAGTCAGCTGGTTGTTCATTTGAGGGTTGCTGAATTTCGGGCTGAGTGTCTGGCCGGAACATGGGAATTTCCACGCGGATGACAGCGCCCGTTCCGGGCGCGCTCGTAATAGTGATCTGCCCGCCCAACCGCTTGGCTCTTTCGGACATGCCCAGCAGGCCAAAATGGCCATCGTTTGGGCCAAGAGAATTTTCGGGCGCGAAACCTTTTCCGTCGTCCTTGATTTCCATGACGACCCGGGCTTCGCTGAAATCCAGTTCGATTTTGAGGCAACGGGCGTCGGCGTGCTTTATGGTGTTTGTGACGGCTTCCTGGCCGATCCGCAAGAGCGCTTCTTCGATGACTTCGGGCAGACGACAGACGGCGCCTTTGGTTTCCACTTCAACCCGGACGCCCGCGTTGCTGGCGATGCGTGTGGCGCTCAACGACAGTGCTTTATAGAGATCAAATTGTTCCAGTTCGCGGCTTCGGAGGTCCCAAATGGAACGGCGCAAATCCACGCGGCTCAGGCGCACCATGTTCCGGATAAGACCCAAATGACGGCTGGCCTCTTCGGGTTCCTGGCGGAACAACTTGCCGACGGTATTGAGCTGCAGGGTGATGCCGGTCATCGTTTGTTCGATGGTGTCGTGGAGTTCCTTGGCCAGTCGGGTGCGCTCGGCGAGGGTGGCTTTGAACTGCACCTCGGCTTCCTTTCGGGCGCTGACCTGAAACTTCAGTTGTTCGGTCCGTTCCTTGACCCGTTCTTCCAGGGTATCATGCGCCTGTTGCAGTTCTTTCTGGTCCAATTCACGCTGATGAATCAGGAGCTTCAGCGCCGAGTTTCGCCTCGTCACCATAATGGTCCAACTGGTGCCAACGATGATAACGATGAGCGCGACGCCGAGCGTATAGAGCAGGTGTTCGGAAGTAAACCAGCCCGGACGCGAAAGAACGCGGGCGTCGTAGGCGGCGGGCAGCAGAATTTGAAAGGACTGGATCCGGCCATCCTCGCCGCTTTGAAGGAAACAAACGCCGCTGACTTCAAGGACACTGCCCAGCGGGATTGAATCCAGTGTTTGATTCGGCTCGGCCGTTTCTGCCTGGGCCGTAAATACACGGTTGCTCGCCTGCAGCACGAGGATGGTTTTGATTTCAGATTCGCCCGTTGGCAAGGCCGCCTGCTCTTGCAGACGATCGAGCAGTTTGCCCTGCATAGTTATGAAATCTGAATGATGCAGCCCGCTCAGCAGATCATTAATTGATACATTGGCCGGGGCGACAGCAACTCGCGCGTCCGATGACTTTTTAACCACGGCATCTTCCAGCACGGGCAGGAAACCCTCAAACTCCGGAAATCCGACGGCCTCGACAACATCGCCCTTGGACAACGATATTGCTTCATGGCTTTTTATCTGCAATCCACCGCTGGCATCCTGAATAAATAAGTCCTGGCCCTTTCGTTGGTAGGTGACGACGCCCTTCACATGGACACGATCGGCAAAAGTCCGGCTCGCGCGATATTGGGCCATATTGTTGATCGGAGTTAACGACTCCAGGAACGGATCGGGCGCACTGCGATTTTCAACGACAAAATCTGAAGCCAGGGGAACGTAGACGTCTACGGCAATCAGATGTCTTAACGGCGCATTATAGGCGGTTGCCGGAGTGCCGGCCACGCGCACGCGGGCGCCCACGAGCTTTTGCGGGTCCACGCCCGGAGGCAAGGGAGCAAACACGGGTACGCGATAGCCGCCGGAAAAAATTTCAACTTGAAGCAGGTTGCCGGCGGATTGCGCGTACCGAACGATTCCCGATATCGCAATTCGTTGGCCGTCCTCGGCGCCGGACATTAACTCCTCAACGGCGACCGTCCTGGGCAAGGGCAGCGGCGACTCGCCGATTTTTTCCCAATGCGGTTTGGTGATGGTGGGAGCGTAACCGCCAGGGAAAGTGACGCCGGTCAGTGTCAAAAGGTCCCCGGGTGAAGGCTGGTTGCTGCTGATGTTCTCAACAAAAACGCCGCCGCTGGAATCCTGAATGAAAAAGCGCCCGCCCCAATCGGGTTCCGCGACGGTGACGACACCGCGAATTGAAACGCGCATCGCCTGGGCCGCCTGGTCGCCGGAGAGCGCGAGCACGGCCGAAGCATTGGTTAAAACGGTATCGATATCGGCTGCGGCAATGACCCGGACTCCGCTCAGAAGGGCGCAGAAAGAGAGCGTAACGATGACGGCTTTTTTCACGGGTGCTTAATAGTTTGTATTACGATTCGGATGGTAATTCAAGAAAAACCGGCCCACCCGAAAGGATGGGGCGGGCGGTTGGCACCGCGGCCACCTGATGTGGCGAGAATGGAGGGTGGAGAATTGAGGGAAGCCTCGTGTTACGTCGGTGCGTGGTGCGTCAAGTATAGTTGGTCCGATCATTCTAGACGGAACACGCAACACGCAACACGCAGCCGCCCACCCTAAAGAGTGGTGCGGTAACGGCAATGGTTGTGAGATGTTGGGAGCATAGCCGCCGTCACTAAACAGCACTGTCGTGTTTACTGAACTCACTAAAATTATGAAACGAATCCTATCAACCCTGATTGCCGTGACATGTGCCGCAAGTGTGGCCTCTGCGTCCGATAACTTTTCATATACTGCCACCGCCACGCCGGGCACCCAGCCGGATGGAGTGGACCAAAACAACAATCCGGTGAACGTCTGGACGCTTGCCCAGAATCCCGGCGTGACGAACGGTGGCATTTCGGGCGCATATTTCGGCACAGCTTTTGGCGGCGAAACTCTCAGCGGATGGCAAATCTGGACTTCCCCGAGCGGCCTTCCCGCCGGTGACGGCGGCTTCATCGAAGCCAGCAATATTTTTTCGAGCGGCCCGCTGAGCGTCGGCCAAACCATTTCCATTAATTTCGAGATGCGGGCCGCGGACCCGGGACGCGATGTGGGCGTCAGCCTGCTCAACGGCTCGGGCGCTGCCATTACGTTTGGGATTTACGGTGGTGAACCGAATTCCAGCTATCCGTACACGGGCAATGGGTATTTTTATAGCGATGCCGTTTCCTCTTACGCAAGCGCCGGGAGCATGGGCTATCAATATCAACATGAGTTTAACATCTCCTTCACCATCACCGGCCCCAATACTTATTCTGCCGTGGCGGGTTCAGACAGTTGGAGCGGCACGTTCAGCGGCCAATTGCTGGGCATAGACGTCTTCAACTACGGCGCAGGCAACGGCAGTGACATGGGATTCAATAATTTGACGGTCGCGCCCGAACTGGCCATCAACAATATTTCGCTGGACGATAGTGTCGCCTTGTTCAACGCAACCAACACGTTGAGTTTCGTCGTGAATTCCCCGTCATCGCCGGTGGCGACGAGCGGCGTTCAATTGATTTTGAATGGTGTGAACGTTTCCAGCAATCTTGTGTTCACCGGCGCCGGAACGGAGAACGTGAGCGTGTCCTACACGAACCTTCAGCCAAACCAAAACTATTCCGGGGAAATTCTCGTCACCAACCAGGCCGTCGAGGGCGCAAGCGCTCCGCTTTTGTTTGATACCTTCAGCACAAACGAATACACGTGGGAAGCCGAGGACTTTGATTTCAACGGCGGCCAATTCATTGATAATCCCGTCCTGTCTACGAACAGTTTGCTCAGTTATTACGGTACCGAGGGCGTGACGAACGTGGATGAATACGTACCGAACTTTAATCCCACGAATCAACCGCACCTGTGGCGCACGAATGACGAAGTATCGATCGCCGGGGCCGGGGACACGCCCCGTGCGCAATTCGTTGCCGCCGGCGTTCCGGATTATTTGATTGGATATTTCAATCCCAGCAATTGGGTCAATTACACGCGGACGTACCCGGCTGGCACTTACAACATTTACGGCCGCCTTGCCAACGGAAACGGCGGATTGGCGAACTGTTCTCTCGCGGAGGTAACCAGCGGACAGGGGACAACCAACCAAACACTCACGCCATTGGGAATGTTCCAATTCAGCGCGCGCGGCTGGAATAGTTTTAACTTTGTGCCGCTCACCGATCCGTGGGGGAATGTGCAGGCTGTCACGTTGAACGGCCAGACGACGTTGCGGGTAACATCCGGACCACTGGGCGGGGGCATTAATGCAAATTTCTTCCTGCTTGCTCCAGGCACCAATACTCCTCCGGCCATCGTCAACGTTTATCCGGATGGATTGCAGCCATTTGAAACCACCAACAAGCTCACCTTCGGAGTCGGGTCGCAGATTAGCACGATCAGTGCGAACAAGATTCAAGTCCTGTTGAACGGAGTCGATGTTTCTCCGCAATTGAGTCTGAGTGGAACGCCAACCAGTTGGTCTGCGAGCCTGCCGCTTTCCCAACAGGCCTATTACTCCCTCACCATTACGGCAACCGATGCCGGGGGACGGTCCAAAACCTACACCGAAACGTTCGATAACTTTAGCCAGAACAACTTGATGGTCGAAGCCGACGAATACGATTTCAACGGTGGCCAGTTCATTGACAATTCAATTCAAACGGCGACTAATTATTACGCGGTGAATAGTTATTACCCATGGCCGGATTTCACGGAGGACGGCCCGGCCAACGATGGCGTATCCGGTATTGATTATACAACACAAAACACCAACGCCGGCGAGTTGTTCCTGTATCGTTATGATGATGGCGCAGGAACGCAATTGAGTTCGGACTTTTTGCGCAACAAATTTATCAATTCCGGCCAGGACGACGCCACTGCTCCGTCGGCTGAACCGGCGGGATATACCAACAACGACTTTAACATCGGATGGTGGAATGAGGGCACCTGGCTGAATTACACGCGGACTTTTCCCACGAATAACTATTATGTGTATGGCCGATTGGCCGGCGGTGTGCCTTATGTCGGAACCACGCTTAGCCTCGTGACGTCCGGCCAAACCACGCCAGACCAAATGACGCAACTGCTGGGGTCGTTTTCGGATCCCAATGCCAACGGCTTTCAATCCTGGCATTGGGTGCCGTTGCAAAATAATGGCGCCAATGTGATTGTGCCCCTGGGAGGAGTTGAAACGTTAAAGGCGGCGGCAGGTCCGGGGGGCAACGTCAATGCCCATTACTATATGTTCGTGCCGGCTGTGTCCACATTTGCGGCGTTCCCCCTGTCCGCCTCCGTGAGCGCGGGCGCGATAGGCATTACGTTCCAGACTCAGAACGGGCATAGCTATACGGTGCTTTACAGCAACAGCCTCAATCCTCCGAATTGGCAGACGCTCAAAACGGTCAGTGGCGATGGAACCGTCCAAACTGTGCCGGACACCATGAGCGGGCCACAGCGGTTTTATAAAGTAGAGGCGCAGTGAAATCCGTTGAAACGTTGAAACGTTGGAGCAGATGAAAAATCGAACGAAAAAAAGATGTTGGGGCACGACGGATGCCCATTTTTTGAAACCTTCACCTCACCGTGAAGCGGCCGAACACCGACATTTGGAAGACTCTCCCTCACCCCGGCCCTCTCCCGCTGGGAGAGGGAGAATTATCGTCCGATGGTTTGACACTGCTGAACATGCTGGCGGCTCAGGGGATCAATGCGCGAATCAGCTTTTGAGGATATCGCACCAAAAAGGAGGCTGTGATTTGGAGAGCGTTTGGAAGTCACCAATCCAGTCTATTTCGACGCTTCAACACTTCAACGCTTCAACGCTTCAACGTCACTCAGGTTGCCGATCTGGTTTCACATTAATTGAACTGCTCGTGGTCATCGCCATCATTGCCATTGTGGCGGCGATGCTTCTGCCGGTGTTGCACGCGGCGCAGCAGCGGGCGCTGGCGACGCGTTGTTTATCGAACGAGAAACAGGTGACGCTCGCATGGCTGACCTATGCCAATGACAATCAGGATGGCCTGGTTTACAACCGCGGTCTCGGCGGACAACCGGCATCCTGGGGAGAAAATCCATTGAAGGACCCGAATTTGCAATCCGGGGGCAGCCTCGCGCAATGGTGCCCCGGCAACATCCAGCAGTTGTCATGCGCCATCCATTACCAGGAATGGATCGAGGCCGGCCTTCTTTATCCTTACAATCAAAATATAGATATTTACCTATGCCCGGCTGATAAAACGACGATTCCTCGCGGCTCAAGCATTGTCCATGAGCCGTCCCTGAGAACGTACTCGATGAATTGCTGGATTCAGCCCATGGACCATTCAGGAAATACCGCCGGGCAAGCCTGGCTAAACATTTCCGGGTACCGGGCTTACACCAAACTCTCGAATATGCTCCAGCCCGGCCCCTGCCAGACGTGGGTGATCTGCGAAGAAGCGCCCAATAGTATCGACGATGCATTTTTCGCCGTAAACCCGACAACTCCGACTATTTGGTATAATAGTCCCGCCTGTTTGCATGGTCACGGCAGCGAAATTGCCTTTGCCGACGGCCACGCGGAACATCGCAACTGGACCGACGGCAACATGATCAATGACATCAACCCGGGAACGGCGCCGGGAGAGAATGTCCCGTACCAGGCAACGTCAGGTGATCTCGCGTGGTTCATTTCTATTTCAACCGCGCCGGGGCGGTGAGCGAGCTATGATTGACCGCAGAAAATTTCTACGAAATGCCATTGGCAGCGCCCTGGCGCTGGCGACCGTCCCGGTCCCGGACACAGGTTTTGCTCAAACAAATCAAAATACGGCAGCGACGCACGACGCGAGCCCGGCGGCCAACTCGGTTGTTTTGCGTGGGGTGAACCTGGGCGCATGGCTCGTCCTCGAAAAATGGATGGTGCCTGATGTCTACCGGGATACCGAGGCGCCCGACGAATACGGCCTGTGCCTTGCCTTGGGAAACCGGGCCGAATCGCGACTCCAGGAGCATCGGGAGACATTCATTACTGAAGACGATTTCCGCTGGATTCGTAATTGCGGTCTCAATGCTGTTCGGTTGCCAGTAGGCTATTGGGCGCTGGAAGCGCCTAAACCATTTGTGCCGGCGGCAGATTTCGTGGATTTTGCCCTGGACCAGGCACAACGCAACGGATTGAAGCTCGTGTTGGATCTCCATGGCGCCCCCGGCAGTCAGAATGGCTGGGACCACAGCGGGCGGGGTGGTGAAATCGGCTGGTACAAGGACCCGAACAAAATCAGGGAAACGGTCCGCGTTCTTGGCGCTTTTGCCCAAAAATACGGAAAACATCCGGCGCTTTATGGCATCGAGATGTTAAATGAACCTAGTCCCAAGATCCCAATTGCCATTCTCAAGGAGTTCTATCATAGTGCATACTCGGAAATACGCCGGCACACAGGCAATGCAGTTGCGGTCGTATTTCATGATTCATTCCGCGCCATGGCCTGGCAGGATTTCATGAAAGAACCGCAGTATTCAAATGTCATTATCGACACGCACCTGTACCAGTCATTCAGCGATGACGATGCGGCGCGCAGCGCGCCGGAACAGTTGATCTTTGCGCTCAACCGCAAGGCCACACTGGAACAAATGCAGCGGGAAGAACTTCCCACCTTTGTCGGCGAATGGTCGCTCGCGCTGCCGTATCGTTCCACGCGCGAGTTGTCATCGTTCCAGAACGAGTTGGTGATCGGCGCCTATGCGGATGCGCAATTGTTGTGCTTTGAAAATACTCGAGGCTGGTTTTTTTGGAGTTACAAGACGAAAGCCGAATGCGTCTGGAATTTTCGATATTGCGTCGAGCGCGGCTGGCTGCCGGAAAAATTTCCGAGTGCGGTTTCATAATATTCAAATTTTAAACGGCATGCGAAGTGAATGTGGATTGTTGAATGTGCCCGGCCCGCAACGGGCGACCCTTTCAACGATTCAACGATTCAACGTTTCAACGCTGGTGCTTGTCCTGGCCACAGTTTTCGCCGCTACCACTCTCCCGCTCCACGCCAAACTAATCGACGTCAACTTTACCCAAAACAGCAGTCCGGGGCAGGGCGGTCCCAGTCCCGGGCCGACCATGTCCGGGGCGGCGATTTTTGGGTCGGCGGGCGATCAATGGAATGGAATCAACGGCATCAGCGGCAGTGGCATTCCTCTCATGTATTCGGACGGCACGGCCTCATCTGTAAAAATGACGTTCAGCTCTGGTGGCGGTTTCAATGTATTTGATTACGGAGGCTCTACACCTTTCGCCGGCAGCGCGGACGCGGCCCTGATGGAGACGTACCTCTACAATGGCGGGGCGTCTCAAACCATTACGCTTTCCGGCCTGGCGTCAAATACACTTTACGACGTTGTGCTGTATAACGCGGCCAACATCAGTGCCGTGGGGCGTACGACTTATTTCACCATAAACGGTCATACATTGAGCAGTATGTGGAACGGAACGGGCAGCACGTTCATTCCCGGGGTAGACTACGTTTATTTTCCCGCTGCCGTGTCCGATGCCTCGGGAACCCTGGACGTTGCCTACACCGGAAATGGAGGTCTCGAGGGTGACGTCAATGGGTTTCAGATTCAACCGTCGCATCTCGTGATTACGAGCCTAAATTCGATCAGCAACCAGATCATCTCGTTTCCTACGCAAAAGGGATTCAGCTATCAGTTGCAATACAAGACGAATTTGAATGACCGGATTTGGAGTGCCATGGGTAATCCCGTTCCCGGCAATGACGGATACCAAATCGTGAAGGGGCTCCCGGTTGGGACCAGCCGCTTCTATCGTGTTCAAATGTCAACGAATGCTCCGCTCGAGACACTGCTGCGCGCCAGCGGCACGACCATCGTGAACGCTTTCAATCAGCCGGTTCAATTGCGTGGACTTAACCTGGGCGGATGGTTCGTGATGGAACCGTGGATGTGCCCCGCGGACAGTGGCGGGTTGCCCGATACCTACAGTATCATCCAGGAACTCGACAGCCGGTTCGGCGTGCCCGTCGAGCAGGCACTGATTCGGTCTTACCAATCGTATTGGATCACGACCGCCGATCTGGACAACATCGCCAACGCGGGCTTCAATTGCGTGCGCGTGCCCGTTTGGTGGGGGAATTTCTTTCCCCTGGCCAACACGACCAGCTCCGGATGGCGGTCGGATGCGTTCACGATGCTGGATTGGGTAGTGACCAATTGCGCGACTCGCGGCATCTATGTGGTGATAGACATGCACGGTGTGATCGGCAGCCAAAGCACGTCCGACGATACCGGGCAGCAAAATTTGAATGCCTACTGGACCAACTCTACCGACCAGAGCGAAACCGCGTTCATGTGGGCCCAAATTGCATCGCATTACAATACCAACACTGCAGTGGCCGCCTACGATTTAATTAACGAACCGATTGGCGCTCCCAATACCACCGCCGTTTGGACGGCTTACAACAGCCTTTACAATAGGATTCGCACCGTGGATACAAACCATATCATCATGATGGAGGGCACATTCGGCAGTTGGAACTGGAGCATGTTGCCGGCGCCGTCCATGTACGGCTGGACGAATGTCGTGTACTCGATGCATGAATACGAATACGGCGGGGACGTGGCCCAGATCGAAGCGGGCTCGGACAATCAGGTGTACCAATTCGAAAATAATCTTTCGTGGAACGTGCCCGATTACGTCGGCGAGTGGAATGACATGGGCCAGGGCGCGGCTTGCTACCAGTATTCAATTAACGACTACGACCATGCGGGGATTAGCTGGTCGATGTGGTCCTACAAGAATTCCCAGGGGCTGGTCCCGGACGGCTGGGGCTGGTATGACCCGACGAATTGGCCGCCGACGCCGAATGTTTCCAAGGATTCAACTTCTGCCATTGTCAACGATTGGCAACAGTGGGAAACCACAAATTCATTCGGTGTAAACTCGACGGTGGGGCTGTAAGGCGCAAGTCAATCTCTTAAGGTAGGGCGGAAGTGCCCTTCCGCCAGGCGTGCACCGCAGGTGCT
Organism: Verrucomicrobiia bacterium; assembly: GCA_036269115.1. GTDB lineage: Bacteria > Verrucomicrobiota > Verrucomicrobiia > Limisphaerales > UBA11358 > UBA11358. The sequence goes on along the minus strand of DATAST010000270.1, from coordinate 29,422 downwards.
TGCCAGTCCTCGCACAAGCTCGCCATGGTGACCGTGCGCAAGCACTCAGCTTGCCTGATCTTCAGGGCCGACGTCCTCCCGGGGCGGCTCTTCTTCGTGGCCTTCGGGTTCCTGTTCCGGCTCTGGTTCGGGAGCGTGCTCTTCGTGTCGCGGTTCGTCACGTCGGCGTTCCTCTCGATGTTCATCGCCGCGCGGCCTTTCCTCACGTGGATGTTCGGGGCGCCGTTCCCTGGACGGTTCGTGTCGCGGCGTCTGGATCCGGCGCAGGGCGCGCCGGAGATTTTCGATTTCCCGTTCGTCGTCGATGTTTTGTTCTTCCGCCGTTTCAACCAGTTCCAGGACGTGCTCCATCTGTTCGAGAGCGTCTTCGAGAGATTCCACGATTCGGCGCACCTCGTCCGTGGCCCGGGTGAGTGAGGGAGCCGGATGTTGCAGGGTGTGCTGCTCATGGCGCGGCCGTTCGACCGGGCGATGTTCGGCGGGACGATGTTCAACCGGACGGTAAGCGGGTTTAGGCTCCGGTTGAGGCCTTTCAACGGGCGGTGCCTCGGCGCCGGGCGCTTCTGGAAGGCGTTCTTCCGGCTGAGGTCCAGTTTCACCCACGGCGGGTGCCGGCGTTTGACCCGGCGCGGTGGCGTTGGCCGGACGCAGGCTGCGTCCACGACCGCCACGACGACCACGTCGGCGACTGGTTGGGCGTTTCCTTGGTCCGGGCTGATTCGATTCCGGCTGATGTTCATCAGGCATTTCCAGAACAAAGTTGGCGTTCCCGGCGGTAAAAGCAATAAAGAAACGCTGCCAAAGTGCAAAAATAGTGACAACCCCGTGACGCGTGGGGCGTATTTCGTCAAGAATGTTTACACCCGGTCTTGCAATACTTGACGCACCACGCATAGGCAACGTTAAGAGAAGTACGGTGAGTGACGCAGGCGAATAGCGTTTCACCACCCTTCTTGCCCAAAGGCACCTTTTAGCTTAGACTTTGGGCCTGTGGAACAAGTGAGCGCCCCGAATGTTTCGATTTCCAGAATCCGAGGTTGGCGACTTTTTATTTTTTATTCCCTGGCGGTGCTGTTGACCGGCGCTGTCTCGGTGCTGTTTGCGGATTTGCTCTGGCGCACCGGTTGGTCGAATTCCCGGATCATCCTGCTCATCCTTTTCATCATCCTGTTTTTTTTCGCCTCGGTCGGCTGCCTGCACGGCATTTACGGTTTTGTTTTGCGCCGATTCCGCGACCGGCTGCGAATTACCCATTTGAAGGGATACCGGGACATCAGCATAGCCGACGCCAGCACGGCGATCGTTTTTCCAATTTATAATGAAAACGTGGCGCGCGTTTGCGAGGGATTGCGCGCGGTCTATGAATCCCTCCAGCGAACCGGTTCACTCGAATATTTCGATTTCTTTATCTTGAGCGATTCCACCGATGCGGACAAATGGGTCGAGGAAGAGCGTCGTTGGTTTGACCTGATCCAGGAACTGGACGCACTCGGAAAAGTTTACTATCGGCGGCGCCTGGACAATGAAGGGCGAAAGAGCGGAAACATCCGCGATTTCCTGAGTTCGTGGGGGCGGCGCTACCGGTATTTCATCACGTGCGACGCGGACAGCGTGATGCGCGGCGAAACGCTCGTCGATTTGGTCAAGCTGATGGAAACGCACCCGAATGTGGGGCTTATTCAGACGGTGCCTGCGCTGGTGAACGCGGAATCGTTGTTCGGCCGGATGCAACAGTTTTCCAACCGGCTTTATGGACCGGTCTTTATCGCGGGCTTCAATTATTGGACGCTGGATATGGGAAATTATTGGGGGCATAACGCGATTATTCGCGTGGAGCCGTTCATGCAGTATTGCGATTTGCCACGCTTGCCAGGTCACAAACCCTTTGGAGGACAAATTCTGAGCCACGATTTCGTCGAGGCCGCCCTGCTGCTGCGGGAAAATCGCGCCGTCTGGCTGGCCTATGACCTGGAGGGCAGCTATGAGGAAGCGCCGCAGGGAATGATCGAGAACGCGCAACGCGACCGCCGGTGGTGCCAGGGAAATTTGCAGCATAGCCTGGTGATGTTCTTTAGCGGGCTTCGCGGCGTGAGCCGGATGCACTTGTTTTTTGGGATTATGGGATATTTAGCCAGCCCGCTGTGGCTGGGCTTTTTGATTACCTCCACGTGGATACTCTGGTATCAAAAATACACCGGCCTTTCAGTTTTTACGGTACACGCGATCCTGATCAACCTTAGCGGGACGGCTCATGCGTTGTTGATCTTTGTCATCGTGATGGTCGTGCTGATGCTGCCTAAATTTCTCGCGCTGGTGGACCTGGCCTTTGATGCCCCGCGACGGCGCGCGTTTGGCGGACTCGGGCGCACGACGGTCAGCGTGGTGTGCGAAACAATATTCTCCACACTGCACGCGCCGCTTCAAATGTTGTGGCACACGCGTTTTGTGATTACCAATTTGCTCGGAGTGACGGTTGGCTGGAAAACGCAAAAGCGGGCCGGAAGCACAATGTGGGCGTTTGCCCTGCGCCGGCATTGGGGACACATGCTCATCGGCGTGGTCTGGGGGCTGTTCATGTGGGCAGTCAAGCCGACGTTGTTCTGGTGGTTCATGCCGCTGTTTGCCGGGATGGTGTTTTCCGTCCCGATTAGCGTTTTGACCAGCAGGCTGTCGGCGGGCGCCGCGGCAAAAAAGTGGGGATTGTTTCTGACCCCCGAGGAAACGGAGCCGCCGGACGAATTGGTTTCTTTGAGGGCGCGCCTGAAAATCCAGGAAATCATCAGCCAAACCGGGCCCAACCACCGGCATGACGGCGTGTCCGAAGCAATCCTGGACCCCTACATCAACGCCATTCACGTTTCGCTGCTCCGCGAAAAGAGATCCAATCCGTTTTACGCCGAACAATTTGAAATGATGGGCGTGGGCAGCCCGAAAACCCGTTCTCTGGTCGAAAAATTCCTGGCTGAAGGGCCCGACAAAGTAACCGCAAACGAACGCCTCCTGATCATGGCCGATGCCAACGCAATGGAATGGCTGCACGAGGAGATTTGGCTTCGACCGGGAGCGACACTTGCGCCGTCGTGGCGGGCGGCAATCCAGGAATACAGGAATGAATGATTTCCTGATAGAGCACGGAGCGCGGCTGTGCTGAAAGCCAGCCGCAGCAGCTTCGCAGGCAAAAGGGCGCACCTAATCACCAAACGTCCTGCCAACCTAATCACCAAACGTCCTGCCATTAACATGCTGCGGGTGGTCTCCGACACAGCCGCGCACCGAAATTGGTCCATGGGTTGCACAGCTTGTCCCCACACGAGCCAGGATTATCCGGGGACAAGCTGTCCCCAACCCGTCCGAGTTTTTCAAACGGTTCGTAGAATGATTTGTGGCTTTGACCGTGCTGGCGGCGTGGCGGAAAGGCACTTCCACCTACCGTTCGCGCTTATGCGGCTCTGCTACGCCAGCTTGACTTTTAGCTACTTGCCATTCACGCCTTCGGCACGAAGTGGCGTTCCTGGCTTTTTCTGCAAATGGCGATGAACGAAAAAGTAATAAAGGCCGCCGAGGACGATGGCGCCGCCGCCCAGCCAGAGTGTAATGTGGCGCAGGTCGCCCTCGAGCAGGTCCTTATCATTGCCTGCCGTCACGCCCACGTAGACTAATACGCTGCACCAAATCGTGGCACCGATGACGGTGAAAATAGAAAATTGCAAATAGTTCAACCTCGCAATGCCCGCGGGAATGCCGACCAATTGCCGCGCTCCCGGCAAGAGTCGCGCCACCAATACGCCCATGGCTCCGTAATGCGACATCCATCGTTCCGCCTTTTCAAGTTTATCTGGGGGAAACAGAACAAATTTGCCATAGCGCAGCACCAGCGGACGTCCCGCCTTTCGCGACAGCCAATACATGATACTCGCGCCCAGCCATGACCCGAGAACAGCCACGGCAATGATGCCCGCGCAATTCAACGGAAGTTGGTTGGTGTGGGCCCAATATGCGGCCGGGGGAATGATGGCCTCGCAGGGTATCGGCAAAAAACTGCTTTCACCGAGCATCAGCAGCAGAATGGCCGGATAACCCAACGACTTGAGCGCCGTGAGATACCATGCGAGCACCGGGCTGAGGAGTTTCTTCAACATTTATCCAACGATGAAGGTCATAGATACGGGAATTTAGGGTCGTTGGAAAGTAAATTGGGTTGGAATGACGAATTTTTGTGGGATTGATGGCTCGATTGACCAAACTGGTGGCTGGAAGCCGCCCGAACCGGTATGCAGGTGCCTTGCCCTGCGCAGTGTCCTATTTCAGGGCAAGCGCTGTCGTCCAAGCGTTCAATTTTCGCTTAATTTGGCTCTAAAATCTTCTGAATTTATGAAACTTTTTCCGTCTTTTGATGTTTAAATAGGCACATGGCATTCAGTTCAATAAAAGATGTTGTAGCGTCTGCGGCGCAGGCGTCGCCGAAGCAATTCGACGATTGGCGCAAATCCTGGCGCGCGGCGACTGCGGCTGGCTCAGCGGAGCCGCTGTTGACATTCATTGCGCGCGAGTGCGGGTTGACTGAGGACGCCTTCATGCAGAAGCTCGCCACTTCGCTCGGCTGGCCCTTTCTCGAACTGAACAAGATGGGCGTGCCCACCGAGGCGCGAAACAAAATATCCACAAAGATTGCGTTCCAATATTCAGTTTTACCTTCGGCGTTGAATGACGGCGAGTTGCAAATCGTGACGAGTGATCCCTTTGACGCAGCCATGGCCAGCGCGGTGCGTTTCGACGCCCGGATGCCCGTCCAATTTGCGCTGGCGCCCAAAACTGAAATTGAGAAGGCGCTCAAAAAATATTACGGCGTCGGCGCCGAGACACTCGATGAAATGGGCGAAGGCGAATCGATGGAATTGGAAATCGCCAGCAACAAGGAAATCACCGAGGACGACCAGGAAGCCAGCGTCATTAAATTCGTAAACCAGATCATCTGGGAAGCCCACAAGGACCGGTCTACGGATATTCACTTCGAACCGGCGGAAGACGAGTTACGCATTCGCTACCGCATTGACGGCATCCTGCACCAGACGCCCATGCCCCCGCAGTTGAAGCGGTTTCAGGCGGCGCTCATTTCGCGTATCAAGGTCATGAGCGGAATGAACATCGCGGAGAAGCGATTGCCGCAGGACGGACGCATCAATGTGCGCATCAAGGGTGAGGAAATTGACATTCGTGTTTCGACCGTTCCCACGGTTTACGGCGAAAGCGTGTCGTTGCGCTTGCTGACCCGCGGAAAGATTTTCCTCAGCCTGGACAAGCTCGGGTTCGCGCCCAAGGACGAAGCCGTCATTCGCGAAATCATCGTCAAGCCGCACGGCATTTTCCTGGTCACCGGCCCAACCGGTTCCGGCAAAAGTACGTCGCTCTACGCATTTCTTAGCGCGATTAATTCGGTTCACAAGCGCATCATCACCATCGAGGAACCGGTTGAATACGAATTGAAAGGCATCAACCAAATTGCCGTGCGCCCGGAAATTGGATTGACCTTCGCAATGGGATTGCGGCACATCCTGCGCCAGGACCCGAACGTGGTGATGGTGGGTGAAATTCGCGATATGGAGACGGCCGAAATCGCCATTCGCGCGTCCCTGACGGGTCACCTTGTATTTTCGACGCTTCATACCAATGACGCGCCCAGCGCGTTTACGCGATTGATCGACATGGGCATTGAGCCGTTCCTGGTGGCTTCATCCGTTGAGGCCGTCATGGCGCAACGCCTCGTGCGTACTATCTGCAAACATTGCAAAACTGAGCAGAAAGCTGAGAAAGATTATTTAAAGCGCATCGGGTTTCCCGCAGACGAAATCGATTCGGCGAAATTCTGGCGCGGCGCCGGTTGCGAAGAGTGCCGGCAATTTGGCTACCAGGGACGCAAAGGCATTTATGAACTGCTCATCGTGAATGAAAGCCTGCGCCCGCTCATCCTGGGGCGAGCGGCGGCCTCTACCATTGCCTCCCGGGCCATTGAAAATGGCATGCGCACCTTGCGCACGGACGGCTGGAACAAGGTGAAAAATGGCGAAACCACGATCGAAGAAGTCCTGCGTGTGACCCAGATCGAAGAGCACATGGATGCCATGGCCGAAAAAGAGTAAACCTTGCACGGCAAACCCTTTAAGAAAGCAGAAATGGAAAATTAATTATGCCCCGCTGGAACATCTGCAACATATTCCACACAGCCTTCGACTCGCACCGGCTGTGGCAGTTTGAGGCCAAAGGCAATTTCAAGCTTCAGCGCGAAGCGCGCGTGGGGAATGAATCGGCGATGCCGGCCAATTTGGTGGCCAAGTCGTGGACCGCGTTGTGGCAGCCAAAGTTGAACGTGGCCTGGCTTCCTGCCGGGACCGTTTTCCTGCGGGTGATCGAATTGCCCAAGGGGCCGCTCGATGAAACAGTGGCGATGGTCGAGTTGCAACTGGAGAAATTGGCGCCGCAGCCGGTGGCGCAAATTGTCTGGACGATCCATGCGCTTCCACAGGCGACCGGAGACGTGCAAACGGTGATTGTCGTCATGGCCGCTCGCAGCGCTGTGGAGGAATTTCTCGGCCATCTGGAAGGGAAAGGATTTCTGCCCGATCGCCTGGATACGCCGATGCTGGACCAGTTGGAGGCCATGAGCGGGTTCGGCGACGGCGCATGGATTTGGGCCGGAGCAACGGCGGATCCGAGATCTGCCCTGGTGGCCTGGTGGTATGGCGGGGTGTTGCGCGGCGTGAATTTCATCCTGGTCCCGGCCACGGGTGACCGCGCCGCAAACCTGAAGAACCAACTGTCACAATTGACATGGCACGGCGAGTTGGAAGGTTGGCTCACGGCCAAAGTCCAGTGGCACCTGGTGGCCGACGGCGTGGCCGCCGCCGAATGGGAGGCGCTTTTGCGCAAAGCCCTGGATGAGCCGGTACAGGTGACGCCGCCTTTGGGGACAGCGGACCTGGCTGCGCGCACGGCGCGGCGGGTCGCGCAATCCGCTCAAAACCCTGGTGTTGCAGCCCTGTTGCCGCCGGACGCTTCAACCCGTTATCGCGATCAATTTCGCGACCGTTTATGGCTGCACGGCCTGTACGCCGCCGGGGTGCTCTACCTGGTTTACGTCGCATTCTATTTTGGCATGGTTCAGCTTCGCGGCATGCAATACGACAAGGTTCAGGGGCAGGTGGCGGCATTGACGGATTCCTACAATAATGCCATGCAACTGCAGGGGCGTTACGCGGTGCTTCAGGAACGGGAAAACCTGAAATTTGCGGCGCTGGACTGCTGGAAGGTGGTTGCTGACAACCTGCCGGAAGGAATTAACCTGGACCGATTTGGTTTCGGCAGTGGCGATACGCTCGCCATCGCCGGTTCGGCTCCCCAGGACCAGGTTCGTCCGCTAACCGATTTCGGTGGCGTGCTCCAAAAGGCCAAAAGACCGGATGGAAACGCGATGTTCAAGCCCAGCGAGCCAATGGGGTATCACATGTATCAAAACCATGTGGACTGGAATCTCAGCCTCCATTTGGAGCAGCAGGACGCACTAAAATGAAGAAGTACTTTCAACAATTGCGCCCCATGGAACGCCGGCTGGCCGTCGGCGTGATCGTGGTTTTGTTGCTGGTGGCCAATTATGTCATGATTTGGCCACATTTTGGCGATTGGGGCAGCCTGGATCTTAAAATTAACCAGGCGCACCAGAAATTGGACAATTACAAAAACGTGATTGCCCAGGCGCCGGCTTATCAGCAAAAGCTGAAAAAGTTTGATAATGAGGGCGCCATCGTGGCAGCGGAGGACCAGGCGGTCAATTTCATGCTAACGATTCAAAACCAGGCCAATGAAACCGGCGTCAGCATTGTCAATGTTCCCCCTTCGGTCATGCACACGAACGACGCTTTCTACGTCGAGCGCGTCGAAAATATCACGGTGCGGGCCACAGACGAACAGCTCGTGAATTTTCTTTATCGGCTCGGTAATGACCCGGCGATGATTCGCGTGTGGTCCCTGGAATTGCACCCGGACGGTCCCCGTCAACGCCTCGAAGCCGGCGTGGGCCTTGTAGCCAGCTACCAGAAAACGCCGGGGAAAAATTTGAAAAACGCAACTGCATCGGCTCGATAAACTGTATGACATCCATGCTTCTGATTGTGGCATTAGCGGCGTCGCTCCTCGGGACGCCGGCAGGTTCGTCTGGCGATCCTGGGGCACAGCCTAATGCCGCCAATGCGCAGAAGAATTCGGATAAGGAGTTGGTCCCGCCGGGCATGGTTAATTTTCAGGGAGTGGACATAAACCAGGTGCTGGAGGTGTATGCGCATTTGGTTGGAAAAACGCTGCTTCGTTCGGGATTGCCATCCGGCACTGTTATCCTTGAAACCGACACGCCGTTGACCAGGGCCGAGGCCATCCAGGTCTTGGAAGCGGTCCTCTGGCTTCACGGTGTCGCGGTCATAGACCTGCCTGGAGGCAAGTTTATCAAAATCGTGCCAGCCGAGCAGGCAAGCCGACAAGGCCAGACGTTTTATGCGGGAAACCCTTATCAATTGCCGAAATTGGCTTCGTGTGTCACCCGCGTCGTAAGATCAAAATATCTGAAACCCAGCCAGATCGTGCCCATCATCCAGCCTTTTTCAAAATCTCCAAATGGCATCTTGCCGATCAACGAAAATGGAATCCTGGTGTTGTGGGACGACGTGAATAATGTCGAGCGCATGGCGGCAACGATCAATCTTGTCAATTCTCTTTATCAGGCAGGTAATGACTCGGCGATGGTTAGCCTGTGGCGGGGGCTTGATGCCCGCGTGGCAAGTATAGCCAGCCATCCGAAAACACCGGGGAAAAATTTGAAAAACGCAACTGCATCCGCTCAATGAAATATATCACTTCAATACTTTTAATGTTGGCATTAACGGCGTCGGTCCTCCGGGCGCAAATGCCCCCTGGAATTCCCGGCCGGGCCGGCGCGCAGAATAACGCCGCCAATGCGCAGGATAATTCGGACAACGAGTTGATTCCACCGGGCCTGATTGATTTCCAGGGGGTGGACGTGACCCAGGTGTTGGAAGTATATGCGCAATTGGAAAAGAAAACCCTTTTGCGCGCCAGTTTGCCCAACGCGCAAATTGTGTTAAAAACTGAAACGCCGCTGACCAGGGCCGAGGCCATTCAGGCTCTGCAGGCGGTGCTGGCGCTCAATGGCATCTCGGTCATGGATGTGCCGGGAGGCAAGTTTATCAAAGTTGTTCCAACCGAGCAGGCGCCCCAGCAAGGCCAGCCGTTTAACGAGGGCAACCCGAACCAATTGCCGGAACTGGGTTCATACGTTACGCGCATCGTGCAGTTAAAATACAGCAAACCCAGCCAGATCCTTCCCATCATCCAGCCTTTTTCAAAGTCTCCCAATGCCATCCTCCCGATCGATGAAAACGGAATCCTGGTGTTGCGTGACTACTCGGAAAACATCAAGCGCATGATGGAAATGATTGCCAAGGTGGATGTGGTGATTCCGGCTGAATATACTAATGAAGTCATTCCCATCAAATACGCGATGGCCGATGACATCGCCAGTGTGCTGAGCAGCCTGGAAAGTCCTGGCGGAGGCTCCACGTCGTTTGGGCAGGCGACCACGCCCGGCGCCGAAGGCGCGCATAACGGTGTGGTTGGCGGCGGTTTTGGGGGATCATCGACCATGGGGGGAAATGGAATTAACGGATCCAGTTCCTCCTATCCTGGACAGCAGAATTCTTATCAGAATTCGCAGTCGTCTCAAGGTTCGAGTCAAAGCCCCTTCGCAAATCGATTGCAAAACATTCTTAACCGGGTCCAAAACAACGGTGGTGGCGGCGGCGGCGCCGGCGGCGCCATGGGCATGCAGCAGCCGATTCAAATCCTGGGACAAACCAAGATCATTGCGGATGAACGCAGCAATTCCCTGTTGATCTACGCGACGCCGGAGGACATGCTTACGATCAAGGACATCATCAAGAAACTGGACGTTTTGCTGGCGCAGGTGCTCATCGAATCCGTCATCATGGAAGTCGACTTGAACAAATCGTGGGATTACGGAATTTCTGCGGCGCAAAATCCGTTGAACGGTCCCAAAGTGAATGGCAGCCCCATACAAGGGGTCGGTGCGATAAATAACGGCACGCCGTTTTACGCCTTTAATGGCGGGGGAGGCACAAATACCTGGCCGGGAAACTTCACCAGCTCCGCGCTCAATGGATTGAGCTATTTTGGAAACATTGGCCCCAATTGGGAACTCGCCTTGAATGCCGCCGCCAGTGATAGCAGCATCCATATCATTCAGCGTCCGCGCATTCAAACCTCGCAGGCCAAGGAAGCACAATTTTTTGTGGGTCAATCCGTCCCTTATGTCACCAGCACATACTCCGGAGGTTTAGGATACAACGGCGGGTCCTCGTATTCACAATTGCAGGTAGGTATTTCGCTGGACGTAACGCCCTTCATCAACCCGGACGGCCTCGTCGTCCTGGATATTAACCAGCAGATCAATGATATTAGTGGCAACGTGCCAATTCAGGGGGTGGGTAACGTACCCACGACGGACAATCGTACCTTCACTTCGGAAGTGGCCGTCAAAGACCGCGACACCATTGTGCTGGGCGGTTTTACTGACACCGAAACGTCGAAATCCAGCAGCGGCATTCCCCTGTTACAGGATATTCCACTCATCGGCAACCTGTTCAAGTCGCCCTCGAGCAACAAGACGCGGGATGAATTGCTGGTAATGATGCGGCCAACGGTCCTTAGGAGCCCCGAGGAAGCTTCCATCCAGGCCGTGAAGGAAGAAGTGCGTTCGCCGGGCATATCTGGCGCCGAGCGCGAAGAACGGTCCGTCGTCAACCAGGAGCGCAAGAGTGAGGCCAAGCAAGAAACCAAAAACGGTCCCATGGTTGAGCCCACCAAGGATGCCGATGGTTTGTATAATACCAACCGCATGGCCAATCCGTAATCTGAGGGTTCTTTGATAGCGTGGCCGGGACGGCGCGCTGCCACCGGCGCGATCTGCGTAGTCCAAATTCCTTACGCGCGCTTTCCGCCCGCTCTACGGGCGGTGACGCCGCAGCGCAGCGTCCCTGCCATTAGCTTTTTGCCTTTGAACCTCGGATTTTCAATTTATCATCGCAGCCATGGACAAAAGCAAGGTTGCCGAGATTCTCATCGAGATTGGACTGCTCCTGGAATTAAAGGGAGAAAATCCGTTCAAGACGCGGGCCTACGGCAATGCGGCGCGGGCCATTGAAAACCTGTCTGAACCGCTGGACAAAGTTGTGGCCGAAGACCGGCTTGCTGAAGTCAAAGGCGTCGGCGAAGGCATTGGCAAAAAGATCAAGCAACTCGTCGAGACTGGAAAACTGGACTATTACGTGGAACTAAAAGCCTCGATTCCGCCCGGATTGGCTGAAATGCTGGAAATTCCCGGGATGGGGCCGAAGAAAGTCAAGACGCTGCACGACCAGCTCAAGATTGAAAACGTTGAACAATTGGAGGCGGCGTGCAAGTCGGGCAAAGTGGCTGAGTTGGCCGGTTTCGGGGAAAAGACCGCGCAAAATATTTGCGAAGGCATCGAACGCCTTCGAACGTACGCCAGCAAACATTTGCTGACTGATGCCTTACTGACTGCCGAGCCCCTGCTGGAGGCGTTGCGTCAGCATCCGGATGTCATTCGTTGCAGCGGGGCGGGCAGTATGCGGCGTAACAAGGAGATTATCGGCGACGTTGACCTGCTGGCGTCGTCAAAAAAGCCGGCTGAGGTCATCGCTTTCTTTTGTTCACAACCCGCCGTTATCAAGGTGACGGCGAAGGGTGACACCAAAGCCAGCGTGATTTTGGAAGGCGGCCTGCAATCGGATTTGCGCGTCGTCAGCGACGGGGAATATCCGTTCGCCCTGATGTATTTCACGGGAAACAAGGACCACAATATCGTGATGCGCCAGCGGGCCATTGCTCGCGGATTGCGCCTCAATGAGTACGGCTTGTTCAAGTCGAAGGAGGAAACGCGCGACCCGGCGCTGCTGGTGCCTTGCGCGAGCGAAGAAGAGATTTTTGGCAAATTGGATTTGCCGTACATCGAGCCGGAGCTGCGCGAAGACATGGGCGAATTTGCCGCCGCGGAAAAAAACGATCTGCCGCGGCTGGTGCAGTGGACCGACCTGAAAGGTTCCCTGCATAATCATTCGACGTGGAGCGACGGACACAATCGTCTCGAAGACATCGCCCGGTTTATGGACGGCCTGGGCCTGGATTATTGGGCCATCACCGACCATTCCAAGGCATCGTTTCAGGCCAACGGGCTGGACGCCAAGCGGTTGCGCGAGCAAATGGTCGAAATAAAGAAAATCAACGCCCAATTTTCGGCGGATGGAAAGGATTTCCGGCTATTGATGGGGGTGGAAGTGGACATAGTCAAAAATGGATTGGATTTGGACGACGACATTTTGTCGGAATTGGAGGTGGTGGTGGCGAGCCTGCATGTGCCCGCGAATAATGAGGCCGAGAATACGAAACGGCTGATTCGCGCGGCGGAAAATCCGTTCGTGAATTTTATCGCGCATCCGACTGGCCGTTTGCTGCTGGAGCGCGAAGCCTATCCGGTGAATATGGAAGCGGTGATTGACGCCTGCGCGGCGACCGGGACGTGGATTGAATTGAACTGCAGCCCGTACCGCTTCGACATGGATTGGCGATTGTGGCCGGCGGCGCGGCGCAAAGGCGTCAAGTGCGTGGTCAATCCCGACGCTCACCGCAATGAACACGCCGGCTTTTTACGGCCTGGCACGGGCGTAGCGCGCAAAGGATGGCTGGAACCGGACGACGTCATTAACACGCTTAAATTAAAGCCGCTGTTGAAGGCCTTGAAGGCGAAGCGTGAAAAATCCCGGTAGCGGCCCGTTAGGGACGTTCGGTAAAGCCGGCGTTTCACCAGTATTTTTTAAACCGCTCCAGACAAATTACTCTTTCGGGTAATGGTCTTGGCGGTCGCGATTCAGGTAAAATGAATCCGTGTCGAAACTCGGTACCTTTTTAATACACGGTTTCATAGCGATGGCCCTGGCCCTGGCTGCGGTGGGTATTTCTCAAGATGCTTTGGCAGGAGCAGGTTCTGCACAATTCGCCCCCGATAATGACTGGCGCGATACGGATGGAAGCCCGATTGACGCCCATGGCGGCTGCATTCTCTTTCACGAAGGCGTTTACTACTGGTATGGCGAGGAAAAGACCGGCCGCACCTTCCTGCCCGACTGCAACAAATCCTGGGGCGGCACACGCGTGGATATGGCCGGGGTCTCGTGTTATTCATCCACGAACCTGCGCGATTGGAAAAATGAAGGGCTCGCTCTGCCTGCGATTCCGGACTCTCCCGGCGATCTGAATCCCGGCAACGTGCTGGAACGGCCCAAAGTCATCTACAACCGCCAATCAAAACAGTTCGTCATGTGGATGCACATCGACAGCGCAGACTATCACGAAGCGCGCCTGGGCGTAGCCGTCAGTGAGAATCCCGCCGGCCCCTACAAGTACCGCGGCAGCACGCGTCCCGACGCCGGTATCTGGCCGATCAATGTGACCGACGCGGATAAAACGCCGGGCGAAGGCAATTATCTGGCGCGCGATTTTAAGAATGGCCAAATGGCGCGTGACATGACCGCTTTCGTGGATGACGACGGCAAAGCGTACATTTTTTACGCCTCGGAAGAAAATTCCACCATGCATGTTTCCCTGCTGACGGACGATTATTTGAAAACCACAGGAAAATACAGCCGCATTTTAATCGGGCGTAGCCGGGAAGCTCCGGCGGTTTTCAAGCATAACGGAAAATATTATTTAATCACTTCCGGCAGCACCGCGTGGGATCCCAATGCCGCGCAATCCGCCGTGGCAGATTCGATCTTTGGACCATGGACGGAATTAGGGAACCCATGCATCGGTCCTCACGCCGATAAAACGTTTTCAGGCCAAAGCGCCTTCGTACTGCCCGTGTCCGGGAACAATTCTTTGATCTTTATCGCGGACCGCTGGAACAAGTGGGACCTCTCTAATTCCAGTTACCTTTGGCTTCCGCTCGAATTTGACGGCGATGCCCGTCCGCGCGTTGCCTGGCGCGATAATTGGTCATTATCCGTTGCAAAAACAGCTAAAGTGAAGCATTATGTCAGTTCGGACCCACAGTGAACCCGAACCGAATTGTTTCCGCCCTCGCCGCCTGCTCCACGCTCGTGTCAGTGACATTATCCGCGCAAAATGCCACGCTCATTGATCTGGGCGCCGCCGCGCCCACTCCTGGCACCTATGATATTTCCCAATTCAGTACCAGCGGCCAGGCCGGCGCGCCCGATGGATTGAATTATTACACCGATAACTATCCGTCGCACGGTGGCGGGGCGCCCGGCCAAACGTTCAGGACAGGTCCCAATGCCAGCGGATATTGGCTCAATACGGTAGCCCTTAAAACTGGAGGCGGCAGTTCGCAATCCACTACGACCCCGCAAACGTACGTCCTCTACATTTCCCCCATATCCGGCTCAACCGCGACGCCCTGGTTCAACCAATCGTTCAACAGCTTCGCATTCAACTACGGCGACTGGCTGGAATGGACCAATCTCAATCTCCTCCTTTCGCCCAACACGACCTATGCGTACGCCTTCAGCCGCACCGCCAGCGGCACCGGCTGGGCACAACTCGCTAACGGCAGCAATAATCCCTACGCCGGCGGCCAAATCGCACTTGTGCCCGTCGGCGGCGGCACTATCACCTACGGCTCGAGCGGAAAATTCGACGGCCTCTTCGACATCGGCCTCACGCTCACAAATCTTGGCGGAACGGTCACCCAGCCGACAGTAGCCAACAGCGCCGCCACCAGCCTGCAGGCCAACAGCGCCACGCTCAATGGCCAGATACTTTCCACCGGAAACCAGGACCCGACGGTGACCCTCTATTATGGTCCGACCGACGGCGGAACAACCGCCTCGGCCTGGGCCCACAACACGACTTTGGGTCCACAGGGCGGCGCTTTTTCCGCTCCCGTCTTCAATCTCAGCCCGAGCACGACCTATTACTTCACCGCATCGGCTTCGAACCAGGCCGGCGCGGCCTGGGCAAAGCCATCGGCAAGTTTTCAGACACCGGCGCCCAGTCCCATCCTGAATCCCACCGTCAACTGGGGCGTCTGGCAGGGTTGGGGTTGTTCGCTCTGTTGGTGGGCCAATGTCTTCGGCACACGCAGCGATCTCGCGGACATCGTCTTCACTACCAATTACACCGTACTCAACGGCACACTCCTTCCCGGCCTGGGCCTGAACATCGCGCGGTACAACGCAGGCGGTTGCGGCAACAATTCCGTCAACGGCCAGTCCATGGTCGCCTCGCCCAACATTCCGGGCTGGAAACAAATCCAGGGATTCTGGCTCGACCCGTCCAGTTCTAATCCCGGCACGACCAATTGGAATTGGAACGCCGACTCCAATCAACGCGCCATGATGATGATGGCCCAGGCGCGCGGCGCCAGCATCCAGCTTTTCTCCAATTCACCCATGTGGTGGATGCTCGACAACTTCAATCCCTCGGGTCCCGCTACCGCCTCCACCGATAACCTCCAGGCTTCGTACGACGACGATGCCGCTATCTATCTCGCAACCATCGCCGCCTATGCCCGCACGAATTGGGGCGTCACCTTTAATTCCATCGAAGCCTTCAATGAACCCCACGGCAGTTGGTGGACCGCCACCGGCACACAGGAAGGTTGTTACTTTGACACACCTACCCAGGCGACGGTCATTGGATATCTGCGGACGGAAATGAACAATCGCGGCCTGGCCAGCATGCCGATCGCGGCATCGGACGAAAACAGCTACAGCGTGGCGCTTTCCACCTGGCAGGGCTTCAGTTCGACGGTCCAGGGCGACGTGGGCATCGTCACCACGCACGGTTACTCGTATGGCGGCGGCAATCGCCCGGCGCTCTACTCGGGCACGAAGGGCAAAACGCTTTGGAACACTGAATATGGCGAAAACGACGGCTCGGGCCTTTCCCTCGCCACCAACCTGGACTTGGATTTTTCGACCCTGCATCCCACGGCATGGTGCTATTGGCAGCCGCTCGATGGAGGCGGCTGGGGTCTCATTCAGTCCGCCGTCGGCAGTTCAACCATCAGCAGCCCAAATCCGAAATACTACGTTCTCGCGCAATACACACGCCATATCCGGCCCGGCATGGTCATCCTCGATAGCCTCCTCCCCAATACCGTCGCCGCCTACAGCATCACAAACCGCACCCTCGTTCTCGTCACGTACAACCTTGGCCCGGCGCAGACTTTGAGTATCTGTCTCACGAATATTGCCTATGTTGCCGGTCCGGTCACCCGCTGGATCACCGTGCCGAACACTGCCACCAATTACGTCCAGCGCAACGATATCACCATCGCCAACGGCCAGTTCCTGGCGACCTTGCCGCCAAACTCCATCCAGACCTTTCAGATCGCCAATGTCGATTTGAGTCCGCCCGCGGCGACTGTCGCCCCGGAGGCATTCGCGGGCGTTGGCGTCGTCAATCTAAACTGGACGTCATCCGCAGGCGCGGCCAGTTACACGATTAACCGGGGCACGAACTCCGCCGGCCCGTATTCGCCCGTAACCAGCATTACAAAGAACAGCTATACCGATTCCCAGGTCACCGGCGGCGTGACTTACTACTACACCGTCACTCCCGTAAACGGAGCCGGCTCAGGCCCTGTGTCGGCTCCGGCCAGCGCCACGCCCTACAGCCCGCCCATTGTCACAGCGACGACGGACGGCAGCGCCCAACTCTCGCTGACGTGGCCGGCGTGGGCGTCCGGTTTTTCCATCTATTACGCCACGAACCTCAATCCTCCGGTCACGTGGTTTCTGCTCACCAACCAACCCCAATCCATCAACGGAAACCTTGGCGTGATTTTCCCGGCAACAAACGGCGTTGAATATTTTTATCGGTTGAAGGGTAATTGAGGCGGTTACCGTTTCGTGCCAGCGGCACAACATGGCAATAGCCCGGCGTTTTAACGCCGGGTCCAAGTCGAAAAGACACAAGTCCCGGAGGGACGGCTGGATGGAACTGCCATAAAATGCCGGGCCCCCGGGACATTTGAACCGTGGGCGCTGTCACTACCAAACCCGAATCAGGACAACACCATGGCGCGGAACGGTGGCCGTAAAGGAATTCGCGAACTTGCCCAAATCTTTCTGCCGCCACAAATCGCGAACATGTTTTTTGCCTTTCAGGCCAAGGTCAGACCAATTGACCTGCACCTGGTTCTCCATTTCGCCGAGATTGAAAAGACCCACGGCCATTGAACCATCGGCCAAAGGCTTCGCATAAACCCGGGTGTCATTGGTTTTGGCGACCGTTGTGGCTTCTTTACCCAGCGGGTCCTGGTCCACGGCGATCACTTCGTCATTCTCCAAAAGATTCAGCGTAAAGTGATCCAGTTGCGTCATATCGCAGCCAATCAGCAACGGCGCTGAGAGCAGGCACCAAAGGCTGATATGAGTGTATTGCTCATTGGGCGTCAAATGACTCGGATGCAAATTTCCCCAGCCAACTTTGCCCACGACCAGCATATCCGGATCATTCCAATTTCCCGGTTTCGCATAAGGCGCCGCCTTGTTCTGATTGAAGCCGATGCCCGACATGCTGCCCCAATTATCCCGGATGTCCCCGGTCGTTCGCCACGAGTTGCCATTGACCGAACCTCCCCATTTCCAGACGTCCTCCATGCCGTACTGGCAAAGGCTGAATAAAATGTCCCGGTTCTGTTTGCGCAGGAGATCACCCATGACCTGGTAGGGATACGACGCCACCGCCTGGTGATTGTCAGGATGATTGGCCCAGGTCGGAACCCCTTTTGACCCCGGAAGTTTGCCGTCGGCCACGTCGCCGTAGCTGCACCAATCGTATTTCAAATAATCGAAACCCCAGTCCGCATAGGTTTGCGCGTCCTGCGCTTCGTGCTGCCAGCTCGCCGCGCAACTGCCGCAAGTCCACGGGCCGGGCGATGAATAGAGCCCCGCCTTCAATCCCAAACTATGAATGTAATCCGCCATGCCCTTCATGTCCGGAAAACGCGAGTTTGGCACAATGAGTCCATTGGCATCGCGGAAAGGCCCTTTCAAAGTCGGATCGGTGGGAGCCAGATTATTTTGCCAGAAATCGTCGACGTTGATGTAGGTCCACCCGTGGTTGATCAGGCCGCTTTGAACCATGGCATCCGCCGCTGCCTTTACTTTATCCTCTGATACCGCACCGGCAAAACAGTTCCAACTGTTCCAGCCCATCTGCGGTGTCAGGGCAATCTGATCGCCGCAAACAATCCTGAATTTGCGATGCGCGCTGCCGAGCGAATTTTTGGCGCGCAAGATGACATTGTACTCGCCCGCATGGGCCAGCGAGCCGGTGATCCGGCCCGATTGTGGATCCAACTGAAGGCCTTTAGGCAAACCGCCGGCCGAAAACGTCATGGGCCGATCGCCGGTTGCGGCGATCGTAAACAAAAACGGGGAACCGGGGCGAACACCAAAAATCGGCGCGCCGTTGATCCGCGGCTTCGGTGACGGCGCGGGCGTCAAAATCATGGCCTGCTCCGCCGGCGCGCTTTCAGTTTCCGGGACCGCGCCGCCCGTCATTTCAAATTTGGCATCCGCCCAGTCCGCGTGGTCGCAAGTGATTCCATCGTTCCCATCATCCACTTTTAAAAGCAGGGTCTTGACGCCCGTCAAACTGACGGAAAAGCTTTTTGCCGGGTCATGTCCTTTCATCACGCCGCTGGACCACAGCGTTTTGCCGTCACCGATGACATAAAATCCCACACTGGCCACGGTATTACGTTCTTCCCCATCAACGCCCACCCTGGCGGAAAACGATTCCGCGGCGCCTTTCAAATCAATATACAACGTGCTGATCGCGTGCGTTCCCAGCCCCCGCTCAAAGGACTGGCCGTCGATGCTCAACGGATGATTGTCCACCGACGCATTTTTATGGGGATCGCTCCATCCTTGTGAAACGACACTCAGGTCCAGATCATCCAGCCATACCGTCGCCGCAACAGATTTCGGCGCAAGCGACGCAATCACCATGGAACCAATGAGAATAGCCAGGCACCGTGGAGACGTAGAATAACAATACGAAAGATGCATATTTAAAACCCATCTTCCGGACCTTGATCATGAAGATCAATTATTAAATTCAAACGCATCCAACGATGGCAGAGCATTGCCGTTAAAATCAAACAGCGTGGTATTTCCCACGACGTTGGGCTGGCCCAACTCCCATCCTTCGCCGGGCATGCATATAAAAACGGGGTCCCAGTATAAATCGCCAAGGCATTCGCCGGAGTTGACCAGTTTGATCGCGTTAAAACAATTGAGCATAAACTCTTTTTGCCCCAGGCGCGTGCTGGGAAATGGCTCGGGCCCGTCGTTGGCGAGCTGGCCGGGATAACCGCTGCATGTGTTCGTGTTCCAGTTATAGCCCGTTTCCATGACCAGGACGGGCTTGTTATAGGTGGAATAGTCGACGTCTATCTGGTCGCGGGCCTGTTCAGCCGTCAAGCCGGTCCAAAATGGATAGTAAGAACAACCCGTCACGTCCCAGGGAACGCCGTTTGCAACCGCCTGGTTCAAAAAATAAGTGACGACGCCCGCGTTCACGTTGTTCATGTGCAAAATCACCTTTGTGGAGGGCGAGATGGCTTTGACTCCGGCGTAACCAATCTTCAGGAGTTGGGCCAGTTGCGGCCAGTTTGCCGTGCTGCCATAGGGCAGCAACACGCCACTGGTGTTGATTTCGTTGCCTAGCGACACGTACTGCGGCGTAGTGCCCTGGGCCTGCATCTCCGCCATAAAATTCGTGGTGAAGTTGTAAACAGCGTTGGTGAGTTGAATGAAGGTGTCATTGGTCCATGCGCGCGGAACGTTGTTCGCCCAACCGTCGCTGTAATAAAGCGTCAATTCGATCTGGAAACCGAGCGCCTGTGCCTGGCGCGCAAGGTCGAGAATATTCGTCGGACTTTGGATGCCCACCGGCAAATCGCTATTGGCCGGACTGGGATCATTGTACAAGCGCAGGCGAACGATGTCGCATCCGTGGTTCTTCAAAATTTGCAGGCACGGCGTCGCGACGCCATTGGTCTCGTAATACACTCCCCCGCCCTGCTCCACATACGTCAATTCGGAGACGTCGCCGCCTTTCAACAATTCATAGGGGACATCGTCCTTGATTAATTGGATAAAATCCACCTGGCACCAATCGCCGCCGCTGGCATCGGCCGAGTGGATGGACACAACGCATTGTCCGTTGGTCACGCTGATTCCCCGTACAATGAGATTGGTCCATTGTGCGGAAACCGGCAGGCTGGTCATGCTCCCGTTACCACTCAGGTAACTGGATTCCTGACCGCCGCTGTTTTTTACCATCGCGGTGAGTTTGTAATAACCGTTGGGCAGATGCGTGACAAGTTGCGAGGTCTGCACCTGGTACGGCGCGGCATTGCTCTGTAACAAGGACGAGGACCCGGACGCGGCGTTTCCCCCAACGAGCGACACCGCCGGCGTCGTGCCCGAACTGCTCCAATACGGCGACAAACTATTTGACTCAAAATCGCCGTCCTGTAACCGGCCGATAGGAAAGGACACTAAACGATAAAATTTTCCCGCGGAATCCACGGGCACAGTGGCCGAACCCCCGCCCGCCGCGCTGAAATCATTTTGCCAGGTTCCGTCATATAAGTTTGTGTCGCTTTGCAGGCAAACATTCAAGGCTGCCGGCCAGGAAAGTTTCACTTCACCTTTGGAGACCGCTCCGACCGAAAGCGCGCCCGTGCTCGAGGCGGCGATGGTGAAGTTATCAAAATTGAATGTTCCGCCGCCGCCGGTATGGAGAAAAACCAGTCCGGCGCCCGTAATGTTGCCAATCAAATCAGTCGAACTAAGCGCGCCGATCGTGGCGTGCGCCCCGCTGCCGTTGCCGCTCACGGTCAATGTATCCCATTGTGACGCCGCCGGATTGAAGACGCTCGAATAGGTGGCAAAGGAACCGATTGATAACGGCACCGGCAATGCATTGACCGATACGAACCAACTGCTGCCGTTCATTTGCACGGCAAACCGCGCGATGACATTGGCAGGGCTCTGATGCGGTTGAATATCCACTGATAAGGTAACGGTGGAGTAAAGTGCTGGATTGATGACCGGAAACGCGGCTCCGCCGGTCTGCGTCAGGGCAGCGGATGTGTAAAACGCGGTTGTCGCTGACGACGCCTCGTAGGCATACACCGCGCCGTCGCCGCCAGTGTTCTGATACAAGCGATTGGGCTCGTCCGGAATGTCATTTGCCCATCCAACCGAATTGATGGAAAGATTTCCGCTGATGGCGCCATACGGAAATGATTCGGAGTATAACACCACTCCCTGCGCGTGGCAGAAGCAGGAGATGGAAGACAGGAGATAGAAGATCAATAGATAGGAGATAGGAGATGGGAGATAGGAGATGGAGGCACCGCGCCAATTCGTGGCCCTGCGCCCGAACCGCGTCCAATTTTGCACCCGTTCGGACGACTCTCCCTCCCCATGAACCGTGGCTCGAATATCTGCGTCCGAAAGACTCTCCCTCACCCCTGCCCTCTCCCGCTGGGAGAGGGAGAATGGTCGTCTGATGGTTTGACACGCCGGAGCATCGCAGCGGTTCAGGGGTTCAATGCGCGAACCGGCCTTTGGGGAAATCTTACCCCGGCCTGCGAAGCTGCTGCGGCTGGCTTTCAGCACAGCCGCGCTCCGGCCCTCTCCCATTTGACGTGGGGACGAGCCGTCCCCACCCCGTTTCGTGGCACCATGAAGGCTCATTGCTTGTCACCCGGCCCCAATCACGGTCCGAGGCGGTAAAACCGTTGATGCCCGCTCGTGGTTACCGGCAATGAATACAGGTCATAGGTGCCGGGCACCGCCTGCCAGCCACTGTTTAGATTGGTCGAACTGAGCAACTCGATGGCCGGGTTGCCGACCCAATTCAAATTGACGCTGGTGCCGGACCGCGATCCCACATTGATGTAGCCCGGACCGGTTCCGGTAATGTTGAAGTTGGCGAAGTTGAACGTCCCGCCGCTGCCCACGGTCACGAAGACCAAGCCCGCCCCCGTTATGACGCCCTTTAAATTGCCAGTGGCGGCCGATCCGATGAGCCCGCCGTTGCTGGTGACCGTCAAATTTTTCCAGCTCGCGGCGGCAGGACTAAAGAACGTCGTATAGGTCGCGAACGTGGAACTATCCACAGTCGTGGGCACCGGCAAAGCATTGGCGGCGATATACCAACTGCTGTTGTTGAGTTGCACCGCCAGGTACGCCGTCACATTGCTGCCCTGGTAACTCGGCGCGATATCCACTGAGAAAGTCAAATTGGGATAGTTGACGTTGATGTTTGGGAACGGCAATCCGGCCTGGTTGGTGTCAGTGGCCGTTGTGGTGTAATAGACGGTTGTGCCCGCGGCGCCAAGATAAGCGAACACCGCGCCCTGGCTTGAATTCGCGGCCACCTGGTATAGGGCATTCGGAGCGTTGGGAACCGCCTCAACCCAGCCAACACTGCTGATGGGATAATTGCCACCAATCGGACCTACGAACGGAAAGTTTTCCGAATAAATGAAGCCCACTTGCGCGTTCGTCACGGTCAACGTCGCCGCCTGGAAGATGTTGTCGCTCTCGTCGACGCCGGCCGCATTCGTCACGAAGCCGACGATGCTCATGCCATTATCGCCCGCATTGAGATTCGCCAGGGTCAGCGTCGCCGTGTCGGCTCCAAAAATGCCGGGTCCATTGTGGACGAACGTGCCGTTCGTTTCCCAATAATAGCCGAATGGCGGTGTGCCTGATTCCGTCGCAACCGAGAAACTCGCGCCGCCTCCGGCTGCCACGGCTACGCTCAATGGAATATTTGTGCCAATGTTCGGCGGCTGGCCCAGGGCTGAGTTGGTCGTAATCTCGAAATTCTGGAAGTTCATGTCGGAACCGCTGGCATCATTGTGGGCGATCACGATTCCCGCGCCGGTGATATTACCGCTCAGCGGTGCAGACGCCTGGCCGCCGATGATTCCGCCCGTGCCGGTGATCGTCAGGTTATGCCAATTCGTTACCGCGGGATTGAATCCAAATTGATAGGTTTGATACGGACTCAACGCGGACAAAACAATGGCCTGCGGTTGCGATGAGCAATACCACGTGCCGTTCATGTCCACCGCCCAATAGACTGAGATCGCCCCCGGAACCTGGCCGTTGCCGTTGCCCGGAACGAATCCCGCCTGAAAGCTGACGGCTGGATAGTTGGCCGGGTTAATATCCCCAAACGGCAATCCTGACAGGCCGATATCATTTGTGTCGGTCGTGTAGTAAACATTCGTCGTGGCCGACGACGAGTAGGAAAAGACATCGCCGATGCCGTCGTTTCCGACTTGATAAAGCCCAATGCTCGTGCCCGACCCTGCCGAGCTAACCCATCCGGCTCCGGTAATGGGTGGATTGCCGGCCGGTCCGACGAACGGAAAATCTTCCGCGTACAAATCATCAGGCGTCACAGCGCTGATGTTCAAGCGCAAGCCGCCGTTAGTGGCGGCTCCGGCGATATTGGTAACAACGACCGAATAGGTCATTGAACCGTCGGCGGCGCTGAGATTGGTGATCGTCAGCATATTGGCCCCCGTTCCAATAAACCGCGGATCAGGCCCAATCGGAACGCCATTGGTTTCCCAGATGTACGTCAAAGGCGGTGTTCCCCCGCCCTGCATCAAAAACGATGCTCCGCCGCCCACAAAGGAATACTGCGGGCTGATCGCGGACGCGGTGATCGCAGCCGGCGTATTCGTAGAGGCGCTGGGCGAAAATGCGGTAATCGTCAGCTCGTTGTAATCGGGGCCGTTGGCCGTGGGCAGTTCGACGATGCCGATGCCGGTGATGGGCGCGGCCAGATTGGGCGTGGCCACCGCGCCGATAGTAACGCTCGTCGAGTTGATCGTGAGGCTTTGCCATACGTTGGCCGGGTTCGTGTAAATCAACGTTACATTCGTAAAAGCCGGATAGCCGTGCGACAGGTCAACCGGCAGTTGAAACGACGTGGCCACGTACCATGAACTGCCAATTTGAACGGCAAAATAGTTTGTATCGGTTGTGCTATTGTCCCAGATCTCCAGATTGATAGCTAAATTGGTATAGATCGTGGGATTGATATCGGCGAATGACGAATCGCCGCCGGAACCGGCGCCCGAAGTGTCCGTCGTATAAAACATGCCCGGCGAAGTCTGGTTGGGAAGCAAGTGCGTGAAATAAGCGGTATTCGCCGGCAGGACCGCGCCGGTGGTGGGATCACTCGCGCCGCTGGCCTGAAAAATGCCAAGGTACGGCGATGCCGATTGTGACGTGGCCACACCGGTCCAGCCCACCGTATTGATGTTGCCCGCTCCGGTCACCGAGTTCCCTCCTCTGACCGTCCCCCAATCTTCCACATAAATGGTTTGTGTGCCCGCCATCAGCGAAACGGTGGTTGTAACGGCGAAAAAAAGACCGCGAATAATATTTTTTTCATAATGTGGGGATGTGTTTGGGTCTGAATACTAATCAGTACTACGGGGCGGGGACGGCTCGTCTCCGCATTCGGAAAAATCAACCGGGGACAAGCTGTCCCCGCCCCGGTCCAAAGTTTGGGCGGCGCAGGAGCGCCGCCCTACCGTAGATTTGAATCGCGACGTCTTCGCCATAGTCGAATCAGTTATACGAAAGCAACCACTTTGGCCAAAGAATGCTGGAGGACGGCGCCCAATTCTTGCTCCAGGGCAACCCCCACAATTGTCGCAATCCAACCGGGCTTACGGAACCGTCGATGAATGTCATGTTCACCGGGATTCGGCCCTGATGACGCGGGATGCAAAACGAGGCCATGAGCGCGCCTACCGGACATACACCGGGCCCGGTCGGCGGCGGGTCCGACGGCGTGGGATTGGACCCCTGCCACACGCAATCCGCAAAAAGTGGCGCGCCGGATATCCGGCCAGCCGTCGTTAACTTCTTCCAATACTGGGTGGCCTGGGCATCGCCGGCGTCGGCTGTGGCCGGCGGATTGGCCATCCATCCGTTAAATCCGTAACTGCCCGCCATGCCCGGGCGGCCCCAATTGGATGTACCCCCCGCGGGCGTGGCGCTCGATCCAATCGTGTAATTATTGGACCCCATGATGCCCCACGGCAAAAACGTGGTCCCGGTTGTCACCCAAAAATCGCTGAGCGAGCTGCGCATCGGACCGACCGCGGTGGGACAAAAGCACATTTTCCCGCCGATCTGGCAATTAGGGATATAGGGCGACAACGCAAGCATCCACATGCCATTGGGGTCGTACCATCCGGCCGGCATGGAGTCATTGTTGTCGTTTCCATAAATATGGAAGCCGAGTCCCCATTGATGCAGATTCGCCACGCATTCAATTGCCAACGCCCGCTTCTTGGCCGCCGCCAGGACAGGCAACATGATCGCCGCGAGAATCGCGATAATGGCGATAACAACCAAAAGTTCGATAAGGGTGAAAGCGCACCTGCGGTGCAACGTTGAAGCGGTGAAGCGGTGAAGCGGTGAAGCGGTGGTGGGTTTCCCAGAAACCCCAAACGAGCCTTCGGGTGACGATCGCGTAAATCGTAAATTGTAAATCGTAAATTTCAAATGCGGTCGTGTCTTGTGTGAATAATGAAATTTTCCCGTAAATCCAGGTATTTAGCCAGCCTCACAAATGTGTGGATTTGCCGAGTTTCAGAGCCGCGACCGTGAGGAAGCATTTTTTGACAGGATGACAGGATGAACGGCCAGGAGTTCACACGAACACAAAGGCCGGGTGGGTGGGTGTACACGCTTTAGCAGGCTCCGAAGCCCCGTGCCGATTGGGTCGCGCGAAGACCGCGAAGTCCGCGAAGGAGAACGGCGGATCGGTTTTTTGTTTTTTGTCAGGAGATTGACAGGAGGAACTGTCCCACCATCAATCGGGAATTTTTTTTGTGTTTCGGATACTCCATTTTTACGCAACTTGTTGTTTTTTAAAGTCTTGCAACGAACTAGCAACTGTCCGATCCGATTGAAGGTGGGACAGTTCGAAATGGGGGAAAACCTGGGAAGAAAAATTATAGAAAGTGGCAGCGAAACTTGCCAATGGGCCCGAAGAACGAGACTCGAAACCGCAGGGTACATGAACAGAGCCGTGACCGCCTGCCTTGCGGTAGCCTTGCGCGAAGGCAGCTGAGGGAGCGGGACCGATTTACAGAATTCACAGGACGAAATTTGCATTTGAACTCATGGCATTCACGCGCACTCATGTTCACTCATGGCACTGTGCTATGATTTTCTCAGGCCCGAAGGACATGTTCAAAGGGTTTATTTGCCACCTTTTGACACTTTGCGTCACCTTTTGGAACCCTGCGTGTTTTAGCAGCTATGCCGGCACTTCAATTTCAATCTGTGAAAACCGGTGCAATCTGCGGATAAAATGTTTGATCAGAGCCAACGGCGCGACTAACAGAGCCGCGACCATGAGGAAGCGTTTTTTGACAGGATGACAGGATGAACAGGATGAACGGCCAGGAGTTCACACAAAGGCCAGGTGGTTGGGTGTACACGCTTTAGCAGACTCCGAAGCCCCGTGCCGATTGGGTCGCGCGAAGACCGCGAAGTCCGCGAAGGAGAACGGCGTTTTATCCGCATTCTCTTTCCCGCTTTGAGCAGGCCGCACATTTTTTGTATCTATGTAAGTAAATTTGTAAACGAGCGCCGAAAAACACGCAAACCCCGCGTCTTTATTGTGTAATTTTAAAAAAGAGCGGGTTTAAACGGGGAAGCCTCTAACGCCACGTCTGATCAGGGTCAACGGCCCGATCCAACAGAGCCGCGACCGCCTGCCGGGCCGTAGCTTTAGCGAAGGCTGGTGAGGAAGCGTTTTTTGACAGGATGGCAGGATGAACAGGATGAACAGCCAGGGAGTTCACACAAACACAAAGGCCGGGTGGTTGGGTGTACACGCTTTAGCAAGCTCCGAAGCCCCGTGCCGATTGGGTCGCGCGAAGACCGCGAAGTCCGCGAAGGAGAACGGCGTTTTATCCGCATTCTCTTTCCCGCTTTGAGCACTTCGCATACTTCGCGGTCTTCGCGCGAAACTCCCCGTTTTGTGAGGATGAGGATGATTCCCCCTTGCCCATAAAAAAGAAATAGGCCGGAAACAGGCAATTCCGGCCTTTTTGGGGTAACTGGCGCTCATTAGTCGCGCCGGTAAGATCTATGCTGCATCCCTTTTAGCATTGGATATGCCGAGTCACAAAAAGCCTGAAAACCCAATGATTCCGCAAAATCGAAGAAATTTTTCCCGCCAAAAACTTGCGACCCGCAATGTCCGGCAAAAAGTTTAATTGCAGTTTGCAATCCTAAGTTCGCGCGAGGGATGCGAAGGCAGCGAAGGATCGCGAAGGAATCTATCTGCCGTCCTCCTTCTTCCATTCTCACCCTCTCACGCCGGGCCTCACGCTCTCTCTGCCAGCCTATCTCCCATCTCCAATCTGCTATCTCCTAATAGACCACATCCCGACAATGATTAGCCAGTTGCAGCCTGATCAACTGGATATCTTCCCCACTCAGAACGGTTTGTCCCTGGCCGATTAGCATGTCCTGAAGGTCCTGTGGCGCTGCCGCCCGGACCCCTGCTTTGCTCGTCCCTGTCACTTCGACGTTGTATCCCGGAATGGTCAGGACCACGGAAACATTGAATTTCTTTCCCATCCTGGCCTCCAGCCAATCCTGAAGCCAACTCGCGTGGCTGGCGGCTTGTTTGACAGATTTGGGATCTTCCCATCGTGGCCAAATGAGTTTGGTCCCGTCAAAGCGCACTTTCGCCGTCCCGCCCCGTCGCAACCGCCCTTTGCGTCGGGCCTTGGTTTCGACCACCCAAATGCCGCCGGGCCCAATGGCGACGTGATCCAGATTGAAACTTGCGGTGGCGCTCGCGCAGGGCATGTCGTGAAAAATGTGCCATCCCTTGTCGGTCAGCGGTTCAAGAAAATCGGCGACGAAGCGCTCGGCGAAAAAGCCCAGATACTCTCTTTCGCGCCGTTCCAGCCGGCGTCCCAGCCAGGCGATGCAGCAAAACAGGGCAACCAGGAATACGACCAGCGCAATACCAAGGGCGATGAAAGACAGGCCAAAATGATCCGTGGCAATCTGAAGAGTGACGCCCGCAAGAATAATGGGGATGAGCATCAGGGCAACCGTCCACTGCATTTCGGAAATGTCCTTTTGATAGATGCGCCGCCAAAGATGTTCGCCCGGCATCCGCATCAGTTTGGCATCATCCCCGAATGGCCTCCGACTCCCCCGCTTACGTTTGTTCTTTACGACAAATGCAATCAACGCCCCCATAAACAGAGCGGGATAAATGACCAGAGCTCCCAGTCCCCAAAATGCCGTCGTTTCCTCTATTTCCATAATGATTAATGATTCGGGGCATGCATGCTAATGGTGAGCGCCACTATTGGCAATCGCGATGGTAGAGATCCGCATCCTCCTTCGCCAAGGCTACCGGAGGACAGGGATTTGATTTCGCGCGAAGTCCGCGAAGAGCGCGAAGGAAATCTCGGAAGATCGAAGATAGGAGATAGGAGATGGTTAAAGCGTCGAAGGGGCACGGGGATAGAGGATGGAAGATGGTGAACCGCGAAATATGCGAAATACACGAAACCCGATTTAACCGCAGGGAACGCAAAGATTTTTGAATTCGTTTTGACAGGATGAACAGAATTTACAGGATGGGAATTCAATCAAGCTTCTGGCTGAGGCATCCTCAGTGCGCAATTGACCAGTGGCGCTGCCACCTAAACTTTTCATTTTGAAGGGTAAATTCATGCGCCAAGCCTCAATCATCCATTTCCAAAATTCCTTGCCAAAAAGATAAAACAATCACAATTTTTGGCGGATATCAGGCCATGACGAAACGCTCGCAAACATCACTTCCCGAAAAAATTGCACTGATTCGTTTTGGGCGCGGCTGCCTGAAACGCAAAAGTACGGGATGGCCGTTCTCCAAAACGTGGGCGGAATACAAAGAACAGGAACGTCAATTGGACGACAGACTAATCGAAACACTTGCCACGCCGACCAAGAAAAAATGAGACTAATATGGCCGGGAAACACAAAGACTGGACACGCGAGGAACACATCTTAGCAGCCCGTTAAAAAATGGCCTTTTTTCCAAAAGCCGAGGATGAACCGCATGGAGTGGCGAGCTACTGCCGTTACCAGGAGCAGTCCTCCTCCACCCAAGAGCCAATCGAACAGAGAACCTTTGTTGCGTTCTATCA
>DATAST010000269.1:0-5051 GCA_036269115.1 Verrucomicrobiia bacterium | reverse complement strand
CGGAATTTTCAACGTAAACTGCCCTTCCGCTGTGGCAAGACAGGCGTGCGCGTCATCAATCAACACACTGCCAATCCGCATCCTCACGCCTTCCTGACCGACGCCGAAGGCGGACTTCCCATTTATCAGCGTGTGAACGGGAATTACCAAAATCGCTTCGGCTCGCTTGAATTCCAACGATGAGTATTCGGTGACAATCGGGATACCCAGTTGTCCAGCCTCCAAACGGACCTGATCGCAAAGGAAATGGTCGGGCGCTACGTAAACAACCGGCCCCTTCTTCTCGTTCAAACACGATTGCAGAATCAGCAGACCGACGACCGTCTTTCCGCCTCCCGTGTTCATCTTTAATAGCAGGTCGGATTCATCCCGCCGGGCGAACCAAGAATCTAGGACTTCGGATTGAACGTCGCGAAGATAGGAATACTTCGCGGCCTTGTTCGGCAACGTAGAAAAAATCTTTCGCGGCTCGATGAGCACATCCATCGAGTCGCCGCCGACCAGCTTGTCAAAATCAATTGGCATGGTCCAATTTTGGTGCCCCCGCCCGGAATTGAACCGGGATCTACCGCTTAGGAGGCGGTAGCTCTATCCATTTGAGCTACGGGAGCGAGCCGTTAGTGACAAGCAGCGTAACAATTCAAACGGCTTTTACAAGCCGCCACTGAACCAGATTCGGAGGATCAAACTGAATCCCGTCAGATCGTCGAAAACCGCGTCCGGCGGGGGCCTTTCGAAGGGGCAAGAAAGTACGAGAATCTGAATTGAATGCACCGGAATAATTATTTCTCAAGAATCCGAGCCGGCAGTTTACGGCAACAACTGTCTTTTGAGTTTCTCAATTGCGGACGACTCAAAGGTCGGGAACGCGCCGGCGTCGTGTTGAAACGCGTTCCACGCCTCGGACACCGTGCGACTGACGAAGGCATCCTTCTGATGCTGTTGATCCGCGAAACGTCGAAATCCGGCTTTAATGCAAGCCTCGTAAATGCGCTCCGCCAATTTCTCCAGCAGCCGCGTTGAATAGCGCTTCGCGTATCCGGGAGGTTGCGCGGAGGGTGACAACCTTCTTAAGTCCTTCCACAAAAGGTCAATTTCGCCCGCCGCCTTTGTTTCACCAGCCAACTTTAGGACACACTCGATTCCCACCCGGCGGGCATCGTCGGCAGGATGTGTGGCGTTGTCTTGATAAGGATCGCCGCGAGTTGCGCTCAAACGCAAATTTGCCAGGCCGTATGCCGGGCCGCACCAGTAGGTCGCGACCATGTCGCACGCAAACTCAATGTGCCATGAACCCGTCCAGAGGACGTGATTGTCTCGGATGATTTCCAGCGAAGCTTTAGGCAGTCCTTGCTGCTTCCCTTTGCGAATCCCATCTGCAAAAAACTTGTGGATCAAACCGAGGAGCGGCACTTCAAAATCGGCGCGGCGACGAAAAAGAACGAAATGAGCGAGTTCGTGGTAAAGATCCGGCAAGGCCAACAGCTCAGACGCCTGCGTTTGCGGAGTCATGATAATGTCCATGCCCATCAACGCCTGAAAATACTGGAAGCTCAATGCGCCGCAGAGCGGGGCGGTTTCTTTGTAGCCGACCTCACGGCAAATCTGTTGAAGCTCATTTGCCATCCCCCTTTTTGCCCCCAGGAGATCGAGCCGTTTGTCTCGTCTCCAACAGGTCAAGCAATGCGTCCCAGTCCTTCGGCGAGGCGATTTCCTGGGCTCGCTGATAAAACCTTCGCGCTTTTGCACTACCCGCCAACGACGCGAGTTCGGGCGGCAGCTTGTTGGCGAGTTCCAGTAATTCAATGGCATCAACCTCCAGTGCCGTGGCCAAATCCCTAATCGTCTCGGCCCCTGGCAGGTAGCCGACTTTGTCATTCTCGATTTTCGACAAATATGTAAAGTCCACGCCAGCGGCCTCAGCCAATGCGCGCAGCGTCATGCCCTTTTCTCGGCGAAATTCACGCAGCGTTTGTCCGAATGTTGTTTCCATCGTTTAAGTATTTTCGCAGATGTTGAGTTGAAGTCAACATCAAAATGTCGCAATTTGAGCAGCCACGAAGCGGGATCGCATAATCTATTGGTATTCAGGCTGATGTGAATTGAATTGTACTCGTGCAAGGCCAGGACTTGGAATTGAATTCCGAGTCACCCATTGAACGGTGGTATTTTTAAAACTGTTGTTCGTCCCCGGCGGCCCGTTGTTGCTTCTGCTCGTAAATCTCGATTGTTTCAATCAAGGCTTCGCTCTTTGGGAATGGGCGATGCGCTTTGGGCAGAAGCCTGATTCGATCCACATCGAGCCGCTCCAAGGCGCTGCACAACGGTTCCAGATTTTTGCCGATAGCGAGCCGCTTTCAGAAATTAACGAAAAGCTGCTTGAGACCTTTTCGGCGCAACGCAAGCGCCGGTCAAATCGGCCTTGATAGCAGATACGAGCTTTCTTAGCGATTTTATCCAGGCTGGCAAAAACTTTTCCCAAGTCACGATCACATCGATTTGCAGGTGGTCACCACGACCGCCAACTTCAAGCCGTTATCGTTAATGTAACACCACAAGTCGCTTATAATCAATGCCTTATAAAATGTCACAGCGTGTAACCAATTGTGTAACACTGCAAGTCGTTGTGGCCCAACGATGTAACAATGTAACGCGATTTTCGACTTCAATACACATTCACCTAATCGACGAATATGTGCCGATTCGGCAATACCCTGCCACAATAGTGTACCTCTCATGGATTCAATTCGGGCTCCATTGGTAATCGTAGTTGGCGGGCGGATCGTAACTCAAAGCCAGTGACAAGCTCCCGTTCGGATAACGGAATCCCGGGTCAAAATACATCCTGATATAACTGACGTGCCCATCCACGAAGCTAACGAGGGTCTCTGAGCGTGTCACAATCACTGCCCATACCACTGGTACTCGTATCCGGCCGGTGGATTATATTCCATCGAGCATGACATGCCGTCGTTGTAAATCTTGATGTAGTTAATATGGCCGTCCGGGTAGCTGACTTCATTCATCGCATTGTTATACGCCGCGTGCAGGTAAGGCGGTGCGTTGGGTCCATTATTTACCAAATCGTATTTGGGCTGCGGCTGATGCCATGAATACCCGATCATTGCGGATGCCTCCGTCCCCAGCGCGGTCAGGCTCGGGTACTTGATTGCGGTGAGTCTTACACCCGTGAGCCAGCCATTGAAGTCGTAATCTGTATAATCCACAATGTAGGCGGTGGATATTTGTCCGTCTGTTGGACTGGGCGTTTCTGATGGGCAGATAAAAAGTTTATCACCCTGCCTCGGCGGCCCGCTCAGCCCCACATATCCCTTGATCAGCTCTTTATAAAAGCAGAATGCGCCGTTCGGATACGGATCAGGATCGGGAAGCTGAGGCAGCGTATCGGCGTCATCATGAGCATACATGAGCAGGCCAGTGTCGATCTGCCGCAAGTTATTGACGCAGTCGGTGCGATTTGCCCTTGCTTTTGCGCTGCTCAACACCGGAAATATTATCGCGGCCAGGATTGCGATGATGGCTATCACCACGAGCAATTCTACTAAGGAAAAGGCACTTTTCGTTTTCATCGTATGCCTAGCTTGATCATGTCCTGCCAGGTGAATTGTTTCCGGGTTAATTCCACAATGTTCGTCTGTTCGTGTTGCGGGTCATACAATTGGAGTACCACATCGGTCCCAACGCGTCCTCGCGTCAGAAAGACGCATTCGGAGAGGCTTTTCCCATCGGTGGAGTTTCCGTTGATTTTTTGCACAATGAGGCCCGGTACCAGATTCGTTTGGGCCTGCGCAAGGTCAGGGAGCACTTTGGTGATGCGTGGCGCATGTGTCGCTGGTTCTGTATCCAGGGCGATACCGATGCCTCCGTACTGGGTATTGACATGCTCCAGTCCGGTTCGGCCGTTATGCCCTTTTGCGTCGAAATCATCAATTTTCCAATCGGTGCCAATTTTCTTGAATTTAAGCCAGATATCTTTCGACCCTTTGTCCGCGCGAGCTGACAATTCGAGGATGATTTGATCCGGGGAAAGATATTCCTCGTTTCCAAATCGGATTTTCGCATGATTGCTCGACAACGGAGCCCACATTTTCAGAAAAAAAGCGTCAACGGATATGCCCCGATTATTTTTGTGTGTTGCGATGAATTGCCGGAAATCGTCCTGGCAGTCTGCCGATAATCCATCAACGATGGCTTTGCCGTTGGGTTGGGTGACTCCCCATAGAATTGTTTGGAGCGTTGCTTCGGGGCTTCCGTATCCAGCGAAGACCCATGACGACTTTGGCAAATCAACCTGCCCCGCGGCGCCGCCTCGAAGAATTACGGTCGCGGCCGTTCCAGCCGCTACGATGATCAATGCGCCGACAATGGCAGTCGTTTTGAGATTCGCCCATGCAATTATTTTTGTTGTCGCTTTAGTCAGGCTGAGGGCTGAAGCAGAAGCTGCTGTGCCTTTCGTCAACGCGAGCGCCGCCGCCGTTTTTGCCAGGGTGGGCGGCGCGGCGTGGACCGAGTTCTCGGAAATCATTAACGTCAGGGCCTCGGCCGGAAGAACCACGCCGCGGTTGGCAAAGAACAGCCTCAGTTTTTCCACGGCCCGGCCTACCCGCATCTTGGCGGCGTCTTCCGTGGAACCGAGCGCCTCGCCGATTTCTCTCATGTTTTTTCCATCGAAAAATCGCAGCACCACCGCGTGGTGGTCCGTATGGTTTAGCCGGGACATCGCTTCGTCCAGTATGGGAGCGATTTTTGGCCAAAGGTCTGATTCGGTCTCGTTTGTCAAGTGTTGCACGGAAGCCTCCTGTTCGCGATGAGCCCGCCGAACTTCGCCGCGGACGAAAGTCACTGCGGTAAGACGGGCGGTTCGACACAACCATCCCGAAAGGACAACGCGTTTGCCCAAATGACGGCATTTTCGGGCCAAAATGACGAAGACGACTTGTGTGATTTCTTCGGCCTGGTGCGGGCTGCGGGTATGGCGGAGCGCAATAGAATAGACCTTGTTTACATGGCGCTCCACGAGTTCGGCAAAG
>DATAST010000268.1:0-4866 GCA_036269115.1 Verrucomicrobiia bacterium | reverse complement strand
TGGGAATAGGGACTCATTCCCCGCCCATCGTCCTGTCCGCCATAGCCGCGGCGGCGACGGCGGAAGCCTTGGCGAAGTTGGGTCATCCTCATCCTCGACAAAGCAGGAAAAGGTTGCTCGCCTTCGGCGTTGGGCGTTCGGCGTTCAGTGTTCGACGTTACTCCCCGTCCATGTCACCAGGCAGATCAAAACCAGCCATCGCCCTCCCTCCGCAGTGCCGCAAAGCGGAACGAAGGAGGGTCATCGTCATCCTCAGCAACGACAGATTCTTCACGGCTTAAAAATCAAGCCATCCTGTAAATCATGTTCATCCTGTCAGAAAAAGATATCCCGTCCCCGTTTCCCTTCGTGAGCGGCCAAATCTTTGAATTTCCCAATAAAAACGCAGATTGGGCCGGGATCGGCGTCCTCGTTTCCGGTTTCTCCGCCTATACAGAAAAAATGTGCGTGGGAGCGCCACATATCGAATTCGCGCTATCGAGCAGGTTCGCAGTCAGCGGCGGGATGTTGAGTTGCATCACCAGGGATGGTCGCACGCCCAGGCGGTTTGCACCGCGGCCCGCCATGCCTCGTTCCTCAGTTGCCGGAAAACAAAATTTGCGATAATTCGCGGAATTCGCGGATACCAATAGAAAAATCTTTTGGTCTTCGCGCGAAATCAGCCCTGCTGCTTTATCGCTTTCTTGTAAATCGGTTTGGGCACGATTCGGGCGGGAAACGGTTTGCCGCGAATTTCGATCTCGATTGGGCCATTGGCATCACCAAGCGGGACGTAACCCATGCCGATACCGATACCAAGCGACGGGCTTTGGGTGCCGCTGCTTACCTCGCCGGCCTTTTTGCCGCCAACGAGGATAGGGTAGTGCGGGCGCGGCGGGGGGGATTTTTTTTCGGCCATCGTAAAGGCGACGAGTTTCTTTTTCGTGCCGTTAGCCTTTTGCTCGGCCAGGACGGAGCGGCCAACAAATTCGCCCTTGTCGAGAGCGACAAAAAATCCGAGGCCGGCCTGGATGGGTGTCGTGTTCTCGTCGAGGTCATTTCCATAAAGCGGATAACAAACCTCGGTGCGCAGCGTATCGCGCGCGCCCAGACCGCACGGCTTGATTCCGAACGGCTCGCCAGCCTTGAGGATTTTGTCCCATAAACAGCAAATGGACCAGTCGCCGCCAACGATTTCAAATCCATCTTCGCCGGTATAACCGGTGCGTGAAACCAATACGCCGCCGCCCTCGGAATGAAATTCGCCGATTTGATTTTTTTTGAGGTCGGTCACGCAATTAACGCGCATGGCGGCCACGGACGGGCCGGAGATACAGCTGGCGATAAATTCCTTCACGCGCGGTCCCTGGACGGCCACAGCGGAATAATTATGGGATGCGTCGGTGAGAATGACATTGGCCCGATCGGGAAATTGCTCCCATCGGGATTTGAGCCAATGGGCGTCCACCACGGCGCGCGAGGCGTTGACGATGAGCAGATACACCTCGCTGGAAAGTTTGTAGGCGTACAAATCGTCGATCACGCCGCCGCGCTCATTGCACATGAGGGTGTATTGGCCATAACCGGATTCCAGCTTGCGGATATCGTTGGTGAGAACACTATTCAGAAACGACTCCGACGCGGAGCCGCACACGGCGATTTCGCCCATGTGGGAGATATCAAAAATGCCTGCCGCAGTCCGCACGGCCGTATGCTCGGCAATGAGGCTGGAATATTGGACCGGCATTTCCCAACCGCCGAAGTCAATGAGCCGCGCGCCGAGTTTTTTATGCGCGGCAAAGAGAGCAGTCCGTTTGAACATCCGATGAAGTAGCGTTATTGCAAAGGTTCCAAAGTTAATTTGCGGATTTCCATGTCACCGCCTTCGCTTTGGATTCCAATGTAGCCGGAAGTAATAGTGCCGCCGGTGATTTGGTTCATGAGCTTCCCATTGACAAAGAGGCCAATGTTGCCGCCGTTGCAGATAATGGTATTCGTGCCCCATTCGCCGGCAGGATTTTCGTTGGGCGGGCCCATTTGACGAATCAAAACGGCTTTCTGAGACGCCGGATGGCCGTCGGCCCCAAATCCCGGCTGCAAATAGATATCGCCCTGGTGTTGATACTGTCCCTGGCATTCCACGGCCACAGGCCAGACTTTGTCCGGCGGTTGAATATAAACAAAAATCCCCGAATTGTCCGCATGCGGCGCGACCCTGACAAAGCGCCAGATACAGGTGAGTTTATAGTTTTGGTACGATTGCGTCGTACGGGCGTACCCGAAAGGCTGGCCAGTGCAATGGATTACGCCATCTCTCACGCTCCACGTTTTGGCAGGGTCGGAATCGTTCTTCATGCAGAACGTCCAGCCATCAAGGTTTTTGCCGTTAAAAAGCTCGATGCCCGTGGCTTTTGGCGACGGTGTTTTGCAGCCGGCGACGCACAGGAAGGTGATGGCAACGGCGGCGATGGCAGCGGATTGGAAAGCGGTTTTCACGCCCGAAACATATCAACCGGTTTGCACCGGGGCCACTATAATATTTGGCGGCAGCGGTGGTGCCACATGCCAATGCTCGAAGGCCCGCGCTACGATCTAATTCCGGTTTACGGCACGACGGCCCGATAGAATCTTTGTGGGCTGGTGGTATTCGGATCGTAAACGCTGATGGCGCCATCTGTTTCCGTAAAGTTCGTAAGGACTTCCCAATCAACCAGGTTGGTCGAAACCTGGATGCGTCCGCTGAGGCCAGGCGTCAGTTTCATGTTGATATTAAATCCGTGCGCGGTTGGCTGCGGTGAACTGAGGGCGAATTGCACTGTGGCCGCGGCCGTATTGGTCGAAATGATACTCAAGGTATTCGTAGTCGAATAGAGCCCGCCCAGGTTGATCGCAAAAGCCTTCAAGATGTTGGTGCCTGGGTTCAAAGACACTGACGCGGTCCAGTTCGTAAAGACGTTGGTGGTGACCGCGTTTGTCCATGGCGCGCCGTTTAGCTCATACACTACCGTGGATACACCCCAGGCGTCCTTCGCAGTCCCGCTAACCGTCACGGAACCAGGCTCGCGAGCGTTGTTTCCGGGCGAAGAGATCGCCAACGTGGGCCTGGCCGTTTCGACAAAATTCGCCTGAATCGTCAGGTTCGTGGCCATCATAAATAGCAACGTCGGGTTATTGCTCGTGACGCCACCGATGAAATTGGTAGATACGACCCAATTCGTGAACATAAAGCCCGAAGCCGGATGGGCGGTCATGCTGTAATTCATCCCGACTCGCAGCCAGGCATTGCTGTAATTAGGCGACAACGTTCCTTTTCCTGTGGAGTCGATCAGAAGCTGGTTCGTCACGGCATAGACGAGGGCGATCGTGTTGGTCGCCGAAACGTTTCCATTCGTCGCCTGGGCATAGACTGAGAAAATATTCGTGCCGGCCATTAGCGTCAGCGGCCCTGTATCCCACTGAATTCCGTTGGTCGTTGCCGGGGCGTAGGCGCTATGATTGATAGAGAAATTAACACTGGCCAATTGCTGGTCGTCCGTCGCCACACCCATCACCGTAAATGTCGGATTTGTCCAGAGCATCCCCGAGGTCGCGTTGGTGATCTTGAGATACGGTTTGAGAGTATCCACGAAATTGGCCTGCATCTCCAGGTTGCTGGACATCTCAAATATTGCATTCGCTTTGTTGGTGTAGGTTGTGAGCGGACCGCCGACCACACCGCACGACCAATTTGTGAACATATAGCCACTGCCGGCCGACGCAGTCATGCTGTAGTTCTGGCCGATTCGCAAGGACTTTTGATTGAGATTGGGCGAGAAACTCCCCTTTCCATTCGTCACGACCGTCAACAAGTTGCTCACCGCATAGACAATATCCACCGTACTCGTTGGTGAAAGATTCCCGTTGGTCGCTTGGGCGTAGACAGAAAAGATGTTGGTACCGGGTATCAGCGACAGCGAACCCGAGTTCCATTGTATGCCGTTGGTTATGGCCGGCGCATAAGCGCCATGGTTGAACGAAAAGTTAACGCTAGCCACAGCCTGGTCATCCGTCGCCACGCCCATCACCGTAAAGGACGAATTGGTCCAGAGCACCATTCCCGAAACTGCATTGGTAATCTTGAGATAAGGTTTGAGCGTATCCACAAAATTGGCCTGCATTTCCAGGTCGCCGGACATCTCAAATATTGCGGTCGTTTTGTTGGTATATATCGTCAACGGCCCGCCAACCGGACCCGCGGACCAGTTGGTGAATATATAGCCACTGCCTGCCGACGCGTTCATGCTGTAGTTCTGGCCGATTCGCAGGGACATGTGGTTGAGATTGGGCGAGACACTCCCCTTTCCGTTAGTCACGACCGTCAACAAGTTGCTCAGCGCGTAGACCAGGCGAACTGTATCAGTCACGGAGAAATTCCCGTTGGTCGCCTGGGCATAGACAGAAAAGACGTTCGTGCCAGGTATGAGCGACAGCAGCCCTGAGTTCCATTGTATGCCATTGGTTATGGCCGGCGCATAGGGACTGTTGTTGAACGAAAAATTAACGCTGGCGATTGTCTGGTCATCTGTTGCCACGCCCATTACCGTGTACGTCGGGTTGGTCCAGAGCATGCCGGATGTCACATTAGTGATCGCCAACATCGGCTTGCCCGTATCCTGGAAGTTCGCCTGCAATACCAAATTCGTAAACATCGTGAACTGCACCGTGGGCGAATTTGTATAATACGCGTAGGTCCCGTTGGTCGCACTCGTCCAGTTGGTGAACACGAACCCGCTGGATGCCGTTGCGCTCATGCTGTATTTCTGGCCCACCCGTAATTTCTGCCCGTTTAAATTGTTGTTGATGCTTCCTTTGCCGCTGGCTTTGACGGTCAGCATGCTGACCTGGACA
>DATAST010000267.1:0-56391 GCA_036269115.1 Verrucomicrobiia bacterium | reverse complement strand
GATTGAGCAAGTTGATGCGCTGCCACCCAGAACTCACCTTGCCCTGCTTTTTGTTTCGTCGCGAACACCCGACCATTAACCATACCTCCCGCCGTTTAAGAAATCTTTTCTGCCTCGATTCCCTATTTTTTCAACAGGCTGTTAGCCACAGATTAACACAGATAGACACAGATTAAAAATGCTCTGACCATCTCGACCGGCGTTCGGCTGGCGGCGGCAAAGTGACAGCGTTCGATGAATTGCCCGTTTTGTGGTCGGCTGGTCTTGGGGCGGTGGTTTCGATTATCAAGTATTCAAAACATATATCCTCTTGAATGAGAACTAACGCCCTGGGGAAAACGTGGTGTTGTCCAAGAGCTTGATGCCCGGGCGCGTGAACTCGATGCGACGCGATTTGTAGAGGGCGCCCAAAGCCTGTTTGAAAGCGTTTTTGCTGCACTTGAATTTTTCGCGGATTGCCAGCGGTGAGGTGTCGTCGTCAAAATCCAATTTCCCGCCGTTTTCTTTCAGGGCTGACACAATTTGGAGCTTAAGCGGCAGTACACGCTGGTAACCTTCCGGGTCCAGGCTCAAGTCGAGCTTGCCATCCTCGCGGACGACCCGGACAAATCCCTTCATTCGCTGGCCCACGGTGAGCGGGATGCCGACCGTGTCGTGATAGAGCAAACCCAGTCGGTCATTGTCCACGATGGCATTGTAGCCCAGCGGCGTCCGGGCAATGATCAGCAGGTTGACCGGCTGTTTCTCCTGATACGTGTTTCCGCTGCGATTTAAATGCCGCTTCAGTCGTGTACTGGCGACGATGCGATTGCTCTGCGGATCCAGGTAGACAAAGACGGTTACCGTTTTGCCTGCGCGCACGGGCACTTCCTGTTCGGAAAACGGCAGCAACAAATCTTTGGCCAATCCCCAGTCTAAAAACGCGCCGACACGTGGATTGATGCTGACCACCCTGAGACAGGCAAACTCGTCGACCATCACTTTGGGGATTTCCGTAGTGGCCACCAAGCGGTCCTCGGAATCGAGATACACAAACACATCCAGTTTGTCGCCCGGTTTGACATCGGTCGGGATGTAACGGCCCGGCAACAGGATTTCGCCCAAGTCCCCGCCATTCAGGTAGAGACCTGGCCCGGAAGAGCGTTCGATGGAAAGCCGGTTGCGCCGGCCGATGATTGCCATGGTGTCATTTTAAACGAAATGGTTCCGGGCAGGAGCAAAATCGGCGGAGGGGGATCGCGTGGATACCTTTTTGAAACGTTATGATGCCGATTTTTGCGTTTGAGAAACGGATGAATGCCACGCGGAGGCCGGTCCATGACATTAGGTTCGAACAACTCTCCCTCACCCCAGCCCTCTCCCGCTGGGAGAGGGAGAATAATCGTCCGATTATTGGTAACGGCGAGCGGCCGGTTCGCCTGTTTCAGGCGATTTTTACCTTTACCGGGTGGCCTTTAATTTGGGCGCGGCTTAATTTTGCGATGATGGCGTGCGCGTGTTCGGAGTCAACATCTGCAAAGAGGTGGCGCTCACGCACATCCACGGTGCCGACGACTTTGCCGGGTAATCCGGTTTCGCCCGAGACGGCGTTGACGATGTCAATCGGCGTGATATTCATCGCTTCACCGAGATTCATCCAGAGGCGGGTTTGGTTCTCCGGCGTGGCGCGGCTGGTTTTGCGGGACGGCTTGGCGCTGTCATGTTTCTTGTTTGCCCACGGAGGTGCAGACTTCGGGGGAAAGGATTTTGGCGGCTTCGGTTCGGAGCTTTTCACTGACGCCAGAATCTCGTCGTCCGAAAATGTTTTGTCCGGCGCGGGCGGGGTCACCGGAACGGGAGGCGGCGGCGGCGGCCTGGTGGCAGGCGTTGCCGGACGGGGGGGCCGATCTTCCAATCGTTGGGGTCGCTCAATACGTTCGCGACGCTCGAATCGCGGGCCGCGATCCTCCCGGCGTTCCCGGCGATCTTCGCGAAAGTTGCCGCGTTCGGGCGGCTGCTCCCGCCGGGGCCGGTCATCCTGTTCGACGCCGGGTTTGGCTGAGGCTTCGCCACTTTGCAATAACGACAAGCACGCGGCCGCGACATCGGTCGAGGAAAACCCTTCCTCCAGCAATCGTTCGATCAGGGATTCATGGCTCTTGAATTGGCCTGAGGCAAGCTTGTCGCGAATTTTTCCGAGAAACACATTGTCGCGGGCTTCCTCAACTTCGGCTTCGGTCGGCACGCGAGCACGCTGGATACGCGTATTCGTGTAACGTTCGATGTTGCGGATCTGAAAGACTTCGCGCCCGGAAGCAAAACTGATGGCGCGTCCCGCGCGGCCGGCCCGTCCTGTGCGGCCGATGCGATGCACGTAATCCTCGCCGTCGTAGGGCAAATCGTAATTGAAGACGACCTGGACGTCGTCCACGTCAATGCCGCGCGCGGCGATGTCTGTGGCCACGAGAAATTCCAACCCGGACTTGCGGAACTTGTTCATGACGCGGTCGCGCATTGCCTGCGTCATGTCGCCGTGCAAACGGTCGGCCATGTAGCCTTGCGCTTCGAGATGGTCCACGAGGTCGTCCACCATGCGCTTGGTGTTGCAGAAAATAATCCCGAGTTTGAGGTCGTGAATGTCAATCAGCCGCGTGAGCAGTTCGACTTTGAAACGCCGATCCACCTCATAATAAACCTGCTCGACGGTCGGCACGGTCATCGCCTTCTGCTCGACCTTCACATTTTCCGGATCGCGCGCGTATCGCTCGATCAAATCGCGAATCGGCTTCGGCATGGTGGCGGAAAAGAAGACCGTCTGCCGCTCTTTCGGCGCGTCTTTGAGAATGGTTTCGATGTCATCGCGAAAACCCATGTTGAGCATGACGTCGGCCTCGTCGAGAACGACGAGTTTGATCGTTTCGAGCCGCAATGTCCCGCGGCGCATATGATCCATGACGCGCCCCGGGGTGCCGATGACAATTTGTGCGCCTTGCTTAAGGCCGTAGAATTGACGTTCGTAGGATTGTCCGCCGTAGATTGGCAACGTGTTTACGCCGCGTTTGAAATTCGCGAGCTTATGAATTTCCTCGGAAACCTGGATTGCCAATTCGCGTGTGGGGCACAGAACCAAAACCTGCACGGCGCGCTGAGCCGTATCTACTCTCTCGACGGCGGGGATGCCGAACGCGGCGGTCTTGCCCGAGCCGGTCTGTGATTGGCCCACGATGTCTTTGCCGGCCATCAGCAAAGGAATCGCCGCCGCTTGAATTGGAGAGGCCTGCTCGAACCCAAGTTTATCAATGGCCTTCAGGACTTCTTCGGACAAACCCAGTTCGGAAAATAGTTTCGTTGTCATTAATGTGTCGAAATATAACAATATAACCGAGCTCGTTGAGAAACGAGAGGCAATTTTTTTGCTAGGGACGCTGCGCTGCGGCGTCCGCGCCCGTAGAGCGGGCGCAACGAGGGTGGTCGCGCGTCCCAATCCGCTCTATTCCGCGCGCTCTACGCGCGGTGACGGCCCAGCGGGCCGTCCCTGCTCGCGATTATTTCTGGCCGTTTTTGCAAGGCCGACATAGATTCAACCGATGATGGAACCGCTCGCCAATTCGGAAATTCGCCGACTCAAGGCAGCTGCGCAACTCCTGGATCCGATTCTGAAAATCGGCAAAGCCGGTTTGTCGGACGGCTTTGTTCAGTCGG
This sequence comes from Verrucomicrobiia bacterium, assembly GCA_036269115.1. Taxonomy (GTDB): domain Bacteria; phylum Verrucomicrobiota; class Verrucomicrobiia; order Limisphaerales; family UBA11358; genus UBA11358. The sequence continues at coordinate 52,710 of DATAST010000267.1, read as the reverse complement.
TTAATGACGCGTTGTCCCAACACGAGCTCGTCAAAATCAAATTCGTCGAGTTCAAAGACCAAAAGAAGGATATGGCCCCACAACTGGCAGAGAGAACCGCCAGCCACCTGATCATGCGGGTTGGCAATGTCATGGTTCTCCACCGTCCGTCCGCCGTGGTGTAGGAGTAATTGCCCGCGAATAATTTATCGAAATGTCCTCCGGCGCGATATTCCATCCTTCCATGGCAAGCTTGGGTTGTTCGCCTGCCAAATCGACAGCGGCGAACTGAATCGAGATCGTCCTGCTTTCGCTGGGCAAGAGAGAGAAATAATTGTCTTCGTAAAAAATTGGCAGAACCCGTTCGCCGGAATTGGCGCGAACCACTTTTAACCGGATCATGAGCCCCACATGGTGTGTCGGATTGGAAATGTGAACTTCCAGCCGGTACGTTTTGCCGTCGCTGACTTTGCTCGCCGTCAGGGGCAACGTCACTTGCGGCAATCGATTAAGATTCGTGCAGGAGCCATTTTTGCAACTGCTCCAGTAGAAATTATCGTCGATAACTTTTTTGCCTCGGCACAATTTAAGTTTGAGGAAGAAAACCGCCGAGGGGTCCGCCGGCCTTTGGACGGGAAAACATTTCTTCGTGCTCCCTGATGGCAAATTCAATCGGGTCGACTTGTGCCACAGTTCTTTGCCGTCTAAATCGTAAGCCCACGCTTTGGCCGTGAGTCCGCTTTCATCGTTCAATGTGTCGTTGGCCGCTTTGATGGTGTCGGAATTGGAATCCCAAAAGATGTGCATTGGTTTGGCGCCTTGTTTTGCGCCAAAATATGCCGCTGTCGGTTCAAAGTAATAATCATAGAGCTGGCAGATTAAATCCGGCCATGCCGATTGGGTCATCCAAATCAATACGCCGCTGCCGCGATTGGCGCGCAGGCATTCGAACATCGCTTTGGCGGTTTCCATGTTTACCATTTGCGCTTTGCGACAATAATCATCGATGCCCGTGGGCATACCGTAGCGCTGAATGATCCGTTTGGTGTAGTTGTCCGAGCGCGGGGTTTGGTAATCATGAACTGCCCACATGTCGTTGATGGGCCAGAGATTCGTCGCGGGCATCATCGCACGCATGCTTTCCACGCTCGGAACGGCAACAATTCCCAGTTCACTGTGCAGGCTCTTGCCGCGGTTGGCGAAATACCATTCCGGGTTGTGATCGTCATAGGGGCCGTACCCGGTCACCGTTCCGGCGGCTGAGTGGGGAATGTAATATCGGGTGCCATCCAATTCACGGGTCGCCGAGCGCATCGCCAGGTCCAACTCGCGTGGCGGCATTCCTTCATTACGCCCGCAATATAAAGCCAAAGACGGATGACTGCGCACGCGGCGAATTTTATCACGCGCATTGGCCATGAACATTTCATCGTCGGTCGGATCCGGGCCATCGACAGGATTTGCCAGCCAGAAATCGTCCCAAATCAAAATGCCATAGCGGTCGCAGGCGTCGTAAAATGCCTCATCGCCCACCATGCCGACCCAATTGCGAATCATGTTCAGGTTGGCGTCGTGATGCAAACGCACGCGCAAATCGTAACCGGCAGCATCGCAGTTCAACCTACCTTCAGACATGCCCCAATTGCCGCCGCGAACCAGAATGCGTCTGCCGTTGACATAAAACGTGAGCATCGGATTGGTGGAATTAATCGCGTTCGTGATAACGTACGAAATTTTGCGAATGCCAAAGGTGACACTCTTGCTGTCGCTCACCTTTCCGCCGCTTTCGAAATGAAGCTTCAAAGTGTAAAGCGGCTGGTCCCCATAACCATTGGGCCACCAGAGCCGCGGGTTGGTTATGGAAAGCTGTGGACAATTAGATTTATCGAGCGTCACGGACGTTATTTTTCCCGACTCGAGCGTTTCTTCCTGGTGAAACATAATGTCCCCGATTTGACCGATGAGTTCGCCGTGCTCAGTTTGATCGGTGGTGTTGCGAAGTCCTGTTTTCACCGTCAAGTCCGCGCGGTCCGTTTTTGGCAACGGTAGGTCGGTGATGACCCACGGATTCAGCAATTCGACATCGCCGGTGGTCTCCACATACACATTATTCCAAATGCCGATTTCGCGTCCGGGTATGATCGGCAGCCAATTCCATCCCGCGCTGGCCAGGAATGTAGGACTATCATAACCAAGCACGTCACCGTTGGTGGTGCGCGAGCCCAGCTTCTTGTGGATCACCTTTTTTCCACTCGATTCCGGATGCGCAACATGATGAATCAGGACGGCGAGATAATTAGTCATTCCGGTTTTTGCCGCGGTCGTGATATCAAAATGGCCGCGAATAAATGCGCCGTTAATGCGTCCCACCGACGTGCCATTCAGGAAAATGTCCGCCTTCCAATTAATGCCATCGAAATTCAGCCAGATATGTTTGCCGGTGTCATCAGCCGGGATCATAAGTCGACAGCGATACCAAAAGTCGTTTGTGGAAAAGAATCCATCGGAAATCCGATTCATTTGGTCGCCGAACCACGGGTCGGGAATTTTGCCAATGGCCAGATAGCTGGTCAGCACCGTGCCGGGAACCACGGCGGGCATCCAATTACTATCGTTAAAACCGGCCTGCGAAATCTCCGCCGGTCTTGCATCCACGGCCGCCGCGTTTTCAAGTTTCCAATTGGCGGAACCTAAATTAATGGACGCGTCATTTGGCCGAATAGCGGTTTGCGCTTTTAAGCTGGCAAGTGACAGGCCAACGAAAAGAATCACGAGACAAAACTTCATGGACGAATGCATTTTTAAAATCTGGCAGGGAATGCTATCGAGCAGGCCGTTGGAACGGAAGTACTTTGGAGAGTGAGAGTCTATAAATGTTAAACTCGAACGGCGAAGATTGAATGGCGCATGGGCAGCGCCAATTGCGATTAGCGGAAGGGCACTTCCGCCCTACCGGGGACGCCCGCGTAAGTCGCAAATCTAAAATCGTAAATTGCTACGCTGCCTGCCAAACCGTGGCCCGTTCCGGCATCAGCATGGGCTTGGGGACGGCCTGTTTGCTCGCCAATAGTCCTTCCACGCCGGCGGCCAGCCATTCCGAAGCGTCCGTGTCATGATGCCCGATCCAGTGCCAAACAAATTTCCGGTTATTTTCTTGGGCGCGTTTGACTAATTGCTTTACCGTCCAATCCAGTTCCTCGCCTTTGTCTTCTTCGTCGCCAAGCAAACCGATAAAAAGGCCCTGGCGCAACGGCATCTGCGGCGGCAGTGATGCCAGCCAATCCATCAGTTCGGGCCGGCGCTGTGAGAGCGAACTCACTACCACGATCAGGACATCTGCCGCTGCCGCGTCGCCCGCGAGCATCTTGCCCATCGCGCCATTGGAGAGGAGCGAGTCCAGTTTCCACATTTCCGACCGGCATTGCCACCGATGGCCTGCCAATTTGGCAATCGTCCCGGCCATCCACTTCACGCGCCGGCACGAGCCGAAATCAGTATAGATTGAGAATAAATGAAGTTTTCCGCCCTGGGCGGTTGGTCCGACTGAATTGGCCCTCAACATGCGACTGAAGATGGTTCTGGAATGTTACGCCCCCGTGAAGGGCAGGTTCCAATTGCGAAATATCCCGAAAAAGAGGATTGTGAATAACTTGTCAAAATCGCCTGGATTTAGGCCGATTGAAAACCAAAAATATCTCATTTCCGAAGCGTTTCATCCGCGCCAGATGGAGCCGTTTTGCCGCCGCAAGATTCGCAAATCCAGGTCCATCGGCCAGGGTAGGGGCGGTTCGCCCGCCAAAGATGCACGGGCAGATCGTCAGATGAAGTTCGTCCAGCAAATCCGCGCGAATGACTGCCTCGTGAAGCACACTGCCTCCTTCGCATAAAAGCCGTTTGACACCCCATTTTTTGTGCAGCCATTGCAACGCCTGCGGAAGTTCAATATCCCTGTCGCCGAAGACGCCCACGTCGTCTGCCACATGCTGCAGTTCTCGCACGCGTTTGGCGGGAGCGCGTTGACCCACCAGCACGATGATCGGTGAAAAACGATGCTTAAAAATTTCCGCGTGCACATCTATCGAAGCGTTGCCGCTCACGATCACGCGCAAGTTGTGTTCACCGAGTCCGCGCCGCATGCGCAGACGTTGAAATTTCCTGCCTCCCGGCCCGAGCGTCACGCCGGGTGTTTCAACGGTTCGCGCGCCCGACATCACCGCGTCCGCGGTGGCGCGCAATTCCATCATATGCTCCCGGTCACGGTCACTGCCGAACGGAACAAATTCCCGGCTGGCAAACGCAATTTTGCCGTCCGCCGTCATGGCAAAGTTCGAGAATACGAACGGTAATTTTGAAGGTTTTTTGTTCACTTTAACGTCACAAAATCAGCATGGCATCGCCATAGCTATAGAATCGGTATCGCTCGCGAATCGCTTCCGCGTACGCCGCCAGCATCATTTCCCGTCCGCCCGTTTCACCCGGCGACGCAAACGCCGACACCAGCATCAACAACGTCGAGCAGGGCAAATGAAAATTCGTCACGAGCGCGTCCACGATTTTAAATTGATACGGTGGAAAAATGAAGATATTCGTTTTACCCGCGTAAACATTGAGTTTTCCGCCATTCTTCGCGGCTACGCTTTCCAGCACGCGCACCGTTGTCGTGCCCGCGGCGACGACGCGCGCGCCCGCTTCTTGCGCCTGATTCACAGCGCGAACGGTATCTTCGCCCAGCGAAAATCGTTCCTCGTGCATGGTGTGTTCAGAAAGTTCAGAAGCCTTCACCGGCAGAAATGTTCCCAGTCCGACATGCAAGGTGACGAAACACACCGTCACACCTGCCCGGCGGATTTTGTCCAGCAATGGGTCCGTGAAGTGCAGCCCGGCGGTCGGCGCGGCAACTGAGCCGTCATTTCGCGCAAATACTGTCTGATAACGCTCTTTGTCCTCGGGCAAACGTCCCATTCCGTGGCGGGAAATATAGGGTGGCAGCGGTACTTCGCCGAAGGCTTCCAGCAGGCCTTTAATGTCCCCGCCACCGCTAAAGCGGAAGCGACAGTGGCCCTCCGCGTTTTTCTCCGTGACCGTGGCCGTAACCGTACCTTCCCCCGCCTCCGCTCCTGGCCCGGCAATGGCTATGGCCGTTCCAATTCGAGCGTTCTTTCCGGGACGGACCATCGCCCACCAATCGTTCACAGCGTTTTCCTCAAGCAATAGCATTTCAAACCGTCCGCCCGTACTGGCATTCACTCCTCGCAGCCGAGCCGGAATCACGCGCGAATCGTTCAAAACCAGGACGTCGCCCGGGCTCAGATAATCCAGCAAATTCGGAAAAGATTTGTGCTCAATCCTGTTTTGCTTTCGATCCAGCACCAGGAGCTTCGACTGCCCGCGCTCGGGCGCTGGATGCTGCGCTATCAGTTCCGGCGGAAGCTCAAAGTTAAAATCGGCGGTTCGCACACGAAAGTTTCATGGTTCAACATTCGGCGCGCAAGCCGCGAGGTCAGGAAAAACGGTTTTTGGCATAATCACCGGGTTGTGAATAACTTCTGAATAATTTGGCCTTGGCGACATCCCGCTCCGTCGAGTTTTGCCCGTAATGTCACGGTAACGCCCATTCTTTCTGCAATAGCAATGGTACTTGTGGAAAAAAAGTGCAAATTTCTAGTTGACGGAGTGGGTTAAAATGGGTAAGAGTGGTTCGTTGTGGGAGAAAGTGAGGTTTGAAAGCTTTTTCCCGAGAATTTTCAAAATTAATGAGCGACGCGCATAAAGATGAGCCGATCTACTACAATTCACGCTTTCGACATGGCGTGGATGAGAAGCGTCGCGTCCAAATCCCGGCTAAATGGTTGCCACAAAAAGCCGGGGTCGAACTTACGCTCGTCCTTTGGCCGCGTGAGAGCGCCGGCGCCTGCATTCGCGTGCTGCCTCCGGCGCAAATGGCGAAGCTCATGCAGTCCATTGACGGCATGCAGAACAGCGACCCCCGAAAGGTCGTCCTCAAACGCATCATCGGCAGCGGTTCCGCCCAGGCCAGCGTGGACAAGAGCGGACGAATTTGTTTGCCCGATGAAATGGCTCGCGAAGCGGGGCTCAAACAGGATGCGGTCCTTGTGGGATTGCTCGATCGCTTTGAAATTTGGAACCCGGAACGGTACGAAAAAGTCCAGGAGGCCGACGCAACGCTTGCGCAGGAAGCCTTCAAACTCATGGAATAACATATGAAACTTGGAAAACTTTTGGCTGCTGGAAAGAGCATCATGAACGGCCATGCGGATGTTTCCTACCGTTCACGCAAGCAGGTCTATTTGCCCAAATTCGGTTCGGACAAAAATCCGTTCAAACCCGAATCATCGGCGCCAGCCGAGCCGGGTCCGACCGCGACCGGAGTTGTAAAAACCGAACCCGAAGAAACCAAGGCGCCCATTCAGGGCTGGGTTTTGCCGCCGGATGAACCGGCAAGTTCCGCGGAGGCGGCGCAGCCACGCGCTCTATCAGTAATCGAGCCTCAGGCTGCCGCCAATGAATTTGTTATTCAGGGGGTTCGCCCTCACCCCGGCCCTCTCCCTCTGGAGAGGGGGAATAATCGTCCGGTTGCTTGTGACGGCGAGCGAGTACGCCAGATCGTCAGCGCTGCCGCAAGCGCGCCAGAATCCATTAAACCCGCGGTGGACTCACGTTCTAATCCGCAATCGGCAGAGGCTCCCAAAAAGCCGAAAAGCGAGACCAGCAAATTCAATCCGCTTTCGATTTTGCAAGCCGTCCTGCCTGGGCGAAAAGCCGCGCGCGGCGAAAATACGGCTAAGGGGTACAAAGGAATGGCTACCCAGACTGAGCTTTCGTTGGATTCCGTGAAAGTTGTTCATAACGACTTGAGCGACGTGGACGTGGAGGTAGTGCCCATCAAGTCGCGCGCGGGCACGCCGGAACTGCCCGCGCCCAGGAAGTCATGGGAATTTGTCGGTGAACGGCTTTTTGGAGTCGAAGCAACCTGATTTATGCGCAGTGCTGAAATTCATACACAAAACAGTATTGGCGGCGGAGAGCCTGGGCGCCCTCAACCCAACGGCGGGCGGGCGCTACGTCGACGGCACGATTGGCGGGGGCGGGCACGCGGAGAAAATTTTGGACGCGACTTCTCCGACTGGATGGCTATATGGGTTCGATCGCGATGGCGTCGCAGTTGAAGCAGCCCGGGAGCGGCTGGAGAAACGGTTTGCCGGACGATTTGAAATCCGGCGCGCCAATTTTTCGGAAATAGCCGATTGGGTGCCGGGAAATAGTTGTGACGGCGTGATTTTGGACCTGGGAGTGAGCTCGCCGCAACTGGATGCGGCCGGCCGGGGGTTCAGCTTTCAAAGCGAGGGACCCCTCGATATGCGAATGGATGACCGCCAGGCGTTGACCGCGGCGGAATTGGTCAACGGCGCAAGCGCCGAAGAGTTGGCCGACATTTTTTGGAAGTTTGGCGGCGAACGGGATTCGCGGCGGTTTGCCAGGGCCATTGCCCATGACCGAACGGGGAAAAAGTTTGTAACGACGAAGCAGTTGGCGGACTTGATTGAGCGGCTCGCGCCTCGCGCGGGTAAGAAAGCGCATCCGGCCACGAAAGTGTTTCAAGCGTTGCGGATAGCAGTCAACGACGAGTTGGGTTCTTTGAAACGGGGACTGGAGGCTGCGTTCACGATTTTGAAGCCGGGCGGAAGGCTGGCGGTCATTACGTTTCATTCGACGGAAGACCGGATGGTCAAGGAATTTGGCCGCGAAAAATCGAGGGATTACACATTCAGTGGAGATGTGGATATCCCTGAATTGCGAAAGCCGCGCGTGCCGGAAATGAAATGGATTTCGCGCAAGGCTATGACGCCGGACGAGACGGAATTGCAGGAAAATCCGCGCAGCCGCAGCGCTCAATTGCGCGTGATCGAGAAGCTATGAGGCAGGGACGGCGCGCCGCGTTCAGCGGCGCAATCGTGATGCGCGTGCATGTGTCACAATGACGGTCGCGGTGGGCGGTACAACGAAGATTTAGACGATGCCGAAGCTAAAGAAAAACCAGTCAGCGGTAATCCGGCTCGGTCCGGTGCTGAAGGTGGTCTTTTTGTGTTTTTTGATCGCTGGTTCGGCGGTGGGTTATGTCTGGCAGAAAAGCCAGATATACCAATTAGGGCGGCAAATCAGCCAATGCGAAATCCACCTGTCGCAATTGAAAAGCGATAACCAAAGAATGGCTGATCAGCTCGCGATTTTGCGGTCGCCCATGATGCTGGACCAGCGGGCGCGACAGTTAAACCTGGGGCTGGCCCCGGCGCAACCGGGACAGGTCTATCGCCTGCCCGAACCAGTGATTGCGGCGATGCCCGGCGCAACCATTGCAATGCGCCCGAATGCGCGATGACGATAACGACGATTTTGGAATGAAGAATTTTGGCCGCCGCCCGCGAGGTCGCCTCGCAGTGAGGAGCCGGGCGCAGCGCGGGCGGACGGCCAGGCAGATGACTAGACGTAAATGATAAACCGATTGCAACTCAAACGCGCGGTGCTGCTGCTGATCGTGGTGTCAGCGGCATTCGCCGGCCTGGGCTATCGGCTCGTGGATTTGCAGGTGCTGCGGCACGATGAACTGGCAAGGCTCGAGCAGGAGAACACCCAGCGTGAGTTCTGGCAGGTCCCGCGTCGGGGCAATATCCTGGATACTCACGGCAATATCCTCGCCAACAGTATCCCGGTGAAAACTGTGTGCGCAGATCCTTCGCTCCTGGGCGATGAACAGGCGGTCGTTGCACACGCCCTGGCGCCGTTGCTCCAATTGCCCGAGAACGAACTGGCCCAGAAACTTTGTTTCCACATCTCCAAAGACAGCAAGGGCCAGGTCGTCACCAATAACTTTCATTACGTTCGCCTCGCACACGATGTTCCCGAGCAAACGTGGCAAAAAATTCAGCAGACGATGAGTTTGTTGGGTTTCGGAGTGAATGAGGCCGGCCTTACGAAAACCCAACGTCAGTTTTATCGGAATCTCCGTGCAGATGCCATCTTCGCCGAGCCCGACGAAATGCGGGTCTACCCCAATGGCGCCCTGGCCGCGCAAGTCCTGGGATTTTGCGGCCAGCAGGACGTCAGCATGGACAATCACGTTTTCTCCCAAATGATTGGACGCGACGGAATCGAAGGAGCCTTTAACTCCAGGCTGAGCGGCGTGGCCGGTTGGCGCCTGGGCCAAATGGACGGCAAACATCAGGAATTGGTCGCCCTGCGGGACGTGAATGTGCAGCCGCGCGACGGCCTGAATGTCGTGCTGACCATTGATTCCGTCATTCAGGACACCGTTGAAACCGTGATTGCCAAAGCAATGCAGGAACATACTCCGCGCAGCATCACCGGGATTGTCATCCGCCCCTCCACCGGCGAAATCCTGGCCATGGCGACTTTGCCGCATTACGATCCCAACCATCCGGATACCATTTCTCCAGAGACCCGCGACCGCTGCATCACCGACGTCATGGAACCCGGTTCCACATTTAAAATCGTCGTCGTGTCCGGCGCGTTGAACGAAGGCATCGTGCATTTGAACGATCCATGGGATTGCGAGCATGGCCATTTCTCATTTGCGGGCCGCATTCTGCATGACCATAAACCGTTTGACATTCTGACCACCGAAGCCGTCATCACAAAATCGTCAAACATCGGCGCGGCTAAAATCGGCATCAAACTCGGGGAAGACCGCCTCTACGACTATGCCGTCGATTTCGGATTTGGCGAGCGAACGGGAATCCCGTTACCCGGCGAAGTGGCCGGCATTTTGCACCCGGTCAAGGATTGGAGCAAAGTTTCCATAGCGCAAATCCCCATGGGCCACGGTGTCGCTGTGACACGGCTCCAAATGGCAATGGCCATGTGCGCCATTGCCAATGACGGCTGGCTTATGCGCCCCATGCTCGTCAAGGCGCTCGCGGACCGCGATGGAAACGTTGTCGAACAATACGCGCCGCAGCGGATACGCCAGGTCGTCGGCAACCAGGCCGATAAAGAAATGATCGAGGCGCTCAAAACCGTCGTGACGGCTGATGGAACCTCACCCAAGGCCGCGCTCAAAGATTACGTCGTTGCCGGAAAAAGCGGCACCGCTCAAAAAGTTGAAAACGGCGCCTATGTTTCCAATAAATATGTCTCTTCGTTTATTGGCTTCTTTCCCGCGGATAATCCCCAGGTTTGCATTTCGATCGTGATGGATGATCCGAAGGACGGCTATTACGGCGGTGAAGTGTGCGGCCCGGTGTTCAAAGAAATCGCCGAACGTTGCGCCAGTTACCTGAATATTCCGCCTGATCAACCGCCTGGCGCGCCGCAAATACTCACGGCATTGCGCGACCAGAAACATTTACAGACGCAATGAACCGTTCCCGTCCACAACTCTTCGGCATGCTTGCCGGGTTATTCCTGGCTGCGGGGCTCGTGTTCTCCTCCATGCTCGCAACCGCGACCTGGCTGAAGGTGAAAAACTCGCAATTCATCACCGTAAAAGGCTCCACGCGGAAAAATGTCACATCCGACCTTATTGTCTGGCAGGGTTCGTTTCAGGTACAGGCGCCCGCCCTCCTTGATGCCGAACACCAGATTCAATCGAGCCGCAAAAAAGTCCAGGATTTTCTGGCCGCCACAGGTGTCACAAATGCCCTCTTTCAGCCAATTTTGATAGAACAAGTTCTTGCCGATGTCTCCAATAACGCCAACGGCGAGCACATTCAACAGCAGCGTACGGTAGCCTACCGGCTCACCCAAAAGGTTAGGGTCGAATCCGCGAACGTTAATCTTCTCGCGAAATTGGATCCGACGCCCTTGGTCGCTGACGACGTGCTATTTACCGCCGACCCGCCGCAGTTTCTCTATACCAGGGCCGCAGAGGAAAAGATCGAGATGCTGGCCGACGCCACAAAGGATGCGCGGGCCCGGGCCGAGCAAATTGCTACCCAGGGCGGCCGGGGCATTGCCAATTTGCATGACGCGGAAATGGGTGTCTTTCAAATTACCCCCGTACACGCGACCGATACCAGCAGTGAGGGGGAAAGCGACATCACTTCAAAGGACAAAACAATTACCGCGGTCGTGACTGCAACCTTTGTTTTGAAATAAATTTGCATGGAAGAACGTTCGTTGAAATTTATCGCCGAAGCGTGCGGCGCCAAAATCGTGGCGGGTGCGCCGGACACGCTTGTTAAAAATGTCGGCATCGACTCGCGTCGCGCCAAAGCCGGCGACGTGTTCTTTGCCATCAAAGGCGAGAACTTCGACGGCCATGCGTTCGTGAACGAAGTGGCGGACAAGAAAGTGACGGCGGTGGTTATCGAGCAGAAGAAGGCTCCGTCGCAATTGCCCGGTTGTGCCGTACTGGAGGTGCCCGACACCATCGCGGCGCTCGGCAAATTTGCGGCCGCTTATCGGCGCGATTTTACGTTGCCCGTGGTTTGCGTTTGCGGGTCGAACGGCAAAACGACCACAAAGGAACTGACCGCCTCCGTTTTGCGGCAAAAGTTTACTACGCTGTGGAGCGAAGCCAGTTTCAACAACAATATCGGGGTTCCGTTGACGTTGTTGCGAATGGACGGGACGCACCGGGCCGCTGTGCTGGAAGCCGGCACGAACCATCCCGGCGAGCTGGCTCCGCTGTTGGAAATGATCCGGCCAAACATGGGCGTGCTGACCAACATCGGCCGCGAACATTTGGAGTTTTTTGGCGATCTGGCTGGCGTCGCGCGCGAAGAAGGACGCCTGGCCGAACAGTTGCCGCCGGACGGTACGCTCTTTATCAATGGCGATAACTCATGGACATCTGAGGTCATTAAGCGGACGCGGGCCCGGGTAGTTCGGGTGGGTCTGGGCGAGAAAAATGATTGGCGCGCCGAGAAAACCCGGTTGGATAAAGGCGGCGTGACGTTCATGGCCGCGGCACCAAAAAAAGAGCTTTGCGGGGAATACCGGGTTCCGCTGCTGGGACGGTACCAGGCGCTAAATGCCTTATTTGCAATGGCTTTTGGGGCTGAAGTCGGCATGACGGCTGCTGAAATTCAACGTGGGTTGGTCGATTGCAAACCGGCCAAGATGCGGATGCAATTTTGGGAAGCAGGCGGCATTCGCGTGCTGGATGACGCCTACAACGCCAATGCGGATTCGATGGTTGCGGCGTTGGAAACACTGCGGGATCTGCCGTTGCAGGGACGGCGCGTAGCCGTGCTCGGCGATATGGCCGAACTGGGCGCGTGCAGCGAAGCGGCGCATGCGGAAGTGGGACGGCGCGCGGCTGAACTGCAAGTCGGCCAATTGTTCGCCGTTGGCAAAATGGCGCCCATCATGGCCAAGGCCGCCCGCGACGCCGGACTGTCCCGCGTCATCGAATTTGAAAATGTGGAAGCGGCGACAAAAGCGGTCAAAAGTTTTTTGAAAAGCGGCGACCTGGTCCTGCTGAAAGCGTCCCGGTCATCGCACCTGGAACGAATTGCCGAAACGTTAAAAATGGAAAAATAAACGGCTGTTGCGGTGAACAGCCCGAGATAAATGGACGATGTTCTATTATTTGAGCCAGCGATTGTTGGAATGGTCGCACGGAACGCCCTGGGAATACCGGCTTTCGTGGCTGCGGCTTTTTCATTACATCACCCTGCGCACCGCGGGCGCGGCCTTCACCGCGCTGCTCTTGAGCCTCTGGTTCGGTCCCGGAATCATTCGCTGGCTCAAGCAATTGAAATTTGGACAGGATTACAAAGACAAAGCGGAAGAAGCCGGCGGCTTGGCGGCCCGCATATTGAGCAAAAAGGGAACGCCAACCATGGGTGGCATTCTGATTGTGACCATCCTATTCCTGACGACGGTACTCTGGGCCGATTTGGAAAACAAACTCGTCCTGCTTACGCTGCTTTCGGTGCTGGTTTTGACCGGCCTGGGATTCTACGACGATTATGCCAAGATTATTCAACAGAGCGGCGGAGGCACTCCGCCGCGAGTGAAACTTTTCGCCCAAACCGGAGTCAGCATCTTCATCGGCGTTTATTTGTGGCTGACGCCTTCGACCGGCAAACTTGTCTCGGAAATTACGGTCCCATTTTACAAATACCCGGTCCTGACCAATGTTTCGTGGCTGGGCATCCTCATCTGCATCGTGGCGATTGTGGGCAGCTCCAACGCAGTGAATTTGACGGACGGCCTGGACGGCCTGGCCATTGGTTGCACACTCATCGTGGGCTTTGTCTTCTTGATTTTTACGTATGTGGCAGGCAATGTAAAAATTGCGGCGTATCTGCAGATTCCTTTCGTGCCCGGCGCGGGCGAACTGACTGTGTTTTGCGCGGCGCTCATCGGCGCGGGCCTGGGCTTTTTATGGTTCAACTGCCATCCGGCCCAGGTTTTTATGGGCGATACCGGTTCGTTGCCGCTGGGCGGAGCGTTCGGGATTATCGCCGTCCTGGTGCACCAGCCATTTGTGCTCGTGATCGCCGGCGGAGTGTTTGTCCTGGAAGCCGTTTCGGTCATTATTCAAAAGAGCTGGTTCCGGTATACGCGGCTCCGCACCGGGACAGGCCGCAGGATCTTTCTGATGGCTCCGTTGCACCATCATTTCGAGAAAAAAGGCTGGTACGAATCGCAAGTTGTGATGCGTTTTTACATCCTGTGCATCCTCTTTGCCGTCGTAGCCCTGGCCACCCTGAAACTTAGATGAAGACAAGATTCTCATTCTCATCCTCATCGTTATCCTCTTCCTCAAAAAGAGGAAAGGGTGATCGGCCGAAGGCCCGCTACGTCGCGCCCATTCAGCTAGCCGCGAGGGCCGCGGTGCAAACCGGCAATCGGCAATTCAGCGCCTCCGATCTCGTGAATCTGGTGCTCGAACGTTCCGAAGTTTTCGGATGCGGGAATGTGAACAGTGTGAATAATGTGGATAATTATCAGCCTGTTTCCACGTTTCCGGCTTGCGCTCCAGTACGCGCGTTGTTAAAAATAAACGTGGCAGCCACAGGCCTTCAATGCCGTGACGAACGTTTTTCCAGTGCAGTGCATAGAATGAACAAATTGAATTTTACCAGCCGGGAAATTTTAGAGGAAGTTTCGCGCGCTCAACAATCCATCCCTCAATCGAAAGGAAAGTATTAAGTCATGAATAATCCCAACCCATTCGTTCCACAAGGCTCTTTGCTTGAACAGCAAAGCCGACGCCGGTCACACTTTAAGTGGGGAGTACTCTTTGTGCTCACCATCGGAATCGTCGGCCTCTCTGCCATGCTCTTCCAGGGCTGCAAGCGCGAAGAAGAAAATCCGCCCGGCGCAGACAATAATCCGCCGCCGATGGAATCCTCCAACAACACAGCGGACTCCGCTAACCCGGCGCCAACCGAAGGATCAAATACGACGGGCGAAGCCGCCGCGCCGGGAGGAATGCAACCGCCCGCTCCTGGCTCTACGCAGATGGCTCCTCCGCAAGCGCCTGTGGTTCCGGCTCCGCCCGCGCCTGCGCCCGCTGAAAGCACTTATGTGGTCGTCAAAGGCGATTACATGGCCAAGATTGCCAAAGAAAACGGCGTGACGCTCCGGGCGTTGGAACAAGCCAATCCCGACGTCAAACCCACGCAACTCCATGTCGGTGAGAAACTGGTTATCCCCGCTGGTGCGTCCACGACCGGCGCCACTGCCGCGGGCGAAACCGCCAACGGAGTTGCCGCCAATGGCGACCGGGTCTACGTGGTCAAACAGGGTGACGTGCTCATGCGAATCGCCCATCACTACGGTGTGACGGTCAAGGCGCTTGAAGCCGAAAACAATCTTTCGACTACGACGATCAAAGTCGGACAGAAATTGCAAATCCCGGCCAAGCCTGCGGTTGAACCATCAGCCCAGAATGCGCCGCCGGCAACCACGGCCGCGCCTGAGCCTGCTCCGGCCGCACCGTCAAATCCGCCAGCCCAGCAGGCTGCACCCGGACAGCAATAAGAATTGATTTGTTAGGGCAGAGCTGCCGCTCTGCCCAAATTGGAATTGGTAGGGACGCCGGTCTTCGCGAGTGGCGCTGCCACCGGCGTCACCGCCCGTGAAGCGGGCGGAAGGTTCTCTGTAGATTATGGATCAGGGTAGGGGCGGAAGCCAAAATCGGCCCGCCGCGCGGCCTGCCATCGTTATTGATGTGGAATGAAAGTCGCCGTTACAACGTTGGCCTTTTGTGTCGCCGCACTCGTGTCGCTTGGCATGGTCATGCTCTACAGCTCAAGCATGAGCCAATTCGGCGCGGGCCTTCTCACCAAACAACTCGAATGGTTTGCCGTCGGCGCTGTCCTGTGCGTTACGGTCGCCATCCTGGATTATCAACTATTGAGAAAATTTGCGTGGCCGATTTTTTTCCTCGCGCTCTTCCTGCTGGCGGCCCTGTTTGTGCCGGGCATGCACGGCGTCAAAGTCAACGGCGCCCGGCGCTGGTTTGATTTCCACGGATTTCGCTTCCAACCTTCCGAACTGGCTAAGATCGCCCTGATTACCATCCTCGCCTGGTACGGTGACCGTTGCCAGCGCCAGATGCAGACCTGGATCCGCGGCGTCATCCTGCCCGGACTGATCATCGCGAGCATTCTGGGCCTGGTTTTTATCGAGCCCGATCGCGGCACAACAATTCTGCTGGCCACTGTGGGCTGTTCTTTGCTGCTCATGGCCGGCACGCAATGGAAACACATTTTCATGCCTGCCGCATTGGGTGTGGCGGGATTGACCGTCTCCATTCTCCATGATCCCATGCGCATGAGACGCATTTTCAGCTGGTGGGATTTGGAACAGCACAAAAATGGTGTGGGTTATCAGGCCTACGAGGCCATGATCGCGCTGGGTTCCGGTGGCTGGACCGGGCTGGGCCTCGGCAACAGCCTCCAAAAACTTGGCTTCGTTCCGGAACACCAAACCGATTTCATTTTTGCGATTATCGGGGAGGAATTGGGCCTGGTCACCACCCTGGCGATTGTACTGGCATTCGTCATTATTGCCGTTTGCGGATTTTGCATTGCGGTGAACGCCCGCGAGACTTTTGGGTTCCTTCTGGCCTCCGGCGCGACGCTACTGATTTGCCTTCAGGCGGCCATCAACATCGGAGTTGTCACCAGCGCGCTTCCGAACAAAGGCCTGCCGCTGCCTTTTATCAGTTATGGCGGCTCCAACCTGCTGGCCATGCTCGTTTGCGCTGGCCTGCTATTTAGCGTCGCGCGTCGTGCCCCCGTGCGCGAAAAAAAGACTGAAAAAGTTCGCAAATCATCCGCTAAAAGAGGGGGGGACAATCCCTTCGCAGCGCAAGCCACATGAAAAACCTGGAAACCAGCGCGCCCTTCGTCGCTATCGCCTGCGGCGGAACGGGCGGACATCTCTTTCCGGGTATCGCCGTGGCGGAAGAACTGAAAAAGTGCGGTTGCAAAATTGGATTGCTTATTTCGCCCAAGGAAATTGATCAACAGGCGGTCAAAGGAGCGCGGGGTGTCGAAATTTTCACGCTGCCGGCCGTCGGATTGCAAAACCGGAATTACCTGTCATTCGGTTGGAGCTTTTGGAAATCGTTGAAGGCCAGCCGTCGGATTTTTAAAAGCAATCCTCCGGACGCGGTTTTGGCCATGGGCGGATTTACCAGCGCGCCGCCTGTCCTGGCCGCGCGTAAGCTGGCCGCAAAAACCTTTCTACACGAGTCCAATACGATTCCCGGCCGCGCCAACCGCTTTCTCACGCGCTTCGTTGACGAGGTTTTTGTGGGGTTTCCCGAAACAGCCGGACATTTGAAGGCGCGTAAAACTACCGTCACGGGAACACCAGTGCGCCCGGAGTTTTCGCGAAATGACGCCACGGTTGAAAAGTGCCGCGAGCAGCTCGGGCTTGATCCGGCCCTGCCCACAATTTTGGTCGTGGGCGGCAGCCAGGGCGCAAGTGGCTTGAACGCAATGATCCTTTCCACCCTGCCGTTGTTGACCGCCAGGAACTGGCAATGGCTTCATCTGACCGGAGCGAATGATGTTGAAAAAGTCAGGGCGGCCTATGCCGCCCAAAAAACCCGGGCGGTCGTGAAGACGTTTTTGGCCGAAATGGATTTGGCATTGCGGGCTGCCACCGTGGCAGTCAGCCGCGCGGGCGCGTCATCGCTTGCGGAAATGGCTGCCGTGCGCCTCCCCTCCCTGCTGGTGCCGTTTCCGGCGGCTGCGGACAATCACCAGTATTTTAACGCGCTCGCCTTTGAGAAAAGCGGAGCGGTAAAATTATTGGAACAAAAAGATTCCACTCCGGAAAAAGTCGCGGCCATTTTGGGTGAATTGGTGGAGAACGAAACGGCCCGGTCCAAAATGCAATCGGCCCTGGCGCAATGGCACGCGCCCAATGCCGCCGAACAAATTGCCGGAAACATTTTGCGCGTATCAGCGTTCGCCGGGCTTTCGGAAGGATCGATGCCGGCTGCGAATCCGCAACAGTCGTCCGCGGGCGCGGCCTCGCCGCAACAATTTTCCGCCGCATGACCGCGAATATTTTGCAAATGCCAGCGCAAAGGGAATTTGATTTTGCCGGTGAACTGGAATCGAGCGTATCGAAGGCGGCGGTCGTCCGCCGTAACGAACCGCTGGCCAAACGCACTACGCTGCGGGTCGGTGGTCCCGCGGATTTTTACGTTGAGCCGGCCAATGAAGCCGACCTGGCGGCGGTGCTGAAATTGTGCGGACGACGGGCGACGCCGTTTTTCATTCTCGGCCGGGGATCAAATCTGCTGATTCGTGATGGCGGCATTCGCGGCGTCGTTATTTGCCTCGGCCAGGCGGCATTTAGCGAAATCGAAATGAAAGGAGCGAGCATGCGTTGCGGGGCCGGCGCAAAATTGAAAAATGTATCAGTCGAGGCGCGACGCAACGGCTTGAGCGGGGTGGAATTCCTTGAAGGCATTCCCGGCAGCGTCGGCGGCGCATTGCGTATGAACGCCGGGGCGATGGGTGGACAAATCTTCGACGCCATTGAAACGGTCCGGCTGATGGATTTTAATGGAAATGTTTCCGAGACGCCGCGCGAGAAAATGCAGGTCGCGTATCGTGGTTGTGCCACGCTTCGGGACCACGTTGCATTGGGAGCGGAATTCAAATGTTCCGTGTCTTCGCGCGAGGAAATTGAAAAGCGGATGAAATCGTTCAGCGAAAAACGCTGGGATTCCCAACCTGCCGCGCCCAGTGCCGGCTGCATTTTCAAAAATCCGGCCACGATACCGGCCGGGAAACTCATGGACGAACTCGGTTTGAAAGGCGCGCGCGTGGGCGGCGCGGTTGTGTCAGCCGAACACGGAAATTTTATCATAAATGACGGCAAAGCTACCGCGCGTGACGTTTTGGAGTTGATCGACATTTTGAAAGCCAAAGCCAAGGCCGAACGCGGAATCGATTTGCACACTGAGGTTGAAATCGTTGGACGAGACTAGATATCGTGGACTTTGAAATATATCAAACCATCGGACGACAATTCTCCCTCTCCCTTGGCAAGTGGCGCTGCCACCGGGAGAGGGCAGGGGTGAGGGAGAGTCTTCCGGACGCGGATATTTGACGATGAATATCACTGTTATGCTAGGCGGTCCGAGCGCCGAGCGCGACGTTTCGCTGCGCACGGGCGCGGCGGTCGCGAACGCGTTGCGTTCGCTCGGCCATCACGTCACCGAAGTTGATCCCAAAAACGGCACTTTTGAATTGCCAAAAAATTGCGACGTTGTTTTTCTTGCCCTGCACGGCACGTACGGCGAAGACGGCCAAATCCAGCGGCAATTTGAAAAGCTCGGCGTGATTTATACCGGCTGCGACTCCGAAGCGAGCCGGATTGCGTTCGACAAGGTTCTGACAAAGCAGAAGTGCCTCGAGGCCGGAGTGCCCACCGCAAAATTCGCCGTGCTCGATTCGGCGGCTGCGCCCTTCCCGAAAGACCTTACGGCGCCGCTGGTAGTGAAGCCGGTCCGGCAGGGCTCCAGCGTGGGATTGCAATTCGTGGAGCAGGCGCAGGATTGGAAGAGCGCGATGTCCGAAGCGTTGAAGTTCGATTCGGAAGTGCTGGTGGAAGAGAAAATTGTCGGACGCGAAACCACAGTGGGCATTTTGGACGGCCAACCGTTGCCCATCGTTGAAGTCCGTCCCAGGGCCGGCAATTATGACTATAAAAATAAATATACGTCTGGTGAGACGGAATATTTTTGCCCGGCGGATTTTGATTCGGTGACAACGAAGCGTATTCAGGATGCGGCGGTGGGCGCATTCCGTTCCATCGGCGGGCGCGACTATGCGCGCGTGGATGTCATGGTCCGTCCTGACGGCAGCCCCGTGGTGCTCGAAGTGAACACCCTGCCGGGTATGACCGAAACGAGCCTGTTGCCAAAGGCCGCAGCCGCGGTGGGATTGAATTACGCCCAACTTTGCCAACGAATGGTGGATTTAGCATTGAGACGGAATGGAAAATGAAACGGAGAAAAATACGGTCTGTTGGCCCATTTAGCCGGACATTTTCCCTTTTTAGTTTTTACTTAAAAGATGTGGTTTAAACGCGAACAAAAGAACCGGCGATTGAGCCGCGGGCATGTGCTCGACGTCAAGGTGCGGTCGGACCAGGCGCGCGCGACGCGCATGAGGCTCGCCACCGGCGTCTTCGCCGTCTGTTTTGGGACTTTGTTTGGCCTCTACCTGTTCTGGCGGGCCGGTGAATGGACGCTGAACAAATTCGTTTACGAAAATTCGGAATTTGCCGTGCAACAGATTGACGTGGAATCGAGTGGAACGATTTCGGATGAGCAGTTGCGCCGGTGGTCCGGCGTAAGAATGGGACAGAATTTGATCGCGCTGGACCTCGCCGCCGTGAAACGGAACCTGGAAATGGCTTCGGCAATCAATACCGCTTCGGTTGAGCGCATTTTGCCGCACACGTTGAGAATTCGTGTTACGGAGCGGACGCCGGTGGCGCAGGTGAATGTGCCGCGCAACGGCGGACAAAACGGTATTTCGATTTCAGTTTTTCAATTGGACGCAAACGGAGTCGTCATGCAGCCGTTGGACCCCCGGCAGAGCGTCGTTCCCCTCGGGCAAATGGGCGAGTCCCTGCCCGTGGTGAGCGGCTTGAATGTTTTCCAATTGCAATCCGGGCATCGGCTCGTGACGCCGGAAATATTGGCCGCGCTCAAAATGATCGCAGCCTTTCCGCATTCGCCCATGGCGGGACTGGCCGATATTCAGCGCGTCGATGTCTCATTCCCCCGCGTTTTCACGGTCACCACAATCCAGGGCGGCGAAATTACTTTTGGTTTGGACCATTTGGATGAACAATTGGCGCGCTGGCGCGAGATTTACGACCTTGGCCAGCGGATGAACAAAGCAATTGCGTCCCTGGACCTGGCGGTGGCGAACAATGTTCCGGTGCGATGGACGGAAAGGATTTCCGCGCCCTCCCCGGCGCCCAAAACTTTGGACACACAAAATTCATGGAGGAAAAATGTTTGACGACTCGAGCATCATTGTCGGTCTTGAAATTGGCACTTCAAAGGTGTGCGCCGTTGTTGGCGAGGTAAATGCCGACGGCGTGCTGAACATCGTCGGCCTGGGACAATCGCGCTCGCGCGGCGTCCGCAAGGGCGAAATCGCCGATCTCGCCCAGGCGGAAGAAGACGTTCGCAACGCCATCGTCGAGGCTGAGCAAATGGCCGACGTGGAAATCCGTAGTGTATTTTTAGGCGTCACCGGCGGGCACGTGCGCGGATTCAACAACCGCGGCATGCATCCAGTCGTGAGCGCCGATCGTGAAATTTCCGAAGACGACGTCCAGGACGTCATCAAAAACGCCAAGGCCATTAATTTGCCAACTGAAAACAGCGTCATCCACGCCATTCGGCAGCACTTTTTTGTGGACGGCCAGGATGGCGTCACCAATCCGGTGGGCATGCTCGGTTCACGGCTCGAGGTGGACGTTCACGTCGTGCACGGAATTACCAATCGCCTGCAAAATTCCATTCGCCTGGTCAAAGGCCTGCAATTGGAGGTCGAAGACATTGTTTTCAACGGCCTGGCTTCATCGCTGGCTCTCTTGAGTGCCGAACAAAAGGAATTGGGCGCGCTCGTGATTGACATCGGCGGCGGCACGACGGATTTCGTTGTGTATGCCGATGGTGTCATCAAACACACCGGCGCAATTGCCGTGGGCGGAGACCACGTTTCGAACGATTTGGCTTACGGCTTGAAGGTGCCTTTGAGCCGGGCCGAAAAACTGAAACTCGAGCATGGCTCGGCTCTGCTGGACGCGGAGTGCAAAGGCCAGACCGTGACCATTACCAATGAATTGGGCCTGATCATGAAGGAGGTCAATGTGGAGCACCTGCGCCGAATCATGTCGCTACGGCTCGAGGAGATTTTTCAGCTCATCGCCCAGGATTTGGAACAGGCCGGCCTGGCCGACTATTTGCGCGCGGGCGTTTTCCTGTGCGGCGGATGCGCGCGGATTCCTCAAATCTCCAGGCTTGCAGAACTGACGTTACAAATGCCGGTTGCGCCGGGCCAGACCAAGTCCATTAGCGGACTCAAGTCGGCCTTAGACCAGCCCGAATTTGTCACGGCCATCGGCTTGGCGAAATTTGGCTCATTCAAAAGCCGCAAGCGCGAGGGCAAATCGCTCGTCGCGGGCATCAAGGGAGTATTCGGACGGTTTTTGCAGAAATAACTGGAAGCAAACTCGTTGACCTATGAAAACGAATAACGAAATTTCAATCGGGGCCGCGGAGATTCGCGGGACCCGGCGCATTAAAATTTTCGGCGTCGGCGGCGCGGGAGTGACCCTGGGCGAGGCCTTGAACCAGGTTGAATTTGCCGGAGCCGACTTCGCCGCCATTGACACCGACGCCCAATCGCTGGGCGCGTCGTCAGCGACGGTGAAGATCCATCTCGAAACGAAACTGTTGCGCGGCCTGGGCACGGGCGGCGATCCCGAGCGCGGGCACGCGCTGGCCGAAGAACAGTTTTTGACGCTTAAAGCCGCCTGCGAAGGCGCCGAGGTTGTTTTCATATTGGCGGGCCTTGGTGGCGGCGCAGGCAGCGGCGTGAGTCCCGTTCTGGCGCGGGCCGCTAAAGAAGCGGGCGCGCTCGTCCTGGCGTTTGTCACCCTTCCGTTTATGTGCGAGGGCAATCGCCGGCAGGGACAGGGGATTGCCAGTCTCGAGCGCTTGAAAACGATGGCCGACGGTGTGATTTGTTTGCCCAACCAAAAAGCGTTCAGGCTCATCGATGAAAACACGAGCGTGCTGGAAACATTCCGCATTACTGGCGGACTTTTGGTTGAAGGCGTGCGTGGCGTCTGGCAATTGCTGACCCGGCCTGGCTTGATTCAGATTCACTTTGACGATTTATGCGGGCTTGTTCGTGACCGTCATTCCGAGAGTGCATTTGCGTTTGTGGAAACGGCTGGCGCAGGACGTTCCCGCGAAATCGTGGAGAAACTGCTGGCGCACCCGCTATTGGACGAGGGCCGGGCGCTTGCCGGGGCCAGCGCAGTGCTGGTCAGCCTTACCGGCGGCAAAGATTTGACCATGGCCGAAGTCAATCGAGTGATGGAAAAAATCAACAGCCATTGCGACGGCGCCAAAGTTATCATGGGCGCCGCAATCGACGCGGGAATGGCCAACAAACTTTCCGTCGTGCTCATCGCCGCAAAAAATTCCGTTGAAAAAGTGGATCCCGCCGCCGCCTCCGGTCCGGCAGAGCAGGACATTGTACCCGGCCTTGGAGAAGGGACCCGGGATGCTGCCTCCTCTCCCCGATTCGATCATCGCCTCCTGTCCGGCACGCCCGCACCAGCGCAGGAACGTCCGCGCCACGGTCGCGTCCGCCGCATGGATAAGACCAAGATGCTGCAAGGACAACTACCCTTGACCATCGTATCCAAAGGCCGCTTCGATAAAAGTGAGCCCACCATCCACAAAGGCGAAGACCTGGATATTCCGACATATATTCGCCGCGGAGTGCCGCTGAACTAATTCATTGATTTCGGAATGATGCATAGGAATCCAGAGCCGCTCTCATCATTCGCCGTATCCAACCATCGGCGGACCATTCTCCCTCTCCCAGCGGTAGAGGGTCGGGGTGAGATTTCCCCAAAGGCCGGTTCGCGCATTAAACCCCTGAACCGCTGCGATGCTCCGGCGTATCAAACCATCAGACGATCATTCTCCCTCTCCCAGCGGGAGAGGGCAGGGGTGAGGGAGAGTCTTTCGGACGCAGATATTCGAGCCACGGTTCATGGGGAGGGAGAGTATTGCGAACGCGGATACCCGACCCGATGTATGAGGAGGCGCGCTCAATCGCAATTCTTCGTCATCTCACCCAAAACCGCCCGCAACCCGCAATGAAAGGCCTGTGGTCCGCATTTATCATTGCGGTCATATGCCTGGCCATTTTCCAATTCTCCGAAAACACCGCCGATCCGGACCTCTGGTCACACGTCTTTTTTGGCAAACAATTTGTCCAGACCGGAAAACCCACGACGGTTGATTACTATTCCTGGACGGCTTATGGCCAGCCGTCGTTTGATCACGAATACCTTGGCGAAGCCGTATTTGGCCTCGCTTATATGTGGCTCGGCGGGCCCGGATTACTACTCCTAAAAATTATCGTCGGCCTATTGACGTTCGGCGTCGCGCTCTCGATGAACCGGCGGGGTGTAGGGCAGGCATCCTGCCTGCCGGTTACGGGCGCGTCTCGCGCCCAGTCAGACACTCGGCTGGAAGCCGCTCCCACCGGCAGGCAAGATGCCTGCCCTGCGACCACGCTCGTCGCCTGGGCCTTTGGCGCGCTGGCCGTAGTGGAAATCTCCTTTGGATTTGCCGCCCGGCCGCAAATATTCACCGCTCTTTTTTTGGCGATAGAATTATGGCTGCTCCGGCGTATTCACGTGGGGAATTGGCGATGGGCCCTGGCGCTTCCGCCGATGTTCGCCTTATGGTTCAACCTGCACGGCGGCGCATTGCTGGGTGTTATCGTGCTTTTCATCGCCGCCGCGGCAACAGCTGCGCAGAGTATTTTTATCAGGCCGCCCCCCCGGTCTGCCGGGCGCACAATTCTAATCCTCTGGCTCTCCGCCATCATCTGCACTGGCACAGTAGTTCTAAATCCCCACGGCATGGAACTCGCCCGATGGCTGATCGCCAGCGTGTTCTGGCACCCTTCTCAAATCCAGGAATGGAATCCTACAACGCTGGAATGGGATCACGCTGCCTTCTTCTTCTGCGCGGCGATCGCCGCCGCTGCATTTCTGCTTTCGCGGCGGCAACGTCAATGGTGGGAAGCCGCCGTGCTGGCCGCGTTGTTTATCGTCGCCTTTCGCGCCGTCCGAAATACGCCGCTATTCTGCATCGCCGCACTGGCCTTCGTTCCACCGCACCTGACCGGCGTGCTCCGCCGGTTTCGCGCATCCTGGCAGCGCATTGCGGATTTATTCCGGCCAAAGACGGCCCAACACGTTCTCACGGTCGTCCTGGCGCTGGCATCCATAAGCATCCTCGCGGCAACAGTCACGCTCCACAAAAATCATTTTTGGACGATGGAAGTCCCGCGCGCGCAATATCCCGTCGCAGCCATTCAGTTCATCCGTCAGCATGAATTGCGTGGCAATATGCTCGCATATTTTGACTGGGGCGAAATGTGCATTTGGGACCTGCCTGACAGTCCCGTTTCGATTGACGGCCGTCTCGACAGCGTCTATTCCCCCGCGATGATCGACGCCCACTGGAAGCTCTACAACGGCGAACCATTCGACACCAACGTTCTTAATATCGCCCGCGCCGATTTCGCCCTCCTGCCCTCGCACCTGGCTGGCGCGGCATCGCTCGCCAAAGACCACAATTGGCGTGCCGTGTATTTCGATGACCTCGCCGTGGTTCTCGTGAAAAATCCCGCCGAATTCCCAAAACTGGCCGGCCTTGCCTTGCCTGTTCAAGGGCCCCCTTCGGCGACCCAGGGCCGAGATCCCTTCCCGAATTGATTTGCGCGAAAAATCAGCGAAATCCCTCGCCAGTAGCTTCGGAGCGAAGGGGGATGCGGACCAAAAACTTCAATTCAGTTTTAAATTGAACCCTCCCATTTAGATGGTATAATCCCCCGCTCATTTTGAACGGTTAAGACAAAATCAACTAATTTATGGCGAAAGCATCCAAATCAAAGAAGTACGTCTATCTTTTCGGAAATAAAAAAGCCGACGGCGACGGCTCAATGAAGCCGCTCCTGGGCGGCAAAGGAGCCAACCTGGCCGAGATGTCGCGCATTGGCCTGCCCGTGCCCCCGGGATTTACCATTACCACCGAGGTTTGCACGTATTTCTACGATAACAAACGGACCTACCCTAAAGAACTCAAGGCGCAGATGGCCACAGGAATCGCGCATCTCGAGAAAATCATGGGCTACAAGTTCGGCGATGCTAAGAATTTCCCGCTGCTCGTGGCGGTCCGCTCCGGCGCGCGGGATTCGATGCCGGGCATGATGGACACCATTTTGAACCTTGGCCTGAACGATCAAACCGTCCTGGCGCTCGTCAAAGCCACGAACAACGAACGGTTCGCCTGGGATTGCTATCGCCGCTTTATCCAGATGTATGGTGACGTGGTGATGGGCGTGCAAAAGCGTCCGGGCGAAGACCATGAACCGTTTGAAACGGTCATTCACACGCTCAAGCACGAAAAATATCACAAGGACGTCGAAGATACCAACCTCAACACCGCGGACATGAAGGACCTTGTCCTGCGTTTCAAGGCGTTGGTCAAGGAGCGCACCGGCAAGGAATTTCCAAGTGATCCGTGGAAACAACTCGAGGGCGCCGTCGGCGCCGTGTTCGGTTCATGGATGAATGACCGCGCGATTGTCTATCGCCGCAAATATGGAATCCCGCACGAATGGGGAACCGCGGTGAATGTGCAGGCGATGGTCTTCGGTAACACCGGCGAAAAGTCCGGTTCCGGCGTGGCGTTCACGCGCGACCCGGCCACTGGCGAAAAGGTGTTCTACGGCGAATTTTTGATCAATGCCCAGGGCGAAGACGTCGTAGCCGGCGTGCGCACACCCGAACCGGTTGCCCAACTGAAAAATCATCTGCCGCACTCGTTCGCTGAACTCGAGAAAGTGCGCAAGACCCTCGAAGCGCACTTCAAAGACGTGCAGGATTTTGAATTTACCATTCAGGAGGAAAAACTGTTCATGTTGCAGACCCGCAACGGCAAACGCACGGGCGTGGCCGCTGTCCGTTTCGCCTGCGAAATGGTGAAGGAAGGGTTGATCGATTGGAAGACAGCGATCAAACGCGTTCCCGCCGACCAATTGGACCAGGTGCTGGCGCCGATCTTTGATCGCGCTGCTCTCAAGTCCACTAAAGCCATCGCCACCGGCCTGCCCGCCGGACCGGGCGCGGCCTCGGGCAAAGCGTATTTCAATGCTGACCGCGCGGTTGAAGCGGCAAACAAAGGCGAAAAAGTCCTGCTCGTCCGTGTCGAGACTTCCCCGGAAGATTTGCGCGGCATGATTGCCGCGGAAGGAATTCTGACCGCGCGTGGTGGCGTGAGTTCGCACGCGGCGCTGGTCGCCCGCCAGATGGGCAAAGTCTGTGTTTGCGGCGCGAGCGCGTTGCACGTTGATTACGCCACAAAGACGATGACCGTGAACGGCCAAACCTTCAATGAAGGTGATGCGCTTTCCATCGACGGCACCAGTGGAACCGTCTATGCCGGTGAAGTCAAAACCGCGCATAGCGAAGTCATCCAGGGCTTGTTGCAGGACGATGCCGAAGCCAAAAAGGGCGGCACCTACAAAAACTTCGCGCAGTTGATGAAGTGGTGTTCGCAAGTGACGCGCCTGACAGTGCGTACCAATGCCGATAGCCCCGAACAAACGCGCAACGCCGTGGCATTTGGCGCCACCGGAATCGGCCTGTGCCGGACCGAGCACATGTTCTTCGAAGGCGATCGCATTGACGCGATGCGCGAGATGATCCTTGCTGAGAACATAGAAGACCGCAAAGAGGCGCTGGCCAAATTGCTGCCGTATCAGCGCGAAGATTTCACCGGAATTTTCCGTGAATTGAAGGGCTTGCCGGCGACCATCCGTTTCCTGGATCCCCCGTTGCATGAATTCTTGCCTCACGACAAAGCCCAACAGGCGGCCCTGGCGAAAAAGATGGGCATCAGCGAGGACAAAATCTCCAAGCGCGTCCATGACCTGCATGAATTCAATCCCATGCTTGGATTCCGCGGCTGCCGCCTGGGCATTGGCTATCCTGAAATTTCCGAAATGCAGGCGCGAGCCGTTTTCGAAGCCGCCGCGCAGGTACAAAAGGAAGGGATTAAGTGCAAACCCGAAATCATGATTCCGCTCGTCGGATTCAAAAAGGAATTGGATTTGCAAATCGAGCTGGTCCACAAGGTGGCCAAAGAAGTCATGGCCGAAAAGAAAACCAGGCTCACCTACATGGTGGGAACCATGATTGAGATTCCGCGCGGCGCATTGACGGCGGACGAAATCGCGCGCACGGCGGAGTTCTTCAGCTTCGGAACGAACGATTTGACGCAGACGTGCCTGGGCATGAGCCGCGACGATTCCGGTTCATTCCTGCCGCACTACGCGGAACTGGAAATTGTGAAGAAGAATCCGTTCGCTTCCATTGACCAGACCGGCGTGGGCCAGTTGATGCAGATTGCCGTTGAAAAAGGACGCTCGACGCGCCCGGACATCAAGCTGGGCATTTGCGGTGAACACGGTGGCGACCCGGATTCAGTGAAATTCTGTCATCGCCTCGGGCTTACCTATGTCAGTTGCTCGCCTTTCCGCGTGCCCGTCGCAAGATTGGCCGCGGCGCAGGCCGCGCTGGACGACCTGGCGAAAAAGCCGGCGAAGAAAAAATAGCGTCGCAGCCAATGTAAATTGGCTCGAATTCTGGTTTGGATGCAGCCGGAGCGCACCGGGACGGGGACGGCTCGTCCCCGCAACCTTACGGCATCGCATCGTTCAACCCATGGTTGGCTGTTATCAACGCCCTACCCTCACTGCCCGCTCATGACGATTCGATAGAATCGCTGGCCGGGATTGGGCGACAGGTCCATGATTTGTCCGTTGTTGCCGATGAGAATCATGTTGCCGGTGACGTTCTGCCAAACCGGATTGCTTAGGTTATCGGCAAACTGTACTTGATACGCAACTCCCGCCGTTGCTTGCCAAACGATCACGGGATTTCCGGTGGCGGGGTATTGTCCGGGAGGGGCCGTGATTCCGGAAATTTGGGCCGCAATGGCGACGTTCGTTCCAGTCGAGTTGGTGATCGATGACGCCAGATTCAACGCGAAGACAGAACCGAATTCGTTAAAATCCTGGCCCGCAAGATCGGAAGCATAACTTAGAAAGGCCAGAGTGCCGCCGTCGCCGCTGAACTCAGGCTGGGCAGATAAATTATTTGCGACAGAATTGCCGGCGAGATTGACGCTGATTAATGTCGTCGCACTATTGATGCGGTCATAGAGATAGACATTTCCTGTCATATCGGCGTCGTTTGGAACGATATTGCTCGCAGTGCTGCGATAGGCCACGAAGCGGCCGTCCGGGCTGATAGCAGGGGATTTCGAGATGCCGTTGGCCGGATTGGTGGAGTTGAAGGCATGGTTGACGAGAAGATTTGTCCCGCCCTGGAAATTGTACACATAGACATTCGTTCGCGTCGTGAATACCAGCGATTCGTCGTCGGCGCTGAATTGCAGCGTGGAATGAGAATTAAATCCGCCGCTTGCAATTGGGTAAACCGTAGCGGTTTGTAAATTCATTGCCGATAAAGAAGCCCCTTCGTAAGCGATCCATGAACCGTCCGGGCTGATGCAAACATTCGTGAGGTTGCCGGAAGCATTAGTATAAATCAGAGTGGCCGTTTGTGAATTCCAGACATAAAGATAGGATTGGCTTCCCTGGTTTATCGCGCCGACGAATGCAATATACCTGCCATCCGGCGTCATTGACGCTGAAAGCACACCCGGCCAGGAAATGCCGGTGGTTAGCGCATAGTTTGTCGCCAATTGATTGTCCCGCAAAATGAGATTCGCCCCGCCGGATTTGTTTGCTTCCAGTCCTTCAGCGACGTTGGTTGCCTGGCTATAGTACATTATATACCGGCCATCGCTGCTGATGGTTGGCGAATAAGAGTTGTCGTTTCCGCAGGACCACGGGGCACTGGAAAAACCAGCACTGGCGAGAGCTGTCGTTCTGGACTGCAAGTCGCGCAAAAAGACATTTTCACTGTTGGTGAAAACGCCGGCTGTCAGGTTGGTCGCATAACTCGAAAAAGCGACGTAGCGTCCGTCGGCGCTGATCGATGGCTCTGTGGACGGAGAGGAAGCAGGGAAACCATTTGTGTCGGCACTGGCCAAAATATTGGTTTGCAGCAATAAATCGCGCACGAATACTTCGCTCCAGTCGTTGGTAATGTTGTCCGCCAAATCGCTTGCCTCACTGGCGAAAGCGACATAGCGGCCATTTGTACTGATGCACGATGGAAAAAATTCAACGAAGTTGTTTGGTGTTTGCGCCGGCAACAGGCAGCCGGAAATCAATTCAGTTGCGTGTGTTGCAGGATTGACAGCAAAGACCTCCGAGCCGCGGTTATTGTCATTGGGTATTAAGTCGGCGTTATTAAGCGCGAAGTCAAATGCTACCAGGCTTCCGTCACTATTCACAGCCGCGCTCGATCCGTCGCGAAGACCGGCGCCGGCGCCGGCGCTATCCACATCAACCAACTGCAGCGTTCCCGTTTGAATATTCCACAGGTAAAGATGATAGCCCGATAACAACGGGTTGGCCGTAAGGTTTGTGGCGTTTGAGAGAAACGTCAGATACGTTCCGCTCGAGTTAATGACCTGTTCATTGCAATCGCCTGGTGCGGGCAGGCCTGTAGTCAGGTCGGCGCTCACCAAAATATTGGTTTGGGATTCGGCGTCCCATAAATAAATCACTGTTTTAGTTGAAGCTGCGCCATTGGCAACATAGGCGACGAAGCGACCGTCAGGACTCATTGAAGTATCAGACGGGTCAACATAGGCATTCGTGCTGATGATGGTGTCGGCGAGGGTTTGAAGGTTGACTTCAATGACCATCGCGCGGGTCGTTGAATTAGTGGGTGAAACCTCAAAGGCAAGCCACTGCCCGTTGCTACTGATGGTTGGATCGGAGAAAACGGCATTCGGCATGCCAAATTGCTGCTGTAACAAGCTTCGACAGTTCGTGCTGGCCCAGGTTGTCGTCCCGGAAACTAAATTCCGGACATAAACCTCTCCTGACGATTTCACGCCGAGAGCTAAGTTCGTCGCGGTACTTAAAAACACCACAGACTGTCCGTCCGGCGTAATCGCCGGCGAACTGGAGCCCGGCCACGTGCCCGTGGAGACTGCTCCGGTGCTGACCAGCGTGGTTGTTTGGTTCAGCAAATCCCGGACAAAGACGTCAGCGACGCCATTCGTATCCTGTGGCACCAAATTGCTGGCATCACTCGCGAAAACCACATAACGCCCGTCCGGCGTGATGGCCGATCCATATGAATTGCCGCTCCCTCCCGTGCCATTGGTGCTGACGCTGACGAGCGTGGTGGCATTGTTGATGAGATCACGAACATAAACGTTATAGACTAAATTTGAGCAGCCCGGCGCCAGATTGTCCGCTAAACTTTCAAAAAGCGCATACCGGCCGTTTGTGCTGATGCCGGTTGGCGCTGAATTTAGGTCCGCTCCGCCCAAAGTGCCACTGACGCTGACCAATGTTGTCGTTTCCGAAAGACGGTCCCGGATGAAAACATTCAATACGGCCAGAGAGTTAATCGGCCCGTCAGAGTTAGTTGGCACGAGATTATTCGCTGTGCTCGCGAAGACAACATATCGCCCATCGGGTGTGACAATGGGCGCATAAGAGTCGCCATTGCCGCCGACCGAAGGGGCGTTGGGATGCGCAATGGGCGAAACTAACTGAAGATTCGCACCAATAGACAAAAAAACAGGCAGGAAAAGGGCCTGGATCGGAAGTAAAAGTTTTAGGCGCATAAAAGTCTCCGACGTTCTGCTGGCGACTGGCCAGTTGGGTTGCTTATTTTTATATCAAATTAGTTATCTGGTTGTCAACTACTATTTGGATTGAGAAGAGAAACCGACTTGCGGTTATTGATACCGTGCCGTTCCCACAACTGAAAGCTCAAATCCGAACGGGTGGTGGGAATCGCCTACGGATTTTGTGGGATTGACCACATCCTGGCCCGCCCTTACAGGGGGAGATAACTTTTAGCGTGCCAGACCGTGGGCGCTGCCCACGGCTAAAATGGAATTGCGCTTTCAGCGCACCTTACGCGGAATGCGCCGGGCGCCAGTCGAGGACTTTAAGTTGAATACAACGCGCTCCGTTGAATTCATTGATCTGCGGAACGAAGGCGAGGTCAAATTTTCCAACCGGTAACAGTTTATTGCCGGCGTTCCACCAAACGGCTTCGTGGGTGGCCGTGCCGTCAGTGACTCTCATTTTGACGTGCTGTTTATCGGCGCCGATTCGCTGGAGCGGCCTGGCGTGCGAAACGTTTCTGGCGCAAAATTGCGTGGCGGGATTTCCTTGTCCGTGCGGTTTGAGTTTGTCCAGTTGATGGAGCGTCTCAAAGCCCACCTCATCCAGACCCACTTCGGCGTCCAGTCGCAAGGTTGGCTGGAGGGCATCGGGCTTTAGGGTTCGACGCGCGACTTCATTCAGCTTCTCGCGCAGCAAACCAATGTTATCCGGCAAAATGCTCAGGCCCGCGGCCATTGCATGGCCGCCGTGACGAACCAGCAAATCACCGCATTCGCGCAAGGCCGCGGCAAGGTCAAAACCGGCTATGCTGCGGCCGGAGCCGCGCATTTCACCGTTTTCGCCGCCGATGATAATGGTGGGACGATAAAATTCCTGTAAAACGCGCGAAGCAACGATTCCCACGACGCCGATGTGCCAGGGCACCTGCCCTTCCACAATCACAAAATGGCTGGCCGGGTCAAATTTGGAGCGGAGGGCAACGAGGGCTTCTTCGACAATTGCTTTTTCGATTTTCTGACGTTCGCGGTTGCGCGAATCCAGGCGGCTGGCGAAAGGCATGGCCTTTTCCAGGCTTTCAGCGAGCAATAAGTGCAGCGATTCCTCGGCGTTTTCCAACCGCCCGGCGGCGTTGAGGCGCGGCCCGAGTTGAAACCCAACCTCGTAGACGCCAATTTTATCGGTGATTTGCGCGGCCTTTTTTAGGGCCAGAATTCCCGGGCGTTGCGTCTGGTTCAGTTGGCGCAAACCGGCCCATGCCAATATTCGATTTTCGCCAGCCAGCGGAACAAGATCGGCAATTGTGCCCAGCGCAACTAAGTCCAGCAGCGGCTTCAGATCAAAGTCGGCCGTTCCGGGGAAATTGGTTTCGCGTCCACGCTTGATGACAGCGTGGGCGAGTTTAAACGCCAGGCCCGCGGAGCATAGCTCAGCATGAGGAACTGCTGGCGTTTCTGCGGAGCCATTGGACCCGGCCGGAGTCGCGGCCCGTGGATTGACCAGTGCCACGGCCTCTGGAGCGGGATGGGAAATTTGGTGGTGATCCAGGACAATCACATCCACGCCCCGAGAGCGTAATGAAGTAATGATTTCACCAGATGTCGATCCGCAATCCACGGCGAAGAGCAGAGTCGTTTTGAATTTCTTGAGGCAATTTTCCACGCCATCCGCGCTGAGGCCGTAACCTTCTTCCATGCGGTTGGGCAGGTAAAATTCCACACGCCAGCCCAACGGGCGCAATACTTCCATGAGGAGAGCCGTGGCCGTGACGCCGTCCACGTCGTAGTCGCCGAAGATGACGACCGTTTCATTGCCCGCGTGCGCGCGAAAGAGCCTTTGTACGGCTTTTTCCATATCCGGAAGAAGAAATGGATCGGAAAGATTCTTGAGGCGCGGCGCGAGGAAATTTTCGATAGACGGAAGCTCGCTCAAACCGCGATTGAGGAGGCATTGTGCGAGCAGGGGCGGGACGGCGAGCGCCGAGGCCAGTCGGCCCGCGAGCAGCGGCTGTGAAGGCGCGAGCGACCAGACGGCTCGCGCCGCGGCACCCGGCGGGATTACCTTCCCGTTGTTTGTGGCGGCGGACGAAAACATCGGCTGAAAGTCATTGAGCTTTGTCACGATGCGCCGCGGTCATGGACAAAGCAATGGAAATCAGGAGGATGGCGGCCACTACCATCAGCGAAACGCTTGTGGGCAGGGCCACCTGAAACCATCTTGGCTCGTGCCGGTGCGGGTCCAGCAGCATTTTCACTCCGATAAATACGAGGACGGCGGAAAGGCCGATGTTCAGGTAACGGAAATAACGGACCGCGTTGGCGAGCACAAAATACATCGAGCGCAGGCCCAGGATGGCAAAAATATTGGAGGTAAAAATGATAAAGGCGTCCTGAGTGACTGAGAAAACAGCCGGCACGGAATCCAGGGCGAAAATCAGGTCCATCGTCTCAATGAGCAGGAGAGCCAGGGCCAGCGGCGTCAGAAAAAGCCGTCCATTTACGCGAGTGATAAATTTCCGGCCATCGAAATTTTCTGAAATGGAGAAAATCTTTCTCGCGGTGCGGAGCACAAGATTCTTTTCAGGGTTCATTTGCTTTTTCGAGACCAGCATTTTGATGCCGGCGAGAACCAGGAACGCTCCGAGCACATACAGTATCCAATCGTAATAAGTGATGATGGTGACGCCGGCGCAAATCAATGTTCCGCGCAGAATCAAGACACCGAGGATTCCCCAGAACAACAACCGATGCTGATACTCCAGCGGCACCCGGAAATATCTAAACAGCACCGCCATGACCACCACGTTGTCGAGAGAAAGGGTCAGTTCGATCACATAACCGGTGGTAAATTGAAGACCTTCGGTGCGGCTGCGCCATTTGAAAATCGCCGCGGCGAATAACATGGCCAGTACGAACCAGGCGGCGCTCCAGGCGATGGCTTCGCCCAATTTAACTACGCGGGAACGGCGGTGGAACACGCCGAGGTCGAGTGCGAGAAAAAACAAAATGCAAAAGATGAAGCCGAACCAGGCCCAAAGATTGAATTGAAGCATTAGTTCGACAGCAAAGTGGACCAACTCATCTTCATGCCATCAATTTGACATGGCCACATTTGGCTGCAAGAGAATTTATCCGCTCTATACCTGCGTGGTCTGCGTGTTTTGCATCTTTACCTGCGACGCGCCGATGTTCGGACGCTGGCCTTTGTGCCACCACAGCACAAACGGAGTGGCGATGTAGATGGACGAGTAGGTGCCGGTAATGATGCCGACCAGGAAGGTGAAGGCGAAGTCATTGATTTCGCCACCGCCGAATATATACAGCGCCAGGGTGGCCAGGAACACGGTGCCGCTGGTGATAATCGTGCGGCTCAGGGTCTGGTTGAGCGCCTGATTGATGATTTCGACGAACGTACCGCGCGCGCCCAATTTCAGGTTTTCACGGATTCGGTCAAAGATAACGACTTTATCGTTGATGGAAAAACCGATGATGGTCAGAAGGGCAGCCACAACGGTAGCGTTGAACTGGCGTCCGGAGAACGTATTTGCAATGCAATAAACGCCGACGGTTAGAATGATATCATGCGCAACCGCCACAATGGCGCCCAGTGCAAAGGAAAATTCGTAACGAAAAGCGACGTAAATCAATATGCCGAACATCGCAAAGATACAGGCGATTGCCGCCGATTCCCGGATTTGTTCGCCCACAACCGCGCCTACTTCCTGTTCTTCGACGGGTACGAAACCCGCGTACGCAAAGTTCGTTTTCAGGGTTTGCTCGATCGTTTTGGCTGAGCCGCTTGCCCCGGTTACGCGCAGGGTCGGCTTTCCGCCTGAGACGTCCTGTTGGTATTGAATGGTCGCGTCTTTCTGGCCGGCCGCCATGAGGGCTGAGCGGACTTTTTCAACATCCACTTGGTGGGAGAATTTGAACGTCACGGCATCGCCGCCCTGGAAATCAACGCCAAATAGTTTTTCACCGCGGACGACGCCGCCGTAAATAACCGCGCCAATCGCGAAAGCAAAGGTCGCAATGAACAGCGGCCGTGCCAATTTCATGAAATTGAGGTTCACTGTCCTGATGATGTGCATCATCGTGATCGTCTTAATCCAATTTCGATCGAGCAGGAAGTTAAAGATGATCCGGGTGACGATGAGTGCCGTAAACAAGCTGGCGGCCACACCGATGGTGAGGGTAACGCCGAAACCCTTGATCTCGCCGGTGCCGAAGAATATCAGGATGATGGAAGAAATGAGCGTGGTGACGTGCGAATCAAAAATGGTGGCGAAGGCCCGGCCATAACCGGCGGCAATCGCGCCGCGGAGGGACTTGCCTTTTTCCAGTTCCTCGCGCAGGCGCTCGTAAATCAGCACGTTCGCGTCCACCGCCATACCGACGGTCAGCACAATGCCTGCGATGCCGGGCAATGTGAGCGTCGTGCCCAGGCTGGCCATGACTCCCATCAAAATGATGATGTTGGTGATGAGCGCGATATTGGCCGTCATACCGGCGAGCCGGTAATAGAACAACATGAACACGGCCACACCGATGACCGCCCAAATGGACGCCCTCATGCCGCTTTGGATCGAATCTGAGCCGAGCGTGGGAGCAACGTCATAGGCCGAAATAATGCTGAGGGGCGCGCGGAGGGGATTCTCCAGGATGCTGGCCACACCTTGCGCTTCGTCTTCAGTGAAATGACCCGTGATTTGGCATTCGCCATCCACAATGGGCCCGCTGATGTACGGGGGAGTGGAGGCCAGTTCGCCGTCCAGCACAATGGCCATTAAATGCTTTTGGCCGGTTTGCGGATCAGGCGAGTATTTTGTCGTTACGGCGGCAAATTCCTTTGCGCCTTCCGGAGTAAGCGAGAAATTAATTTGCGGTTCGCCGAGATTTCCGTAACTCACCCAGGCTTTGCTTACAAAGTCGCCCGCCAGTCCGTCCACGGCATTTTTGCTGACGACGTAGGGTGCGGGAGTAGTTTGCCCGGGTTCCAGAGGAGCTTTCAAAATTTGATAACCAGGCGGGACTGGCTCATTGTTCCTGATGATTGATTCACTGTCGTCATGCACCATTCGGAACTCGAGATAAGCCGCTTTCTGGATGTTTTCGCGGGCTTCCTGTTTTACCGATTCAGCCAGGCCCGGCATTTGTATCAAAATCTGGTTTTCGCCCACGGGTTGAATGACCGGCTCGGCCACGCCGAGCGCATCCACGCGTTTTCGAAGCACTTCGACCGCCTGGGCCAGCGCGCCGCTAACGAATGTCGACTTGTTGACTCCATTCGTGGCGCCGCCCACGGTGTTCAGGAAATTGGTGTCCATCTGCACCAGGTAGGAAGTACCGCCCTGCAAATCCAATCCGAGCTTGATCTTGCCGGAGGCGTCCCGTTGAAGCTGGTTCAGGATCGTCGTTGTGGGATGAGTGGCGGCGCGGGCATTGACGAATGTAAAATAGTTTTGAATGTCGTTGGTCCCAATCGCTTCCCTCAACGCCGCAAATCCTGTCATGTTGGTATTGGCCTTTTGGAGCGCTTCGGCCTTTTGCAGGATATTCGTGAAGGTGGCATCCGTGGCTTCGGCCCGGGAGGCAAATTGCTCCACCAAATCCCGTGATGTAGGCGGATTTATCTGGACCAGCGCCCAGATGATGACGGCGACAACTATGATAAACTTCCAAAAATCATTATTCTTCATGGGGAGGTCTGGGTATCGTCGCTCTGAACGATTTCTGTGATGGAGGCTTTGGTGACTTCCATTTTCGCGTCACCTGAGCGCAGCGAGACGGTCTTGTCTTTGACGGAGGTGATCGTGCCCACGATGCCGCTCGAAGTGACGACTTTATCACCCGATTTGATGCCGGCCAGGAGCTTGGCCATCTGTTTGGCCCGCTGCTGTTGCGGACGCATGGACATAAAATAGACAATGATAAAAATCAGAATCAGCGGGAAAAAAATCCCTAAACCGCCGCCAAATGGCCCGGAAGGCGGACCCGATGGCCCCGATGGGTTGGCCGTCGTCGTCGACGCGCCTTGCGCGGAGGATGCGGGCGCCGTTGATTGTGCCGGCGCGGCGGGAGCATCCGCTAAAATGACATTCCAGTGCATAAAGATGAACGGACAATTTAGCGCAACGTCACGGGTTGGCAAGAGGAATTGGAACGACGGATTGCGCCAGTTGGAGCGCGGCTGTGCTGGAAGCAAGCCGCAGCAGTTCCGCTGGCCATAAGGCCACACTCCAATCACCAGCCTCCTGCCGACAACATGCTGCAGCTTGTCTTCGGCACGGTCGCGCTCTGGAAATGGAAGGTTTTTCGTCGCGGCATGACGAATTAAAACTTAATATTTTTATAGAATTGGAGTACTGTTTAGCCCATGCCGATTTATGAATTTGCCTGTCCAAAATGCCGAAGGATTTTCAATTTCCTTTCCAAACGCATTAATCCCGGCCACCTGCCGGATTGTCCCAAATGCGGCAACAAAAAGATGCAGAAGCAAGTCAGCCGTTTTGCAATGTCACGGAATTTGAAGGAAGCCGGCGGACAGGACGAAGGTCCGGACGGGCCCGATTTTGACGATCCCAGGGTCGCGCGCGCAATGGCCGAAATGGAACGTGACATGGGGCGCCTGGACGAAAATAACCCGCGCCATATGGCGCACATGATGCGCAAAATGAAAGATCTCATGCCGCCCGGCGCGATTCCAAAGGAATTTGAAAAAGCGATCAAACGCCTTGAAGCAGGCGAAGACCCCGAAAAAATCGAAGCCGATATGGGAGACCTATTCGGCGATATGATGGGAGGCGAGGCAGGGGCAGGGGAGTATGCAAAGGACACCGGGCTCTACGATTATTAAAGGATTGTTGGATTGATGGATTTGTGGATTAATGGGGCCGCATCGGCCGGCATCAGCCCAATTATCCACCAATCCAGTAATCCAATAACCCAATATTCGATGGCTCACATTCACGAGAAAATTGATTTTACGGTGGCGATATTTGTCGTTTTTGACGGCAAGATTTTGCTCATTCACCATCGCAAGCTTGATAAATGGCTGCCGCTGGGCGGCCACATTGAACTCGACGAAGACCCGGAACAAGCCGCCTTGCGGGAGGCCCGGGAGGAAAGTGGAATTGACGTGGAGCTTCTTGGCGAACGGCCTCCTACAACCTCTCCCGGCACCCGCGCCCTGATTGGACCGCGCTTTCTTGATATCCACCGCATTACCGACACACACGAACACATCGGAATGATCTATTGGGCGCGGCCCCGGAATTCCGCGGACGTCACGTGCGCCATTGCTGAACATCACGACATTCGCTGGTGTTCCGCCGGCGAATTGGACACACTGGTCCCGCCGATGTCCGATGCGGTCAAATGGTATTGCCGCAAGGCCATCGAAGAGGTTTCGGCGTTGCGATGACCCCGCGACAGAAAATCAAATTCTCCGTATTCACGCTCGAAGGATTAAATTCCTTCGCGACGGTTTTTTACTTTAACTACCTCTACTTCTGGATGCGTGACCAATACGGTTTTGGCAACAGACAGAACCTCGAGTTGGCGGCGAGCCTTGGGCTGGTTTACACATTTGCGGCGTGGCAGACCGGCAAATTTGCCCAGCGACGAGGCTACTTCGCGGCGCTCAAGACCGGGTACGTGATCATGCCCCTGGCGCTTGCGGGGGGACTGGCGGTGGGGCGCCTTTGGAGTTACGCATGGGCGGAAGTCGGCATCGCCATCGTTGTCACGATTGGAATGTGTTTCATCTGGCCGACGCTTGAAGCGTTCGTGAGCGAGGGCGAAACGGCGGAGCGATTGCCGCGTGTGGTCGGAATTTACAACGTCGTCTGGGCCTTAACCGCGGCGCTGGCCTACTTTATTGGCGGGAGCCTGATTAAAGTATTTGGTTACCAAATCATTTTTGCCCTTCCGCTCGCAATTATACTGGGAATGCTCGCGCTGACGTATTGGCTGCAAGGCCATGCGGCTGAAATGGCTCGCCAGGCCGTCGAATCCGCCGGGCATGAACCGGCTCAACCGCATCAACCGGCCTCGCCGCAGGCCAAAGTCTTCCTGCGAATGGCGTGGCTCGCGAATCCGTTTGCCTACATTGCCATCCAGACGCTGATCGCGGTCATCCCGGGCATCGCCGCAAAGTTTCATTTGTCGCCCATGGCCGCCGGCTTCGCCTGTACCCTTTGGTATTTCGTGCGTGTGGCCTCCTTTGTCGTCCTTTGGCATTGGACGGGTTGGCACTACCGCTTTCATTGGCTGGCAGCCGCGTTTGTGGCTCTTATTGTTTCCTTTGCGGCGATTGTTATGGCTCCCAATCTGGTAGTGCTGGTCGTTGCGCAGTTCTTCCTGGGGGGCGCAATTGGCCTGATGTATTATTCATCGCTTTTCTACTCGATGGATGCCGGCGACACCAAAGGCGAGCACGGCGGCATCCACGAAGCCGCCATTGGCATGGGCAATTGCATTGGCCCGGCCATTGGCGCATTGTCACTCCGGTTCTTGCCCCACGCAAACAGCGCAGGCATAGCCGTTAGCATACTGTTGCTCTGCGGTTTCATAGCGCTCCTCGTGATCTGGAAGTCCCGCCGGAATTAGGTCTGGAAATTTCCCATTTGACCTTCGCATGCCCTTTTGTTAGTTTTTCTTCGTGAATCGCAACCTAAATCTGAATCTGCTGCTGCTGTGTCGCACGGCGGTCGGGTTCTGATTTGCATTCAAAGTTTTATCAAACCCCATCGCCAACCCGGCGGTGGGGTTTTTGTTTCCGGGTTTTGAAGCAATAACGCCATCGCCATAACTGAAAGAAACATGCAAAAAGATTCGAAAAAGTATCGTCCGTTTCCGCCGGTGCCATTATCGGACCGGCAATGGCCCGGGCGCGTGATGACGCGCGCGCCCATCTGGTGCAGCGTCGATTTGCGCGACGGCAATCAGGCCCTCGCGGTGCCCATGAACGTCTCGCAAAAACTTGAGATGTTCCAGACGCTCGTCAAAGTCGGGTTCAAAGAAATCGAAGTCGGATTCCCCTCGGCGTCTAACACCGAGTTCACGTTCAATCGGCGGCTCATCGAGGAAAATCGCGCGCCGCACGATGTATGGCTCCAGTGTTTGGTTCAGGCCCGCGAAGATTTGATCGAGCGGACCGTTGAATCGCTCATCGGCGCAAAGAAGGCCATCATCCATTTGTACAACTCGACGTCGCCGGCGCAGCGGCGTGTAGTATTCGGAAAATCGAAGGAAGAAATCATACAAGTGGCCGTGCGCGGCGCGACGTGGATCAAAGAACGATTGCCGCGCCTCAAGGGCACTGAAGTGATGCTCCAGTATTCGCCTGAGAGTTTTTCAGGAACGGAAGTGGAGTTCGCGAAAGAAATTTCGGAAGCGGTGATTGACGTCTGGCAGCCGACGCCGGAGCGAAAGATGATCTTGAATCTTCCGGACACCGTCGAAGTGGCCATGCCCAACGTCTATGCCGACCAGATCGAATGGATGTGCCGCAATCTCAAAAAGCGCGACTCGATCATCGTTAGCCTTCACACGCACAACGACCGCAGCACCGGTGTAGCGGCCACGGAGTTGGGGTTGCTTGCGGGAGCCGAACGCGTCGAGGGCACCCTCTTTGGCAACGGCGAACGCACCGGGAATTTGGACATCGTGACGGTGGCGCTCAATTTTTACATGCATGGCATTGATCCGGGATTGGATTTCTCAAATTTGAATTCCATTGTCGAGGTCTATGAACGATGCACGGGTATGACGGTGCCGGCGCGGCAGCCGTACGCGGGCGAATTGGTATTCACTGCGTTCAGCGGCTCGCACCAGGACGCCATTCGCAAAGGATTGACTGAGTGGAAACAGCGCGGGGATGCGCAGTGGGACGTGCCCTATCTCACGATTGATCCGGCGGACATTGGACGCGAATACCGGGAAGTTATTCGCGTGAATTCCCAGAGCGGCAAGGGCGGCGTGGCCTATTTGCTTGAAAGCGAGTTTGGCATCGAATTGCCCAAGGAAATGCAACGCGAGTTTGGTCCCATTGCCAATGACGAGGTGGACCGGCTCGGGCGCGAGGTTTCAGGCGCAGAACTCAAACAAATGTTTTGGCGCGAATACGTCGAACGCGATGCGCCCTGGAAGTTGAAATCCTTTTCGACCGAAAGCAAAGACAGCGTGGTCAAATGCCGGGCAGCCTTGTCGAACGCTGGCCGGATGGTCGAAATTTCCGGCCAGGGCAATGGTCCGCTGGCCGCGCTCGTGCATGGTCTGGGCGAAACGGGTACCCGGTTTGAAATATCAAATTACAGCGAACATGCGCTGGCCTCAGGCGAAGAAGCCGCGGCCATAGCGTATATTCAAATCAAGACGGCAGATGGCCAATCCCGGTGGGGCGCCGGAGTGGACACAAATATTGAGTTGGCCTCAGTCAGGGCTGTCTTAAGTGCGCTAAACAGGCTGTAGGGGTATTTCAATATGCGTAGCAGCCCCGAAACCTTTTGGGGCTCTAACTGATTCGCGGCTGCGCCACTCGTTGTCCCTTGTCGTTCAACATTGCCAACCATCTGTCGATTATTCTCCCTCTCCTTGCCCGTCCTCCGTAGCGCCGCGCATTACGTCATCATCGAGAGTCACAGGTTACCCATACTGCGGAGAACCGCGTTAGAGTGATACTGCGGAGGGTGGACGGGAGAGGGCAGGGGTGAGGGAGAGTCTTCCTTACGCGTCTATTTGGTCCGATTGCCGGTCCCAGGTTGCAAGCGCAGCCCTTTTGCTTTTGCCAGGCTGGTGGTTTTCGCTTAATTTATAGCTATGAGCGCGGTTATAAGCAATTTGCGTAGTTGTCATTTTTATGAGTGCCACAGAAATAATTGAACAGATAAAGAGCCTACCGGAGACGGAGCGGGCACAAGTGGTGAAATACGTGGTGGAACACGATGATTCCTGGATTCCAGAGTCATTCAAAAAGGGAATGACTGACGTCGAGGCGGGGCGGGTTACTGACATGGAAACTATATTAAATGGATCGCCCCCGCCGCCGCGCGGACGGAAATGAAGTATCGATACAAGGCAACAGAGACTTTTTGGGAACGCTTTTATGATTTGAGTCCCAATCAAAAAGATTCTACTCGACTGGTTTGGAAGATTTTCAAGGACAACCCCTTTGACCCGCGATTGCGGACACACAAGATTCATCGGCTTTCCGCACGGTATGACCGTACGATTTATGCGGTAGAAATCGAGGGCGATTTGCGCGCCGTATTCATTATTGAAGCTGATTACGTTGTGATGGTCGACATCGGCACACATGAAATCTACAAACGCTGAACATGGCCACAGAAACCCTACATTTCGAAAACGCCCGCGCCGCCCAGCAATTGTTCAACCACGAGCCCCGCAATTTGCAGGCGCTGGAGGCTGAACTGGGCGTCAAGGCTACCGCGCGCGAAGGCTGGATTCGGCTCGAAGGCCCGGCAGACGGCGTTGAGCGGGCGAAAGAACTTTTTGTTTCGCTCGAAAACCTCGTCAAGGCCGGTTCAACGGTTCGAAATCGTGAATTTGCCCACGCGCTTGGCGTGGTCAAAAATGAAGGCGCGGAAACCTTGAAAGACCTTGTGAGCGATCGCGTGCAAACGCACGAACGCAAGCCGGGTGTGACCGCCAAAACCGTCGGGCAAAAAAAGTATCTCGATGCCATTCGCACTCACGACGTGACGCTGGGGATCGGTCCGGCGGGAACCGGCAAAACGTACCTGGCGGTCGCCATGGCGCTGGCCGCGTTCCGCGAAGGACGCGTGTCGCGAATAATTCTGACACGCCCCGCGGTCGAGGCCGGCGAGGCGCTGGGGTTTTTGCCCGGCGATCTTTACGAAAAGATCACGCCCTATCTGCGTCCGCTTCACGATGCGTTGCACGATATGCTGCCCGTGGAGGAAATTCAGAAATACACTGAGCGCGGCACGATCGAAATAGCGCCGCTGGCTTACATGCGCGGTCGCACGCTGAACAACGCGTTCATCATCCTGGATGAAGCCCAAAACTCCACGACCGAGCAAATGTTGATGTTTCTGACGAGGCTGGGCATGGGGTCCAGGGCCGTGGTCACCGGCGATGAAACCCAAATTGATTTGCCGCCGCACAAAAATTCCGGCCTGGTCGAGGCGCACCGCGCGCTGCACCGCGTCGAAGGTGTTGCGATCATCGAGTTTGGAAAACGCGACGTCGTTCGGCATCCTCTCGTGCAGCGAATCATCACCGCCTACGAGGAACATCGGGGCCCGAAATGAATTCAAAAGAGGAGCTCGATGGAGCAACGATTGGAATTTCAATCACCAATCGCCAGCGCGCGTATAAAGTGGACCTGCAATGGCTGAAAAAGATCGCCGCCGCAACTCTCATTGAATTGAAAATTGAACGTGCCGAATTGGGAATAAACCTGGTGGGTGCGAAGGAGATGGCGTCTATCAATGAAAAATTCCTCGGGCACGAAGGCCCGACAGATGTGATCACGTTTGATTATTCTGAGTCCGTTCCAGGTGGGGACGCCGCTCTTCGCAAGTGGTGCTGCCACCGGCGTCCCCGCCCGCGCAGAGCGGGCGGAACATTTGCAGGAGATAGCACGATCATTAGCGGTGAGATTTTCATCTGCATTCCAGAAGCGGAGCGCCAGGCAAAAATATTCGGGACCGACTGGCGCTCCGAAACAGTCCGTTACCTCATCCATGGCATTCTGCATCTAACCGGCCACGATGATTTACAACCAGTTGCGCGAAAAAAGATGAAACAGGTAGAGGGACGCCTTGTTCGAAAATTTTCCTCTCTGATTTTAAAAATGGTTTAACGGGCTGTTCTGAGCTGCGGAGCAGCGCCCGAAAGTAGCCCATAGCGCGATGGGGCAAGGGGAATCATTCTCATTCTCATCGTCATGCTCAAAAACACTTCTAAGCTCCGGCAGGAGCGATAGAAATCCACGCTGTCATCCTCATTCTCGACCCCGGAGTTTCTGCAACGGCTTCAACGTTTCGCTCCTGCCCTTTTTCCTTTTCCTTCTTAATTTGTTTCCTACAATGGCCCTATGGAACACAAAAGCCTTTTTGCCAGGTGGCGGGCCAGTTTTTTAGCAGGACTGGCCGTGATCCTGCCGGGCGTGATAACGCTGGCGGTTGTCAAATGG
Source organism: Verrucomicrobiia bacterium (assembly GCA_036269115.1). GTDB lineage: Bacteria > Verrucomicrobiota > Verrucomicrobiia > Limisphaerales > UBA11358 > UBA11358. The sequence continues at coordinate 8,449 of DATAST010000267.1, read as the reverse complement.
CTCTTTGGCACCGTGGCCAGTTTCACGGATTTGTTGCTATTTTTCCTGCCGGCCGGCGTGACTCATGACGTATCGGGCCAGGTACATTGGTATTGGAGTTTGGTGGCCATCGTCATGGCCGCGGTGGCCATTACTTTGATCGGCATTTTCGCGCGCTATTACGTCGGCAAGCGGCTCATTGATTTGGCCGACAGGCTGATGTTGCGCGTGCCCGTATTAAACAAGATTTACGGCACAATTAAGCAGGTGGACCAGGCATTCACTTCCGGCAAAAAAAGTTCCTTTCAAACGGTCGTGCTCGTGGAATACCCACGCGAGGGCATCTATTCAGTCGGATTCATCACCAGCGAGCAGGCGGACGAGGTCTCCGATAAAACGAATAAAAAGTGTGTGTGCGTTTTTATTCCCACGACGCCGATTCCGACCGGCGGCTTCCTGATCATCGTGCCGGAAGAAAAGGTCATCAAAATGGATATGTCTGTCGCGGACGGCCTCAAATATATCATCAGCATTGGGGCGATTTCGCAGGAACGCTTGCCGGTGTCCCGTTTTGCCTCCAGGGAGCCGCAACCAGCGCTCCCAATTGAACGATGATCGAATCCGGCGCCGGCATCATCCTGCGAACGCTGCCCCTCACCGAAACGAGTCTGATCGTCCACTGGCTCAGTCCGGCTTTTGGCCGAATTGCCACGGCAGCCAAAGGCGCGCGCCGGGCAAAATCTCCGTTTGCAGGCAAACTGGATTTGTTTTACGAGGCGGACATTTCTCTCAGCCGCAGTCGAAGCAGCGATTTGCACAATCTGCGCGAGGTTAACCTGCGCCAAACCAACACGGCCCTGAGGTTGGACGTGGAAAAACTGCGGCAGGCGGCTTACGCAGCCGGGTTCATTGTCCGCGCGACTGAAGCCGAAACGCCGTTGCCGGAGATCTACGAATTGTTCCAACAGTTTTTGGAGTCGTTATGCGGGCATGAGACGGCGCCGCAATTAGTGCCGGCTTTTGAGATAAAAATGCTCGCCGAGCTGGGACTGGAACCGGATTGGACTGAAACAAGGCTCGAGCCGGGAACCAGGAAGATCGTCGAGGCGATACGGCAACGGGATTTCGTCTCAATCTTGAGCGTCAAACCAACCGACAAGCAGATTGTCGAACTGCGCCAATTTCTCCACGGCTTTATCGTTTTTCATCTTGGGAAAATATCCCGAGGCCGTGGGCGATTCATTCAGCCTTAAAAAGACCGCGGTTTATCCCTATCGTTTGGCCAATTCCGCCGTTCGTTCCACCGCTTCCGCAATCTTTACAGCCTGAACTGCTCCTCCTCGCGGCTTGATTTCCACCTCGCCTTTGGCCAGGGATTTTTCGCCGATGCCGAGCCGAATTGGGAATCCCACCAGATCCGCATCTTTGAACTTCACTCCGGGCCGCTCATCGCGGTCGTCTAAAATCACGTCGATGCCGCGCGTCACGAGTTCGGCATATATTTTTTCGGCCAGTTTCATTGTCTCGGCGTTGGCATCCACGTTCAGCGGCGTGATGCATACCTGGTAAGGCGCGACGCTCAACGGCCAGATGATCCCGTCCTTATCGTTGGATTGCTCGATGACTGCCTGCAATGTGCGGGTGACACCGATACCGTAGCATCCCATAAAGAGCAACTTCCGGTTTCCCGTTTCATCCAGGTACGCGGCATTGAACTTCTCGCTGTATTTGGTGCCGAGTTTAAAGACGTGGCCCACTTCGATGGCCCGGCGGATTTTCAACGGTTTTTGGCACGTGGGGCAATTCTCCCCGGCGCGAACCGTCCGGAGGTCGGCCCATTGCGAAACCTGGATGTCGCGCTCAATGGAAACGTTGCGTAAATGGAAGCCGTCTTCGTTTGCGCCAGTCGTCATCCCGGTCGCTCCACGCAGCCGCTCGTCCGCAAACACTTGAATATCCTGTTTTTTACGAGTTGATGTGACTGCACCAAGACTGCCCGGATGCGCGCCGGTGGCTTCAAAAATTTCTTCGACAGTTGCGGGACGGAAGACGGTGGTGCCGATCTTTCCGGCAAACTTCGCTTCGTTCAATTGATCGTCTCCGCGCATCAGGACAATGACGAGTTTGCCATCGACCAAATAAATCAAGGTTTTGATTTGCTGTTCGGCCGTGACGTTATGTGGAGGTTTTGACAGGGCCTCGATGGTCACGACACCGGGTGTGGCAAATTTTTCGACCGCTTGGGTCGCGGCGGTGCATTCAGTTTTCAGCGCGGCGCTCGTTGCCTTCTCAATGTTGGCCGCGTAATTACATGCTTCGCAATAAACCACTTCGTTTTCGCCGGTTTCGGCCGGCACCATAAATTCATGCGAATATTTGCCGCCAATGACGCCGGTGTCCGCTTCGACGGGAAATGTCTTCATGCCGCAGCGCTCGAAAATGCGCGCATAAGCGTCGTACATTTTCTGATAGCTGGCCTGGGCCGCGGTGTCGTCCTTATCGAAGCTGTACGCGTCCTTCATGATAAACTCGCGCGCGCGCATCAGGCCGAAACGCGGGCGGATTTCATCGCGAAATTTAACGCTGACCTGGTAGAAGTTTTTCGGCAACTGGCGATAGGACGAAATCTCACCAGCTGCAATTCCAGTGATGACTTCCTCAGCGGTGGGACTCAAGACCCATTCACGGCCGGCGTTGTCTTTGGCCTTGAATAACACGTCGCTGGCGGTCACATACCTGCCGCTTTGCTGCCAAATTTCAGGCGGCTGCAGAGCAGGCATTAGGACTTCGATAGCGCCTGCCCGGTCCATTTCTTCGCGCACGATTTTCTCGATTTTATGCAACGAGCGCAGCCCGAGCGGCAGAAAGGTGTACACGCCGCCTGTCAGTTTGCGGATCAGGCCGGCGCGCAGCAGCAGTTTGTGCGACAAAATCTCCGCATCGGCTGGCGCCTCGCGAAGAGTAGGAATCAGTGTTTGTGTCCAACGCATGACAAAGCGGGGAGTATGGGGATTTCGGTTTCAAGGTTCAAGCCGAGGATTGGCCCTCTTTGAAACAGTTTTCTCACTGACCATCCCGTCGAGCCACGTCGCGGAAAGTGACAAATTTAGATCAGGACTTGACCGCTTGAACATTCTCTGGAGCTTGGCGCTTGATGCTTGGTGCTTTCTGTTTGTCCACCCGCCATGGTTCAACCCTATGAAAACGATTAGGGAATGACAATGTTGCGGAATGCGGAATGCGCAATTGCGGATTGCCTTATTCGCCGGGAAATTTAGTCGAATGTCGCACTAATTGGTTCGCAGCACTGGTGGCACGCCTAATGCGTGGAACAACTGTTCCCGCCGAGGCATTCCTGTATCGAAAGTGAAAGGAATCAAAAATGAAAACGAGATTTAGATTTATCGTTGGCATCGCCACGATGGGAATTGCATGCGCTTTGGCCTGGTCCAGCCAGGCAACTGTTATCTTTCACCCTCCCAGGACAGTCGTCACGCAGCCGCCGGTAATTATGGCGCCGGTACCGGACTTTTATGTGTGGGATGGCAATCAATTCGTCGGCGTGGTCGGCAACCAATATGTCTTCCTCGGACCGGGCAATGTTTGGATGCCCATGGATCCGACCCGTATGCGCCATTTCAATTCGTGGGCAACGTCCCATCCAAACTGGCGCCGCCAGGCAACGCGCAACACTCGTTACCGGAGAGGTGGTCCAGCCCGATCGCAGCCTATGCGTGGCAGCAGGCCGCGGCCCGACAGGCGTGGCGGACCACCGACAACTCGCAGCGCGGGCCCGCCTCCGCAGGCGCCGCACAGCAATGGCCCGGGGAACCCTCAAAATCAGGGCTCTCAAAGCCAGGGAGGATTGCGGGGGGGAAATCGCGGCCAGGGAAATCAAGGTTCCGGGAACCGGGGACAGAGCGGAGGACAGAACAATCCGCCGCAATAGCTGCTAAGATATGGGGAGACCGGATGATACCATTGATCACGGTATCATCCATTTTTTGTGGCGGCGCAGTGCAGCAATTCCTCCACCCGGCGTTCCAAACGCGGCAGGTCCAAAGGCTTCGTGAAAAAATCCTCCGCTTGAGTGACAACTGTTCGTTTGGTCACCCCGGCAGAAAGGGCGCTCATGAATATAATCGGGATTTTTTTTGTGGCGGGCTGGCGCTTCAAAATCTCGCAAACCGACAGGCCATCAAGATCCGGCAGGAGGATATCGAGCAGGATCAGGTCCGGCTTATACTGACGGGCCTGGCTCAAGGCATGGACTCCGTCATTGGCCACGAGAAATTCGCAGCCAAGGGCGCTCAGGCGAAATTTCACCAATTCGACGAAATCGCCTTCATCATCTACAATTAAGATGGTCGGAGCCACGCATATAAAATCAGCTGAAATGGGCCGGTTCGCAATGGCAAGAACGTTAAAGGCTTGTAACGAAATTGAAACAAAATCTATTGAAGTTTCAGGTCCATCGTCACTTGCGCCTTAAGCAGCCGTGAAATTGGGCAGCCGGCTTTGGCCGCGTTTGCAATTTCCGTGACCTTCGCCTGGTCTGCTCCCGGCACTTTGGCCGTGACATCCAGGTGCGATTCGGTGACCGTGAAGCCTTCGTTGGTTTTGTCCAATGTGACCGTCGCCGCGGCTGAAATGCTTTCGGGCGTCAGGCCGGCTTTTCCCAGTTCCGCCGAGAATGCCATCGCAAAGCAGCCGGCATGGGCGGCGGCGATGAGTTCTTCCGGGTTTGTGCCAACGCCGCTTTCAAAGCGCGTGGCAAACGAGTATTGAGTGTCTTTGAGCGTGCCGCTATCTGTTGAAATGGTTCCTTTGCCGTCCTTCAATCCGCCGCGCCAAACGGCTGATGCTTTTCGTTTCATGTTATCTCCTTTTGGTTGTGGTGCCTGGAACGTTGACCGTTCCACTTGGGCTCAAGACTAACTCGCCTTTGCCACAATCTCAAGTTCTGAACGGCTTGGATTTGACATTTCCGCTGCGCCACTGGAAATTCATGCGCAAGAACATCTGAATGAAACCGCCGGGAGAAACTCAACTTCAAATAATTTGGTTTGCGCTTACGACGTTTGCCATCGCCCTGACGGTTTCGATTATCGTTGGGGCCATATGGGGGGTTGGCCTGTGTTTGAATTTGCTTAGCCCGGTCCTTTGGCCGCTCGCTATTGCCGCCATTGTGGCCTATCTGTTCGATCCTGCGGTCAATTGGCTGGAACGACGGGGCATTACGCGTACCTGGGGCATTACCATCGTTTTCGTCTTCGTCTTTTGCGTCATCTCAGGCGTACTGGCCAGCGTCATTCCCCAGATGGTCAAAGAATCGCACAAACTCGTGCAGAATTTCCCAAAATACGAGATCTGGGTCCAGCAACGGTTTCGGGATTGGGCCGACCGCGCCAGCAAGGCCGCATCGGCGGCGTCTTCCGAAAAAGAAAATACCAACGCGCCGGATGGCACCAATGCGGCGCCAGCCAATTCCTCATCCACTGCGACGAATTTCGAATCGTCTACTGCAAAGGGCGCCACTGCTTCGGCTCCGCCCTCCGCGGGCCAAATTCATAACCGGATCATGGCCCAGGCCACGGACTGGTTCGAGAAGTTGCTTTCGACCATTGGATCATGGATCCTTTCACAAGTGGCCAAGGCGACTGCATTAATCGACGTGGTCATCGCGCTCATTTTGATCCCCATTTACACGTATTATTTCCTGCGAAACAAACGATGGATCAGGTCAAACTGGACACATTATTTGCCCATTCGCGATTCCCAGGCCAAGGAGGAAGTCATTTTCATCATTGATTCGATCAACCAATACATGATCGCCTTTTTTCGCGGCCAGGTTCTGGTGGCCATTTGCAGCGGCACGCTCTACACGATCGGTTTTCTGGCGCTGGGATTGGACTATGCTTTTTTGCTGGGCTTTCTTTGCATGCTCTTGACCATGGTGCCTTTCCTCGGTCCCTTGGTTAGTTTTATCATCTCGCTGGCGCTCACCGCGTTGCAATTCGGGGACTGGTTCCACCCGCTGATGATCTTCGTCGTATTCGCCGTAGTCGTATCGTTGGAAAATTTCTTTTATTCTCCACGGATTATGGGGAACCGGGTCGGCCTCCACCCGCTCGTCATTATCGTGGCCGTGATGGTTGGAATTACCCTATTGGGCGGGCTGCTCGGCGGCATCCTGGCCATACCGTTTGCCGCGGCGCTGCGTGTAATCCTGTTCCGCTATTTATGGAAAAAGCCAAATGGCGGTTAACTCATTTTCCGCACGTCTACTGCTTCCATTCCTGCTGACCGTATTGCCTGCAATCCCAGATCCGTATCTTCGTAGGCGCGGCAAAATTGGGGTTCCACGCCGATGCGGTGGGCGGCTTCGAGAAAAATGTCCGGGGCCGGCTTTTGGTTGCTGACCATCTCGCTGGTGACGACTGCTTTAAACATGTGCAGAATTTCCAGGTGTTTCAGCACCTGGGTAATGATGACTTGCGTGCCGCCGGACGCCACGGCCATCGGAATCCTGCCGAAGTTCGCCTTCGCGATTTCCACGACCGCATGAACGGGCTGTACCTGTGAGAGGTAGGGCAAATAAGCGTTTTCTTTTTCATGGCCGGCGGCCACATGGTCGAGCGTCACGGCTTGCTCTTCCGCAAGCATTTTTAAAATATCCCTGGATGGCACGCCGCCCAGCGAATAGAACCGGTCCTCCGGAAAGTGCAGTTTGTATTTTCCAGCAATCACCTGCCACGCCCGCCAATGGAGCGGCATCGTATCCGCCAAAGTACCGTCGCAATCGAAAATTAGTCCTTTTGGTTCCATAAAATCTCAAATTATTGCAATAAATCCTGGCTGGAGAGGACTTGCGCCTGCATTCGGCTGACAATCAGGCGCGCGCGGGTCAGAGCGGTGTCCCGCGTTTCTCCCAAAAACGATTTCAGTTCCACGCGGACCGCGGCCACCGGATCGCCATTGCGGTCGGTGAGCGGCATGGTGACCGCAACCGTTCCGCGGCCCTTTCCAAAGAAAATCGAACCATCTTTTATAGTGTCCTTTTCCGCGTCCGTGCCCGCCTTGCCCAATTCACCGTCCGTATTGCTGGCGATGATGTGGGGCGTGCCGGATTTATCGAGCGTGTAAATACGTAATTCCAGGATGCGCGGCTCCTCTTCCATGATGTTTTTCACCAGCGACTGTGCCATGGGCACCTCGGGCTTGTAGGTGATCGTGGTATCGCCGAAATGGGTCACAGAGTCGGCCATTGTCCAGAATCCGACTTTGCCCGATACCAATGTCATTGAGGATTGCACCGGCAGGGCCATCTTATCGTCCAGCCAGCAATTGATTTGATTGCCCTGGCATTCGACGGTCATCGTGTGCCACGAGCCGGCCGCTATATTTGCGACGACGGGCAGGGACGGATCAACGAATTGGCCATTAATGTATTTGTAAAAGCGCAGGTTATGTCCCAGGGCGCTGACGCGAACAACGTAGAAATTGGACGAATTTTGATAGTGAAACACGATCCCTGCCATTTGTTCGGCCACGCCACTAAGGATCTTGAACCGTGTCGTCATGGTGAAATCCTTGAACGTTTCCTTGTCGTAAACCAGCATTGGAAAACGTGAATCCGTGGGATCGGTGTCCACCTGCGCCAGGACGGGAATATGGTTTATCATCGGCTTGCCTGACGGCAGAAGCGGTTTGAACGCCGATGGCACTTCACCGGTGACGATTTTCCAGTCGCCTGGACGACCGATGCCGCCCACGACAGCCTGAAAATCATTCGTCAGCGATTGACCGTGCGAAAAATCGCCGAAATTGATTTTGATTTCCGTGCCTGCAACCACGGCCGGCAGGCCGAGGGAAAGACAAAGGCAAACTAACAGTACTCGCATTCCGTCCAGCCTATCAAAAACCGAGCCATTTAAAAATTAAAAAGCTGTGAGCTGTTGGGGCCACGAGATGAGGCATATTTCGTGAACCCTGAACGGCGTTGAGGTTTTTGAACTGAATTTTTATATGCAATCGAGCGCATGGCATCGGTCGCACGAATTCATTTGGAATTGATGCCGCAATTTCCAATCCAAAGCCATGGTAGAAGTCCGTTTCCATTTTTGTGCCTATAGCGTGGAAACCGGAAACGAGCCGAGAATTCTGGTTTTAAATTGAGATTCTATTGGGGATTTGAGGGATTTTGACGCCGGTGACGTGGAAACGAGGGGAGCTGTATTTTTGGTGGCGGAAACGGGAATGGGATATCTTTTCTGACAGGATGAACCTGATTTTTAAGCCGTGAAGAATCTGTCGTTGCTGAGGATGACCGAACGCCCAACGCCGAAGGCGAGCAACCTTTTCCTGCTTTGTCGAGGATGAGGATGACCCAACTTCGCCAAGGCTTCCGCCGTCGCCGCCGCGGCTATGGCGGACAGGACGATGGGCGGGGAATGAGTCCCTATTCCCA
>DATAST010000266.1:0-1856 GCA_036269115.1 Verrucomicrobiia bacterium | reverse complement strand
AATCCGATTGCGCGCGACATTGTTGGCGAAAGTGAAACGGCCGGCAGCGATCACTTTGCCGTCCGGCTGGGGAATGACGACATTGACTGCGTCATTTGTTCCAGGCGCGGGGACGAAAGTGGTGTCGAGCCGCCCGGGCGTAGGCGTGGGGGTGGGAGTTGAGGCGCGGACTGCGCTAATGGATCCGCTCAGGAGGAGAACGAATACAAATAAAACGCGACGAAACGGCGAGTGATGCACCAGGGAGAGCATAGCACTAGCGCCTAATAATTTCCATAATTGGATTGTTAATTGTTCGGTTCGATTTACGTCGGCAATTCAATCCAAAATGCGTTCCCTACAGCTAGCCTGCTAATACAGGTTTGCGCGACGAACCACGTATCGCCTGCGCGCCTCTACTTTATCAACATCTCAATTAAGGCAATACAAAGATAGGTTGGAAAAAAATGTGTTGCCTGAAATTAAACTATCTCGCTTCGTTTCGAAAAACGCAATGGCCCCCGGCAAAACCTTGTCCCGTCAAGTTATCGGCCAGCATGCCGGGAGCTTGTAGGGCGGCTGTGCCAGCCGGCGATCGTCTAATGGCGTTTCACAGAAATTCCCTACAAGTCATTCTAATTTGGACAGCCCGTGACCCTCAAAATCTCATGTCCGCTCGGCAAGGTACCGAGAGATTACTTGCCGCCGAAAAATTTACGGAATGATTGAAAAAGTTTCGGGATCGCTTTCGGAATGGACTCGATACGCTGCGCAAACTCCGTCACGTCTCCGCCATGGACGGGGCAGGCCTGCGTCGGCACTTTATCAGCAGGCAAAACGATTTCGTAAGCGGTACCAGACATTTGGCACCCGGTCGTGGCCAGCGCGTTGGACGTCGCGCAAACGGTTACGCGCGCCATCGGCATCGTCGGCTCGAGCGCCTTGGCCGGGTAACGCGCGGCCGATTTATTCATCACCTGCACCCAGACCGGCAATGCCAGGGCCGCGCCGTAGCCACGGGAAATGATCGTAGTTGGTTGATCGAACCCAACCCAGACCCCACAAGTCAACGCACTGGTATAGCCGAGGAACCATGCGTCCTTATAATCGTTAGTCGTTCCGGTTTTGCCCGCGGCCGGAAGCTTGAACCCAAGTGAACGTGCACTGGCCGCCGTCCCTTGCGTCAGCACTTCTTCCATCAGCTCCGAAGTCATCCAGGCCGCGCTTGGATCAAGCGCTGGGGCGGAAAGATGGGCGGCTCGATAAATCGGCTGATGATTCTGATCATCAATGCGCTCGACGATATAACTTTGTTTGCGAACCCCGGCGTTTGGAAAGGCGCTATAGGCGGTAGTCAAATCCTTTAAATTCGTTTCAAAGGATCCGATATATATAGCGGGGCCATGCGGAGCCTTGTCGCTCAGGTTTAACGTGGTTGCGATCTTTTGCACCTGATCGAGGCCGGCGAATTGCCCAACGCGAACGCTCATGGTGTTGCGCGAATGAATAAGGCCGTAGGAGGCGGGTTGAATCCCGCCATAGGTGCCGTCGGAATTTCCCGGCGCCCAATTGCCCGCGCCCTCGATTTCGCCGGGTTGGATGTGGCCGTCGCTGATCGCCGCGCCCGGGAGCAGGCCATTAGTAAAGGCGAGAGTATAGACAAACGGTTTGAACGATGAGCCGATTTGCCGATTGGCCGGCGGAAGCGCGCGATTGAATTTGCTTTGAGAGTAGTCCCGGCCGCCGACGAGGGCACGAATGCCACCACTGGCATTATCAATCACCACCACTGCTCCTTCTAAATATGGCATCGAGCTATCTTCGCCCTCTTCCGGCGGGTGATAGTTCGCCTTTACTGGATGATGAAAATTCGATTG
>DATAST010000265.1:0-48981 GCA_036269115.1 Verrucomicrobiia bacterium | reverse complement strand
GATAGAACGCAACAAAGGTTCTCTGTTCGATTGGCTCTTGGGTGGAGGAGGACTGCTCCTGGTAACGGCAGTAGCTCGCCACTCCATGCGGTTCATCCTCGGCTTTTGGAAAAAAGGCCATTTTTTAACGGGCTGCTAGGGAACAGGGGGATCATTCTCATCCTCATCGTCATCGTCATCCTCAATTGATTTTTGATTCCGCCCTGCAATTCTCCCTCTCCGGGGGGGAGGGCCGGGGTGAGGGGGAACTTTTTGTGGCCGAGGTACGTGGACCTGACTAACCTTTTCTTCAAGGCAGCCCAAATTTGAAATGAAAAAACCATCAGAGCCCAGTCGCAATCCGCAATCTGGAACCTACCATCCGGTTGAGATCGACGTCAGCGCCGCGCTCATCTTTGACCAGGGACGGTTGCTGATCACGCGCCGCCGGGCCGGCTCGCATTTGGGCGGCCTTTGGGAATTTCCCGGCGGCAAGCGCGAGCCAAATGAAACCTTTGAGCAATGCCTCGTTCGCGAAATCCATGAAGAACTGGGAATGAACATCGCCGTGGGCGAATTGTTCGAAGAAATCACTCACGCCTACGAGGAAAAAACCGTCCACCTGAAATTCTTCATCTGCACGTGGATTGACGGCGCACCGCAGGCCCTCGGCTGCGAGTCATTTGAGTGGGTCGAAAAGAACGCCTTGCAACAATACAAATTCCCCGCCGCCGATGCGCGATTGCTGGGAAAACTTTTGAGAGAAGATCATTTTTTTGCGGAAGATTAATTCATTAATCTCTCACAGTCCCAGTTTCTCCCGCAGCGTGTCCCGCCGTTTAACCCAATCGTCCCAACTCGATTCCCAGGCCGGGCCAGTAAGGGCTTTTTGCGCTGAGGGCCAGAGGGCGTCCAGCGCGGACAACTCTTTTGTGGCCGCAGTTTTATCGCCCCATCTCAAGTCGCTTTCACCAAGGTTAAGAATGTTTTCAGGATCATTGGGGGCCAGTGTAGCGGCGCTTTCCAAATACTTTCGCGCCTTGGCTCTATTGCCGATGCTCATGGGCCAGCCCGGCGCGTCGCGGTAGAGCAGTCCCAATCCGCGCGCGGGCCCGGCGAAATCGACGCCCGGATCCATATCGGCGGTTGCAAGAAATTCGCGCTCCATCTCGTGGACCAGCTTGAGGGCGCCCAGCGTTTCGCTTTGCGCGAGCTGGCCCATGTTCATGGCCATGTAATAATGCGCAAAGGCGGAATTCGTGAAGACGAGGGATTGCTGGCACGCGGCGATGCCTTCGTGGGCGATCGCAGCACGCTGGGCTTTGTTAGTGGCAAAATCGGCCCAGTCGTAGCAAGCCCGGCCAAATTCCCAACCGGCGACCGGATTATCCATCTGTGACCGATACTTTGACTGGGCATGCTCATAGGCCGTCTCGGCTCGCTGGGAATATACGGCTTCGCGGCCTCCATCAGCCGCTGCGATTGTCGCCACGCCAAAAAAACAGGCCAGCGCCAGGACGCAAATCCGGCAGGGTGCGATTACCAGGCGCCGGCTTGCTCGTAGCAGTGGCGATGATGTTTTCATCGTTTTAATTGATTTGCTATAGTGCCAATTTCTATTATAGTAGCCGAGTGAGATTAAATTGGAAACTTTTGTGGCTGGCAATACCAGTCCTCGCTTTGCCGCTGCTTTTAAGCGGCTGCGGGGGCGTCAATGCCGGCACTAGTGTTTCGCCCGCTTCGTTTTTATTACCGGGGCTGTTGAGGAATGATACCCCGCCCGCAACCAATGCGCCGGCCATTTTCCCGAGCAACAATCCCGAGGTGGCTTCTGCTAAATAAATAAAGCGCCAAAACATTTATGCGATTTCCATTCGCACTGACAAAGAAAATTGCCAGTCACATCATCAAGCACAAGCTTTGCAAAACGCCAAAGTTTGCAATGGTGCTTCAACTCGAGCCGCTCCACACCTGCAACCTGACCTGCACGGGCTGCGGTCGCATCCGGGAATATTCCACGAACCTCAAGGACATGGTACCCCTGGAAAAATGCCTGGGGGCGGCGCTTGAATGTGACGCGCCCATGGTGAGTATTTGCGGCGGCGAACCCCTCATTTATCCCAAAATCGAAGAATTGATTGCCGGCCTGCTCGACCAGGGACGCGTCATTTATGTCTGCACGAACGGCATGTTCATGCGGAAAAAAATGAAGGACTATTTGGCCAGTATCTATGATGCGGAGGCCGAACCCAAAGTCAAGCAGCTGCTCGAACAGAATTTGATTTCGGAAAAAGAAGCCGACGCCATCCGCAACGCGGACGTCGCGGCAAAGAACAAGACCGTCATTCGGCCCACGCAATGGATGTATTGGAACGTCCACGTAGACGGCCTTGAGTTTACCCATGACCTTATCGTTGAGCGTGAAGGCGTCTTTAAAGAATGCATCGCCGCGATTCGCATGGCGAAAATCCTCGGCTATCAGGTCGCGACCAACACGACCGTTTACCGGGAAACCGATGTTCAGGAAATCGAGGACATGTTCAAGTTCCTCTCGGCGCTTAACGTGGATGGCCACACCATTTCCCCGGGCTACGACTACGACGCGGCGAAAAAGGACATGGTCAAACGGCTGGGCAAAGACCCCAAAGAATTTTTCCTGACGCGCGACATGACGCGCAAGAAATTTGCCCGGATCATGGATTGGGGAAAAGCATTCACGATTTTTGGCACGCCCGTGTATCAGGAATTCCTGGCCGGCAAACGCGAATTGACCTGCACGGCATGGGCCATTCCCACCTATAACGTGCGCGGCTGGAAAGCTCCCTGTTACTTGATGACGGACGGCCATTACAGCGGCTACCAGGAGATGCTCGAGAAAGTGGATTGGGAAAAGTACGGCGTCGTCAACGGCGTGGCCCGCGATCCGCGTTGCGAAAATTGCATGGTCCATTGCGGTTACGATCCCAGCGGCGCGCTCGGCACCTGTTATCAACCCGGCGATAACTGGAAAAACTTCAAGTTCAACTTTTGGCCGCGTCCCAAACCATACGCGTACTCGCCCGACTTGGAAAAGCGCGCGTTCAACGGCGTCACCATTGGGAAGGGGCATCTGGCCGAGGCAAAGGCTGTCATTAATTCTCCGGCCGCCGGAGCGCGTGGCGCATTTTCCCGCAATGACGCCGAAGCGGTTCGCATGGGAGCCCATGGCGAGGGCAACGACTCGGCGCGCCCGGCATAAGCGATGCGTCCGGGCCAAAAAAGTCCCCCAACTGGCCAATCGCAAAAAAACATCCTGCTGATCCGCTGGAAAGCTATCGGCGACGTGGTGTTTACACTTCCCGCGCTGCGCTGCATTCGCTCGAATTTCCCCGATAGCCGTATCACTTACCTGACCTCGCCTGAATTCATCCCATTGGTCAGAAGTTTTGCCGCGGTGGACGAGATCCTTACGCTGGATCGCGCCCGGTTGAAGCGGTTCCACAAAGGCGGTCTCAAGGAGTTGTTGAATCTTTGGCATGGCCTGTCCAGGACACGGTTTGACATTGTATTGGACCTTCAAGGCTACGGCGAAACGGCCTGGCTGTCGTGGCTGACGCGTGCGCCGCAACGCTGGGGTCTCGTTCATCGCCCGTCCCGCGCCCGGGCCTATACGCGCGCGGTTCGGCGGACCGAAGGCGTGCATCCAGTGGATCAATACTTGCGATTTCTGGGTGAGTGCGGTCTGAAGACGGACCGTGTGGAAAATCGTTTTGAATTGCCTGCTGAAATGCAAACCGCGGCTGAACGGCTATTTCTTGAGTTTGGCCTAAAACCGGACCGGCCGACGGTTTTTTTCCAGCCTTTTACCAGCAGTCCCCGAAAGGATTGGCCATTGGAAAAATGGCTGGAGCTTGGCAGGCAGCTACGCAGTTCAGATATCCAGGTTTTGTTTGGCGGCGGTCCGGCGGACCGAGCGCGGTTGCAGCCTGCGACGGCGGAAAAGTTCCCGGTGGCTGCCGGGACTGACTTGTTGACGTCATGCAGCCTGGCGGCGCGATGCGCTGTGGTCATCGGGCCGGACACCGGCCTGATACATTTGGCCAACGCGGCTGGCTGTCACGTTGTCCTCATGCAACACCTGAATGCAAAAGCGTGTCCGTATGGACACCCCGACAGGGTCCTCATGCCGCGCCAGGCTGGCCTGCCGGTTGCCGACATCGAAATCCAGGTGGTCCTGGCTGAAATCCTTCGCATCCTCAATCCTGAGTCCCAGGTCCACGATTACCAGTCCTGATTAACAGTAATAGTTGAATCAACAGCCCGAATCCGCTATCGTTCCATCAGTCAATTAGACAATTGCAACGAGGAGACTGGCATGGAGGCAACTATTGAAATTCCGATTTCCGAATGGGGACACGCCCCGGCCCGTAATTCACAGGAGACGGCCATGGCCGCGCTGGAGGATGGTTTGGTTTTGTTCTTTCCGCAGCTGGCATTTACTGTCACCGCCGCCGAGACCCGATTCCTCACGCCCACCCTCGTGGGCGATTCTAAAAACGTCAGCTACAATTTCGCCGCGCGAAAAATTAGCCATTGCGCCTGCGCCGAGGCGGACAAACCCGCCATCGCAGAAATGATGCATCGCTTTTGCGGGCAGGCAAAGGCCCTGGTCGAAAATCTCCTGCCCTCTTACAAGGCCGCGCTGACCATGGGCCGAGCGAGTTTGCGTCCGGTCGAGGCCGCGGGCCGGGCCCTGGCGTGGCGCAAGGATGACACGCGGTTGCACGTGGACAGTTTTCCAACGATGCCGCTTAACGGAAAAAGAATTTTGCGCGTTTTCAGCAATGTCAATCCCGCGGGCCGCCCTCGTTCGTGGCGCCTCGGCGAATCCTTCAAACAAGTGGCCGCCCGTTTCGCCCCCGCCGTACGATCGCCCGCGCCGGGCTCTCTCATGCTGATGCAATTGTTCCGCGTCACCCGCGGACGCCGCAGCCTGTACGATCACTATATGCTGGGCATGCACGATGCCATGAAGGCCGATGACAACTATCAGCGCACCTGCCCGCAAAGCGCTTTTGATTTCCCCGCGCAATCCACCTGGGCCGTCTTCACCGACTCGGTTCCCCATGCCGTCACTGCTGGCCAGCATCAATTTGAACAAACGTTTTATTTGGACACGGATGGCATGGCACACCCTGAAAAGTCGCCGTTGCGCATTTTGGAGAAGCAATTGGGCAAGAATTTGAGGAGTTAGCCCCCCGCGAAAAGTACTATCAAATGGCACCAATTCGTGCTATCATCCTAAATTATTTGAGACTGATGACCCAATTGGACATGACAGGGCGGCCGCACAGCAGGCGTTGCAGATCAACGTCGCCGGCTTGCCCGCGGAAGCGTAATACATGAGCAAGACCCTATATCTTTCACCTCCGTCGTTTGACGGCTTCGACGGCGGCGCGGGCGCGCGTTACCAGGCGCGGCGCGAAGTGACTTCGTACTGGTATCCAACCTGGCTGGCGCAACCCGCCGCGCTCACGCCTAACTCACGGTTGCTGGATTGCCCGCCGCACAATGTGGACCTGGCGGCGTGCCTGGCCATCGCCAAAGATTACGACCACGTCATCATCAACACTTCAACGCCGTCGCTCAAAAACGACTGCAAAGTAGCCGAGGCCATCAAGCAACAAAAGCCGGGCGCCAAAATTGGATTTATCGGCGCGCACACGATGGTATTGCCCACCGAAACGCTCAAGACGTCGTCGGCCATTGATTGGGTCGGGCGCAAGGAATTTGATTATACCTGCAAAGAAGTCGCCGAAGGCCGGCCCTTCGAAACGATCGCGGGATTGTCATATAAAAATCGCGACGGAAAAATCGTTCACAACCCCGAGCGCGAGATGATCCAGGACATGGACGCCCTGCCGTGGGTGGCGGACGTTTACCAGCGCGATCTGAAGATCGAGAACTATTTCATCGGGTATCTTCTTCATCCGTACGTGAGCCTGTACACGGGCCGTGGCTGCCCGGCCCAGTGCAGTTTTTGCCTCTGGCCCCAAACCATCGGCGGGCACAAATACCGCGTCCGGTCGCCCCAAAACGTGGCTGACGAAATGGCGTATATGAAGAAACTGTTTCCGCAGGTGCGGGAATTCTTCTTTGACGATGACACGTTTACGGCCAATTTGCCGCGCGCCCGGGAGATCGCCAGGAAACTCGGACCCCTGGGTCTGGCCTGGAGTTGTAACAGCCGCGCCAATCTGGATTACGACACCATCAAGAGTTTCAAGGACAATGGATTGAGGCTGTTTTTGGTGGGTTACGAAAGCGGCAACGACGAGACTCTTAAGAAAATTAAGAAAGGCGTGACCACCGACGAAATGCGGCGGTTTACGAAGTCCTGCCATCGAGCGGGAGTCGTCATTCACGGTACATTCATTCTGGGTCTGCCTGTCGAGACGAAAGAAACCATCGAGCAAACGATCAACTTCGCAAAGGAGCTGGACGTATTCAGCCTCCAGGTTTCCCTGGCCGCCCCGTATCCTGGGACCGAGCTTTATGAACAAGCCAAACTCAACGGCTGGTTTGTGAAAAAGGACAAAACCGACCTTGTCGAAGGCGACGGCTTCCAGCAAAGCACGCTCGAATACCCCGAAGCCTCCAAAGAGGAAATTTTCGAGGCCGTGGACCGTTTTTATCGGACCTATTACCTGCGCCCCAAACCCATTCTTCGAATCATCAAAACGATGCTTGAAGACAAGGACATCATGGTGCGCCGCTGCCGCGAGGGCTACGAATTTTTCCGAAGCCTGCGCCAGCGCAAGGCGGACCTGGCCGCGGCCCAGGCCGTCACGGCGTGAGGAGCTTTTAGACAAATGGATTGATTGATTAGACTATGCGACGCGCTCATGTCGTTGTCCTGGTCACAGCAGTCCTGGCCTGCCTGGTTTTAGGCGGCGCCTCAAAAACTTCACCAGCCCGTATTCGGCTGAGAGCGTTCACCTATCAGGATGTTACGCTTACCGGCGGTCCGATGGGCGCGCAGGCGCAGTTTTCGCGTGAATTTTTCCTGGCGCTTCCCAACGATAACATCCTGAACGGATTTCGTTTGCGCGCCGGGTTGCCGTCACCCGGCCAACCGATGGGCGGCTGGTATGATCCCAATAACTTCGCCGGGGGCTGTACCCTTGGGCAGTGGATCTCCGCGCTCGCCCGCACTTACGCCAATACCGGTGACGTACGCTACAAGGAAAAAGTGGACGAATTAGTCCATGGTTTTCACCAAACCATCGCCCCGGACGGTTTCTTTTTCATTTCGGAAAACATTTCCACCAACTGGCCCTGCTACACGTACGACAAAAACTGCATTGGAATGCGCGACGCATGGACATACACCGGCAACTCCGAAGCGCTTGATGTCCTGAAAATCATGACAGACTGGGCTTACAAGAAAATGCCTCGGCGCAAGGACGAATGGTATACCCTGCCCGAAAATTTCTACAACTGCTATGCATTGACCGGCGACAAACGCTACCTGGAAATGGCGCACGAGTACGATTATAGCGATGACTATTACGATTATTTTGCCAATGGAACCAATGCTTTTCTCCCCACCCGCCACGCCTATAGCCACATCAATTCGCTTGCGTCTGCGGCGAAGATTTACGAAGCAACCGGGGATCCGAAATATTTGCGGGCGGTTACGAATGCCTGGGAATATCTGGTTGGCTCGCAGATGTTCGCTGCCGGCGGCTGGGGCCCAAACGAGCGCTTCGTCACCGCCGGCGAAGGCAAGCTCGCCGACTCTCTCGATTTTAAAAAGACCCGGTGGCATTTTCACACACGGAGCGGCGACTACGCCAACAGCTTCGAAACGCCGTGCGGCACTTACGCCAACGTCAACCTCGATCGCTACCTCATCCGCTTCACCGGCAGTCCAAAATACGGCGACAACATGGAACGGGTCATCATCAACGGCATGCTGGCCGCGCTGCCGATGCAGCCCGACGGCAGGACATTTTATTATTCCGATTACCATCCCGGCGCGCACAAACAATATTTCCCGTCCGCCTGGCCCTGCTGCTCGGGCACCTATCCAGAAAATGCCGCCGACTATCCAATCGACATTTATTTTCAGGATGACAAGGGGCTTTATGTGAACCTTTTCACACCGTCGGAAGTCCGGTGGCAATTTGACGGGCAACGCGTGACCGTGGACCAAAAAACCGATTTTCCAAAGTCCGATACGATGACGTTTTCAGTGCATTTGAAACGGCCGGCGCACTTCGCGCTGAATGTGCGCAATCCGGAATGGGCATCGGCACGGGCTAAAATCGCGGTCAATGACCGGCCATTGAGAATCAAAAGCACTCCAGGGGATTTTTTGAAAATTTCCCGTATGTGGCACGACGGTGACGAGGTGACGGTCACAATTCCGATGTCCCTGCGCTTCGAACCTGTGGATGAACAAAACCCGCATCTTGCGTCGTTGATGTACGGGCCAGTTATGCTCGTGGCCATGGCCGATAGCGAGGTTAGCTTTAAGGAAGATCAATCAAAACCAGGCCAATGGATCAAACTTACGGACCCGGATTCCCTCACCTTCCAGGCCGCCGACGGTACGCGCTTTCGTCCGTTTTATCTGGTTACCAACGAACGCTATACGACCTACTGCCGTTTTTCCGACCAGGGCATAGCCGTCCGGTGAAATTAGATCCCCCCCTTGAATTTTCCGGTAATTTGTGGTTCATTTGCCCTGTTTTTAAAGAATTGAATGAATCGCGCGGGAGCGTGTCTATTAATCTGAATTATGTTTTTTGACCCGGTATATTTTTTATTTGCCATTCCAGGCATTTTGCTGGGAATTTGGGCGCAATCAAAGCTGTCGCATGCCTATGGTAAATACAGCCAGATTGGCGTGGATTCGGGGATGACTGGCGCCGAGGCGGCGCGGGAGATTTTAGACCGCGCGGGCCTGGTCAACGTGCCGGTCGAAGAAGTCGCCGGGCACCTGAGCGATCACTATGACCCGACCAAAAAGGCGTTGTTTTTGTCATCAGAAAATTTTCAAGGGAATTCCATTGCAGCGGTAGGCGTCGCGGCCCATGAGTCGGGCCATGCGCTGCAACATCAGGCCGCTTATGGCCTGTTTAATCTCCGGATGGCGATTGTGCCTGTCGCGCAATTTGCCAGCCATGCATGGTATTTTATCCTCTTGCTCGGCTTTGTATTCCACGGTCTCGCAGGCAGGTTCATTACCATTGCAATTTTACTTTTTGCAGTTACGACGCTCTTTCAACTCGTGACGTTGCCGGTAGAATACGACGCCAGCCGCCGTGCAAAGGAGCAATTGTTTCGTCTGGGGCTGGTTCATGAGCACGAACGAGAGGGCGTGAGCAAAGTGTTGGATGCCGCGGCTCTTACCTATGTTGCCGGCCTTGTCTCATCGATTCTGACGCTGCTCTATCTCTTGAGCCGCGAACGGCGGTAGCACATCCTGCCTTTGTCACACGCAGGCCATCTCTTCCATTTGTTCAAATACCTTTGCGGCCATCAGCATGTCCGCAAGGACCTTCCACTCGGGTTTTTGTGGGACTGGTTTGGGGCATTCGCCGACTACATTTTCAGCGCAGGCGGCGAGAGCTTCAAGAAATCGTTCCAAGCTGCCGTTCTGCCAGGTTTCGGGGTTGTCGCGAAGGTCTGCACTTAGCGCTCGGGCAAACGCGACAAAATCTTCACGCGATCGTATTGTATTGTTGCAATTGGTCAAATTCATAGCGGTAGGTGAAGCATAACGCCTGCCATGACATTAGCGGAATTGCCTTACAATTGAGTGATTTTTGACGTGCCTTCCATTGAGCCGATCGAATATGGGTGGTCCGAAACATTCACCCTCACCCCTGCCCTCTCCCTCGGGGAGAGGGAGAATGATCGCCAAATGGTGTGAGCGGTTGAACAACAATTGATAGCGGATGAACCAGCGGCGAAATAGTCAGAGCCCCCGAAAGCTTTCAGGGCTGCTACTCCAAGCTATGCCACGATCCAATTCAAAATCGATTTTTGCACGTGCAGGCGGTTTTCGGCCTGGGTGAAAATGGTGTCGGCGTTGGCTTCGAAGGTTTCTTCGTCAATTTCCTTGCCCCGATAGGCAGGGAGGCAGTGCATGACCAGCGCGTCGGGTTTGGCGAGCTTGACCAGGTTTTGATTGATCTGGTAGTCCTTCAAAATCTTCAGCCGCTGGGCGGATTCGCTTTCTTTGCCCATCGATACCCAAACATCGGTATAAAGGAGGTCCGCGCCGCGAGCGGCTTTTTCCAAATCATCCGTGCAGGTAATTTTGCCACCGGCATTTTTTACGATTTGGGCGGGCGGCTGAAATTTTTTCGGCGCGGCAATGCGCAGTTCAAAATTCAGTTTCGCAGCCGCAAAAATCCATGAACGCGGCACATTACACGCGCCATCGCCCACGAACGTTACGACCTTGCCTGCAATTGGACCGCGCAGTTCTTTATAGGTAAAAATGTCCGCCAGAATCTGGCATGGATGCTCGTCGTCGGTCAATGCGTTGACGGTCGGGATTTTCGAAAACTCGGCAAATTCCTCGACGTCGCTTTGCGCGAAAGTCCGGATGATCGCGCCATGGACCATGCGGCCCAGAACGCGGGCGGTGTCCTTGATTGGTTCGCCGCGGCCAAGCTGGATGTCATTGGAGTTCAGGAAGAAAGCGTCGCCGCCCAACTCACGAACCCCTACCTCGAACGACACGCGCGTACGCGTGGACGATTTGGAAAACATCAACGCCCAGGTTTGTCCGGCGAGGGGTTTGCGGTCCACGCGCGCCCGCTCGCGTTTGAAGATTACGGCGTCGCGCAAAATCTTTTCCATGTCCGCCACGGGCAACTTTTCCAATGACAATAAGTGTTTCATTTTTGCGTTCGGGAATAGTCCAACTCAAAGACGGTTTATAACCCATACTTGCGATGGCGTCACCTTAAAATTTACGATTTACAATTTACGCGTCGCAATGACCGCAGAATGCCATTTCAGTCGTCACTCCGTCACTTCTTCACAGCATCCGCGGCCCGCCATAGGAACCATGACGCTGTGGTGCGGAAGGGACGCCAGATTTCACCGTGGGCGAGGATGACTTTCGGTTCAGGTAGTTTGCGTTTTTTGTAGGCGTGGCGGAAACCAGTGCGCACGCCAAAATCGTGCGCGGGCAATACATCATGCCGGCCAAGCTGAAAAATTAGCAGCATTTCGACCGTCCAACGTCCGACGCCGCGGACCTGTGTAAGCCGAAGGACGATTTCATCGTCGGACAGATTGACGATCTCGCGCGGGCCGGGCACGACACCGGACAATGTTTTTTCCGCAATGTCACGGATCGCCTTGATCTTGGCGAAGGAAAACCCGCAAGCGCGGATTTCCTGGTCCGTGACACCCGCCAAATCTTCCGGGCGTGGAAATTTGCGGCCCGGAAACAGTTTTTTAAACCGGGTCAGGATGGTATTGGCCGCCGCTCCGTGTAATTGCTGGTGTGCGACGGCCTGAACCAACGACTGGAAGGGCGTGCGCCGTGTTTCCGGCGCAAGGCCGCATTGTCCATGTTCCTCGATCAGCAGTCGCATGATCGGGTCGCGCGAGGACAAATGTTTGTGCGCTTCGGGCGTCATGATTACGCGAGCGATTTCACCACTTCTTCAATCTTTGATATAGCTTCTCCGGCTTCTTGCGGCTTGAGATTGAGCGGCGGCAACAACCGAAGGATCTGCATACCCGCCGGGACGACCATAACGCCGGCAGCGTGCATCCTATTCGTGAATTGGATGGCCGCGGTTTTGTCGCTGGGAGCGAATGCGGGAATCTTTTCCTTTTCCAGCAGTTCGAGCCCGATCATGAATCCCAGGCCGCGGGCATTCTTAACGACAGTGGGATAAACCTCGGCGAGCCGTTTTAACTCGTTGACCATCCAGTCGCCGAGTTTGCGCGCCTGGGCGTCCAGCTTCTCGCGCTCAATGACTTCAAAAACCTTCAAGGCCACCGCGCAGGCGATTGGCGAACCGCCGCACGTTGTTCCGTGCGAGCCCGGCCCAAGCAAGTCTGCGTATGGCGAGCGCACCCAAAAGGCGCTGATGGGAAATCCTCCGCCGAGCGATTTCGCCATGGAAATGCCGTCGGGCAAAAAGTTTTCGCCGCCGGGAGTGGATTCCAAAATTCGCTGAAAGCTTTGATACTTTCCGGTGCGGAAATGGCCGCATTGGACAGAATCCATGAACAATAACAGCTTCTTTTCATTACACAGTGCCCGCAGGCCGAGCAAATAGGCGGGCGTGGCCGGGGTCACTCCGCCTTCGCCCTGGACCCCTTCAATCATAATCGCGACCGTCGCGGGAGAAATCGCCGCGCGCATGGCTTCGAGGTCGTTGTACAGGACGTGCCGAAAACCGGGCGTCATGGGGTCGAACCCTTTTTTAACTTTTTGCTGGCCCGTGGCGGAAATGCCGGCGAGCGTGCGGCCATGAAACGAATTAGTGGCCGTCAGAATTTCAAAACGGCCCTCGTCATGTCCAAATTTTCGGGCGAGTTTGAACAAACCTTCATTCGCCTCCACGCCGCTGTTGCCGAAAAAGACTTTACCTTCCCCAATGCGTTTGATGATTTCGCCGGCGAGGCGTGCCTGCGATTCAGTGTAATAGAGATTGCACGTATGAATCAGTTTTTGCGATTGGGCAACGAGCGCTTCGGTGATAGCCGGGTGCGCGTGGCCGAGGCAATTGACCGCAATGCCGCCGCCGAGGTCCAGGTAACGCCGTCCGGCCACATCAAAAACGTAGCTGCCCGATCCGTGGCTCAGCGCAAGATCGAAGCGCGCATAAGTGGGCAGCACATTCCTTTGGAACAGGCTACGAACGGATTCAAACTCATTTTGCACAATGGCTGGCGGCGCTGAAATAATTTCTTTCACGATTTAAAGAGATGAAAATGCACGAAAGATTCAGAGATTCAAGTGTGCAGTGATACGTATTGCGTGATTCGCCAAATTGCTATCAATTTGTGCGTAAGCGTTCCGGATGGTTTGTATGGAATGATTCACAGGCTAATGACCAGAGGCTTTGCTTAAATCCATCTTCTTCAGGAAGACCGTCATGCCGGCGGCGATGAGGGCGCCGACCATCAGGACGACAAACACGTCCAGATACGCCAGCATAGCCGCCTGACGTTGCGTTTCCTGGTAGAGCACGGCCAGCGCGTGCTGTTTTGCGGTCACAGCGTCCGTGCCATAAGTGAAGATTCGGTCGGCCAGGTTTTGCCATTCGCGTTGAAACGCGGGTGCGACCGGCGTTGTATGATAGGTCAGGTAGCCCTGATGGACCTGGCTGCGCCGCGCCAGCAGCGTTGTACCCACGGAAATGCCCACGCTTCCTCCCAAATTTCGCATGAGATTGATGAGCGCCGAGGCTTTGTTTGATTTCCCCTCAGGCAGGTTGGAATAGGCCAGCGTCTGGATGGGTACGAATAGAAATGAGAACCCCACGCCCTGAAACATTCGGGCGAGAACGACCTGCCTAAATGAAACGTCCGGCGGCAGGCTGCACATATGGTCCAGCGCCAGCGCGCTGATGATAAAACCGAAGAACACAAGATGTTTGGGCTGAACTTTTCTCACTAAGAATCCGACGACCGGCATCAGGGCCATCATCACAAATCCTCCGGGCATTAGTACAAGACCGGCTTTGGTCGCGTTGTACGGCAAAATCTGCTGGACGAATTGAGGCAGCAATTGCGTGGTAGACAGCAAGACGAATAACGTTGAGAACATCATCAGGTTCACGACGAAGAAACTCCGGTCGCGGAACAAGGGCAGATCCACAATCGGGTTGCGCGTGCCGAATAATTCCCAAATGATCGCCCCGACAATTCCGATGGTACTGATAATCACAAAGACCGTGATCATAGTGCTGCCAAACCAATCGTCTTCCTGGCCTTTGTCCAGGACCACTTGCAGGCAGCCCAGGCCAAGTGCAACCAGGGCGAAGCCGACATAATCCACTTTGATTCCGCCACGCGTGGCTTCCTCGTGTTCTTTCTTTGCTCCCGGAGAATCCTGCACGAGAAAGTAAGTCAGGATAAGCGAAGCGATTCCCACCGGAAGATTGATGAAAAAAATCCAGCGCCACGAAAAACTGTCAGTGATCCAGCCGCCCAGCGCCGGCCCTATCGCCGGCGCGACGACGACGGCGACACCGTAAAAGGCGAACGCGAGGCCGCGTTTTTCCGGCGGAAACAGGTCGGTGAGCATGGCCTGTTCCGATGGCGCCAGGCCGCCGCCGCCGAGTCCCTGGAGCACGCGCGCAATCAAAAGAAATCCAAAAGCCGGCGCGATGCCGCACAAAAAGGAACTGGCCGTGAAGAGTGCCACGCAGGTCATGTAAAACCGTTTTCTTCCCATGACGGATGCCAGCCAGCCACTAATGGGCACAATGATCGCATTGCTTACCAGATAGCTGGTCAATATCCAGGTGGATTCGCTTTGGTCCGCCGCCATGCTGCCGGCGATATAGCGCAAAGCCACATTGGCAATGGATGTGTCCATCACTTCCATGAACGTGGCCATCGAGACAATGACGGCGACCAGCCAGGGATTGGTCTGTTTCATCGGACTTTCACTCGCGGTTCGACGGAAAGACCGGGCGAGAGCATAGGCGCGTTGTTCGTGTTTGGACCGGGGTCGAACACAATTTTCACGGGAACCCGTTGGACGATTTTTACGAAATTGCCCGTGGCGTTTTGGGCCGGCAAAACACTAAAGCGCGAGCCACTACCCGCCTGGATAGAATCCACATGGCCGTGCCAGGTCTGACCGGGGAAAGCGTCGACGCTGATGGTGACAGGCTGGCCGGGGCGGATGTGGGTCAATTGGGTCTCCTTGAAGTTGGCGGTCACCCAGACCTGTGGATCCACCAGCATCAATAACGCCTGGCCGGGGGAAACGAAATTGCCAACCTCCACAGTTCTTTGCGTGACGCGGCCATCGACCGGCGAATAAATTTTGCAGTACGACAAATTGACTTCGGCGGTTTTTTCATTCGCCTGTGAAGTTTCCAACTCGCCCTGTGCCGCCTTGACCGCCGCTTCCGCATTGGTGACACCCGCGTCGGCGGAAATTCTCTGCGCTTTGGCCTGGTCGATTTGGGCCTGCGCATTTTTTCTTGTGGTGTAGGCGTTATCCAGTTGCTGGCGGGACCGGGCGCGTTCATCGACTTGCTGGAAACGCGTGAGGTTCCGTTCCGCGTTGCCATATTGCACTTCGGCTGATTCCACCTGGGCATTGGCCGTGATGACAGACGCCTTCGCCGTTCCCACCTGGGCCTGCGCCTGGACAAGTTTTCCGCGTGATGAGTCGGCTTGGGCCTTCGCCTGTTCGAGCGCCAGCTGGAAGGTTGCCGGGTCCAGCTCAATCAATAAATCGCCTTTGTGAACGAATTGATTGTCCACAATGTGCAAGGCCAGAACCTGTGAGGACACGCGGGCGCTGAACTGAGTGACGTGGCCGTCAATGTAAGCGTCGTCGGTAGAAACATATTGCCGGAAGATGAACCAGGCGACGCCGAGGGCGGCGACGAGAACGATCGCGATAATGACAACGGCGGGAATGAACCCGCGCCTTTTATAAAGCGGTGGCTCTTCCGGTTGCTTGTTGGGCTGTTGGTCCGCCTTTTCGCCGGATTGCGCGGATTTCTCCTTATGCTGTCCTTGTTTTTGGTCCGGCTTGCTCTCGCTTTCCCGACTGCCCTTTCCCGTTTCGTCCTTTTGTGACGCCGATTTGTTCT
The DNA here is from genome assembly GCA_036269115.1 of Verrucomicrobiia bacterium. Classification (GTDB taxonomy): domain Bacteria; phylum Verrucomicrobiota; class Verrucomicrobiia; order Limisphaerales; family UBA11358; genus UBA11358. The sequence goes on along the minus strand of DATAST010000265.1, from coordinate 33,193 downwards.
CTTCGGCCATGCTCGCGGCCTGGACGGCAAGAAAAGTGCCAAGCAGGATAGTTGGCATGACCTTCGCTAATTCAAGGTTATGCCTTTGGAGGTCAGTTGGCGTGACATTGCAATACGCCTGCTTTTGACAATCGTGGCCGGTACGTTAATCGGTCTGAACCGTGAGGAACGCGGACAGGCGGCCGGACTGCGCACGACTTTGCTGGTTTGCCTGGCCGCATCCGTGTCAATGATTCAGGTCAACCTGCTGCTGGATGTAGCAGGAAAGGCGCATGATTCTTTCGTGGTCATGGATTTAATGAGATTGCCGCTGGGCATTCTCTCGGGCATGGGATTCATCGGCGGCGGAGTTATCTTGCGGAAAGGCAGCATCGTGCGCGGCGTGACCACGGCGGCGACACTTTGGTTTGTCACGGTCATGGGCCTTTGTTTTGGCGGGGGCCAAATTGGCCTGGGACTCGGTGCGCTGGCTTTGGGTTTGATTGTGCTGATAGGGCTTAAACAATTGGAGAAACACCTAAAACAAAACCGCCAGGCTACACTCACCCTTGTCGCCGGCCAGAAAGCGCCGTCTGAAGAGGAAATCATCACGGCAATTGCTGCGGCAGGCTACAAGATCGTTTCTTCGTCCATCATTATGGGAGAAAATGCCGTCCTCACAGAAATGAGTTGCGAGGTGAGTTGGCGGACCCATCACGATGAGTCGGACCGCCCCGTGGCTTTTTTGAAAGAAATGGGAATTCGCTTTGGTCTTGCCAAAGTGGATTGGCGTGTCGGGGAGAAGTCAACGCAATAGTCGGTGGGTTACTGGATCATGTAAGCCACTCATCCCATTGATCCAATAATCCCCTAATCCATCAGCCCTCACTTAGCCCCAGCGTGTTCGGGCCGCTTTCTTGCCGGCGGCGGAGAGGCGTCCCGGACCTTTAGTACGCACGGCTTTACGCGCGGACATAGAACGTTGGGATGGAGTCCTGCGTTTTGCCGCCGAGCGGACCTGGCGCGATATAGCGGCGGTGGAGGCGGATCGGTGGCTTTCGCGTCTCAACATTCCGAGCACCGCGCGCGATCGGCGCGGCTGCGGCTGCCTCCGGCGCGGATGCTGGCCTTTTTCATAGTCGCGTTCCGCCTGGCGCCGGACTTTGCCGGAAAATCTTCCGCGCGAAGGTGGTCGGAGTTTTACACCGGCGCGGCGCGCCTTGGACAATCCGATGGCAATGGCTTGTTGTGGTGATCGCGCTCCGTGTTTGCCTTCGCGGATGTGATGAAATTCCTCGCGCACGAATTCTCCGGCCTGGGTCGAGGGAGATTTGCCCTCACGCTCGTCTTCGTGCGCCCTTTTGATTGTTTCTCTTTCAGGCATGAAATTCGAATAGCGGAAAATATGCCATGATTATTCAGGCACAAAAAGGAATGCAGAATGCAATCGACCCGTGCAAAAAATATCAGGACGGGAGGCTTTGCTTTAGCTTCAAGACTGGCGCGAAAAGGTCGCCGTTCTTCTCAATGCGTTTGAGCACGTCTTCCGGTTCAAACGCCAGCGCAGTTGCATTTTTCTTTTTCACCGCCGATTCCACTTCATCCCACTGGATGGGCGTGGAAACTGACGGTGTTTCTTTGGCCCGCATGGAATAAACGCAGACAGTGGTTTTATGGTCATCGTTTTGGCTCCAATCAACGAACACCTTTCCTTTGCGCAGGGACTTTTGCATGTTGGAGACGACGGATTCAGGAAATGCCGTTTCCAATTCGGCGGCAATGCCCCGGGCAAATGATTTGGTTTGTTCATAGGTGACCGGACGATTCAGTGGAACATATAGCTGCAACCCTTTTGATCCGGAAGTCTTTGGAAAGCATTTCAGCTTTGCTTTGTCCAAAAGGGTTTTCAGGCGCAAGGCGGTGCGGCAACAGTCAACGATATCGGCGGGTGCGCCCGGGTCCAGGTCGAAGACAACGGCCGTTGGCTGTGCGATTTTGGGCACCCGATGCAGAAACACGTGCAACTCCAGGTCCGCGAGATTGACGGCCCAGACGAGGGCGGAAAGATCGTTCATGACGCAGTAATCGATGTTGCCGCCTTCTGAACGCGGCACGGCGTGAGTCACAATCCAATTGGGCCGGTACGGCGGGCATCGTTTTTCATAGAAGAACAATCCTTCCACGCCTTCGGGATAGCGTTTGAGCGTGATGGGCCGGTCCTTTAGATGCGGCAACAGGACCGGAGACACGCGGATGTAATAGTCGATTATTTGGCCTTTGGTGAATCCAGTTTTGGGGTAAAACACTTTCCCAAGGTTTGATACTTCGAGGGTTTTACTTCCAATTTTGAGTTGTGATTTGGTTGCCATAATTACTCCGGCCGTTCGCGCACGACTTCGCCGGCGTCTTTGTCTTCGCGGAGGCCCAAAAAGGCCGGCTGGCGCAATTTATCGTCGCGCGTCCACTCTGAAAAGGCAACCTGGCAAACGAGTTCGGGCTCAACCCAATGGCATTTTTTCATTTCACCGGCGGTAATCCGCGGACTGTAACGGCTGCCGCGCAATTCAGGCAAGTTCACAAAGGGGCAATCGGCGCGGTGGATCGCATTCAATCGGCCGTGCAGTGAGCTTAGCAGTTTGGTGTTAAAACCGGTCCCAACTTTTCCGCAGAACTTCAATTGAGATCCGTCAAAAAAACCCACGAGCAGCGCGCCAAAGTGCGATCGCGCGCCTTTGGGGTCAGTGTACCCGCCAATGACAAATTCCTGTTCGCGGCGCGATTTGAGTTTAATCCATACGCCGCTGCGTTTGCCGGGTTCGTAAATGGAATCAGTTTGTTTGCCGATCAACCCTTCCAATCCGAGTTTAGCGACCTGCTTCAAAAGTTTTTGAGTATCATTCCCCAACGACGCAGAATAACGAATTTCTTCCGGCGCGTTTTTGAGAATTTGTTCAAGCCGGGCCTTGCGCTCGACCAGGGGCAGTTTCCGCAGGTCTTTGCCGTCCAATTGGAGCAGGTCAAATGCGTAATAATAAACGGCCGGGCGCTCTCCGATTTCAATCGTCTGCAATAACTGGAAAGACGAAACGCCTTTGCTGTCCAGGGCCACGATTTCTCCGTCAATGATAGCTTCATCGGGTTCAAGCGATGCAACCGCAGCCACAATCTCCGGGAATTTTTCGCCAAAATCTTTTTCGTTCCGGGAAAAGAGCCTCACGGCGCCGCCGTCTTTAAACGCCATGGCGCGATAGCCGTCGAATTTGATTTCATAAATCCAATCGCCCTGCGTGGGTGGCGAGGAAAGCAGCCGCGCTTTCATGGGTTCGACAAAGGCCGCTGGCAATTTTGGTTTGGAAGCTGTGGCCGTAGGCGAGCGTTTCTCTTGCTGGGGGAGGCGGCCCGGCTTGCGTGCGCGGCTCTGGTCCGATGATTCCCATACTGAACCGTTTTGCGAAAGTTGCCGCATCGTTTTGCTTGAAAGGGCGGATGAATCATCAGCCTTTTTTGAGACGGGCTTCATGTCCTGGCCGCCTTTAATCAACAGCCATTGGTCTCCGCCGCGCAGCCGGACCAAATGCCAATCGCCCCAAAGTTTTTTGCCCCTCAATGAAAAGTGAAGTTTGCCGGATTCCAGGGCCTGCGCTGGTTGATCGCTGTCTGTGGAAAATGTGCCACGGTCCCAAACCATAACCGCGCCGCCGCCATATTGGCCTTTGGGAATCGTGCCTTCGAAATCGATATAGGAAACGGGATGGTCTTCGACATGCACGGCAAGGCGTTTGTCGCCTTTTGAAAAGGGGATACCTTTAGGCACCGCCCACGATTTCAGTACACCGTCCAATTCCAGGCGGAAATCATAGTGCAAACGCTTAGCGGCGTGTTTTTGGACGACAAAACGATTCTTTGTTCCGCGGGCGGTTTGGGCAGGCGGTTCGACGGTTTTCTTGAAATCGCGTTTGCGGGCATATTCAGTCAGCGCTGGCATAACAAGCGGTTACGCGGCTTTCTTCAGCGGCTTGGATTTCTTTTGGGTCTCCTTGATGCTTTGCTGCAGGACAGAGACTAAATCAATGACGTTGGACGGCTTTCGCGCTTTCTTCTGCGCAGGTTTCCCTTCGCCGCGATGCTGGATTTTTTCGTCGATCATTTTCTGCAAGCTTGCGCGGTAATCATCGTGATACCGTTCAGGGTCCCATTCCGTCGTCATGGATTCGATCAACTGCCCGGCCATGTTCATTTCCGGTTTGGTGGCCGGGGGTGCCGCAGGCGTTTTGAATTCGGAAATGTCCACCAATTCTTCCGGGAAATGCATCAGTTCCAGCATCAATCCATTTTGCTGGGGTTTGATGGCCGCCAGATGCTGGCGGACTTTGATCACGACCTTGGCGATGCCAATCCTCTTCGAGGCTTCGAGGGCGTTGCGCAAGAGTGCGTAGGCTTTCTCCCCGCCTTTTTCCGCCTGCATATAGTACGGCTTATAAAACAACACCGGGTTTATTTCATCCATCTTGACAAAGTTCACAATATCCACCGTCTGCGTGGCTTTGACGTCCGCCCGCTCAAAATCTTCATCTGTGACGATGACGAACTCGCCTTTTTGGTATTCGTAGCCTTTTACGATCTGGTCCCAGGGCACTTCTTTCCCATCAGCCTCGGCGACACGTTTGTAATTGATGGGGCTTAAATCAGACTTGCGGAGCATGCGGAATTTCAGCTCCTCGCGCTGGGTGGCTGGAAAAAGGGTGACCGGAATGGAAACCAGGCCAAAGCTGATGGAACCTTTCCAAATCGCTCGCATAAAATTAAAAATGAAAGGTGAGAAATCGCCGGGAAAGTCCGTAGGGCAAAACCCTTAATCCCTTTTCACCCACAGAATTCCCGGCGATGTCTCACCTTCTGGAATCTAGATAGCTGGAAGCCTGCCATCTAAAGGATACCAGCCAACGCCCAAGTTTTTCAGGAAATGGCCGGAAAAACCCCAGAAAGCAAATGCACTTTGCAATCACAGTCCGTATGTGTGTTGCGGGTTGCATGCGCTTTCTTCACAAAAGGGATTTTTTTTCAGTTTTCCGCTTTGGCAAATATCTAGCTAAAACGGCGGTATATGGAGACTTGCGCGGACTTCCTCATTGAACGGCTTTATGACTGGGGCGTGCGGCGAATTTACGGTTATCCCGGAGACGGGATAAATGGAATCATGGGCGCGCTGGGTCGCGCGGAAAAAAACTCGCATCCGATCGAATTCATCCAGGCACGGCATGAAGAAATGGCGGCATTTATGGCGTGCGCTCACGCGAAATTTACCGGTGAAGTCGGCATCTGCCTCGCCACATCGGGCCCGGGGGCCATTCATTTACTGAATGGTCTGTACGACGCGAAAATGGATCACGTACCGGTCGTAGCCATCGTCGGCCAGCAATCCAGGCAGGGTCTCGGGGGGCATTATCAACAGGAAGTGGACCTGACAACGCTTTACAAAGACGTGGCCAGCGAGTTTGTTCAAATGGCAGTGCATCCGGCACAAGTACGGCATTTGGTAGACCGGGCCATTCGCATCGCCAAAGCGCAACGCACGGTGACCTGCGTCATCATGCCCAATGATTTGCAGGAAGCAAAAGCAGTACGAGTGCCCGGACACATGCACGGCACCGTCCATTCCGGCATCGGCCATGCCAAGCCGCGAATTATTCCCGAAGAAAAAGATTTGCAACGCGCGGCAAAAGTTTTGAATGACGGACGCCGTGTGGCGATGTTGATCGGCGCGGGGGCGATGCACGCGGGAAAGGAAGTGCTCGAAGCGGCAAATCTCCTGGGCGCGGGTATCGCCAAAGCGCTGCTGGGCAAGGCGGCATTGCCGGACGACCTGCCTTGTGTGACCGGCTCCATCGGCCTGCTCGGCACCAAGCCCAGCTGGGACATGATGATGGATTGCGATACGCTGTTTATGATCGGCAGCAGTTTTCCCTACTCAGAATTTTTGCCGAAAGAGGGCCGGGCGAAGTGCGTGCAAATTGACATCGACCAAAGAATGTTAAGCCTGCGATATCCGGCCGACGTGTGCCTTGCCGGGGACAGCCTTGAAACCTTGCGCGCGCTGATGCCTTTGTTGAAAAAAAAGGAGGACCGGTCATGGCGCGAGTCAATCGAGCATGGCGTGGCCGCGTGGTGGAAAGTATTGGAGGCGCGCGCCATGAATGACGCAAACCCCCTCAATCCCCAGCGCGTATTTTGGGACCTCTCACCGCGCCTGCCCGACAACTGCATCTTGTGCGCGGATTCGGGATCCTCGGCGAATTGGTTCGCACGCGATTTGAAAATCCGCCCCGGCATGATGGCCTCTCTTTCCGGGACGCTCGCCACCATGGGCGCGGGTGTTCCTTATGCCATCGCGGCGAAATTTGCGTTTCCGAATCGAGTGGTTTACGGCCTGGTGGGTGACGGAGCCATGCAAATGAACGGCATTGGCGAACTTGTAACCATCGCCAAATACTGGAAACGGTGGAAGGACCCCCGGCTGATCATTTTGGTGCTCAATAACCGGGACTTGAACCAGGTGACGTGGGAACAGCGGGTCCTGAGCGGCGATCCGAAATTCGAAACATCCCAAAATCTGCCGGAGTTTCCTTATGCGACCTACGCGGAAATGCTTGGACTGAAGGGCATCCGGCTGGACCGGCCGGAGGCAGTTGCCCCCGCGTGGTTAGAGGCCCTCAAGTCCGATCGCCCGGTCGTGGTGGACGCCCATACGGACCCGGAAGTTCCGCCATTACCGCCGCACATAACATTTCAGCAGGCGCGACATTTTATGAGCGCCATGATTCACGGCGACCCGGAGCGCGGTCATGCCATCCGGCAATCTTTCAAGGACGGAATCGAAAGCTATCTGCCGCACTAGGGACGAAGGATATTAGGGAGAAAGGGAATTTATGAAAACAAACGACCATGACCTGAAGGGAAAGAAAGTGGCCATCCTGGCGACGAATGGATTTGAACAGGATGAGTTGTTGTCGCCGCTGCAAGCGTTGCGGGAGGCGCAGGCGGACGTGAAAATCGTTTCGCCGGTCAAAGACCAAATCAAAGGATGGGATTATACCGACTGGGGACAGACGGTGAAAGTGGACGTGCCGCTGGAAAAGGCCCGTCCCGAGGATTTTGACGCCCTGATGCTGCCCGGCGGAGTAATCAATCCGGACCATCTGCGCCGGGATGCTTCCGCTGTGCAATTTGTAAAGGCGTTTTTTCAGACGGGCAAGCCGGTGGCAGCCATTTGCCACGGCCCGCAAATGCTGATCGAAGCGGACGTCGTTCGTGGACGAAAGCTGACGTCATTTGCGAGCATCAAAACGGACTTAAAAAATGCCGGGGCCCAATGGGTGGACCAGGAAGTCGTGGTGGATAACGGCCTGGTTACGAGCCGTTCTCCGGATGACCTGCCGGCCTTCAACGCAAAGATGATTGAGGAATTTGCGGAGGGGATCCACATGCAACGGCCAACCGCGCTGGCCGCCTGAATTGTGCCGCCTTTGAATGAAACCATCGAGCAATGCGAAGTAGATGCGTTCAAAGTGCCAACGGACCTTCCGGAATCCGATGGCACCGCGGAATGGGATTCCACGACGCTGGTACTTGTTCGGTTGAGCGCCGGAAAAGCGCGCGGGCTGGGTTACACCTACACTCACGAGTGCTGTGTGCCGTTGATTCGGGAGAAGCTCTTTCCCCTAATCCACGGCAGAAACGCAATGGATAATCGTCTATTTCGGGAACAATTGAACGCCACCGTCCGAAACTTTGGAAGAAGAGGCATTGCTTCAACGGCAATCGCCGCCGTGGACGTGGCACTGTGGGATTTAAAAGCGCGGCTGCTGGGCGCGCCGCTGGCGCAATTGCTGGGAGCGGTGCGCGAGAAAATTCCAGTCTATGGGAGCGGTGGTTTCACTTCCTACGGGGACAAACAATTGCGGGGACAATTGGAAAAGTGGGTCGGCGAAGGCATTTCGATGGTGAAGATGAAGGTGGGCCGGGACTCCGCCGCGGATGAACGCCGCGTGGAATCAGCACGCAAGGCGATTGGCGATGATGCCGCTCTCTTCGTAGATGCCAACGGGGCCTACACGCAACGGCAGGCGCAGGCGCAGGCCGAAAAATTTTCGGAACAAGGCGTCGCCTGGTTTGAGGAGCCGGTTACATCCGACGACCTGGCCGGCTTGCGCTTCCTGCGCGGGCAGGCGCCCGCGGGAATGGAGATTTCAGCCGGCGAATACAATTACGATTCCATTCAGGCGCGGCAGATGCTGGAAGCACAGGCGGTGGATGTTTTGCAGGGTGACGCCACACGGTGCGGCATTACCGGATTTATGCAAATGGCCGCGTTATGCGATTCCTTTGCAGTGCCAATGTCGTCGCACACGGCCCCGGCATTGCACGCCCATCTGTGCTGCGCTGTGCCGCGCGCGCGTCACGTGGAATATTTTCACGATCACGTTCGCATCGAACAAATCTTTTTCAGCGGCGCCACGGTCTCGCACAAAAAAGGTTTCCTGCAGCCTGACCTTTCGCAACCCGGCCTTGGCCTCGAGTTCAAGGAACGCGACGCGGGGAAGTACCAAATTAAATTATGAACACAACCAAACCACCACCCGAGCACGTGCGAAACGAACCGGGAAATCATTGGCACGGGGACGTGGAAGCATTGGCGAAAACGCTCAAGAGGACCATTTCCGGCGAAGTGCGTTTTGACCCGGGCGCGCGCGCGTTGTATTCCGTCGACTCATCCAATTACCGGCAAATCCCGATCGGAGCGGTAGTTCCCAAAACGGCGGAGGACGTCGTGCACACCATATCCGTGTGCCGTGAATTTGGAGCGCCAATTTTGTCGCGCGGCGGCGGCACGAGCCTGGCCGGACAATGTTGCAACGTGGCTGTGGTGATGGATTTTTCGAAATATCTTCACAAAATTTTGGAGCTGAATCCGCTCCAGAAGACCGCGCGAGTCGAGCCGGGAGTCGTCCTGGATGATTTGCGCGCGGCGGCTGAAAAACATCATCTGACCTTCGGCCCCGACCCTTCCACGCACAACCATTGCACGCTCGGCGGGATGATCGGCAACAATTCCTGCGGTGTCCATTCCATCATGGCCGGCAAGACCGTGGAAAATATCATCGAACTTGAAGTTGTGACATACGACGGTCTGCGGATGCGGGTGGGCAAAACCACGGACGAGGAAGTGTCCTCGATGATTGCAGCGGGCGGCCGCCGCGGCGAGATCTATGAGAAACTCGTGAAGCTACGAAATAAATACGCCGACTTGATCCGGAAAAAATATCCTAAAATCCCGCGCCGCGTGTCGGGTTACAACCTGGACCAACTATTGCCGGAATATGGTTTTAACGTGGCCGGCGCGCTGGTCGGCACCGAGGGAACATGCGTGACGGTGCTGCAGGCCGTGACGCGGCTCGTCCATAGTCCGCCGTTCCGCGTCATCGTGGCGTTGGGTTACCCGGACGTGTATTCCGCGGGCGATCATGTGCCGGAAGTGCTCGCGTGCAAACCCATTGGGCTGGAGGGCCTGGATGACGTGCTGGCGCGGAACATGAAGAAGCTCAAGATGCACTCCGCCGATCTGAAACTGCTTCCGGAAGGAAACGGATGGTTGATCGCGGAATTTGGCGGTGAAACCAAAGAAGAGGCCGTGGAAAAGGCGCATCATCTGATGCGAAAAATGAAGAAATTCTTCGGGGGCGGTCCTTCGATGAAATTGTATGACGACCCTGAACTCGAGAAAAAAATCTGGGAAGTCCGTGAAGCTGGACTGGGCGCCACCGCCCGCGTGCCCGGCGAACCAGTGACGTGGGAAGGCTGGGAGGACAGTGCCGTGCCCCCGGACAAGGTGGGAACCTATCTGCGGGAATTGCGCAAGCTGTATAATAAATTTGGCTACGCCTGCTCGCTCTACGGGCATTTTGGCGACGGCTGCATTCATACGCGCATAGACTTCGGCCTCAAAACGAAAAGCGGCATCGAAAAGTACCGGAGATTTGTGGAGGAGGCCGCGGTGCTGGTCGTGGGGCTTGGCGGCTCCATTTCCGGGGAACATGGGGACGGCCAATCCAAAGCGGAATTGTTGCCGATCATGTTCGGCCGGGACCTCGTCGAGGCGTTTGAGGAATTTAAAAAAATCTGGGACCCGCAAAACAAAATGAACCCGGGCAAAGTCGTGAATGCATTTCACAACAACGAAAACCTCCGGCTAGGCCCTCATTATAATCCGTGGCAGCCGCAAACGAAATTTTTCTACGGCGAAGACGGGGGGAATTTCTCCGACACGATGCTGCGTTGCGTGGGCGTAGGCAAATGCCGCCGGGGTGAAAGCGGGACGATGTGCCCGAGCTATATGGTCACCCGCGAGGAAATGCACTCGACCCGAGGGCGTGCGCGGATGCTCTTTGAGATGCTCCAGGGCGAGGTCATCCATGACGGATGGAAGAGCAAGGAAGTGCTCCAATCCCTGGACCTGTGCCTGGCCTGCAAGGGCTGCCAGTCCGATTGTCCCATGCACGTGGACATGGCGACGTACAAGGCCGAGTTTTTATCGCACTATTACGAGCGGCGTTTACGGCCGCGCCATGCTTATTCCATGGGCCTGATCCATGTATGGGCTGGTATCGCCTCGAAGATACCGCGATTGGTGAACCTCGTGGGCGCGGCCCCGCTGAGCCGTAACCTCGTCAAATGGCTGGGCGGCATTTCGCAGAAACGCTCCATGCCGCGGTTTGCCAAACAGACCTTCCGTGCCTGGTGGAACCAGCGCAAAGATCCGGGGCGAAAAGGCCCCCCGGTAGTCCTGTGGGTGGACACCTTTAACAATTATTTCCATCCCGAAATATTGCAGGCAGCCGTTCAAGTTCTTGAGGCGACGGGCCATCACGTGATTGTGCCCAGGGCAAAGTTGTGTTGCGGCCGGCCGCTCTACGATTTTGGAATGCTCGATTACGCGAAAAAGCTGCTGGCGGAAATTTTGATTTCGCTGCGCTCGGAAATTCGCGCGGAAATTCCAATCATCGGGCTGGAGCCCAGTTGCGTGAGTGTTTTTCGCGACGAACTGAAGCGCCTGTTTCCCTTTGATGAAGACGCGGACCGGCTGGCGAACCGGGTGGTGACGCTCAGCCAATTTTTCTCGAAGTATTCGGATTTTCGTTTTCCGAAACTCCACCGGAACGCGCTGGTTCACGGACATTGCCACGACAAGGCCGTGATGAAAATGGAAGGGGCCACTGACTTTTTGAAGCATCTGGGCCTCGACTTTAAAATTGTCGATTCAGGGTGTTGCGGCATGGCCGGTTCATTTGGATTCGAGGCGGAGCATTACGAGGTATCCGTCCGTTGCGGCGAGCGCATGCTCCTGCCAACGGTCCGGGAAACGGACGAGAAGACAATCTTGATTGCTGACGGTTTCAGTTGCCGCGAGCAAATCGAGCAACTTGCGCATCGCCGGGCGCTGCACACCGCGGAAGTCGCGGCGAAGGCATTGCGCGAAGGCAGCTACCAGAATGGTGAAGGCCATAAAATCCAGGAGCCTCACACGATTCCCGAAATGCAGGAGCAATCCGAACTCAAAAACCGCACCAAAGCCGAACCAATGGAGATAGGGCATGAACACTAATGGATTTTCTGACGTGGTAATGATCACCGGCGCGTCCGCCGGAATTGGACGCGCCACCGCGCGGGCCTTCGCGAAGCGCGGCGCAAAAATCGGGCTGTTCGCCCGCAGCGGCGAGCGGCTGGAAGCCGCGCGCGAAGAAGTCGAGGAGGCCGGCGGTCACGCTTTGGTACTGGCCGGGGACGTCGCGGATGACAAGGCCATCGAGAACGCGGCGCAACAATTGGAGGACGCCTTCGGCCCAATTGATATTTGGGTGAATAACGCGATGGTGACTGTTTTTTCCCCCATCGCCGAAATGACGCCCGAGGAATTTCGAAGGGTCACGGAAGTGACCTATCTGGGCTATGTTTGGGGCACCCTCGCCGCCTTGCGGCGCATGCGTCCGCGCAATCGGGGAACCATCATCAATGTGGGTTCGGCCCTCGCCTATCGGGGCATCCCGTTGCAATCGGCTTATTGCGCGGCCAAACACGCCATCCATGGGTTTACCGAAGCGTTGCGATGCGAATTGATTCACGATCAAATGAACATCCGAATTTGTGAAGTTGAAATGCCGGCCGTCAACACGACGCAATTTGATTGGGTCAAAAGCCGGATGCCGAACAAACCCCAGCCCGTCCCGCCGATTTATCAACCGGAAGTCGCGGCGGATGCCATCGTCTATGCGGCCACGCACAAACGGCATGAGGTTTACGTGGGATTTCCCACGGTCCAGGCCATTGTGGGAAATAAAATCGCTCCGCGCCTGCTCGACCGTTATCTGGGCAATCACTGTTATCAAAGCCAGCAAACGGATGAGCCGGACGAACCGGATCGCCCGAATAATCTATTCGACCCGGTGCCCGGTGATTTCGGCGCGCACGGCGCCTTTGACAATCGCGCGCGCAAATTCAGCCTGCAATTGTGGCTGAACAAGTACCGCAATGTTCTAACGGCGGCCGTTTTGATTCCCGCCGCGGCCGCCGCCGCAGTCCTTTTGCTTTCCAATTCCAAAAAGCGCCGCTTTTTATGAATCCCACCGAACAAAAGAAATTTTCGCCGATCGGCCATAAACGCTGGGCCATTGCCGAGGGATACATTCCCGAAACGAGCCACGGTCCCGAGCCCGAAATGACCAGTCACGAGAGCATCTGCGTGCTCAACGCCTCGGACGGGGAAGCGCACCTCCAAATCTGGATTTTCTACTCCGATCACGAGCCGATTGGCCCCTATCGTGTATCTGTCGGGCCACGCCGGACGAAACACGTACGTTTCAACAATCTGAAAGATCCTGAACCAATCCCGCGCGGAACGGAATACTCCAGTTTGATTGAATCGGACATTCCGATCGTAGTTCAGCACACGCGCTTGGATTCGCGGCAGGACGCCAATGCGCTGATTAGCACTATAGCGTTTGCGGATACTGAGGCACTGATGTAGTCATTTTAGCGTGCGCAGGTATCCAATCAGATTCTGAATTTCATTGGTCTTCAGTTTTCCGGCGAAAGACGTCATTTGTCCTTTCTTGCCATTGCGAATCCGGTCGATGATTTGTTTGTCGGTCCAATCCAATTTGTGCAAATCCGGCCCTTCGTCACCATGCGCATCGGCTCCGTGACAATGAGCGCAGTTTTTTAAAAATAAAATGCGGCCGGCTTTGACGCCGGCGGCGGGTGCGTTGGTTAGACATTGGGCGCTGGCAGTGAAGACTGCTACGGCAATCGTGGCGATGAAAAGCAGTATTTTCATGGAACGGTAGGCGAACATTGAGTCAGGGCGGAAGAGCACTTCCGCCCTACCAATTAAGGATCACGTAAGCGTCGAATCCACGACTGCCAGGGACGTTTTGCCTTCAACATAGTTGACGTCGGTTACACCGAGATAGTCGCGCAATTTTCCAGCCTCGATGCGCATCGGACCGGGCTTGGGCGCTTTGCCCGGTTCCGGTTGCGGAAATGCCGTGGACATGGCAGTATGAAACGTCACGCGCCCCTCAACTTTTTTTAGCGTTTGATGGATGTGGCCATTCAACACCGTGACGGAACCGAAACGTTTCAGGAAGCTCAACGCCTGTGCGCCATCATCCGTGCCCCACCCCCACTTCGGATAAACCGACCAGAGCGGAATGTGCGCGAAAATGACGATCGGTGTTTCATTCGATCGATCTTTCAAATCGACCTCGAGCCATTTCAACTGCTCCGAGCCGAGTGCGCCGAGCCCGTTTTGTTGGATGTCCACTACGTTGACCAGGCCGACGAAGTGGACACCGTTATGGTCAAAACTTTGCCAACCGCTGCCTTTGGTATTTTTGCCGAAGCGTTCGAGATACGCTTTACCATTGTCGCCGGTCACGTCATGCTCGCCCGGAACATAAAAAATTTGCCGCGTCTTCAAGCCTTTTAGCAATTGCTCGAGAGCATCGAACTCATCGGCCTCTGCCAAGTGCGTCAAATCGCCCGTATGCAAAATAAAATCCGGCTGTTCCGGCAAAGCATTGATACGCGCAATCGCCTCTTTCAAAGTTCCCGCGACATCCGTATTAATCCCCGGTTTGTTGAAGCCGATGTGCGAATCGCTGATTTGCACGAAACTAAAGGTGGATTTCGACCTGCCCGTTTCAGCCGCGCCGAGGCGTGACGGCAGCAATGCCGACGCAAGCAATCCGCCGCTAACCGTCCAAAGCATTCCGGTTCCCGCCCAGGCCATGCATTCCAAAAAGCCGCGGCGGTCAAGGCCGTCCTTGTTATGGTCGTTTACAATGAATTTTTCTTTGATTTTCATGTCTCTTTTTTGTGATTACGTTTCACAGGTCCAGACCTGCGGAAAAAAAGTTTATTCCGGCGGGAATAAAATCGTTTGCCGTGCGGTCTTTAAATGAATGAGAACCACCGTTGAGTGCGACTGAATCACAATTTGAGCAGATCGTAATGCCGCACCTGGACGCGGCTTACAATCTGGCGCGCTGGCTGGCGGGCAACGACCACGACGCCGCGGACATTGTGCAGGACGCCTGCGTACGCGCGTTCCGGTTTGCCGGCAATTGTAGCGGAGCAAACGCGCGCGCATGGCTGCTCACGATTGTGCGCAATACCGCCTTTACCTGGCTAAAGAAAAACCGCCCGCGCGCGCTGGTTTCCATTGGCGACGATGAACTGGCAGAAATTGAAGATACAAATCGGGCCGCCGATACATTTCACGGTGCCGATGCAAATGTTTTGCGGGTCGCGCTCGAAGCGCTGCCGCTGGAATTCCGCGAAGCACTGGTGCTGCGTGAACTGGAGGGATGTTCCTATAAAGAAATCGCAGACGTCGCGGGCGTGCCGGTCGGCACCGTCATGTCGCGCCTGGCTCGCGCCCGGCGGCAATTGCAAAACCAATTTACCCGGAAAGGAGGACTATGAACTGCGCTGACACACGGAACCTCATCCACGCCTATGCCGACGGCGAATTGGATTTGGTCCGCAGTCTTGAAGTCGAACAGCATTTGAAATCGTGCGCCCAATGTGCAGCCGAGAATAATGCGATTCAATCTCTGCGGCAGGCGTTGCGGCAAAATGATTTGACCCACCGCGCTCCGGATTCGTTGCAGAAGGAAATTCGCAAGTTGGTTCGTACTGACGAACCGACCCGGGAGAGCGAGCGGCCTCGAATAGGGGCACAATTATGGATTTGGAGATTGATTGCCGCCGGTGCGACGGCCTTTGCCGTTCTGACGATTTTTGCGCGAATCGGAATTCCTGCGCGCGACCCACTCGTGGACGAAGCCATTGCCAGCCATATCCGCTCGCTCCAGGCAAATCATCTCACCGACGTTGCGTCATCCGACCAACACACCGTCAAACCGTGGTTCAACGGCAAACTGGATTTTGCGCCGACGGTGCGCGATTTCGCTGCGAACGGTTACCCGCTTATCGGCGGGCGATTGGATTATCTGGATGGCCGCACTGTGGCTGCGCTGGTCTATCAGTACAAAAAGCATTTTATTAATGTATTTGTTTGGCCCGCTACAAACTCAAAAGATACTGCGCCAGTACTAGAAAACGAGCGGGGGTATTCGGTTATTAATTTCGAGGCTAATGGATTTCACTATTGCCTGGTTTCGGATGCGGAAGGGAAGGCGTTGAATGGGTTGGTGGGGTTGATGGGGCAATGATTTAAAAAGAGCGTGAGATGATGAGCGCTTTCATCTGCAATTAAAGGAAAGCCTCAATTTAAGGAAAAACCGCATTTGGACCGGCCCTCCTACGCTTAAGCTACGGAGGGCACCATCCTTCACCCCGGAAAAATTCCGGGGCGAAGGATGGTGGAGGCGGCGGGAGTTGAACCCGCGTCCCTGGCAAACAAACCAGCCGCGACTACATGTTTAGTCCGAAGAGATTTTCATTAGTGCGATGACGTTCGGACGCGAGTCGCACCACTTAGTCCGCATGCAATTTGTCGGCGCGCCGCGCGCGGTCTCCGCGTCGCGCCCCACCTGCAATAGCGTTCATCCAACCTAGCAGGCGTCAGCCGGTGAACGTCGCAGCAGTTAGGCCGCGAGAGCTAATTCTTCGTTAGCAGTTTTGTTTTGATCGATTATTAACGAGGCCGACGATCATCCTCGACATGCCGCCTCTGGCGCATTTATCAGGTCGAAACCAGTACGCCCCCGAAAACGGTGCAAGGCTGGAAGAAAGCCGCACGTACATATAATCGCAGAAATCAGGGTGCGGGTCAACCGCCAGTTGATTCCGCGAAACGTTGAATCGTTAAAAATATCTTCGATTCCAACAACACTTGGATATGCCAAACCGTAGCTAAAACGCGAATTAATCTGAGCCTTCTCACGTCGGCGCCTACAAAGTTAAGGCCTATTTCACCAAAGGAAATTCAATGGTAAAAGCCGCGCCACGGTCGCGGCCATCGCTGGTGGCGCGGATGGTGCCGGAATGGATCTCGACCAGTTTCCTCGAGATGGCCATTCCCAATCCCAGCCCGCCGTAATCTTTCGAACTATTCTTGACGTGTTCGCCCTGGGAAAATGGCAAGAAAACGTTGCTCAATTCTTCAGGGGTCATTCCGATGCCTGAATCAGTGATCGTCACACCCATCCCGCCCCCGTTTGCGATAGCGAAAGTTTGGATGCTGATTTGTCCGTTTTCCGGGGTAAATTTGACGGCGTTGCGGAGGATATTCCAGAAGATTTGTTGCAGCCGCACGGCATCGGCCGAAATCATGTGTTGATCGGCTTTCAAATCGACCGTGGTTTCAATTTGTTTGTCCAGGATCTGGTTTTGGACGGTTTGCAGGGCCTCCTGCAGGACGACATGGGCGTCGATTTTCCGCATCTTCAGATTCAATTTGCCGTGAGAGACGCGCGATAGATCGAGCAGGTCATCAATGAGTTTTACCTCGACTTCAATGTTCTTGAGGATGACTTCGAAATCCTGGCGTATCTCCGGCGGCACATCCGGATTGACGACGGCGTCGCTGGCAATCAAGAGCACGGGATTAAGCGGCGTTCTGAGCTCGTGAGACAGGGTAGCGAGGAAATTGTCCTTCATTCGAATCGCGTTTTCGGCATCCTGGCGCGCGGCTTTTTCCCGTTCGAAACTGCTGCGATATTTTTCCTCAGATTCCTTCAAGGCGGATTCCGACTCGCGCCGTGTTTTTGCCAGTTCCAGGTGGGTGGAAACGCGCGTCAAGAGTTCGCGCGAACTGAAAGGTTTTGCCAAATAATCGTCCGCCCGCCTGGACATGCCTTCGATGCGCGCTTCTTCGCCCGCCCGCGCCGACAGGAAAATAACCGGAATCGTGCTGGTAGCGGTGTGCGCGCGCAATTCGCGCAGGAGTTCAAAACCGTCCATCCGAGGCATCATGATATCGCTGAGCACGAGGTCCGGGCGTTCAGCCCGGACGGCTTCAAGGGCGGCCCGGCCGTCGGCCACGGCGGTCACCTGATACTGTTTCCGCAGCAGTCGCGTAACGTACTGGCGCATGTCAGCGTTGTCCTCGGCCACGAGAATTTTTGCCATGGCCTTCGTTTTAATTTCACCTTCTGCTCCTTCCGGGGACGAATCATTTTGCGGAACGGCGGCATCCGGCAACCAGCGATGGGCTTCCTGGACAAATAACGCTGAAGTGGCCGTGGATGACTGAGTCCGGTTTACCGGGGAGTGTGCTTTTTGGGCGTGTTGCTGGCCGCCAGGGATAGTGACGGTGAAAGTGCTTCCCTGCCCTTCGATGCTGGCCGCGTGAATTTCACCACCGTGCAGTTGGACAAGTTCCAGCACCAGCGCCAGTCCAATACCAGTCCCTTCGTGCGTTCGTGCCTCGGAATTGCGCACGCGATGAAAACGTTGGAACAGGCGCGGCAGTTCCGTCGCGGGAATACCCAGGCCGGTATCCCGCACGACCAATTCGGCGCCGTTTTCGCGTCCGCGCAGTTCCACGGTGACGCTCCCTTTAGGGGTAAACTTAAAAGCATTGCTTAAAAGATTGAGGACGACTTTTTCCCAAACTTCGCGGTCCAGAAATATCGGCGCGGGCAAGGAAGAGCAATTGACGATAAATTCCAGGCCGGCGTTTGCCATCGCAGGGCGAAAACCCTCGGCCAATTCCTTCGTGAACGCGGTGAGATCAGTCGGTTCATACATCATTTGGACGCGCCCGGCTTCGATGCGGGAGAAGTCCAGGAGCGTGTTCACCAGCTTGAGCAGGCGCAGCGCATTGCGATGGGCCAGTTCCAGGCGCGGACGCGACTGCGGATTTTCGCGCAACTCATCCTCGATGGGACCGAGCATGAGCGTCAGGGGCGTGCGCAGTTCATGGCTTACATTGCTAAAGAACGTTGTCTTGGCGCGATCAAGTTCGGCGAGGGATTCGGCACGCTTGCGTTCCTCTTCGTACGCGCGGGCATTGGTGACAGCCGCGGCAATTTGAATGGATACCAGGGAGAGAAACAATTGATATTGCTCAGTGAGCTTGCGAAAAGGATTCAATCCCGCAATCAGCACCCCGGTGCATCCGCTTTCGGCGCTCGCAACGATGGGCAGCACGATAGCCTTGTGGGGCGATTGCGGCCACGAGCCGGCGGGCATGTCCGGAACGTGCGTAACATCGACGACCCGTAATGAGTTGGATTGCAGCACCTGCGACAAGGGCCACAGTCCGTCTTGCTGCAAGTCCACGGAGTCCGGCGCGGCGGCATGGCCGCGCCAGATTCCCGAAGTGCCCGAAAGCACGAGATTTTTACCGGACGAATCAAGAAGATAGATCAGCGCGAACGGCAAATCTTTGGAATTCGTCGATAGCGCCACAGACACGCGGTCGCACACCTCCTGGACATTTCGGGCGTCAGCCGATGCAGCCAGTTCCTGGAGAAGTGAAATCCGTCTGCGTCCGATGACCCTTTGAGTATCGTCGGTGTTGGCGCAAATGATACCGCCAGGACCCTCTTCATTGGGAATGGGGGTATAGGAATAAGTATAATAGGTCTCTTCGCTGAACCCATGCCGCTGCATGATGAGCAACTGTTCCTCCACATAAGTGCCCTCCACACCGTGCATCGCTGTTTGGAGCATCGGGCCGATAATCGGCCAGATCTCTGGCCAGACTTCGCAAGACGGTTTGCCCAGTGCAGCCGGATGGCGGCCGCCAATAATGGCTTTATAGGCGTCGTTATAGAGGTAAATGAATTCAGGGCCCCAGCCAATCCAGATTGGCTGGCGCGACGCAAGCATGATGCGAACGGACGTCACCAGGCTTGCCGGCCAATCCTCAATCGGTCCAAGCGGGGTCCTGCTCCAATCGAAACGCCGGATGCGCTCGCCCATCTCGCCACCGCCCGCGAAAATATTGGATCGAGAAACTGGCTTAACCGAGGCGTCAAACGTCTCGATTTTGGGAATGGCCGGCTTCTGTGTCTTTTGCTGGTTCATCCTTCCTGGCGATTTAGCGTTTATCGGTCCTTTAGACGTCCACCATATTGTAGTTTTTGAGTTCTGGCAAGAGTACAGGGATAAAAAGTCTGCCCTTGGTAGGGACAGCGCGCTGCGCTGTCCGCGCCGCGTAGTTCGCAAGTGGCGCTGCCACCGGCGCAACGAGCGTAGTTGGACGTTCTATCGCGGTCTGTTCCGCGCGCTTTACGCGCGGTGACGGCGGTGGCAGCGCCACTTGCGAAGAGCGCCGTCCCTACCATCGCCAGAAATTAAGGAATGATTACCCCTTTATATCGAATAATCTTCGGGGAAGACTTTTACGTTGTGGAGTTCCACGTAGACGCGGTCGCCGGGGTGGGGATTTAATTCATGGAAACGCTCCTTGCTCAGTTGGGCGTTAAAGACCTGGCCACTGTCGGCGCGCTGGAGTTCCAATTCGGCCAGCGGACCGACCAGATGGAAGCGCACAATGCTCGCGGGAAATCCGCCCGGCCCGGCCGGCTCGCGCGTGACGGTCACGTCGTAAGGCCGCACAAATGCGGTTGCCACCAGCCCATTTTCGCCCGAAAACCCGGGCGCATGAAACTTCGTGTCGCCAATTTCGACGCTGCCATCATGAACGCGGCCCTTGAATAAATTGACGTTGCCCAAAAAATCGTAAACGAAAGGCGTGGCGGGGCGCTCGTAAATTTCTTCCGGGGTGCCGATCTGCTCGATTCGGCCTTCGCGCAGGATGGCCACGCGACCGGCCACTTCGAGGGCTTCCTCCTGGTCATGGGTGACGAACAATGTCGTGACGTGAATTTCCTCGTGCAAGGTGCGCAGCCAATGGCGCAACTCCTTGCGCACCTTGGCGTCGAGCGCTCCGAACGGTTCATCGAGCAACAGCACCTTGGGTTCGACGGCCAGCGCGCGGGCCAGGGCCACTCGCTGCCGCTGTCCGCCCGAAAGCTGTGAGGGATACCGTTTGGCGAACGCCTCGAGCTGAATCAGTTTCAACAATTTCCCAACGCGCTCGCGGATTTGGGATTCCTTTGGCCGCCTCCAAAACGGGCGCACACGGAGGCCAAACGCGATGTTTTCAAAAACCGTCAGATGCCGGAACAAAGCATAATGTTGGAAAGCGAAACCGGCTCCCCGCCTGTGCGCCGGCAGAGAAGTGACATCCTTGCCGTGGAACAGAACCTGCGCATTGGGATTATCCGGAAATTCGAGGCCGCCGATGATGCGAAGCAACGTGGTTTTTCCGGAACCAGACGGGCCCAGCAGCGCCACGAGCTCGCCTGACTCGACTTTGAGACTGATGCCGCCGAGCGCCGCGGTGTCGGCCTCAAATTTTTTGAAGATTTGCCGGACTTCAACGCTCATGACGGGATTCCTTTAGTGGAGGCGGCGGTTCCTTTGCGCTCGACCCATTCCTTGAGGCCAATGGTCATCAATGCGAGAAGGGTCATGACGGATGCGACGGCGAAAGCGCCGGTCTGATCATAATTGTCGTAGAGCGCCTCCACGTGCAGGGTCATCGTGTTTGCGCCCTCGATATGACCGCTAACGACCGACACGGCGCCGAATTCACCGATGGCCCGCGCATTGCACAAAATCACGCCATAGAGCAAACCCCACTTGATATTGGGCAGCGTCACACGCCAGAACGTTTGCCAGCCGCGCGCGCCGAGAGTGCGCGCCGCTTCTTCAGCGGAGCGTCCCTGTGATTGCATGAGCGGGATCAATTCGCGGGCGACGAATGGAAACGTCACAAACATCGTCGCCAAAACGATTCCAGGCATCGCAAAAAGGACCTGGAATCCATGGTCGGCACACCACGGGCCGAGCCAGCCGCGCCTTCCAAAAACCAGCACATACAGAAAACCCGCAATGACCGGCGACACGCAAAAAGGAATATCGATGAGGGTAGTTAAGATATTCTTGCCGAAAAAATCAAACTTGGCGATGGCCCAGGCCGCCGCGATGCCAAAGATGCAGTTTAGCGGCACGGAAATGCCCGCGGCTATGCATGTCAGTTTAATGGAGTTCAACGAGTTGGGACTGGCCAGGGTGTGTACGTAATATCCGATGCCTTTTGAAAATGCCTGCGCAAAAACCGCTACGAGGGGAATGACCAGGAACAGGGCCATGAATACGAGCGCGACGGCAATCAGCAACCAACGCACCAGCGCCGGCTCAGTGGTCGCACGCCGGGGAACGGCACGAATTGAAGGAGCGGGTGTCATTTAGAAATTACAGCTGTTGACGGTGTCGCACGCTCCACGATTGCAGCGCGTTAATGGCCAGGAGCAGGGCAAAAGACACGGCGAGCATCACGACCGCCAGGGCCGTGGCTCCGGCATAATCGAATTGCTCCAATTTACTCATGATGAGCACCGGGACGATTTGGGTGTGAAACGGAATGTTGCTGGAAATAAAAACCACCGAACCGTATTCGCCCAGGGCCCGCGCAAACGCAAGCGCAAAACCTGTGAGCAACGCTGGAAATATCATCGGCAGAATGACGCGGAAGAACGTTTTGAATCGGTTTGCTCCGAGGCTGGCCGCGGCTTCCTCGATCTCAAAATCGAAATCTTCGAGCACGGGCTGGACGGTCCTCACGACAAACGGAAGGCCGATAAACGTCAGGGCCACAAAAACGCCAAGCGACGTATAGGAAATCTTCATGCCGAAGGGCGAGAGCCAGCGGCCGATCCAGCCGTTTTGGGAGTAAAGCGCGGCCAGGGTAATCCCCGCGACGGCCGTGGGCAGCGCGAAGGGCAAGTCCACCAAAGCATCCATCAGCCGTTTTCCCCAAAAATCGTATCGCACCAGGACCCACGCCACCAGAAGGCCGAAGACTGAGTTGACCAGGGCGGCAAAAAAGGACGCGCCAAAGCTCAAGCGATACGCGGCCAGGGTCACTGGAGACGCGACCGCATGCCAGAATTGCTCCCAGGTCAATCCCCCCAGCCTGGCGAAGGCGGCGGCCAGGGGCACCAAAACGACCAGTCCGAGATAAAGCAACGTGAAACCGAGCGTTAAACGAAAGCCCGGCAACACTTTTCTTTGGCGCATTAATGACATGCGGCCCTCAAAGCTACACTAAATGTTAAATCGTTCATCAAAATTAAACCGGCTTGCGCCTGACTCTGTCCTCGGTAGGGACGGCGCGCTGCGCTGTCCATGCCGCGTAGTTCGCAAGTGGCGCTGCCACCGGCGCAACGAGCGTAGTTGGACGTTGTATCGGGTCTGTTCCGCGCGCTGTACGCGCGGTGACGGCGTCCCGATGCATCGGGATCCCTACCCTGATTACTGTTGGTAAATTTGGTCAAAGGTTCCGCCATCGGCAAAATGGGTTTGCTGGGCTTTTTGCCAGCCGCCAAATTCTCCTTCGACCGTGACCAGTTTCAGAGTCGGAAATTGGCTGGAATATTTGGCGGCGATTTGAGCGTTGCGCGGACGGTAAAAATTTTTCGCGGCAAGTTCCTGTCCTTCGTCGGAATACAGATAATTTAGGTATGCGCGCGCGACGTCCAACGTCCCTTGCCTGGCCGCGACTTTATCCAGGACGGCAACCGTGGGTTCAGCCAGGATGCTAAATGACGGCGTGACGATTTGGAATTGGGCGGAGCTATTATTTTTGGCGGCCAAAAACGCTTCGTTCTCCCAGGACAACAAAACGTCTCCGATTTGGTGCTGGGCAAATGTGATGGTCGCGCCGCGGGCGCCGGAATCCAGGACGGGCACATTTTTATAAAGCCGCTTTACAAAATCGCGCGCCTTTGCGTCGTCACGGCCGTTTTTTTCCAGCGCATACGCATAGGCCGCCAGATAGGCCCAGCGCGCCCCGCCGGAGGTCTTGGGATTGGGCGTCACCACCGAGACTCCAGGCTTCACGATATCGTCCCAATCATGGATGTTTTTTGGATTACCTTTCCGGACCAGGAAGACGATGGTCGATGTGTAGGGAGCACTGTTGTCGGGAAACTGTTTTTGCCAGTCTGAAGGGAGCAGTTGGGTTTGCCGGGCGATCGAATCAATGTCGTACGCCAGCGCGAGCGTCACGACGTCGCCATCCAGCCCGGCAATGACGAGTTGGGCCTGTTTGCCCGAACCGCCGTGCGACATATTGACGACGACGTTATCACCGGTTTTAACCTTCCAATATTTTGCAAAGGCCTGGTTGTATTGCTGATAAAACTCGCGTGTTGCGTCATACGAAACGTTGAGCAATTGAATGTCGCGGGCCGAAACTGTCGCAACGAACAAGCCGGCCGCCAGAATTTGCAGGAAAATTTTCATATGTAAAATTCGGTTTAAAATGCCAATTGCACGCGGGTAAATAAAACATCTTCCGCCTGTTTGGTTGCAGAGTTCGCCGAACCGCCATCGAAGGTGGTGCGCGAAAAACTCAGATTCGCGCGAAGGTTTGCATTGAGATACCAGTTCAATCCCACGGCCCAGGCCTCCGCCCGGGAAGCAGAACCAGTTGCGCTGGCAAACTTAGGGAAAGCCGCGTCATCCACGTTGAGCCGGGCGTACCGGCCGACAATCTGCCATGCGCCCCATCCCCCATTTTCGATGCTGAATGGATGGCTCGGTGTCACGCCGGCATACGAATCCTTTTCGCCGGTCAGAACCCAGCCGCCGGAAACTTCCCATGCGGAATTGCGCAATCGGCCCCGGGTGACCGGCGCCGTCGTGCTCTCGATTTGCTGGTCGGAGATGATGTATTCGCCAATCAATCCAAATGGTCCCCAATAATAATAACCCTGCGGCGAGATTCTCCAATGCGCGCCGTCGGGGAGCGTGCTCGCGGGATACGTGAAGAATTTCTGCTGGCCGTCGGTTATATACCCCGGAGTCAGGCCGGCGGCGGCCGCATTGGTATGGTCGTATTCATAGGTGCCGCTGACTCCCACGCCGAGGCCTTTGAGCGGAGTGATCGTCGTTTGTTTAAACGGCGATACAAAAATGCGGCCGGCAAAGGCGAGGTCATTTTCGTAATTGGCGTTGATGGTAGTCGTGTTCAAATCGGGCAGACCGTTGAACACGCCTCCAGCATAACTCAGCACACCGCCAAAGACGTCGCCGTGCAATTCGGCGCCAATGCCCCGGTACGGAGCCAAATCGGAAACCAGAGAACGCTCATTGAAGGATGTGTATATATCCGGCTGCAACGCTTCGAGACCAACGGGCGGTTTGAATTTGCCAAACTGCAATTGGAGTTCCGGACGGTAATGATAATTCAAATAGGCGTCCAAAATCTGGGGCGACGTTCCGGCAAATTCAGGGGTCAGGTTATAGTCGAAGTCGTGGTAGAGAGTTCCCGTGAATATGAGCCGCGCGCGGCGCAACAGGAATCCATCAATACCCGGTGTATGCTCATCCTGGAAAAACGTCCGGCTGTCCACCTGCACCCACGCATGCAAACCGGCGACAAAGTTGGAGTTCGCCGAGCGGAAATTTACGCCATCCGAGCCGACCGTCAGACTCGCGGACGGTTTGGGGGCAACCCGGGATGCAGGTTGCGCTTCCTGCTGCCGATGTTCGAGAGCGTCCACCTTTTCCTGTAACACCTGAATCTGTTGTTTCAAGTCCTCGATGTCGGATTGTTTATTTGTTTCAGTTTGCGCCTGCGAAATCGATTCCGCAGCCAACTGCGTCCCGATAAGGGTCATTACCAGCCATTCTTTGGTTTTCATTGTAATGGTCTCTGCCCCTCCGGCTGTCCGGTCGGTTAATCATATGGTTTTTTACCTCCGTTGATACGGTCGGCGTTTAAACTAATCGGGATTCGGATTTTGGCAACCGAACCCGCTCGGTTTTATCAATCTGTGTGACTTCCGAATCATGAACGACGATTTGAACGATGCCAAAACGCAGCGACGTCACCTGCCGGCGGACAATTTCGAGCCAGGCCGGCAACTTATCGCGATCATCGTCAGTTTTTAGCGCAGCGTCCATAATGTCTACTTGTTTAGTCGTTATTTATTGCACGAAACATTTTTTGTCAAATTTAATTTTCATTTTTCTTCAGGGTAGGGCGGCGCTCCTGCGCCGCCCAAACTTTAAATTACTTAACCGATGAATTTCATACACATGACCGCTATTGCCAACCCTACCCATCGCATCTTCTCTGCTTAATTTCTGGCGACGGTAGGGACGGCGCGCTGCGCCGTCACCGCGCGTAAAGCGCGCGGAACAGCCCGCGTTACAACGTCCTACTACGCTCGTTGCGCCGCTATACGCGGCGCTGAAAGCGCAGCGAGCTGTCCAAGGACAGTGCCAAACTTTACCCAATTTATATTGCGAAATCGCTGTACTCCGGCTTTGCCGGTTCGGTCGGAGAATAAAGCATTCCGGCGGCGGCCGTTGCGTTGGTTCCGGGCTCGATCAGCACAAAAGCGCCGGTGATCCGGTTCGAATTGTACCCGTCGAAGACGAGGGGTTTGGCCGTTTTGAGATGGATGACGCCGATGTCATTCATTGCCAGTTGAGGCGGCGCGGGTTCCGGCTCAAAACGCGTGAGGTCGATTCGATGTTCGAGGGTCGTGACCACAGCCTGCACGGTTTGCGCGGAATGTTTGAGAAGATATTTTTTATTTGGCTGCAAGGGACGCGCGAGCATCCAGCAGACGCGCGCACGCAAGTCTGTACTGCGGCCGGGCAAATTTTCGGTTCCAACAATGATGTCGCCGCGGCTCACGTCAATATCATCCGCGAGACAAAGCGTGACGGATTGCGGGCAAAAAGCCTCCGATAGCGAACCGTCCACCGTCCAAATATCCGCGATGGTTGTTTTGAGACCGGAAGGGAGCACGATGACTTCCTGATTCTTTCGAATTATGCCGCCGGCAATTTGTCCGCTGAGACCGCGAAAGTCATGGAGCGCGGGATTATCCGGACGGTTTGGGCGGTTGACCCACTGAACCGGAAAACGCAAGGCGTCGAGGTTCCAATCGCTTGCGATGTGGACCGTTTCCAGGTGCGCCAGCAACGGCGGGCCTTCGTACCAGGGAGTTTGTTCGGACGGAAAAACGACGTTGTCGCCGTGAAGCGCGCTGATGGGAATAAACTTCACGTCACGAAAGACATCGAGCCTGGGGAGAAAGCTCTCGATCTCATCACGAATCTCCAGGAAGCGCTCTTTGTCCCAGTTCACCAGGTCCATCTTGTTAATCGCAATGACGAGGTGCGGAATACCGAGAAGCGCCCCGATATAGATATGACGGCGAGTCTGCTCGATGACGCCCTGCCGCGCGTCCACCAGGACGATGGAAAGGTTGGCCGTGCTTGCGCCAGTGACCATGTTGCGGGTGTATTGGACGTGGCCGGGCGTATCGGCCACGATGAACCGGCGGCGCGGTGTGGCAAAAAAGCGATACGCGACGTCAATCGTAATGCCCTGCTCACGTTCGGCGCGCAATCCATCGGTGAGATTTGCCAGGTTGATTTGGCCTTCGCCGGTGATGTCGGCGCTCCGCTCGAGCGCTTCAATCTGGTCTTCCATCAGCGACTTTGAATCGTAAAGGAGCCGCCCAATGAGCGTGGATTTCCCATCGTCGACGCTGCCGCAAGTGTTGAATCTCAGGATTTCGAGCATAGATGGAAGATAGGAGATGGAAGATCGGAGTTAGGGTTTCGCGATTCGGGCGCGGGTTGAGCGCATTAAGCCTGAGACCAGTTTTCCAGTATGGACTATTCGTTCGAGCAATTCCGTATGTTCAGCGGCCGAAATGTATTCGGCATCGAGCATAACATACGAAAGCGAACGGACCTCGCCACAGGAAGCCCGGGCGATATTGTAAAATTGCATTTTTTCTGTTGGGTGAACCCTCTCAAATCCCTCGGCGATGTTCGTCATGACTGAAACTGCAGCATCCTGGACCTGGCCGCGCAATCCAAAATCCCGATTTGCAGGTGCGCGTGTGAAAATACGATAAATAAAACGCACCAACTCCCTTGCCGATTTCCAGGCTTCCAAATCTTCAAACGAGTTAATTTTATTTTCCATTTTTATCTACAATTTTCGTTCTTCATCTTCTCTCTCCCACCCCTCACTTGCCGCGCCATAGCTGCCGAGCGACGGCGGGTCTCCCATCTCCCATCTTCCAACTCCTATCTTCCAACTCCTATCTGCTATCTCCTATCTGCCATC
The DNA here is from genome assembly GCA_036269115.1 of Verrucomicrobiia bacterium. Taxonomy (GTDB): domain Bacteria; phylum Verrucomicrobiota; class Verrucomicrobiia; order Limisphaerales; family UBA11358; genus UBA11358. Next base: position 5,508 of record DATAST010000265.1, on the reverse strand, counting down.
TCCTAGAAATACCCTGCCTTTTTGCGATCTTCCATCGCGGCCTCGCTGGCCTTGTCGTCAGCGCGGGAGCCGCGTTCGGTCACGCGCGCGGCGGCGATTTCGGCGATGATGTCGTCCACAGAATCAGCCGGAGACTCGACCATGCCGGTGCTGATAATGTCGCCGATGGTGCGCACGCGGACGGTCAATTCCGCGACTTTTTCATTGTCGCGCGGCGGCAGCAGTTCGGTAACGGGAAGCCATTGGCCATGACGGCGAACGCATCGCCGGCGATGGCTGAAATAAATCACGGGCACTTTGAGATTTTCTTTTTTGATATATTCCCAAACGTCCATTTCGGTCCAATTGCTAAGCGGGAACGCCCGCATGTGTTCGCCGGGATTGATTCGGCCGTTGTAAAGGTTCCAGATTTCGGGACGCTGATTTTTTGGGTCCCATTGGCCGAAGCTGTCGCGAAAACTGAAGAAGCGCTCCTTGGCGCGGGACTTTTCCTCGTCGCGCCGCGCGCCGCCGATAAGGCAATCAAAACGAAATTCTTCAATCGCCCCCAACAGCGTCGGAATCTGCAGGCGATTGCGGCTGATTTCACCCGGCGCGGGGATGGCGACTCCTTTGGCAATCGCATCCTCGACCGTGCGGATAATCAGCCTGGCGCCCAATTCTTTGGCGCGATAGTCGCGAAATTCGTTAAGCTCCGGAAAATGATGGCCGGTATCCACGTTCACCAGGGGCATGGGAATGTCCGAGGGACGAAACGCTTTTTCGGCCAGGCGCAGAAGGCAGATGGAATCCTTGCCGCCCGAGAATAGCAAGGCAGGCCGCTCGAATTCCGCGGCGACTTCACGCATCACGTGAATCGCTTCCGTTTCCAAAAGCTGTAAGTGGTCTAAATGATAATTCACTTTAAAACGTCTCGATCTTCAAATACCCGCACCCGCCGACACAACGGCATCGGCGCCCCAGGCGGCATGCAATCCGCACTCGCGTTTCTCGTCTGATTTCGCCGGATCAAAATAATCCCACTCAATCGGGAGATGATGGCGTGAGAGATAGTCCTCCATTTGCGCGTCGGTCCAATTTAACACGGGACTGACTTTTATTGCGCCAAAATTTTTATCCTCGCTCACGATGGCCATCGCCGCGCGGCCCGGATTTTGCGTCTTGCGCAGCGCGGTAATCCAAACCGTTGGCGCGAGTTCTCTCATGCCGCGGCGGAATGGTTCCAATTTCATTTGGGCGCTGAATTGTTTCAGGCCGGGCTCATCGTCCGGCGACGGAATATCGCCGAAAATCGCATTGCGATGAGCGACGGAAATCGTTGGCAAATAGCTTTTCAGATTCAGGTTGAGCAATTTCTTTAGCTGCTCAGCGTGGCGATATGTTGCCGGGCGATTGTAGCCGTGGTCCACCCACAGCGCCGGGATGTCCGGCTGTTCCTGGACGCACAAATGAAGAAGCACCGCCTCGTAGGGACGGAAGTTCGTGGACACAATGGCCCGCCCCTGCGAACGCGCGATCGCCCAGCGAACAATTTCGGCGGGCGACCGCGAGTCCAGGTCAATATTGGCTTTTGAAATCTCGTTGTCGGTCACAATGACGATATACGATAAAACGAGTCGTATATTAAGTCAACCATTTTTTAACAACCGGGTAGGGACAGCGCGCTGCGCTGTCCGCGCCGCGTTTAGCGGCGCAACAAGTGTCATCCCTAATCGCCCCATTTCTATCCCATCGAGAATTTGACATGGGTGTGTCTCCATTGATTTCCCCTGGAGCGTTTGAATTAATACCGTAGCCATTCGAAGGGCCTGAAAATTCTTTGTTGACATGCAACCAAATGGTTGCATATTGAGAGGGTATGGTTGCTGACGAAGATAAAGTGTTCAAAGCCCTGGCGGACGTCAGCCGACGGCAATTGCTGGATCGGCTGCGCACTCGGGGCGGCCTGACTCTGGGCGAGTTGTGCCAGGGACATGACATGACCCGTCAGGCAGTAGCCAAGCATCTCGCTTTCCTCGAGGCGGCGAACCTCGTCGTCTCGGTGAAACAAGGGCGCGTGAAATTGCATTACCTGAACCCGGTGCCGATCAATGACATTTACATGCGTTGGATCGGGAAGTTCGAGCGGAAGCAGGTCCAAGCGCTCTTTAACCTGAAACAAGCATTGAAAGAGGAAGAATGATTATGAATAAACCTGAATTGATCTATACGACCTATATCCGGACCACCCCGGAAAAATTGTGGAACGCCATCATCAACCCTGAGTTCACCCGCCAGTATTGGGGCGGCAACGAAAACATTTCCGATTGGAAACCCGGTTCGAAATGGGTGCATGCCACCAGCGACGGTGAACGCGCCGTCCGCGTGACCGGCAAAGTGGTCGAAAGCGTGCCGCCTAAACGGCTGGTATTGACCTGGGCCGATCCTGCCAAAGAAGGAGACGTTTCCCGCGTCACCTTTCAAATCGAAGCCGTCGAAGACGAGGTCCGCCTCGATGTTATTCACGGCGATTTCCAACCTGGTTCGGACATGATGACCCGGGTTTCCGGCGGCTGGCCGCGCGTGCTCTCCAGCTTGAAATCGTTCCTCGAAACCGGCAAGCCCCTCAAGGCCGCGATATGCGGTTCCCGCCAGGCCGCCGCCGCTCATTCCTGAAACCGGCCACCCATCATCTGGAGATAAGCTCTCCAGCCGAGGCACGAGGCTCTGACTGACCGCCCTGCAAGGGCACAATATGATAGCCTGGGGCAAAGCGCGACTCGGAGAGCGCGCCGCCCCAGGTAAAACACCCAAACGATAAGCCGCAAACTCCGTAGCCCCGCGATAGTGGGAATTCGATCTGCGGCATCCTCTCGCGCCCCTCGTTACGGTGCATACCGCCCCCACACATTTTGTGAGTTTAGCAGCCCATTAAAAAATATGGATATTGCTGTTTCACCAAGACAGCGAGGCCGCGCACCTCTCTCGCGTAGCAGTCCCGAAAGCATTCGGGGCTCTAATCAATTTCGCGGAACATCCCAACGATGTCTACTCGCCGTCCAGACTCGGAAGCCAAGGTTAAATTATGTGCTTTTACTGCCAAATCTGCAAAAAAAGGCACGTAAACGGTAACAAGGCTTTCCGTGCGAAGAAAAATCCATCCGCCGCTGTAGGCCGTGTGCCCCCACACGGTGCATTTTGGCTAAAAACTCACTCTGCGTTCTTTGCGATCTTTGTGGTTAAATTCCGCTTCGTTTGACTAAACGAACGATGACGGTTTTTCGGGAAATAAACTAAATTCACTGAGACCGAAGTTTAGGGGTGCCGGCTTCGCCCGGACTCACGCCCTATATTTTCCAGCCATGGCGAAGAATCCGCAAAAGGTATGACTTGATGATATTCAGCACCTTCACCTTGACAGATTCATTTTGTAAGCGTACGTTAGCTTACATGAAAACTGATTTAACCGCCTCGATGGGGCAACGCCTCCGAGAACTTCGCGAACGCGCCGGACTGTCGCTTCGAGAGGTCGCAAAAGCCGCCGAGGTTTCGGCGCCGTTCCTTTCTGACGTAGAGCTGGGCCGCCGCTTTCCGGCCAATGAGACTCTGGCCTTGATCGCGCAAAAAATAGGTGCCTCTGCTGACGACCTCAAGAAACACGACCACCGTTCCGCCCTGGCCGATTTGAAGCGCCTGGCCGAGGCGAGTTCCAGTCTCGGCGCTGCTGTGCGTGCGCTCGTTGAGGAAGTCCAGTCCGGCAACCTAACCCCCGAAGAACTCGCAGCGAAACTTCGCCGCGCCAGCAAAAAAAAGTGACCGGATCCAACCGCCCTACTCTTCAACGATGAGCAAAGCCATCAAAAATGTGAAAGGCCCTTTGCGGGAGATTGAGCAGGGCGAACTCACCCACACCATCGGCACGAAATTCCCATTCCAGATCATTCATGGTTGGGACGTAAAGGCTTCTCTTCAATGCGACGTTCAGTGGAAAGCCGCTTGGTTGGCGCTCCTGGAGCAAATTGAAAAGGCGGAATCAGACCTGAAAAAACAAGCCGAGATCCTTGAGACTATATCCACGGAGGACGCCCATTGGCGTTGGTTTGACAAGGCGATTGCCTACAGCACCGACGAATACGAATGGTTCCACCTTCATGCCAATGGCAAGCCGCAGGCTGCCTGCCTCATTTTTCACCCGAAGCCGAGCGCCCTCGAACCTGGCGATATTTTCTATGTCGAGTTCGTGGCAGTCGCACCGTGGAACCGCAAGTGCAAGATCCGTCCACGTGAATTCGAGGGCTTGGGAAAGATTATCCTCCGGGCGGCCCAGCGCTTCGCGGTCAACGAACTCGGGTTGCGCCCCGGATTCTGCCTACATTCCCTTCGAGGGGCTGAGCCCTTCTACACCAAGCTCAAAATGGTCACGGTAGCGGGCAAGGAGAAAGACTCGATGCGTTACTTCGAGCTCCCACAAGCTCTCGCGACAAAACTAATGGAGGCAATCTGACATGAACACCTATGATGAAGGTTGGACGGAGTTCACACATACGACGCGGACGAGCACTATCAACGCGCAGGAACTGCTGGAACGCTATCGAGAGTTCAAGGACTTCATCGCCAGCGTCTCTCGCAAGGAGTTGGTTAATAGGGGCTGGCTGACGACCACAGATGACCTCTCACCGCTAGGTTTGGTTTTTTTCGATCTGACCCGAGCGAACCAACACACGCTCTTCCGAAAATCCGCCAAAGCCGATGAAAACCTCTTGGCAATCTGGCAGGCCAAGGCGCGATCCCAAGCGGAATATCTTTGCCTGACGGAGGAACCGCCGACGTTTACTGGTCTGACCAAGGAGCGCTTGCGAAAGCTCGCGATTTTAAGCTTGGACCCAAATATCGTGCGGCGACTGCCTTCGGTTCTCGCCGAGCTTGGCATCATCCTGGTATACGTCTACGCGCTACCCGGAATGAATGCCGATGGCGCGGTATTTCACCTGAGTACGGGCCACCCCGTGATCGCAATGAGCCTGCGCTTTCCTCGCCTTGATTATTTCTGGTTCACACTTCTCCACGAACTCGCTCACCTAGTCTTACACGCCGACGAACTCAAGGAGCCCGTGTTCTTTAACGTCGAGTCCAGCGAGGAGCAGGATCGGAAAGAAAAGGCCGCTAACCGCCTCGCCAAAGATTCGATGGTCGACCGCGAGTCCTGGCGTAACTGCGCGCCCAAATACGACACCAGCGACCAGGCCGTACATGTCTACGCTGCCGAGCAGGGCATTCACTCGAGCTTAATCGCGGGCCTCCTTAGGAAGGAATCTGGTAACTACAAGCGCTACAGTTCAATCATCAACGAGCATGACGTCCGCGAAATCATATTCCAGCCATGATCCGCTACATTCCATTCCTCAAAGCAAAACGCGGCGAACTCACCGCGATGCACGAACTGACCAAAGAGGTGAAACAGGCCATTTGCCCGTTCTTCGACTTCCCGCGCAGGAAAGCGAATTACAACTCCCAGACCTTTGCCAGCAC
>DATAST010000264.1:0-82812 GCA_036269115.1 Verrucomicrobiia bacterium | reverse complement strand
AGCGTCTTCAGCGCGACCAAGCGCAAGGCCCGCGGCTATCGTTCGACCACCCACCTGATTGCTATGCTTTATCTCATCGCCGGCAAACTCCGACTCCCACAGAGCTGACTTCCAATTCCACCGAAAACAGCGAAGAACCATGTAACGGGCCATGGCCAATTTGTAACGGGGCGTGTAACGCTTTAAACCGTTGATAATCAACAGTGTAACGTTTGTAACGGGCTAAAACGTCATGTCACAGATATTCATTCCGGCATCGAAAACGCCCGTTTCAACGTTCTTGCCGCGCAGCGAAGGCGGGTCAGTGTCTGCCCACCACATCAACAGTATTGGCGATTTTCAATCGTCCCGGGTTTGGTAAATTGACACAAAAGCCCGTTGTTGTGACTGTCCGTTGTGAAGTGCCGTTTTTGCAGACAGTTGCGGCAAAGGTCCGAAATTGAGACAAAACTTTGAGCACAAATTCCTGGAGCAGAAGTTCACGTCAGGTTGCCGTGGGATTCAAGAACCCGGCCGTTAGGTGTAACCATGTCCATCAATCCTATGAAAAACCAGTTTAAACCAAATTGTGTCTATTCCGTCGTCGCTGCTGTACTTGTGTCAGGGGGTCTGTCCGCTCATGCGGCCAGCCAGACATGGTCGGCGACGCCTGTTGACAATTCGTGGACGAATGTGGCCAATTGGTCCGGGCTTGCGGTGCCGGGCGGATCCAACACTACCACCACAACGGACACTGCGACTTTTAATTCCGCCATTCCTGGAAGCGGGATTGGAGGTGCGAGCGATCCGATTACCAACGGTTTTGATAGTGGAATAAGCTCAATTTTATTCGACACCGCCAACTGCGGCGCCTATGTGTTTGGCCATAGCTTTAGCGACTATCCATTGCAGGTATTGCACAATGGGAACATTACCATCAATCCGGCCGTTGTTAATCCGATTGTATTCAATGAGGCTTTGCAGTTCAGAGGCCCATCCAGCCAGAATTATGTTTATCGGATTACCAACAACGCTGCCTCACCCCTTGCTACGATTTATATTCCCGCAATCACGAACTTGGCCAACAGCACGACGAGGCCGTGGAACCTCAATTTGGCGGGCGTCAATACAGGAACGAATACAATCGGCCGTCTTGATAGTGAAAACGACTTCGAAGGCGCCATCTGCCTGGACGTTTGGGGTGGCCGCTGGATTTTTTCCGCGCCCAATGATTACACAGACTGGAGCAACAAAGTCAGCGCTGGCGTAACGGCTTACGTGCACATCCATGGTGGTACCTTGGAAGCGCGGGACCCTCAATGTTTTGGCATTGTCACAGTTGGCAACTTCACGGTAAGCAACTCGATTCTGCAAATTGACAACGTAACGCTTACGAACAACGGAATTACTCTCCAGCAGGGAGGAGAAATTCTCATGAATGGAAACGGCACAAACACCGAAATTGCCGTTCCCGCTCTTTCAGTAAGCGCAACTCTGGCCACGGCAAGTTCCGGCAGCATAATGACTCTTTCTAATGTGGTCGGAGGCATCTCTTCTTCAGTTCTCAATATTGCCGGCCCTGGCACTGTCCTCTTGAATGGGCCTTCAACTTTCGCCGGCGGATGGTCGGTCGACTCCGGATCATTCCAACTTTCCGGCTCAACATATTTGCCTGCCGGCGGGTCACTGGCAATCGCCGCCGGTGGGCAGTTTGACGTCTCGCCGCTTGGCGCCGTCTCCTATACCGTGTCGTTTACGGCATTTACTGCCTCCGGGACCGGTACGACAGTGGGTTCAACAGCAGCCTCGCTTAATGCCGCTGCAGGCGGGACCGTGGTGATCAACTCCGGTATTTCGCTGAACTTCGCGCCGACTTCGTTCACAGGAGACAGCGCGCATCCGGCGCTTTACATTCCCCAGGGCACTCTTTCAATCGGCGGAAATACATTTACGGTCAATAATACTTCCGGCACGCCGCTGGGCGCCGGCACATACCTCCTGGCTCAGCAGGCCAGCGGCAATATCACATCCGGCGGCAATTATGCGGTCACCGTTACTGGGAGCGGACTGGCCGCCGGAGGCGTTGGCACAATTCAGGTAACCGGAGGCAGCGTAAACCTTGTTGTGACAGTGTATGTGCCGCAGAATCTCACATGGCAGGGAGGAAATCCCAACGACAATTGGGACGTCAATGCTACTCCAAACTGGTTTAATGGAGCGGCGTCCAGCGTGTTCAATGATTCTGACAATGTAACGTTCAATTCCGCGGGGGCATCAAATCCACTCGTAAGCATCGTTGGTGCGGTGGCTCCCGGCAGTGTCGTTGTGGACACGACGGCAGCCAATTATACATTCAGCGGCACCGAAGGAATTGTCGGAAATACAAGTGTGAACAAGATGGGAACAGGCACGCTGGTTATTTCAAATCCGAACAATGGTTATCTGGGCATGACGGTCATCAGCAACGGCACGGTGCAGGCGGGCATTAACAACGCCTTTTCGGGCACCAGCGATGTAACCGTCAGTAATGCCGCCCTGCTGGATCTTAACACATATTCAAACAATATTGGTGCTCTGAATGGTGGCGGCACAGTCGACACCGTGGCAGGAGGTACGGCATCCCTCATGGTCGGAAATAATAATCATAGCGGCACCTTTAATGGGACCATTCAGAATACGTCCGGAACTCTCAGTCTCATTAAGGGTGGCACCGGAACCGAGACGCTGGCTTCTTCCAACTCCTATTCCGGAACAACCGCCATCAACAATGGCACCTTAAGAGCGGCCAATCAAAATGCTCTTGGCGCCAGCGCCGTGACGGTCAATGCTGGCGCTTTGGACCTAGCGACGAGTTTGAGCGTTGCCAGCATCGCTGGCAATGGCACCGTGGTAAATAATTCGACGGCCACAACCAATGAGTTGACCATCCTGGGCACCTCAACGTTTAACGGTAGTATCGCAGACGGCAGCGGGATAGTGAGCGTGCTGGTCAGTGGCGGAACACTTGAATTCACCGCCCCTTCCACCTATAGCGGAGGCACCTATGTGGCGAGTGGCGCGACGTTGGCATTGGGCAACCAGACTCCGGCTGCTCAGGCCGGCACCGGCACAATTATCGCCAGCAATAATGCAACCATTTCGTTGCCGGGAACCGCATCGGCGACCGCGGTCCTTGGTAATTCAATCGATACTGTGGACAATTCCGAGGTGTCGTTTACCGCAGTTGTCACTGCCAACGCATTTTCGGGGCAATTCCTTGGCGGCATCACGGCAACGGACCTTTTCTACGGCGGGTCAATGACTGTCAGCGGTTCGATGTCATTCTCCAATTTCTTGGGCACTGTCATCGTCACAAACGGGGAAGTCCGCGGATTCAACGCTCTGCAAGGTGGCGACAATACTGCATTTGACTTTATGGGTGGTGGCGGCTGGTTTGTGCGTGACGCCAATGATACTGTGCATTTTGGCTCTTTAACCGGCGACGAGACCGCAGTCATAAGCGCTCCAAGCGTTACTGCTCCGGGCATTTACATGATTGGCGGCGCAAATGTGAATTCTACTTATTCCGGCACGATTAGCGGGTCAAACAACATCATTAAAATTGGTACAGCCACCCTGACTCTCAACGGCGGTGGTATTTACGGGACCAACACTGTTACCGATCCAAATACGGGTTTTCAAGAAACCGTTGTCGGCTATGGAACCAACGACTTGACCTACAACGGTACGACAACCATCAGCAACGGTGTGCTTGCCTTGGACGCACCGTCAGTCCTTACGAGTTCCCCGGTCATCACGCTTGCGGCCCCCTCGGCCGTATTGGACGCCAGCGACTTGGGATATATCAGCAACCTGACTGTTCCGCTCGAAAATGGAGCCACTCAGGAAATCGTGGTTGTCGGCAGCTTTGAAGTAGTGACTAACCAGACTCTGGCCGGTATCGGAACCCTCAATGGCTTTGTCCAGGCCGACCAAGGTTCGATCTTCAACGTTGGATTGCCCACCGGCGTATTCAATGTGACCAGCAATGCCACACTGGCCGGGTCCGTCATCATGAACCTCGACGATACAAACGCGGCGGCATGCAGCACATTGGTCGCCCCGGCCTTCACTATTAGCAATACTGCGACGCTGCTGGTTACGAATGTCGGCCCGGGCCTGACCAACGGCGTGAAGTTTACGCTGTTCAACCACCCAGTGGCCGGATTTGCGTCCATGACACTGCCAGCAACCGATCCAACCGGTACGGCGACTTACCTATGGCAGAACACTCTCTCGTCGGACGGTTCCATAACCCTGACCAACGGCGGTCTTGTCATAGGACCGAGCCTCCCCCCGCATATTACCTTCAGCGTCAGTGGAAACAATGTGACGCTATCGTGGCCGCCATCGTATCTGGGTGAAATATTGCAGGCGCAAACGAACGCGGTCACAAAAGGCCTGAGCACGAATTGGGTGAACGTGACCGGTAGCGGATCCGTAACTAATATGACCTTTGGCATAAACCCGGCGAACGGAACCGTGTTTTATCGGTTAGCGCCATAATTTAGTTACGACGCGCCACACCTACCAACCCATGATGGGGAAAAAACGCGCCAGCCAAAAGCTGGCGCGTTTAGCGTGATTAAATGAATGCGAAACTTTCTGTGAATTGTCTGTCGGCGCAGACCTCCGGCCTTGGAGGTTCATGGTCTCGATGTGGGATTTGCGAACCGCCGAGACTTTCGGAGCGCGGCTGTGTCGAAGACCAGCCGCAGCGCCAACGTATGCGAAAATATCGAAAAAGGCATTCTATGTACCGTTACGCAGGCCTGGGCAGGGGTGGGGACAGCTTGTCCCCAGTTGCCCTCAGGCTTTTGGTGGCATTAACGTGCCTGGCCATCTCCCTGTCCGCTCTAGCCAACCTCCCCGGCGGCGGGAACGGCTCCGGAGCGGATGTCACCCTCGTGAATAACGGGAATGGCACGGTCACAATGGCCAACGGCATCGTGTCTATTCTCTGCACGACCGCCAGCGCAAAAATCACGCAAATCAATTACGCTTACAATAACAGCGGAACCGCCGTCACCAACCAGCTTCTCGCCAACGGCTTTGACGGCGGAGAGCTCTATTGGGAAACAGGCGGCTTTGGCACAGGATCGTTTAATTATTCCGCCGTGGCCAACACCGGAAATTATTGCGAAATGGATTTGTTGAGCGCATCCGGCACGAATGGTGTCATGGACGTTCACTTTTCAATGCTGCGTGGCTCGCCGGGTTTTTATGTAACCGCAATTTTTGCTCATCGAACCCAGGATAATGGAATGAACATGGGCGAAACTCGTGATAACATTTATGCGGGTGCCATCTTCAATTGGATGAGTGTGGATGCGGCGCGCAGCAAGTTTATGGAAGTGCAGCCGGGGACAGCCTCGATTCCCATGTTTGGCGCGCCGGCCGAATGTACGCTGTGGACCAATGGCATTTATGAGGGTCGTTTTGAAGATAAATACAAATATAGTGCCGATTTTGGCGTTCAGAGCACCTGGGGTTGGAGCAGCGTCGGTCCTGGCGGGGCAAACGTGGGGCTTTGGCAGGTCAATGCCAGTTCTGAGTATTACAGTGACGGCCCGATGAAGCGGGACCTGATGTCTCATATCGGGACCACCATCCTCAATTACTTCGAGAGCAGCCATTACGGCAGCGCGGGCACCGAGGCCAGTTGGAACAACGGCGAAGTTTGGACCAAAGTCTACGGCCCATATTTTATTTATTGCAACAACATCACCAACAATATCACGTCTACGGATCAGGCCGCGCAAATGCTCTACTCAAACGCTCTGGCGCAGGCGGTGGCCGAAGCGACTGCATGGCCGTATGGATGGTTCACCAACGCAAGTTATGCTGCCGCATCTCAACGCGGCGCGATTTCAGGTCAAATCGCGATTAACGACACAGGCAATCCCAATGCCAGCGCCTCGAACCTTTGGGTTGGAGCGATACAACAACCTGTCACCGCGAAAAACATTTATGATTTCCAACAATGGATGAAGACCTGTCAGTTCTGGGCCAAAACCGGCAGCAACGGCAACTTCACGATTCCCAATGTTATCGCTGGTGCGAACTACACTCTCTACGCTTTCGGCCCGGGCGCAGCCGGAACTTTCCAGTCCCAGGCTTTGTCGGGCGGTGGCCCTCCAAACACCGTGGATATTCCGGCTTCCCAATTCAGCGTGACCGTAACAGCGGGAGCGACAAATAATCTTGGCACAGTAACCTGGACACCAACGCGTGTAGGGCCCACCGTTTTTGAAATTGGTTATCCCGATCGCACCGGCGCGAAATTCCGTCACGGTGAGGACTACTGGGTGGGTGACATTGGACCGTCGCCGGTCGCGCCGATGCCCATCTGGAGCAAATTTTTAGAATACCCGTTCGATTTTCCGAATGGTCCGAACTATACCGTCGGCCAAAGCCGCTGGACGACCGACTGGAATTTTGTTCAACCGGTCGTAACCGATGCCAGCGGGAATTACAATCCTTCGACCTCGACCATCACGTTTAATCTTGCGACGGCGCCGACAAACGGCGCCACCGCTTCTCTATATCTCGGATTGGCGTCCGATTATCAGGGGGCGCTGATCGTTTCATTGAATGGCAATAATTTGGGAACGGCATCGGGTGCTGTGTCCACGCCCAATGCAAATAGTGCCAACGGTTTCTTTCCCGCCTACAGCGGGTCCGGAAACGAGAGCGATACCACGGTTCGCGAAGGTGTTAACGCCGTGTTTTCCGACGAGCGCATCACATTCCCGGCCAGTTTGCTGAATATCGGTCAAAACACGATCACCATCAACATGCGCAAGGGTGGCTATTTTGCCAACCACGCCATGTATGATTACATCCGACTGGAACTGACGGGATATGTTCCGCCGCCGCCGGCGAACGTGGCAGCGTATCCAGGCAATGATTGCAATTTGATTTGCTGGCCCGTGGTACCCGGCGCAACCAGCTACAATATTTTGCGCTCGACCACTTCGGGTGGCGGTTACGTTCCTATCACAAACGGTGTCATTGGCGCGGTGTGTGGCTCCGGATGGAACAATGCTACATGGGTCGACACCACCGCCATTAACGGAACTCCGTATTATTATGTTGTGCAATCAATCAATTCGGACGGCGCCAGCAGTGATTCTGCGGAAAGTGGCGGCGTGACGCCATCAGCGAGCCTGCCTGTCTCCACGCCTGCCGCGCCGGGCGGTCTCACGGTCAGTAGCGCCGGACATCAAAGTGTGAGCCTCACGTGGAACCTGTCGAGCGGCGCGAATTATTATACCGTTTATCGTTCTACCCTTTATGACAATGGCGGGGGCTCGTCCAATGTTCTAAACACAATCGTCCTGGCCAACAATGTGACGGGCAACAGTTATACCGATACATCGCCGACCGACGGGAGCATTTACAGCTATTCCGTCACCGCAGCGAGCGCCGGTGGTACGAGCGGTAATTCGGCGCCGGCAGTGGCTGTGCCCTTGCCGACGCCGCCGTCAAGCGCGCCCGCAAATGTGAACCTCTCGCAAACGGGCCAAACAAATTATCTCATCAGCTGGTCTCCCGTAGCGGGCGCTGTCGGTTACATCGTCAGCCGCTCCGGGAGTTCCTCAGTTCCTCTCAATTATGGCAGCTATGTAATGACCATTACCGAAACAAGTTGGAGCGACACCGGCTTGAGCGCGAACAACCAATACAACTACATGATTACGGCCGTGAATGCGGCAAGAATCGCCAGTTCTTTAGTCGTATCCGGTCCGCCTGGAGTCCCTGCGGCGTTTGGGGCAACCGGCGGAAACGGCGAGGTTTTGCTAAATTGGAGCAATTCGCCCGGCGCCAGTAGTTATACGATAATGCGCGGAACCAGCAGTGGCGTAGAGAATACGGTCGTGGCGACCGGAGTGACCGCGACCAGTTACACTGATGGCGGTCTAAATAATGGGACAACATATTACTACGTGATTGAAGCCGTCGGCCCCACTGGAACGAGTCTGGCTTCGCGGCAAGCCAGCGCGACTCCGTCCAGCGGCGGCATTGCTGGCCTGGTTTGGACCGGGAGCGCCAGTTCGGTGTGGAACACAACGGACCTCAACTGGCTAAACGGTTTGACCGCGAGCACGTATGCGGATGGAGACACCGTGACGTTTAACGATTCGACGACAAGCGCCACTGTGACCATTACCAACGCCGTTTCTCCCGATTACGTCCTTTTCGCCAACTCGTCGATTAGCTATGCGGTGAGATCAAGCGGTGGAGGCATCTCGGGCACAACCAGTCTCATCAAGACCAACTCCGGTAGTCTTGCGCTAAACGGCGCGAACTCTTATTCCGGCGGAACGTATCTCAACGGCGGCACCCTCGTGCTGAATAACGCTTCCGCCGTCGGCGCCGGCCCCATTACGCTCAGTGCCGGCACATTGACACTTGGCGCGGTAATTGCGAATCCTATTAATGTGGCTGGTTCCGTCGCGTTGGTTTCCGGGACTATTGACTACCTTGACAGTCCGCTTTCGGGCAACGGCCTCCTCAACATTAGCGTTACGAGTGGCAATACCTTTAGTCCTCAGGCGGACATGACCGCCTTTACCGGCACGAATGAACTGAATTCGAGCGCTGGGACTTATCGTTTCTACGGCAGTCTTGGAAGTTCTTCAGCTGCGTTTGACCTGGGAACCAGCACAGCCACGATGAACAATCGCAATGGCGGCGTCACCATCGCCCTGGGTTCGCTCGCGGGCGGCTCCAGGACCGCTTTGGGCGGGGCGAGTTCCATTAACGCGCCGACTGTTTATCTGGTTGGCGGAAACAACAGGAACGCAACTTTTTCGGGCAAAATCGTGGATGCCTCGGGCACCACGGCGATTAGCAAGACCGGGACCGGGAATTGGACGATTACCGGCACAAATACATACACCGGCGGTACGACCGTCAGTAGCGGCGTGCTGATCGTAAATAACGTCGCGGGCAGCGGCACGGGTTCGGGGGTGGTCACTGTCAATGGCGGTGTGCTGGCGGGCACGGGCGTTATCGCCGGAAGCGTGGCCGTAAATTCCGGGGGGACACTTGCTCCTGGCAATCCTCTGGGCATGCTGACGGTCAGCAACATCGTCGGCCTGGCGTCTGGCAACGTCACGATCATGCAGGCTCAACATTCGCCATTAACCAACAGCGCCCTGAAAGTTTCGGGCACATTGATCCAAGGTGGAACGCTGACCGTTTCGAATTTCAATTCGGGCACTTTTGCCTCCGGCGATAGTTTTAAGCTGTTCAATGCGGGCGTGTATTCGGGCTCTTTCGGCAGTTTCAATTTACCGTCTCTATCCGCAGGCCTGGCGTGGAATACATCGACGCTGAATCAATCGGGTATCCTTTCAGTCGTGGCAATGACAGCCCCGATGATCAAGAGCATAGCAGCACTCAATGGAAATCTCATTGTGAGTGGGGCAGGGGGCCCGGACGGTTTGCCCTACGAGATCGAGATCACCACGAATCTTATTAATCCACAATGGATGTCATTGGCGACAAACCAATTCGATGCCAGCGGTAATTTTGTCTTTACCAACACGGTCAAACCGGCATGGCCGTCGTCATTCTACAGACTTCAAGTTCAGTAGCATGTTCAACAGGTTGCCAGGGATGTTTGCCCGAATGGGAGACTGGAAACGGAGTTCAAGGCACTGACATTTCAAAAGCGACACTATAGTTGGGTTGCGCCAGGCCTGTGACCGCGCCAACGAACGAGCCGGAATCTCTGAGTAAACCCCAGCGAAGTGTCCCCGGAAACGGAGCCGTCATGCGCCGTTTTTCACCAATCATCGCATACCCCACGCGGGTATCGGGATCGAGGTCCGACTCGCAGGTAATGACCACTGCGTCGCCGGATATGGCGACGGACGCTATGGCAACTTTATCTCCATCAACCGAGTAGACCTCGAACCCTTTGCCATTCCTCCACTCCGCGGTGGATTGATGAGGTGGTTCAAGGTTCGTAGCCCACATCAGCGGCGGGTTGGGAACGTGATAACGGATAGTAATGGTCCGGCCGTTGCGTTCGATGCCGACAGGTTCCAGCGGCTGCCAGTTTTTTTTGAGAATCACACGCTGGTAATAGATTTGTCCGTATTTTTCGCCGAGTTGGCGATATCCATCTGCCGTGAGGTGGATGTGGTCGGGCGCGTACGAGTATTGATACTTTGGACCCGAGCATACGATGTCCATGGGATCGTCAACGCTGATTTTCCATTGCGCGAGGGTGGATGCCGAGCGGTCGGCGCAGGAATTTTGCTGTGACAGAATCATTTGGATTTTCTGTTTCTGTCCGGTGATAGCCCGGACATCGGTATTGTAATCGGACCACAGCTGCCGCAGTTCACTCTCGTAATCAGCGTTGGTCGCGTCCGTTTCGCCATGGGTGAGCATGATTGCTCCGACGCCGTAGGTTTTGCCCGCTGCTTTGGCCAGGCGGGTAATTGCTTTGGTGGCAATCATTGCGGCCTCGTAAGAACGGCCGTTGATTCCCTTCTTTATGGCATTTTTTTTCAGGTAAATCATCCCCTTGCCGCCCTCGCCAACAGCACAGTGAACACTAACGAAATCACGGCCCGTGCTTGTACGGACCAGCGCGGTGATTTCGTTGGCCATGGCTGAATGCGGGGTTTCGCCGAAAATGTTTTCCGGCCAGGCGCTGGGGTAACCCCAACTTCGGTCAAGCCTGCCAACGGGTTCGACCAGCGGTGTTAGCGTCAAATGGGTGTCGTTTGGACCAATTGGCCAGGGCAAGTGATCAGTTGAGAGTCTGAGATTGTGATACGGCTGATTCGTTGAAAGGACCGGCACACCGCGCGCGCCAATAGACAGGCTTTGCCCGGTGCCAATAATTCCCGACCAGTCCCAGGGGAGATTGACTGGCTCGCCCGATTTTGAATTGGCAGCGAGCAATGAACAGCCGGCAAGTGTGCCGCACAAAAAGATTGAAAGTACAAGGCGGAGCATTATGTCGCGGCGGTGAGAAAATATGTGTTGCCCGCCAAATGCCAATCAGCGTCTTCCCATAATGTAAAAAGCGGTTCGCCAAAATTGGAAAAGGCTGGAGCCTTTGTAGTCCATTGCGGCGACGATGCGAAGCGAATCGGCGTTGTATCGTTTATACCAATCCCAATTGACGGCCGGATTGTCCGGCCAGATGATCGGCCCAAAACATTCAGTAATGATCGGGGCAAGTTTCTTTCCAGATGGCAGGGTAAGACCTTTCAAAGCCGCCTGGAAAAAGTTTTGCGTTCGCGTAAGCATGGCGGCGTAGTGCCTCCGACAAGCGCTGTCAAATGCCTTGGAAAAGAACGCGAAATCGAAGTCCTTCGGGCCAGGTGAAAGTGTTTGGCCTTGCAGTACACCCACGTTTCCCCCGGGAAAACGAGTAATTGCAAATTGCGCTCCCGGAAAAGCTTTTCGGTCCTTTGCGTCATTAATGACGCCGGCCATGAAATGAACGTCCACCACATCGTAGTCATCGGTCAGGCGCGCCCCAAAATCCTTGTCGCCCAACGATGAATAGGAAATGGGAATCTTGTCACCGGCGATGTCCGCCCGAATCGGCGCAGCCATCCAGCCATTGACGCGCCGATAAACAGCGTCGAGTTCGTCCGGATGAGATGCTTTCTTCACGGCCGCCACATGGCCGCCCATAAAGTGCGGCACTTCATTCATCGGCGCAATCCACACCGCGCGCTCCAGCACGCCGTCTTCGCGCATATTCTTTAGCGCCTGGACCCAAACTTCGCCATAGCGTGTGAACTCACGCTCTTCGTCAGATTCCTCGATTACAAAGGTCCAGTTATCATGGCCGAGCATGCTTGCCTTGTCCCATGAATCCAGGCCCAGCCAAATCTTGTGCTTTCTGCACGCCTCAGCCAATTCAGCGACTTTTTTTCGTACGTTACAAGTAATGGTAGCCGGACGTTCGCCCCACTGTGGCGCATTGATTGCCGGGTCCCAGTTCTTTTCGAAGCGCGATTCGTCTTCGAGAAAGCGCGAAGGGAAACAATCGACCCGGAGCGTGTTGTAACCGCGTTCCGCTGCTTCGGCGACGCGGCGTTCCAGGTTTTCATAGGCTCCGCCCGGGCAATTGGCAAACAGCCAGCTAAAATCCCACATCGAAATAGTCAGCCGCGTGCCTTTGTCAAAGTAGGTCTTTCCAGCCGGCGTAGTGGAAGCGTGAGATTGCGGCGCAGCCGCCAGTGTCATGGGCAAAGCCGTAGCGGCGGGTAGCGCCAAAGAAGCGGTTTTGAGAAAGTTACGCCGGGAAAGAGATGTTTTCTTCATCCTAGAGGACGCTGAATTACTAACGGCACTTTCAGCCGAATATCGTCCGAAGCCGCGCCAATGAGCAGCTCATATTTGCCCGGTTCCACAGTGTATTCTTTTCTGGATGTATCCCAATATCGGAATCGTTCGGCGGGTATGTCCATTATGACATCGGCGGATTCGCCTTTCTTTAAATGGATCCGTTGAAATCTACACAACGCCAATCTCGGTTGTGGCACAACCGAACGAACATGCTGGAAGTAGGCCTGAACCACTTCATCGCCCTCGCAGCAGCCGTTATTCTTCAAAGTGAAGGAAATGTGAAGGATGTCGCTGGGCCTGATTTCCGGGTTGGCGAGTTTCGCCTTTGAATACTTGAATGTGGTGTAACTCAATCCGTGACCAAATGCGAAGACAGGCTTTCCATTGAAATAGCGGTACGTACGGTTGCTCATGGAATAATCGGTGAAACTTGGTAAATCCCCAGTCGAAGAATAAAAGGTAATCGGAAGCCGGCCCGCGGGATTGACCTCGCCGAACAGCGCCTCGGCCACAGCCTTCGCTCCATGCTCGCCCGGATACCACGCCTGGACGATTGCGGACAAATGTTTAGCCTCCCACGGCATCGCTATCGCGCTTCCACTGCAATTAACAAAGACTATGGGTTTCCGTGTCGCGCGAATTGCCTTGAGTAAGTCCTCTTGCGGCGCCGGCAACTCAATCCGTGTCCGGTCGCCATGATCAAAACCCTGGCAATCTTTGCTCAAATCGTGGTTTTCTTCATTTTCCAGTGTGGAATCGATTCCACCAACGTATATGACGACGTCGGCGGACCTTGCCGCGGCGATTGTTTGCGCCGTCATTTCGGAGGTCGGACGGTTCGAGTTGTCATTTTTCAACGCCAACGGACAGCCTGGAGCATAAGTCACCTCAATATTAGTCCCGGCAACGGCTTTGAGGCTGTCCAGAATCGTAACCGTTTGTGGCGGTCGGCTGCCGTAGCTGCCGAGTAACGCGTTCGCCGAGTCGGCATTAGGACCGATGACAGCAACGCGTTTAATCTTTGCCCGATTCAGCGGCAGCAAACCATTGTTCTTCAACAGCACGATAGATTCTTCTGCAACTTTAAGCGCCCGCGCCTGGTGCGCAGGCGTATCAACATCAGCCAGGGTGAGTTTCGACCACGGCACCTTGGACGGCGGATCGAACAATCCCAGCCGGAAACGCATCGTGAGTTCGCGACGGACCGCAGTGTCAACGGCACTTTCCGAAACCAATCCTCGGGTGACTGCGGCATGCAGGAGTGAAAACGCCGCGCCACCACCTTTGCCAGCCATGGGCCCGGAGGAAATGTCGCAACCAGCCTTTACCGAAGTTGCTGCCGCATCTTCAAGCGTACCAACATAATGGTGCCCCGCCTTGATATCGCCGACTGCGCCGCCGTCCGAGAGCACGACTCCACTAAATCCCCACTGCTTGCGAAGCAACTGGGTCAACAGAAATGAATCAGCGCAACACGGCACGCCGTAGAGCGCGCTGTAGGCGCCCATCGCCGAGGCAACGTGCCCCTGGCGGACGGCGGCTTCGAATGCAGGCAAATAAGTTTCGTAAAGGTCCCGTTCCGGTGGTCTGGCGTTAAAGCGATGGCGTCCAACCTCAGGTCCGCTGTGAACGGCAAAGTGCTTCGCGCAAGCCGCTGCTTTTAGGTATTTGGGGTCGTCGCCTTGAAGCCCGCGGATGAATGCTACCCCAAATTGCGAAACCAGGAACGGGTCTTCGCCGTAAGTCTCCTGCCCTCGGCCCCATCGTGGGTCGCGGAAGATATTGAGGTTGGGTGAATAGAAATTGACCCCAAAATGTTCGCCGCTGTCGCCGCCATTTCTGGCAACATAATCATTGTGCGTGGCACGGGCTTCAGTGGCAATGACGCCCGCTTCATTTTGAATCAACTGCGGGTCCCACGTTGCGGCCATGCCGATGGCCTGGGGAAAGACAGTCGCGTTGGAATTGACCACGCCATGCAGGCACTCATTCCGGTGGCTGTAAGCGTGAATGCCCAACCTGGGGATCGCGGGCGCGTTGGCCATGATTTGCGATGCCTTTTCCGCCAGCGACATCCTGCGTAGTAAATCCTGGACGCGTGCGTCGGTCGGTTGCGTCGGATCCTTCCAAAGTTCCGGGCCAGAAACCATCGGCGCGCTGGGGGCAGAGGCATCGGATCCCCGTCCCGGATTCGCCCCAATAAATGACATTAAAAGCAGGCAAATCGAAATGGCCCGAAAAGAGAAATGATTTTTCAGTGAAACCGTTTTCGGGAAATGGCGCTGTGATACAGATGTTTTGTCCATGTCAGAATATCTCGCCTAAAACAAAGGCACTTCGGCAACATGACCGTCTGGCTGCCTAAACCGCAACACTTTGTTGCCGGAATTGTCTTCAATTTTGCAAGTGCTGGCGAGCCTGCGGGTTTCTTTGGATGTGACCTCCACAAAGAATACCGCGACGCGACGCGCGACCTCGTCGCCGGTTTTGAAGTGCCTGACTTTGTTGGAATATGAGCTATAAAGGATGTCCGAATAAACGGCGCCCGATGAATATCTCGAAGCCTGATCGTAACTTATTCCGGCTCCAGCCAAAACAATAACGCCGATTCTACCGTCAACATTTGCCCAGTCTCCGGAAATTGCAGCGGGTTTGTGAGGTTTTTTCCACTCAAAAGTTGTCTGGCCATCCTGACCGGAAACAGTCCGCGTGCCTCCGGTAAGCGAGTCGTTTTCGATGCCGATTGGCAAGCCTTGTTCCGCCCGAACAGTGACGTTGGAAAGCGCCATGACCACGTCTTCATAAATGACTGTCTGATTGCCGAGCGAAATCATTTGCAACGTTTGCTTCAAGTGTCCGCTATTGATCAGCACAGTTCCTTTTGTTTCAAATCCATCCGATGTTTTGTTCCATGAATGTTCGACAACAGTCACCTTTTTGTCGGTGCCGGGAACCTGGAAAGAGCCAACCAGGCCATCTGCAATGGGTGCTGTAAATTCAGGATTGCCGTCATGGTCTTCAATCGGCATGAGCAAACCCATAATGTGGTTCTTCCATGAAAACGAGGCGAATTTTTGTTGGGTCCGATGCTCAATAAAATTCACATACGGATATGCCCAAACACCTTCCTCCTGGGAATTAACCTCACGCGCCGTCAAAGGCGCAACGGATGGACCAAATATTTTGTGCGCCAGAAAGCCATAGGAAGTCAGCTCGCAATTGATCGCGTGGCGCGCGATTCCGAATGGTGATCCCGGAAGCGTCAGGCTTTTATCAAACATTCCCTGCCATGCGCACAGGTATTGGAGGCTGCTTTGCTCCATGCGCGCTGCGAATGGGTCCTTGCCATGCGTGGCAAGCGTGCCATAAAGATCAATGAATGGAAGCCCATGCAACTCCCAATCCATGGATTGGGGATCGGCCGTTTCAGCCCACGGCAAAATGATTGTCCGAAACATCTGCCAAACATCTAATAGATGATGATTGGCGGCTTGCGGAATGTCTTTGCCCGCGTAGGCGTAATACATCGCGGCCTGCGTCATAAAATAGGAACTGCACCCAACGTACGAAGGATGAAAAATACCGTGGTTTTCGAGGGTGTAGTCCGGTTGCAGATTTGCGCCCAGGACCCAATCCTTCACCGCGCGGCCATCCACTAAACTTGTATCATTCGTATCCGCCGCGGTGCAAAGCGTGTTCATCATGTATTTCAGGGCAGTCTGGTGCCAGAGCGCGGCGTGCGGATTGGAAGGAAACATTAATTCACCCAGGCAGAGCAGGGGAATGTTCCAGCCGTTCTCCTCAGCCTTCGTGTCCAACCACAGATTCACCGGAGGATTCCCTGTGGCCAGCAGATCGTCCTGTGCCGTAACAACCCGTTCGACGTCTTGTTGCAATTGCGGGTCTAATTTGTCCCAAATTAGCCATGCGCCAAAAGCGAGCGAGCCTGCCCAATAAGAAGATTGCCACGTTTTATAGCCGGGCCGATCCATGCCGCCCCATTGTTTGCCATTCGAGCATTTCTGCGTGCCTGTGTAATGCGTGGCTGTCACGTAACGAATCGCGGCCACTGACTTGGAAAGCAAATCCCGGCGCTCAACGTCGCTTAAGCTGTTATCG
The DNA here is from genome assembly GCA_036269115.1 of Verrucomicrobiia bacterium. GTDB lineage: Bacteria > Verrucomicrobiota > Verrucomicrobiia > Limisphaerales > UBA11358 > UBA11358. Next base: position 66,342 of record DATAST010000264.1, on the reverse strand, counting down.
TATTTTAGCAGAGTTCCGCAAGCCAGGACCATGCTGCCGATGGTTCGGATGCCTTCGTTCCCGCTGCTCACCCCGTCGCCCCAATAACCCGCGGCGGGATCGAATGATGAGTTTGTCCAGTCGCGATCAGCATATTGGCAGGCGTCTTCAAGAAGCCGGATATAAGTCTGCTGGATTTGTTTTTCCGAAAGCGGATGGATTTGGTAGAGGTCCTTTGCCGAGGCGCAAAATGAGAATAGTAAGAAAATAGACAATAACTTCATAGTCATCGAAAAACCGAGGGAATATTCTAGGGAAATTCTGTCTCACAACAAGCCCATGTGAAATCAAAACGGCGTTTCACCAAAAACCTCTTGCCGGATTGGGATAAACCCATGTCGCCCAAAAGTTTGGCGGAAGAACGGGTGGGAGTGGGTGGCTGTTCGGGTCGGTGTTGTCCGCGGCATAAAAGGGGGCTGTCTCAATATAAAGGGGAAATCTGAACAAACTGACGTGCTGATCACCCCACAAGATATCGTTCAAGTGTGTGCCTTTATAATTGTGCCAGGTATTTTGCGGATACTCCTGCGGCCGGTTGCCGGGCCAATCGTGATCACCGCAAATGACTTTCGTGACCGGCCCTTTCTTTGTTATCTCGCTTTGCTTGATAGGCGGCCGGTATGTAGGAGGATTTGCATAGGTACCCGGAGCAGGGGTCCGGTCAGTAAGCGACGTGGCATGGCCGGTAACGCACTCCACTCCGAATCCGTTGCAGCCCGCCTGATCGAATAAGCTGGACCCGTACATCAAAAAGCAAGTCTCCCCTGGAGGACTTTGCCAGGTATAGCTTTCCTTAATGTACTCACCCCGGTCATCGGGACAGGCGAATACGGTCGCATCGGCGAGCGTGTTCGTGGACGTCCAACTCGCGCTGCCATGTGAAATAATGTCATTCAGAGGCCGGTATTGCGCAGGAATATCTCCGGAGGGGCCATCGCCCGTGAAACCATGGCCATCTCCCAGCGGTCCGCCCATGCATCCGGACTCATTTACGGTCGGGTAAGAATCCTGATTCTCGTTTGCGTAAATGAAAAAAGCGCCTCCAACTTGCTTCAGATTGTTCATGCATTTTGTCAGCCGGGCCTTTTCCTGGGCCTTCGACAGGACCGGCAACAGCATTGACGCTAAAATGGCAATAATGGCGATTACAACCAACAACTCAATGAGGGTGAAAGCACCCTTCGGCTCTTTTGCGTCCCGAATGGGTCGGGATGAACCCATGCCTTTACGTCCTGGCGAATCATCCGGAGCGCCCGGCATGGCATTCTCTAAATAGCTGGTTTTAGCAATCATTGGTTTATGGCGCGTAGATCAAACGGTAGAACACCGTGCCGTTGGCGGGGTTAATAGGAATGGCGAGCTGATTGGTGGCGGTGGACGGATTAACGTTCACCCAGTTGCTGCCCAGTCCCTTTATTACGCTGTTGGTTTGCGCCTGCAATTGCCACCCGATATGGTCAGCCGGCCAGGCAAGGTACAACAGATTATTTGTAATCGTAGAAACAATATTAGTCGGAGTCGTGTTGATATTGGAAATGGCGAGAGTGACGAAGGCATTCGTCGTCCCGGACGCGTTGCTGACGGTCAACTCCAATTGATTTCCGTTCCAATTGGCCGGCACGTTCAGATAATTCAGGGCCGCATTGAGCGCCGCCGAGGTGCTGGATGAGCCGCTGGCTATGGCTGTGCCCGTCGTGACGTTAGTCCAGGCAAAGCTTATCGGCGGAGTTCCGATGGCGGTCGCCGGAATGGCAAGGGTAGAATTGGCATTGGCGCTGGCGCTGGCCGGCGGCGAGGGGGCAAAGTATGGCGCGATGACTCCGTTACCGCTGGCATCGAATTGATTGGCTATTTGGCCTGCGCTTAAAGCGTAATTGTAAGCGGCCACGTCGTTCAAAAATCCAAAGTATTGCAGGGTATAATCCGCCGTTGCCGAGGTGATTTGCGCCGCGCCAATGGCCATGGGATAGTTGGCTTCAAACAATCCGGCCGTGGTCGGGATGTTCGTGGTCATGATCAATGCGCCATCAATATAAAACTTTAGCGCTCCGTGAGATTCATCACAAACACCTGCCAAGTGATGCCAGTTGTTATCCGCCGCCATTGGAGTGAGGCAGAAATAAGTCGTTCCATTGGCCCCACGCACATAGAAACGAAGGTTATGTGAACTGCTGCTGTCATAGTCCAGGGCGAATTCGGCATTCAAATTCACGACGCCTTTGCTGACGATCGTCGAGGCGCTTTTCTGCTCGCTGGCGTAGCCGTTCTCCCATGTTTCAATCGTGAAGTTTGTCGCTGTGCCGGTTGGTGCCGCGAAATCCACACCTTGAATCAAGCCCGCATAGTTATCAACGAAAGATCCGAAGAAGCCGAACAATGTAGACGTTGTTCCCGGATCTGTTGAACTATACCCCCCATATAATCCAGTATAAACATTCGTATAGATGCCGTCATTGCCGCCCATGTAATCATGGCAGATAACCCCGGGATCGCCGTCCACGCCGCCGCTTCCGTCATCCGGCTCGTTCATGCGCCAATAGCCAATTGGACCATCCGCCAGAACAGCCGTGGGATAGGGCGCGGCGGGATCGGCAATAACCGAGGCGGTCCAGACCGTGCTTGTTGTAGCGCCGGCAATATTCGTGACAACGCAATAGTTGGTGATGTAACCGACTTGCACATCGGTCAATGTCAAACTGTTGGTAGTGGCTCCGGCATCCCGCACGCCGTTGGTGAACCATAGATAGGAGAACGGAGCCGTTCCAGCAACAGTCACCTTGAATGTCGGATTCGCTCCGGCAAACAGAGTGAACAGATTGGTGTAGGTCACAGGAAGTTGGCTCGTGATGGTCGGCTCGAAAGGCCCGGCCAATTGATACTGAGCGGCGATTTGGTTCGAGCTCAACGCGTAGTTGAACACTGCCACGTCATTGATGTTGCCTAAGAATTGGTTGTTGATGCCGCTGGTTGCGCTGGTTGCCCTCGCGCCGATGGTCATCGGCGTCGCGGACGAGTCGAAGATGCCGCTTCCGGCCGGAATGCTTATATTCGTGGCCAAAACGCCATTGATGTAAAACGCGACCTGGCCATTGGATTCATCGCAAACTCCCGCCAGATAATACCATAATCCGTTAACATAATTGGCCACCGTGGAATTGGCAGTGTAGGCGGTGCCGGCCGCATTGCGCACTGCGAATCTGAACGCGCTGTTCGCGGCGCCAGTGTCGAGAATAAATTCCTCCTGGCCGAAATATCCCTTGGCCGCGATGCCGTTGGCTGTGGTTTCAGGGCCCGAGGCCTTCACCCAGGCTTCGATTGTGAACTCTCCATTTGCACCGTTCGCTGTCGAAACGTCAATCCCTTCAATGCTGCCTGCGTAAGAATTGGTTTGACCGAATAACGCCGAAGTGTCCGACGGATCCTCAACCGGATTATATCCGTTCTCGCTTAAAACGACATTCGTGTAGAGACCGTCATTGCCGCCCGCGTAGTCGTGTGTGAGCGCGCCCGGGTTTCCATCCGAAAGCCCATCGTCGCTTTCATTAAGCCGCCAATAGCCGATCGGGCCCAACGACAGGACGTTTGATGGATAATCTGAAGCGCTGCCATTTAAATTGGTCGGATCGGCAATCACTGACGCCGACCACACAAAGCTCGTGGCTAATCCATAGCTGTTGCCTACGATACAATAATCATTGGCGAACGACGTTTGCAAATTCGTCAACGAAAGGCTCGATGCGGTAGCCACTCCATCCAACACGTTATTGGTGTACCACTGATAGGTAAACGGCGGAGCACCACTCACGCTTGGAATTGTGAAGATCGGATTGGCGCCTTTGTAAAGCGTAAATAGATTGGTGTACGTCACCGGAAATTGGCTGAGAATCACGGGGCTTTGGCTAATGGTCAGGTACAACTGGCCGCCCTGGATGCTCAAATAAGCGCCGTACGTGCCCGGAGGGTTCGCGATGCCATTCACTATAACGGAGGCTGGAGGGGTGCCTGAAATCAGCCCGGTGCCGGTCGTAGACACCAGCAAGTAGCTCCCTTGCGTGAGTGTGGGTGAGCCGGACACGTTGACGGTTGCAGTGTTGCCTCCTAAAAACGTCACGGTGCCATTAGACACGGTCAGCGTCGGCGTTTTGGGGATATAGTTATTAAACATTACTAAAGAACCGGCGCTCAACGTCAGATTCCCCGCGATCGTTCCCGTCGCGCCGGCCCCAGTTAGCGTCTGGCCCGCGTTTAACGTCAGGCTGGACGGCACCAAAATCCCATTGGCGCCGACAATGATGTTGGTGCTGTTGCCGATCGAACCGCTGCCGGTCAATGACAGTACGCCATTGATCGTAGTTGCGCCCTTGTACGTATTGACGCCGGCCAAATTGAGCGTTCCCGCGGCTACGGTCAGTGAGACGTTTCCGCCGATGATTCCCGCAAAATTGGTATAAGTGCCGGCATAAAAGGGCGCGGCATAATCAACACCAAGAGAATTAGTGAATCCGTTAGCTTGATAGAAGTTGGCCGGATTGCTGCAGGTGAACGTGGCAAAATTAACGCTGCTGTTGGTGACAAACATGTTGCCGGCTCCGGATGCAAGGCTTGTCAAGCCGGCGACGTGTTGGTTATGGCCGTTTAGATCCAGGGCTCCGAGGACTCCACTGCCGCCGCCTTCAAGGGGAACGCTCGCGTCCAAACCGTCATCAGCTCCTAAAGTAATCCTTCCATTCGCCAGGTCCGAAATTCCCCAACTGTTGCTTTGGGAGTTAAGGACCCAGGAAGCACCGTCATTGACCGCCCACAACACGCCGGCTCCGAGCGTGAAACTGCCGTTGAGAATGCCCTGCGAGTTCGCGCCACGAACATCGAGTTGACCATTAAACGTCGTGGGACCATTGGTAATACTGATGGTATTGCCGTTGACGCTTCCGATCACGCCGGCAGGGGCGGCAATCTGGGCAAAGCTGCCGCTGGGATTTCCGTCCCCCTTCAAAATTATTTGTCCATTCCAGGCGCCTCCAGCTCCCAGGATGTTCAGAGTGACGCGATTGATATTAACGTTGCCTGAAATTCCCACCAGGGTCACGTTAGTCGGAGTGGATACGCCCGCGCCCACAGAAAGTGTCGACGAACTCCCGCCGGCAATGGTCACCGTGGTATTGGGGGCCAGCGCCGCGCTGTTGGCAACGATCAATTGTGCGACTGGCATGTTTGTCGTGCCGTTGTAAATGTTGCCGGTGTAAGTGTTGGTGCCGCTCAAGGTTAATGCGCTCCCGGGCGCGTTGGTCAGCACGCCGGCGCCGGTAATGGTGTTGGCCACCATATTGACACCGGAGAATAACAGCGTGCTGTTATTTGTCACGCTGCCGGTTCCGAAACTTCCACCACCGACTAACTGCAATGTTGTTCCGCTATTAACTACTGTGCCGCCGCTGTAAGTATTCGCGCCGCCCAAGGCAACGGTGCCGCTGCCTGACACCGCCAATCCACCGGAGCCCGCAATGGTTCCGCTGGTCGCCAGGGTGCTGCCGGGAGTTGTCGCTGCCAATGTGCCGCCGTTGGCGGTAAGAGTCACGCCACGGTCAATGCTGACGCTCGGCCCGGTGTATTGCAATTGACCGCCGTTGATCACGACGTTGGCCGGGTCGCTGCTGGCCGCGCCAAGCGCGCTCGCAGCGCCGCCGATTGCCAGATTGTTGACGCTCACCACGCCGCCATTGATGGCCGTCACTCCGTTGTAGCTATTGGTCGTAAGAATGGTCAATGTCGAATTTCCCGACATCGTCAGTCCACCGCCGCCCACGATGCCGCCGTTTCCATTAAAGGTGTAGTTTGTGTTGTTCGCCGAAATGGTGACCATGCCGGGTTGGAGCATGCCGGTGAAGTTTACTAAATTGTTGCTCACGCCCACGTTGTCATCAAACGTCACGGTGTCCAGCGTGGCGAAGTTTGTATAGTCCTGGGCAGAAAGGTCCGTGTCATACCAGTTTGTCGTTGCTGTGTCCCAATTGGTGCTGACCGTTCCGCGCCATGCGAGGTTTTTGGGCGTGTAATTGGTCACGGTCAGAACGAGGCCCGCGCCATTGATGGCCAGTGTTCCGGCCGCGTCACTGACGCCGTTGACAACGACGGAGGACGGCGCGATGCCCGCCACGGTTCCATTGAGTCCATTGGAAACGAGCAAATAGGAAGTAGAGGGACCCAGTGGCAGTGAATTGGGCACATTGAGAGTAACCACGCCGCTGTTGGTGCATGTGAACGTGCCGTTGGTGACAACCAAAGTAGGTGTGCTGCCGTCGTAATTCAAAACTAATGACGAATTAGCCTGCATATACATGTTCCCGGCGAGGGTTCCAGTTCCGCCTGCCCCCGTTAACCGCTGCGCCGAACCCAGCGCCACAGGATTGTTCGCGCTGCCTACACCGCTGGCCTGACTGAAGGTTGAATTTGGGCCGACGATGATGTTGGCGCTCCTGGCGATAGAGCCGTTCCCGGTCAACGCCAATATCGCGCCGTTGCTCACTGCCGTCGCTCCGTAGTAGGTGTTGGCGCCACTCAAGTTCAGGATTCCGCCGGCCGCGGTCAACCCGGCTTTGCCCCCGATGATGCCGCTAAAATTGGTAAATAAGCCGGAAAATTGAAGGGTTGTATAATAACCGCCCAGGCCATTGTAGGTCAGTGTGGCAAGGGTGGGGCTGCTGTTGGTGATGATGGCGGCGCCTGATGCTCCCGATGCGTTATTCGTCAACCCGCCAACCTGCTGGTTGTGGCCGGCCAGATCAAGGATGCCGGGGTTGTTGGCCGATCCCAGTACAAAAGGAATATTACCCGGAAAAACATTATCCACTCCCAGCATTATCTTTCCCGACACGATATACACCATCCCGCACGTATTACCGCTGGAATTCATTATCCAGGTGCAACTGCCATTGTTTGGACCGTAGAAATCCGCATTGGTATTGAATAAAAAATTTCCGTTCATTACGCCAAGGCAGCCCGCACCGCCGTAAAAATCAACCTGGCCGGAGAATTTATCAGCGGAAGCAGCTGTGACGTTTCCGTTAATGGTGAGCGGAGAAGCGCTATTAGCGACAAACGCGTCGAGTTCGTTTGCCGTCCCATCGCCCTTGAGAGCGATCGGCCCATTCCAGGTGCCGGCGCCCCCGGCGGTTGAGAGTGTTGCGCGATTGGCGGCTCCGTTGCCCGTAGTCATTACCAGGCCCACACTGGATGGGATGTTTACCACAGCCCCCACAGCTGACGAGTTGTCAGCCAGTTGCAAAGTTGATGAAGTGCCACCGTCAAGTATCACTTGCGATGTCCCATCTAGCGCATCACTGTTACTGACAATCAGTATGCTCGCGGTAGCACCGAAGGTGCCATTATACACGTTGCCAGTGAATGTATTGGCCCCGCTTAACAGTGTCGTCACGCCAGGTGCGTTGGTTAAAATGCCCGGGCCGCTGATGTTATTGGCGACTGCCGAACTGCCGCCAAACAGCAACGTGCCATTGTTGACGACGTTGCCGACTCCTAATGCGCCAGTAGTAAGCAATTTCGCCGTCGCTCCGGCATTAATGATCGTCCCCCCGCTGTAGGTATTAGCCCCGGCCAAACCGAGCGTGCCGCTCCCGCCTACGGTCAGCCTGCCAGCGCCCGCAATGACTCCGCTGTTTGTTAGAATCGTAGTGGAAGTGCTCACTGCAATCGTGCCGCCGCCGGCATTGAGAGTTGCGCCACGATTGAACGTTACGTTCGGTCCGGTGTATTGCAACTGACCACCGTTAAATATCAAATTAATCGAAGTCGCCGCCGCAGCGCCGATGGCGCTGGCACTGCCGCCGTTGGCCAACTGTGCCACGCTGATAATTCCGCCGTTGACGACCGTTGCGCCCGTGTATGTGTTGGTCGTCTGGATGGTCAACGTGCCATTGTTATTTTTCGTCAGGCCGACAACGTTGGTGCCCGCAACTGGATTGTTTAAATTGGTGATGCTGCCGGCCCCAGTGAGAACGTAGTTAATCGAATTCGCCGATACCGTAACCGAACCAGGTTCGACCACATTGGCGATAACGACCGGATTCCCAATGCCAGTATCATCGAACAATACAAAGTCGCCTGTATTAAACGGCGCATTTGTGTGCGCCGCAGTATCGAACCAGTTGGTGTTTGCCGTCGTATCCCACGTTGCATTCACAGAGCCTCGCCAATCCAGGTTCTTTGGGGCCGCGTAAACAAGTGGGGCAACAAAAATGCATCCCACTGAAATAATGAGCGCCAACACAAGTGGCGCCGTTCGAATCCTGGGAATTGGGAAAGTCGGGAAGTCGGTGTTCATGGTTCTGTGTTCGGTTGCCCGTTAAAAGGCAGAATGCTGTTTAGTGTATAATTGTTTGTACAAGTGTGTTGGCGATAATCCGACTAATGCGTCCTGGTGCTGTTCAACCCCCATTCGATGATCACATTTGTATTTTTCGATTACTGTTACTGTGCATCCAAATTAATTTTTAACGAATTCGATTTAATAAAAAAATTGTCCGGCTGCGAATTGGCCGGCAGAGCTCGATTCACGGTAAACACTAGATAAAAACGAAAAAGTCGACTGGCCTTCATCTGTTGGGTTTACTTATTAACGCCCATTTTAACAGCAGCTGAGTTTTACTCCATGAACAGACTGTCCTTTTTTATTGCACTTTTTGACCATCTCGGCAATCGTCTCTGAAGGTCCCTGGCAAAATCGTTATGACCAATGCTGTTCAATTCAAGGCCGAAAGAACATGGTTTCGATACATGCCGCCCGATCCCGAGGCGCGATCCTGGGGAGCGTATGTCAACAATGTCGGGTTCTCTGTCATTCCGCCGAACGTCGCCTATTCCCCTTATAATGAAGAACATCCGCTTGGCTATCGAGACCCCTGGGAGCCGGGCCGGACGTTTCCCTCCCATGCCTTCGTCTATATTACACGTGGCGCCGGTGAATTTGATTCAAAACCCAGCGGGACGCAGCCGATACGTGCCGGCGACTTGTTTGTAATTTTCCCCGGCGTATGGAATCGCTATCGCCCGTCTCTGGATGTCGGCTGGGACGAATATTGGCTTCAATTTGACGGCGACTACGTCCGCCGCTTAATGGATCGTGAAGAATTTTCTCCGGAAAATCCGATTTTCCACATTGGCCTGCGCGACGATATTTTGGACCTGTTTCTCACTGCCATCGAACTTTCGCGCAATGAGCCGCCCCAATATCACCTGGTACTGGGAACGCTGGCAACGCAGACCATCGCCCGTTTGCTTTCGGCGTTGAAGCACAAAAGCCATGAAGGCCGGCCAATTTCGGAAATCGTTCGAGAAGCAAAGCAATGGCTGCTGTGCGAACCCGCGCGTGAAAATCTCGACCATCTCGCCAGGCGTCTCAACATGAGTTACACGTCGTTTCGGCGTTTATTCAAAACTGAGACCGGCTATTCCCCGCGCCAATTTGCCCTCGAAGCGCGCTTGCGCAAGGCCGCTGATTTGCTGCATCGTACAGGTACCCCTGTCCACGAGATCGCCGAACGATGCGGAATGGAATCGGTTTATTACTTTTCACGCCTGTTTAAGAAAAAGACCGGGTTGACTCCCACCGCCTACCGTCGGCTTCATGCAAAATCTCTGCTAAGGTAATTTGGTTACTCCGCGAGGGATGACCCGGCGATGGAGCCTCGTTCGTTTCATAATGCATTTTAAATGATATTCATTTATCGCGGCTTACGCGGTTAAGTCGGCTAAGGATCCGGCATCGGACATCCTTTTGCCCAATTGGTGTTTGGCGTCGGGCCAAGTTTCAGGACCAGTTTGCCGCCTTTGATCAAATCCTTTTGCCGAATCCACCATTGGTTTAACGGCTTGCCGTTGAGGGTCGCCGATTGAATGTAATAGTTGGCCAAAGAAGCATTGTGAGCTTCGATGATGAAAGTTTTTCCACCATAATATTTCGGTGATAAATGAAGCATAATTTTTGGATAGAGCGGAGCGCCGATTTCGTAAACCGGGTTCACCCGGCAGCCGCCGTCCATTTGAAATAATCCGATGGACGACATCACGAACCACGAACTCATTTGCCCCTGGTCTTCGTCACCCAAATAGGCGTCGGCGGGGCTGAAACCGTAGTAGACTTCCAAAATCGCTCGCACCCATTTTTGGCTCAACCACGGAGCGTCCGCCCAATTGAACAGCCACGATGCTTCCATCGTGGGTTGGTCGCCATGATCTATCGAACCATGGCTGCCGCCGTTGAAGCGCCGCGGTGCGGATTCCTCAAATCCTTTGTTCAACCGGTTGATGAAGCGGTCGCGTCCCATCGCGTCCACCAGGCCCGGCACATCCTGCGGCACGAACCATGTATATTGCCAGGCATTGCCCTCTGTGAAACCCGGCGTCGTAAATGGGTCAAATGGTTCAATCCAATCGCCGTTGGCGCCGCGTGGGCGGGCATAGCCGGTTTTGGCATCGAACACATTCCGCCAGTTTTGCGAACGCTTGAGAAATTCGGCGGCAATGTCCTTGTGACCAAGTGCCAGCGCCAGTTGCGCCACGCACCAGTCGTCGTAAGAATACTCCTCGGTGTTTGAAGTGCCGCCTTTGAGCGGGCCATTCGCAGGAACGTATCCATACTTGAGATAACATTCGATGCTTTCATTGCCGACCCGTCCGCCACCTGGTGTGTCACGGGGCGCTGACGTCTGCATCTTAACGGCAGCGGCAAGGATTTGTTCCGGCGCCAAATCTTTTATTCCCGCCTGATAAGCGGCAACCATCAGTGGAATTTCATGTTCACCCGCCATGATGCTCATGTATTTCAGTCCGGCCGGCCCTTTGGAAAGCCAGCCGCATTTGTCATAGAGTTGAAGTTCCGATTTTGTCCATCGAGCCGACCATTCGGGCACAATCAGATTCATGACCTGATTCAGATTCCAAAATGTATTCCAAAGCGCGTCCGAACCCAGCATCACATTGGCTGGATTGGCCAGCTTCTGTTTACGCCCAAAGGGGTCAATCCAATCGCCATTCACGTCACTCCATGTGTTGCGTCCCGAAAGTGCGCGGTAAAGATTGCTGTAAAAGCGGGTTTTCTCGCGGGCGTTGGGCGTCTGAATTTCCACGCGATCAAAAATGTTGTTCCATGCCCGCCGCTGGTTTTTCACTACGGCGGCAAAATCCCAACCGAAAGGCTGCGCCAGTTCCTGTTCCAGATTCTGCCGCGCGTCGTCCAGCCCGGCCAATGAGATGCCGGTGCGGACTTCCACCGGGTCGCCGGCGGCTGTTTTGAAAGTGACAAAGGCCCCGCAATCACCCGACAAGGCCAGTTGCCGTACGTTGGTCATCACTTCACCGCCGTGCCAACCGTTCAGTTCTTCAACCGGACGGCTGGAACCTGCCTTGATGGTGATATTGGAACCGCCTAAATTTTGCCAGCCACCCATCGCGTCAAACGGCCGGTTGAACTGCGACACAAAATGCAAAACGAAATGTTGGTCGCCCCAATGGCCTGTCCCGAATGATATCTTTCGAATATCCGTCTCGATGTCACCTTCAATTTCGTTGGCTCCGTTACGGCGTACCTTGGCGCTGAGAACGTGCATTTCATATTCGTTCGGTAGCAGGAATGGGAACAGCACGCGCGCCTGGTCACTCGCCGGAAACGTGTAGCGCTGCAAGCTCGCCCGCGTTGTGGCCGTCAACTCAACCTTGACGCCACTATCCTTGAGAAAAACGTCATAAAAGCCGATGCCACCATGCTCGGTAGATTTGTCAATGCGCGAACTGTAGCCGGTTCCATCCAGCCCCGGATGGGTCCGCAGCGGCCCAACCGTTGGCATCATGCCCAGTCCCGCCATCGTCCATTCGTGAATGTGGCTGAAGCAATCAACGTATTTATGGCTGTATTCGTAGCCGGCGCCCCAGCCTTGCGGCTGATTGTCTGGCGAAATTTTTACCATGCTAAAAGGCATCCACGGACCGGGCGCAATCATCCAGCGCGAATGTTCCGTGCCCATGAACATGTTCACGTAATCCGCCGGTGTCACTGGTGGTGAAGCTGACAAATCCAGTTGGGTCTCGCATAATACAGCTTTCAAAGAATCAAACGCGCTTGGCGAAAAATAAATCGCGAGGCTATAAAAAATGAAAAGAAGTTTCCTTGCCTGTGATTTTGAAATCATGTGTTGGACTTATGTAAACGGCGTGTGTCTGGATGCTTCAATGTCAATTCTCCAGCCAATAAAATATTCGCCGATGAATTGCCAGCGAGAATCTTTGCCGTCCCGGGTTGAATGACAAAGGTTTCTGTTTTTTCATCCCAATACCAAAACGCCTGTTCGCTATATCGCAACTCGAAGACCACGGTTCTCTTCTCGCCAGGCTGCAATTCGACGCGCTGGAATCCGGCCAATTGTTTGCCGGGGCGTTTTACGGGCGAGGCCGGCGGAGTGATGTATAGTTGCACGACTTCCGACCCGAAATGGTTGCCGGTGTTAGTGACGTCCAGCAGGATTTTTGTTTTTTCACCTTCGCCCAACGTGGCGCCTTCAATCTCCAATCTGTCCAGCTTAAAGGTGGTGTAGCTCAAGCCATGGCCGAAGGGATAAAGCGGATCGCCCTCGAAATACATGTAGGTGCGTCCCTTGTGGATGTCATAATCGTCCATGTCCGGAAGCTGGTTAAGGGAGCGATACCAGGTGCAGGGCAATTTTCCGCCGGGATTATACTCGCCGAAGAGCGCCTCCGCAATCGCTGTGCCCTGGGCCTGCCCGGCGCACACCGCACACAGGATGGCCGGCAGATGTTCCTGTTCCCAATTAATCGCGACGGTGTTGTTGGTGGAAAGCACGAGGACCGTTTTGGGATTGACGGCATAAACGGCCTGAATCAATGCCGGCTGTGCGCCGGTTAGTCCGATGGTGTCGCGGTCATGGCCTTCGCCACCCACTTCTTCGTTGACTCCGCAGACGAGGACCACGACGTCCGCGGTCCGTGCCGCCTCCAACGCATCCTGAAACATTTTCTCATCCTTGCCGCCAATGACCGCGCATCCCGGTTTGAGCACTACTTCCGGACTGCCTGGGTTGGCGGGCGTCGGCGAAAGAGGATGCAATTGGAGTTGCTCGATGTCCAGAAGATGTCCTTTTCCGCCACGAAACTTCAAAAATATGGAGTGCTCACCGGTGATTCCTGTAAGCGGGGCGGAAATATTGATCCACTTCTCCCAACTGCCGGTGCCCGGCGCCGTCAATGTACAGGCCAACGGCCCGTCCAGGCGATCCAAATGCAAATCAATGCGGCATCCCTTCGCCGCGGCACTGGACACGCGTGCTTGAATCTCAGACTTCCCGGTGAAATCGGCCTTTGAATATTCCGCCCAGGATCCATTGTCAATATAGGTCAGGTCCGTGCGCCCCTCCGAAGAAGATTGGATTCGCATGCTCTCGCTGTTGGCAACAATTCCCGCATCAGGAATATCGGCAACGACTCCAAGATGCTCGGCGATTCCTTGATAGGGAGAAATCTGCAATGATGGAGCGCCACTATAACCGCAGAGGATACAGGACCCGGCAAGCGGGCCAATTACGGCAATTTTTTTGATGGCGGTCTTATCCAGGGGCAGGAATTGGGAGTCATTTTTTAATAGCACCAGCGATTGTCGCGCGGCCTCCAGCGCCAAAGCGCGATGAGCGGGGGAATCCACCACACTAAACGGAATTTGTGTGTAAGGAACTTTTTCCGGAGGATCAAATAAGCCGAGCAAATGACGCACTGTTAATAAGCGCGTGACCGCCAGGTCGATGTTTCCCTCACTGATCAACTCCTGGTCTACTGCCTGTTTGAGGTAGCTTTGTAGTGTGCCGCCGCAGTCCAATTCGCACCCTGCCTGGATCGCCATCGCCGCGGCGATGGGCAAACTGCCGGCGTAGTGGTGCTGATCATGAATACAACCAATGGCGCCGCAGTCCGAGGTTACATAGCCGCGAAATCCCCATTGCTCGCGTAATAGTTCTGTCAGCAGAAAACGATCGGCGCAACAGGGAATGCCGTTCACGGCATTATAGGCGCCCATCAACGTGAATACGTCTCCTTCCACGACCGTGGTGCGGTAGGCTCTCGTGTAGTATTCCCAAAAACTGCGCGCGTCGACCGCCGCGGAGGTCCGGGTGCGGTCATGCTCGGCGTTGTTGCAAATGAAGTGCTTTGAACAGGCTGTGGTCTTCAGGTAATGGGGATTGTCTCCCTGCATGCCTCGCACCATTTGCACTGCAATCGTTCCTGCCAGGCAAGGGTCCTCGCCCGGCGCTTCCTGGCAGCGGCCCCAGCGCGGGTCGCGATGCAGATTGAGCGTGGGTGGGGAATAATAGCTCAAACCGATTTTGTCCCGATTGTCATAAGCGCGTGCTTCGTCGGAGATGGCCGTGTAGATGCGCAGAATCAATCCAGGGTTCCACGTTGCAGCCAGCGCCAGCGGTACCGGGAACGTGGTTACTGGCGCGGATCGGAGCAGGCCGTGCAAGGCTTCGCCACTGTAATAACTATAAGCGGGAATGTTCAGCCGCCTCACAGCTTCGGCCCCGGGCGCGTTATCCAATCTCGATCCAAGTTGGCCGATCTTTTCCTTGAGTGTCATTTGGTCCACGAGTTGTTTCGCGCGTTTCCAGGCAGCCTGATAGGCCGCATCTGAGATGCCAATACGCTCGGCGCGCTTCCCGAAAGAAAAGATTTCAGCGCTGGCGATGTCCGGCGTTAGACCACACGCAAGGAGGCCTGCGGTCGCAGCGAGGGTTGAGAGAAATTCTCTTCGGCTAAGTTCGTCCGTTCCTCGTATCATAAAATGAATTTAACTATTCTTGATAGACTGACTCCCATTGGCACAGTAAGTGACGTTGCTGTTTATGTAAAAATGTGTAGCGGTTCATAAATCTGCAGGAGCATCAGAGTTTCGCTATATCCTTAAATTATTGCTGCAACTCGGAAAATGATGGCGGCGGGTTTTTCGCGGCCCAATTTTTATTGGGTTTTCCGCCAAGAACTATTCTCAATCTTCCTCCACGCATGACCAAAGTATTCCACGGAATCCAGCATTGGTTTAAGGGTTCTCCGTTCAAAGAAGCTGATTGAATATAACAGTCTTTTGAAGGGTCGTTTTTGGTTTCTATCTCTAAATAACCGCCTTTGTAATAGCCAGGATTAAGGCGAATGACTATTTTGCTGAAAAGCGGGCTGGAAAGTTGCATGGTCGGATTTGCCCCCGCGCCGCCTTGCACGTCAAATAAACCTATTCCGGCCAGGACAAACCATCCTCCGATCTGCCCTTGGTCTTCATCCTGTCCGTAACCGTATCCATGAACCGGATCGGTGCCATAAAAGACATCACAAATGCGACGAACCCAATACTGCGTCAGCCAGGGTTCACCGCAGTCATTAAAAAGCCATGGCACTTCCAGGTCAGGCTCGTCGCCCTGATTGTAGGCGCTTTCCAGGCCTGAAAAAGCGTCAACCTCCGCGCCGCCGCCGAATTGAGTTTTTTCCGCCACCTTGAAGACATCATCAAGGCGTTTGCGAAATCCGTTCAAGCCAATTTTGCGAATCAAATCCGCCTCATCGTGCGGGACGTAGAAAGTGTATTGGAAGGAATTGCCTTCCTGAAAACCGCCCCACGGCTTCAAAGGATTGAAGCTGGAAACAAATTTTCCGTCGCTTTCTTTGGGGCGAATAAATTTCGTTTTGGGATCGAATAAATTTTTCCAGTCATGTGATTGGCGCGCGAGAACCTGATATTCATTCGTTTTGCCCAAAGCTTTGGCAAATTGCGCCGCTGCTGCCGATGAATAACTGTATTCAAGCGTGTGCGAAGCGGCATACATTGAACCTTCCGCCGTGGAACCGCTGAAATCGGCTGCTTTCGGCAAGTAAGGAATATATCCTCTTTCCACAAATGGTTTAAGGTCCGCTTTTCCCGCTCCAATTGGGCGGTTTTGCCAGCCGGTCTCATTTTTGAATACTGCGTCAAACGCTTCTTGAATGTTGTAGTCTCTGATTCCCCACGCGTATGCCGTGCTGACCATCAATCCCATGTAGTCCGTTCCGACGCCGGACACAAATTTCTCCGTCGCAATTGAATCTGGCAACCAGCCGCAATCCCGATAAATATCCAAATGGCAGCGGACAAATTCGCTATAAATTTCCGGATAAGCCAGCGCCCAGATTTGATTGAGATTCCAAAATGAACCCCAAACGGAATCCGAATTGTAGTGATTGTATTGTGGCGTGCCGTCTGGATTCAAAGGAACCTGGCCTATTTCTCCATTGTTCTTTGGATAGCTGCCGTTGACATCACTGCAAATACCTCGGCCAAGCAAAACATGGTATAGACCGGTGTAAAACTTCACGCGGTCTTCCTCTTTTCCGCCGCTGACTAAAATTTTGTCTAACATTCCCTGCCACGCTTCTTGCGATTTTTCCCGCGCTTGATCGAAAGTTAAATCACCTGCTTCAACATCAAGATTGTGCCGTGCATTGGCAATGCTTGTGTAGGAAAGGCCCATCTTGACCAAAACGCTTTCTTTTTCTCCAAAATTGAAATCGAGATACAAACCTGCGCCTTTGCCTTGAATAGAAGTATCGCCTGGATAAGTCTTGTTTTCGCGAAACGTGCCGCACTGACTTGGCGTTTTATCAAATCGCGCGACGAAATACATCTTTACCTCAGCTCCAGGTTGATAATGCAGTACATACGCCGGAACGGTGCCTGCGAAACCTTCAATTTCCCGCCCGCCGGATCGCCGGACAAAAGCGTCGGCTACTTCTCCGCTTTCGCCTTGTTTATTGCCCACATCAAAAATGACATGCGCATTATTTGTGGCTGGAAAAGTAAAGCGATAGAATGCCACGCGTTTGGTGGCCGTCAGTTCCGCCAATGTGCCGTAATCCTTGAGTAAAACCGAGTAGTAACCCGGCTGCGCGTGCTCGTCTTTTTTATCAAAACGCGACCGGTATCCGCTATCCGGGTCTTCCAGGCTGCCGGGCACCGTTATCAACTGACCGCTTGTAGCCATCACAGCCACGCCGCCAACTTGAAATTCACGGAAGCTGACAAAACTTTCTATCGAATTTTGACGGCCGTCATAACCCACTGCCTCCCAACCGCCTTTATTGCCAAGATGGGCATCTGTGCATGGGCCGGGCTTGGCCATTCCAAATGGCATCGCTCCCGGGGTAAAAAAGAACCAGCGCGAGCCGGCGGTCCCGATGAAAGGATCAACCAATTCCGATGGCGCCTTATCGGCACTTGATCGAAAAAGCGCGGTGGCGCAAATCGCCTTAAACAAGAATAGTCTGACAAAATTATAGAAATCTTTTTGCCACATATTCGGTCGTTTTAGCATGAAATTGTCCAAAGGATTCGCCGGGTTTGATTTGTCGTTTTGTCCACCCCATCAAGCCTCAAGTTTGTCTGGCGATGTTCAATGGGTCTAATTCTCTTTAATGCGATAAAATTGTTGGCTGTCGGTGGGATTAATAACGAAGGGCGGATTTATGTTGCTTACATCATGGTAGGGGCCCGCCACATTTGTAGCCGTTTGCAATATGCCATAATTCCAATACACTTGCATTCCACTGTTCTCGGAATTTGAAATAGCCAGGGTCTCCGCCGGAGAAACTGCAATCACCGAGATGATACCATTGGCGAGATTATTTGTATTCCAGATCAGCCCGGCATTCAAAGGCGGAAGAGTCAACGTCGAAAAGCTCCCGGACCTGGCGCCGAAATTGAACAGCCTGAAACTCTGGCCTGGCGTCAAAGTGCCGCCAAGGTTTTGCACATAAAGTGCGCCCCCGCAGTGCATCGTGCCTGTCACATTGATCTGGTCGTTGGTCGCCGGCGGGCCCGCGTTAATTTCCAGATACGTTACGCTGTCTGATGATAAAGTCAGGTTGCCGCCAAACGAAAGCGTTCCAATGGCGTTGGCTATGGCCCTGCCGGGCGCCAATTCGCAGCCCGGCTCAATCACAGTATTTCCTCCAATAGTTCCAGTGCCAGAAAGTGTTCCGCCATTGATCGCAAGAGGTCCCATCAGCGAGCCGTTGACGAAGATCGTTCCACTCCAGTTTGTCGTGCCTCCTGTGTAGGTGTTCACGCCGGAAAGCGTCAGGGAATTTAGATTGCTTTTCACAAGACTGATGGCTGAGGCGCTGCCGTTTTGGATCGAACCGGGAATCGTAAAGCTCCCGATGCCTTGTAGCGTAAGGGCGCGCGCACCGATCGCGCCACTATCCGCGGAAATTGTTCCATACAAATACAGCGAACTGTCCGACTGAATCACGTAATTTGAGCCCCCTCCGGTCAAGGTCAATCCTCCGGCCAACGCACCATAGCCGCTGGCGCACGCTATTGAAGCTACGCTGTTATTGCGCCCGGCCAGACTCAGAGGGCAGGGGATGATGATGTTATTGGAAAGAACCAGGGTAGAAACGCCGACACCCGTATTGCGGATTGCAATTGCTGCAAGATTTTTCACCGCTGCTGCGCTGGCAATGTTCACCGTTCCATCATCGTTCGACGAACTGCCCGTGTCCACATTCAGCGTGCCGGAGAAACTATTTGCGCCGTTTAGAACCAAAGTTCCGAAAGAACTCTTGGTTAACGTGGCCGAACCGGAGAGATCCCCATTATCCATCAAAACGTTGCCCGGATTGTTGATGCCCACGCTCCAAGTTTGATCCTCGATCAGGTTCACTGGCACGGTCAGCATCACGTTGTTGTTTGCTTCAGACATATCAATTCCACCCGCGCCCAGGGTCAAGGTGTTGGTATCTGTGATTGAGAAAGCTCCGGTCGATGGAAGAAAGACAAGGCTGTCGGCCGAAATATCCTGTCCCAGCGCCATGTTGCGATTGCCCGTGCATTGATAGGTGAACATCAAATCACTGTCAGCTCCGGGGGCTTGATTCGATACCCAATTGGCCGAATTAGTCCAATAAGCTGAAGCGGCGCCGGTCCAGAATACGGCCCTGGCCGATGCCGGCGCATAGTAACGAACATAATCCACAAGCATCTTTAACTGGCTATCCGCCTTGTCGGGGTACCCACCCGGCGGTACTGTTCCATCCCAGCTGCTGGAGTAGTCCACTCCTGAAGTCAAACGGATGAATTGTAGCGCGGACGAAATCATATCGCTGGATCTTGAGGTTCCAGTGACCTTGCCATCCAGATAAAATGTATAGCCGTTGGGCGTCCAGAGAAACCCATAGGTGTGAAAGCCAGTGCCCACATTCAGATTGGGTGAACTGTAGATTTCACGGCCTTGCTCTTGAGAACCATAGCCATTCCACCACAAAGCGCTGTCACCGCCATTACTATATGGCGTTTGGTTGTTAATCCCGGTCACGTCGATGTGTTCGAATATGTCAATCTCCACGCCGTTGGTGGGGTTGTTGTTGGTGTTGCCCAGCGTGCCGTCCGCCATGACGTTCATCATCCACGGCGATTGGAGCCAAAACGCGGACGAATTCCCCGGAGCATTGGAAAACTGGATGCTGGCTTCGTAATAACCGTAGCCGGTCCAGATATGATTTTGGGTGTCAATGAAACCAGTGAAATTGGTGCCACCTTCCGTATAGGTGGTGATGACCAGATTGCCTCCGGTCACATTCACCGCCGCCGATGTGTCATAGGCGCCGCTACGCGATCCGTTGCGGGCGTATTGCCAGTCTGTGGTGTTCAGGCTGCTGCCATTGAATTCGTCTGACCATACCAGATAATAGCCGGGCGGCTGTGTGGCGAACACATCGACCGGTGATAAAAGAGTTTCGACCGACAAAATAAAAGCCAGAATGAGGGTCGGATTGCATGGTTGGATTTTACAAAAACACCACATTTCTGCTCCTCATGATAGTAAGCGTCTGAAACCACGAGTGACTACATACTTCGTTTTCTTGCCGATCAAATCAAAGCAGACGGATAGTCCTTTTAATGCCTCGTTCATTTTATGACCATGATCAAGACGTATTCGCGTTAAGTTCCGGCAGCCAGAAAATAGGTGTTGGAGGCCCAATGCCAGTCAGCGTCATCCCACAACGAGAATAACGGCTCGGCAAAATTGGAAAGGCTGGAGCCTTTCAAATCCATGCTCGCGACGATGCGCAGGGAATCGCCGTTGTATCGTTTATACCAATCCCAATTGACAGTCGGATTATCCGGCCAGATTAATGGACCATAACATTCGGTGACGATGGCGCTCAGTTTCTTGCCCGATGGCGTGGTGAGGTGTGTCAACTGCGACTGGAACCAATTTCGTGTTCGCTCAAGCAGGGCCGCGTAATGCCGGCGACAGGCGCTGTCCCACGCTTTGGAATATTTTGCGAAATCGAAGTTCTGCGGGCCGGGCGACAGTTTTTGACCTTGAAAAACGGCCACATTTCCAGCGGGAAAACGAGTTATGTAGAATGGCACTCCGGGAAAAGCTTTTTGGTCTTGCGCGTCACTAATTACGCCGGGCATGAAATGAAGGTCCACTACATCGTAGTCGTCGGTGAGGCGCGCGCCGTAATTTGGGTCGCCGTTCGATGAGTAGGAAATGGGAATCTTTTCACTCGCGACTTCAGCCCGAATCGGCGCAGCCATCCAGCCATTGATGCGGCGGAAAATAGCGTTCTTTTCGGCCGGATTTTTTGTTCTTTTCAAGGCGGCCACACGGCCGCCGGCGAAGTTCGGCACTTCATTCATCGGCGCGATCCACACGGCGCGTTCCAACACGCCGTCTTCACGCATCATTTTCAATGCCTTGACCCAGGTTTCAGCATACCGGGTGAACTGGCGTTCTTCGTCATCTTCTTGAATGACAAAATTTGAATCAACGTGGCCGAACATGCTCAGTGTGTCCCACGAATCCAAACCCAGCCAAATGTTGTGCTTGCGACACGCTTCGGCCAATTCGGCGACTTTCTTTCGCACGTTGCAGGTGATAGTCATCGGACGCTCGCCCCATTGAGGCGTATTTATCGACGGGTCCCAATTCTTTTCAAAGCGCGATTCGGATTCACGGAAACCCCATGGAAAACAATCTATCCGCAGTGTGTTGTAACCTCGTTCCGCCGCCTCGGCCACGCGGCGTTCCAGGTCTTCATAGGCTCCGCCCGGGCAATTGGCAAACAACCAACTGAAATCCCACATTGAAATGGCCAGCCGCGTGCCTTTGTCAAAGTAAGTATTTCCGTCAGAAATCCGGGCAGAAGCTTCGGTCTGTGGCGCGGCTGCCATCGTCATGGGTAAAGTTGCTGAAAGTGGCAGAGCCAGCGACGCGGTTTTTAGAAAATTACGGCGAGAGAGGGATGTCTTTTCCATGGGGTCTTAAAATAAAGGCAATTCAGCTACTTTGCCGTCGGGCTGTTTGAGGCGCAGGACTTGTCCGCCGGGCGTTGTTTCAATCTTGCAGGATTTTGCCAGCTTCGACGTTTCTTGAGGGGTGACCTCGGTAAAAAAGATTCCAACCCGGTGCGCGACTTCGTCGCCCGCTTTGAATTGGCGGGCTTTATTGGAATAAGAGCCATAGAGAATGTCGGTGCAGACGGAAATGCCTGGCGTATATCCGGTGGCTTGCGCATAAGCCAATCCCGACCCGGACATCATAACAACTCCCAATCGGCCGTCCACATTGGCCCACGCGCCGGGAAGCACGACCGGTTTTTGAGGTTTCTGCCAGTTGAATTTAATTTTGCCGGCCTCATTGGAAACAAGCCGCGTGCCGCCAGTCAGCCAGTCATTTTCAATGCCGATTGGCACGCCTTGTTCGCCTCGCACAGTGACATTGGTTAGCGCCATAACATGGTCTTCATAGACCACGGTCTGATTTCCAACCGAAATCATGCGCAACGTTTGTTTCAGCCACCCGCCTTTGACCAATACAGTTCCACTGGTTTCAAATCCATTGGGCATTTGTTTATTGGAATGTTCGACCACCTCCATCCTGTTGCCACGGCCGGCAACTTGAAAGGAACCAATAAATTCACCCTCCAGCGGCACTGTAAATTCGGGATTGCCTTCGTGGTCTTCAATCGGCATGAGCATACCCATGATGTGATTCTTCCACGAAAATGAGGCGAATTTTTGAAGAGTCCGATGTTCAATAAAGTCAACGTAAGGATAATCCCAAACGCCTTCTTCCCGGACATTGGCAGCGCGCGCCGTCAGGGGGTTGGCGGACGGGCCAAATATTTTGTGCGCCAAAAGGCCATAGGCAGCCTGCTCAACGTTGACCGCATGACGGCCAAATCCAGCTTGAGAACCGCGAAGCGTCAGATTTCCATGGCACATCACCTGCCAGGCGCGCATATATTGCAGAGTGTCTTGTTCCATATGCGCTGCGAAGGGGTCCTGCCAGCGAGTGCCCAGCGCAGCGTAGAGATTGATATAAGGCAAGCCGTGCAATTCCCAATCCATTCCCTGGGGATAGGCTGTCTCGCCCCACGGTAACACAATGGTCCGAAACATTTGCCACACATCCATAAGATGATGAGTGGCGGTTTGTGGAACAGGCTTGCCGGCGTAGGCATAATAGAGCGCCGCCTGCGTCAGAAAGTAGGAACTACAGGCGATATATGAAGGATGAAACCTGCCATGATTTTCAAGGGTTAAATCAGGAAACAAAGTTGGGCCCAGGACCCACTGATTCACGGGCCGTCCACCCACTGAATTGGTGTCATTAAGATCGGCTGCCGTAGAATGAGTGTTCATCATGTATTTCAGCGCCGTCTCATGCCAAAGGGCGGCGTGCGGATTGGTGGAAAACATCAATTCACCCAGGACCAGACACGGCACATCCCAGCCATTTTCCTCGGCCTTGGTGTCCGACTGAAATCCAGTCATCGGGTTGCCGTTCGTCAGGAAGTCATCCTGCGTGGCTATGACACGTTCGATGTCTTGTTGCAATTGAGGGTCTAATTTATCCCACATCAGCCAGGCGCCGAGAGCGAACGAACTCGTCCAATATGTTGACTCCCACTGGGTCAGGCCAGTCTTTACGCCGGGTCGATCCATTCCGCCCCATTGCCTGCCGTCGGGGCATTTTTCCTTGCCGGTGAAATGGGTCGCAGTTACGTAACGAAGAGCGGCGGTGGCCTTGGTCAGCAAATCCTCGCGTTCGGCGGCGCTCAAGCCGCGGTCATATTTTAGCAGCGTTCCACACCCCAAAACCATGCTGCCGATGGGCCGAATGCCTAGCTCGCCACTATAGCCTCTGGAGCCGTTCCTCCAGTAACCGGCATCCGGGTCAAATGATGAATTTGTCCAATCCCCGTCAGCGTATTGGCAGGCATCTTCAAGAAGGCGGATGTAAGTCTGCTGAACTTGTTGCTCTGAAAATGGATGGATTTGATAAAGATCTTTTGCCGATGCGCAAAATGGGAATAACAGAAGGAATAAAACAATTCTCGTAGTCATTAAAAAAGGCAGGAATAATCTTCACACAATAAGTTTGGTTTGAAAGGCTAAAACAACAAATTTCACCACCAACCTCTATCCGGACTGGGATAAGGGAAAGTAACCGACCAATAAGTCTTGTTTTGAAGCTTTGCAGGTTTAGGCTGATTGTCAATGTCGGCTGTATCTAATGTGCCAACTCCCATTGTTTCAATGTAATCGGGAAATCTGAATAAATCCACATGACTGTCACCCCACAAAATATCATTAAACCGCTTGCCTTGAACATTGTGCCACGCATTTTGCGGATTTGCCATGGGACGATTGCCAAACCAATTGTGGTCGCCGCAGATGACTTTAATGGTCGCCCCGTGCTTTGCTATCGCGCTTAATTTGATGGGAAGGGCATATCCTCCGGTATATCCATTAGGGGGAGGGGAAGATCCTCCCGTGGGTCCCAAGGGAGTCGGGTTATTGGTCTCTGTCCTCTGGCCTGTCACAGGTTGTACTCCAAAAGCAGCGGTGCCCTGCTGGTCGTTGTAGCTGCAGCCATACATCTTAAAGCAGGTTTCTCCCCCTGGACTTGCCCAGTTGCCATCGCCTGAGCCAAGTGCTTCGCCTTTGTCATCCGGACAGGCGAATACATTGTAAGAATTTCCCACTTCCTGATTCAGTGGCCGGCAATTTGGAGGAGTAAATCCTTCTAGTACGCCATTAAAACTAGGGGTCGTGAATCCTTTTCCATCTCCCATGGGGCCTCCAAATTGGCCGGGGAGCGTAACCGTTGGAAAAGAATCGGCGTTATCATTGGCATACATGATAAAGGCTTGTCCAATTTGCCTCAAATTGCTTTCACATCTGATTAAGCGGGCTCTTTCTTCTGCTTTCGACAGCACTGGCAGCATTATCGCCGCCAGAATGGCGATGATGGCGATGACCACCAGTAGTTCAATCAGCGTGAAACCTGGCTGCCGATTGCCGATTGGAGAGGCGCCGGAGGCCGGTGGGAGGATGGCTGGACGGTCAATCCTCACGCCGTGAGTTAATCCGCTCGACACCACATTTTTTTCCCCCTTGCCATGATCACTTGTTCTGTTCATTGCGGTGGACGAAGTTATCATAACCTGAAATTCTATTATTGTTGATACATCAAACGGTAAAACACTGTGCCGTTAGCCGGGTTAATTGGCATGACGACCTGGTTGGTCGTGCTGGAATTGGCCACGTTAGCCCAATTGGTGCTGATGCCCACAGATAGACCGTTGGTTTGCGATTGCAGCGTCCAGCCAGTGTGGTCGGCAGGCCAGCTTAACGCCAGGTTGCCGCCGGATGCCGAAAAGACAATATTAGTCGGATTAGGATTAACCGGCGAAATGTTGTTCACCAGCGAGATGGTTCCATCCACATTCAAGTTGTTGGTGATCCAGAATTCGCCCGCGCTCAATGCCGGCAGAATCACACTGGTAAAGGAACCGCTGATAGCGCCATTGAACAAATGAAATACATTGGTGCCCTGCGCCGGGAGTACCAGGCTGCCAACGTTAGTCACAATCAATGTGCCGCCGTAAACAATGGTGGCAGCGGTGATGTTGTTATTTGGCGTGCTGTTTGTGCGGATACTCAATACCACGGTCGCGCCGCTCGCAATAGCGACGTTGGCGTTGTTGCTGATCGAGCCGCTGCCGGTCAACATCAGCGTCGCGCCATTGGTGATGATGGTGTTGCCGAAGTAAGTATTGCTCGATTGCAAGTTTAATGTGCCGCCGGCCACGGTCAGCCCAAGATTGCCTACAATGTTGCCGGTAAAATTGGTGAAAGTGCTGGAACGGAACCCATTCGCGAAAAGAGCAGAAACTGAAGAAATTACAAAGGAGCCCGTGCCGTTGCTGTAAGTCAGCGTGGAAAGAGTGGGGCTGCTGTTGGTGATGATGGCAGCGCCGCCGGCGCTTGCGTGGTTCACCAGTCCCGCAATCTGCTGGTTATGGCCATTCAGGTCAAGGGTCGCAGTTTCGGTGCCATTGGCGAATACCCAGGGTGAGTTCACCGGCATGGCGTTATCCACGCCTACCATTAGTATTCCACCTAATATCCATATCCCGTCGCACGTATTGCTGCCGGAATCGGAATTGAATGTCCAACTGCCAAAATTATAATTTCCGCTGGCGCCAGCGACATTGTTTTCAAGGAGGTCGGCATTGGCATTCAATGAAACATGGCCGTTCATGATGCCGGAGGTATTGGTGCCCGCGCCGACAAAACCACACTGGCCGGAGAAATTATTAGCGGAACTGGCGGTTACATCTCCATTGACGGTGAGCCGCGCGGTTTGTTGGGGGCCAATCTGGACGACTCCGTTTAGGGTTCCATCGCCCTTGATGGTGATTGGCCCATTCCAAGTGCAAAGATTTGTATTACCAATAACCGACGGATAAACTAAAAGGATTCCCCGATTCGCCGCGCCATTGCCTATCAGCATCGTCAGCCCTACGTGGGCTGGTATGGAAAGCGACTGGCTGCCATCTACAGGAGTGTATAATTTTAAATTTGATTGGCCGCCCGCAAGTGTCACTTGCGAAACGCCATCCAGCGCATCGCTACTATTGCTGACAATCAGGAAACTATTTCCGGTTTGGCCAAGGCTGCCGTTATAGACATTGCCAGTGAAGGTATTTGTTCCGGTCAGGACCAACGTGCTGGCAGCTTCGTTGGTCACAATTCCGGTGCCGCTAATGTTGTTTGGGAATATGTTGACGTTGGCGAACGCCAGCACCCCGTTGTCGGTAACATTACCCGTTCCGATGGTCCCGCCGGCGCTTATTTCCAGCGTGCCGCCGCTGATGGTCGTTGGGCCGCTGTAATCATTGTCCGCTTGAATTGACAACGTCCTCGCGCCACTCTTCGTCAAGCCGGTCGCGCCGGTGATGTCGCCGCCGCCGCCAAAGATGTAATCGACGCTGCTCGCCGAAACCGTGACGGAACCGGGTTGCAGCGTGTCGGCGACGTTGATCAGATTGTTCGCGCTGCTGTCATCAAAGGTAACATTGTCGCCGGCGGTGAAGTTGGTGGCGTAAGCTTTGTCGGTGTCATACCAGTTGGCCACAGTCGAGTTGTCCCAGGTCAGACCGTCCGCGGCGCCGGTCCAGACGAGATTGTCGGCGCAGGATGGCGATGAAAGCAAAGACGCCAGGGGCAAAAGCGCCAGGAGCGTGATTATCCGTATTATCATTTGAATAGTCGTTTGGGTTGGGTTTGGGTGGTTGGTATTCATGGTTTTTGTGTTCGATTAATCTCTTGAGAGATGTGCTGAGGTTTCCGGCAATTATCTAAATGAATGATTGACTATACAAATGACGTGCCGAGACAAGTCGCGTCTTCGAACGGTGACCGGGACTTTCATCCCTTGATGCGGGCATTTGAACCACTGTCGTTTCAATGAGTTCATTTTTGGGCTTAAGATGGATATAAGTTAACAGGGCACCAGAAATTGAACATGCCTGAAATGCTCAAAAACATGTCCCGCGAACAAACCCCAATTTGTTCGCCTTCGAATTTAAATAGGAGCTCGCCCCTAATGCATTCACAAACTGACCAAAGTTTTACTATTTTTGTTTGTCATGGCGCAACACCTCAAAACACCGGAATACTGTTACTGTCGCCCCACACAAATGACCCGCTCCCTCCTCCGCCGCCATAGAGATAATAAAAGGCATGATTGGACGGACGATAAACCACATAATCCATTATTCCATCACCGTTCACATCAAATTTCGCGCAGGGAACATCTCCAGGGCTTCCATAGGCGTAGGAATGATTCGATCCATCATGGCTCCAGCGAATGTTCCAAACCATGGGGTTCGAGTTCGTATTAATAGTAACGGCCTGCGCAACGCCGTTCTGATCGTAGGAAATCCCGCTCATTAACGGAAGCCCATTGGTCCATACAAACGATGCGGTTCCGCCGCCGGCATAAGTAAAATAGAAACTGTGATTGGACGGACGATAAACCACGTAATCTGCAAGGTTATCCCGGTTTAGGTCCTGGGCGATGAAGGGAATGTCGCCATTGGTTCCAAATTGGTAGGGATGGTTCGAGCCATCATGGCTGTAGCGAACGTTCCAAACCAGGTTGTGCGAGGCGTTCGTGCTGACAGTAACGGCATTGGCAACGCCGTTCCCGTCCATGGAAATCGGACTCATCAATGGGATCCCATTGGTCCATACAAAGGATTGGGTCCCTCCGCCGTTATAAGTATAATAAAAGCTGTGATTGGACGGACGGTAGATGACGTAATCCGCAAGTCCATCCCGGTTTAAGTCCTGGGCCACCATCGGAATATCCCCATTGGTTCCAAATTGATAGGTGTGCAACGAGCCGTCATGGCTGAAACGGATGCTCCAAACAAAAGTGTTCGTGTTGACAGTAACGAAATCCGAAATACCGTCCCCATCCCAGTCATTCATCACGTTGGCTGTGACGATCAGCGACGCAATCGAAGAACCGTTGAAAACATCTTCGTCACAAGGGCCGGAAATGCCAGAAATTGTGGCGGTGCTGGTGAATTGCCAAATGTCCCAGACACCAGCACCCCAAATTTGACACTCGCCCCCGCTGCCATCCCACGGGCTGCCGGTCTGTGGATTCTGGCCGTTGTAATTGGCTAGGTTGGGAATCGTCCAGCCGTCCAGGCTGCTATTAAGATAGGTGCAAGTCCATCCAGCACTGCAGTAGACGATGGGGATCACTTTGATTCCGCTCCCTGCGGCCAGGCTTGTGACGTCCTGGCACCATTGATTGACCCACTCCGCCGCGCTACTGGCGCCCATCCATGGGCCGCTAGCTTCACCAATTGTCTGTGGCTCCCAATCGAGCATCGGCATGAGAGTCTTATTGTCGTGTTTGATATAGCCTTTGACATAATTCCAGAAGTAGTTGGCTTCTGTGCTCGGAGTGCATGATGCCGGATCAGCAAAGTCGTAGCATCCTATGGGAACGCCCGCCGCCTTAGCATTATTCATGTTGTTGGCAAACTGTGGGTCTTCATAGTAATTTCCCTGCGTGGCTTTGCAAATCGCCCAGGAGATGCCACCTGACTTGACAGTTGACCAATTTATGGTGTTGCCATTATTGTCGCCCGAGTAGACATCAATGCCCAGCAGTCGGGCTGCATTGCTCCTGTACGCCATGCCAAAGGTCAGCGTCAACGCCAACGCCGTTGCTATTGTTATAAATGGTTGTTTCATAGCTAATTTATTTGATTTCCAAGGTTTACACTTTCGTCGCAACACTTCAAAACACCGGGATATCCCCGTTGGTTCCCAGGACAAAAGACCCGCTTCCTCCTCCGCCGCCATACAGCCAATAATAGGTATGATTGGACGGACGATAGACCGCGTAATCCGTGATCCCGTCCTGGTTCAAATCCCACTTCGCGCAGGGAATATCTCCATTGGTTCCAAATTGGTAGGGATGGTTCGAGCTATCATGGCTGAAGCGAACATTCCAAACCAAGGCGTTGGAGGCGTTCGTGGTGATCGTAATGGCATTGGCAACGCCGTTCTGGTCGTAGGAAATCCCGCTCATCAAAGGAAGCCCGTTGGTCCATTGAAATGATGCGCTTCCTCCGCCATTGTAAAGATAATAAAAACTATGATTGGATGGACGATACACCACGTAATCCGCAAGGCCGTCCCGGTTTAAATCCTCGGAGGCAAAGGGAATATCTCCAGCCACTCCCCATGCGTAGCTATGGTTCGAGCCATCATGGCTCCAGCGAATATTCCAAATTAAGGCGTTCGAGGCATTTGTGCTGACAGTAATGGCATTGGCCACACCGTTCCCGTCAAAAGAAATCGGACTCATCAATGGAGTCCCGTTGGTCCATACAAACGACGCAGTTCCTCCGCCGTTGTAAGTATAATAAAAGGTGTAATTAGACGGACGGTAGATGACGTAATCCGCCAGTCCATCCCGGTTCAAATCCTGGGCGATCATGGGGATGTCTCCATTGGTTCCAAATTGGTAGGGATGAACCGAGCCGTCCCTGCTGAAGCGAATGCTCCAAACATAGGTGTTGGTATTGACGGTCACGGCATCCGGAACGCCGTCCCCGTCGAAATCATCCATATGGTTCGGCGGTACGGGACCTATCTCGGCCGTATCCCACGTTGGTGTTACATTGAGCACATGGTTCACATTGTCAGCGGCGATCTTGTCGATGGAGAGGGATTTGTCGCCTGTCCCCGGAGTCGGCCACCATGTCCGGTAGGTTATCCAGAAGCCGCCGCCGCCATCGGGGACAATTCGGGGCGCGCCAGCCGAAAGGATGTTCGCGTTATTGCGATAGGATATAAAGGGATTATTGGAACATTTGGTGAAGGGTCCGGTCGGGCTGGTGCTCCACGCGGCGCCGATGCCGTAGCAGGATGCAGTATCATCGTATCCTCCGGTGTAGAGCACGTAATAAATTGATCCACTTTTGAACACTGCGGTGCCTTCCAGTTGCGGTTCTCCGCAAGCCTCCCAGCCGGAACCGTTCGGACTGATAATGAGCGTGGGGCTGCCGGACGCGGTGGTATAGGAGCTCATCGGTTGCACCCATATGCGCAGCCCGGTCACTTCCTGCTTGTAATAAAAATACAATTTTCCATCTGTATCCTTGAAAAGATACGGATCAATACAGTTGGCGATTGCAAAGCTGAAATTGGTATTCCAATCGGCGCTGTCCGGAGCCGCGGAGTTCGCCACCTTGGTTGTTGTCGTATCCGATCCAACTACGTCGGTGTAATAAAAGTAAAAACTTGTGTTGCTGGCCTTGGCTATCATGCCCTTCCAGACTGTTTGGCCGCTGGGCACAGTCGGCCCAATGGCCCTCGCGGCGCTCCAATTCACCAGATCCGGGGATTTATAGGAATAATAGTAATTAGGGCCCGGTACTGTCATATAATACTCCCCATTGAGAAGCTCGACGTCCGGATCTCTTCCGCAATCGAACACGGGATTCGAATAGTCGGCCACTTGCGCCAGGCCCGCCGGGCAAAGCATCAGGAAGCTGGCGGCCATTATTATTGATGATTTAACAGGTCTGAACATATGTTGGCATTGTGAATTGGTTTTCATATATGTTTCGATTTTGCATTTTTCATGGAGGTTTAAGTTGCTGCGGTTGCGCAAGATGACAGAGACGAGATTCATCGCCTGAAACGGTTCAACAGCGCTAGCGGATTGTTGGCTGGTGGAATGAGTGGAATTACCTCGATCGTGCCGTGGTTGTTGAAAGTTACCACGGCTGCATTTACGTCTATGTGCCTCACTTCGATATCGTCCTTCGTCTCGCCTTCGGCCAGAAGATACGATTCTTCTTTGGCTGGCCACCCGGGCCTGTCGTCACCAGTGATAGTCTTGAACAATGCCTGTGGCCGGCCAAAAATCGTCATTACGCCATTCGGGGTGATTCTTGGCAGGTTCCTGCCGGTTTCCACACGGGTTTCAGATGGTAATGCTGAAACAAGACCAAAGACATTGCGCGTAACAATTGACAGATATGGATTTCCAGCATTCAGTTGGTTTTGATCGCCATCCACTACGCCGGTTGAAGCGAGCAAAAAGAGGCACGCGGCGATTATGATTGTTTTGTGACCGAACTTCCAACCGTTTGGTGTCAGCAATTTGCCCATTATAGGTTTCATATTCAACCCTATCCTTTGTGTTTAGTGCTCTTGGATTACTTTTAGCTTAACAATTACAGTAGAAACACACCATGCCTGTAATCCTCAAAAACATATCCCGAACGAATCTCCTGATGTGAAGGCAATGTGGTTCTATGGAGCGAACTGCTGGTTTCTAATGTAAAGACCAGGTGATAACTATCAAATTTCCGGCATGGAAACCCATCTAAAAACTAAGGGTAACAACCCGTTAGAGGACAATTCAAAATTCCTTTGCCTCATCTCCCGGTGTTTTAACGGGTTGCGTCCATTCTTGTTGGCGCCAGGCCCGGGGATTCTTTCCATAGGCTTCTTTGAATTTACTGGAGAAATGGAACTCGTTCGCAAAGCCGCAGTCTTGTGCGATTTCCTTAATGGAAAGACCCGTGTGCGCCAGCTTCTCGGCCGCCGCGCTTAGCCGCTGTTCATATAAATACTGAATCGGGGAAGCGCCGATAAGATTTCGGAACAGTTTCAGAAGCTGCGGCTTCGACACGTTGGCCGCCGCTGCTAAATCTTCCAGGGATAAATCCTGCCCAAATTCCTTTAAGATAAACTGCTTGGCCCGTGACAGCGCCTGTTCTCCCGGTGTGGATACACGGATATCGGCTTGGACATACAGGGCGTGTCCGGTAAACAGGGCGAGCCCCAGGTTCAGATAGAAATTGTTCTCGATTCCTGATTCCAGCTGATCGGAAAAGGCGATGGTTTTGCCGAGTTCCATCAACAAATGGGTGTGCGAATGAACCAGCATCGGTTTGCAGGATGAACGGAACAGCCGACGCAATTTTTCGGGAACGGCCTTGGCATCAATGGAACACCAACTGTGATGCGTCTCATGGTCGCGCGAAAAAATAAAATGTTCCCGGTGCCGGGGACTTAACAGGATGCTTTGCGGGGCGGTCAGATGAATTCGTCTGTCATCCAAATGCAACTCCAATTCCCCGCGGTGCAGCGCCACCAACTGGTAGTCCCGTTGAACGCGCGGCCCACAAACGCCGCCGGGCGAGTAAAGCACTTCACCAAATACCACGCTGCCACGCCGCATCCGAAGATTCGTCCGGGATATGTTTATGAGAATTTCAGGCATGGTGTTTCGGATGCTTATCATCAAAGCTTGAATATGACAAGTTCCGGATGTATTTAACGGGAAAATACCATGCCCGCAACAGAAGCAATTCGTTTGAGCGACTATAGTCTCGTCGGTAAAGATTCATCGCTCGCCATCGAAAAAGGTTTGGCGGAAGCGACGTGGTATGCTTCGCCGGTCCCACGGGAAAAAATGCGCGAATTGCTGCAACGACGCGACTGGCCTGCCGTTCGAGACACGATCATCTGGTTTGCGCTGATCATCGGTTCGGGCTGGGCCGGCTACAAATTGTGGCAGGCTGGCAGTTGGTGGGCCGCTGTCCCATTCATGATTTACGGCGTGCTTTACGCCAGTACTTCAGATTCACGCTGGCATGAGGCCGGTCATGGAACGGCCTTCAAAACTGATTGGCTGAACAATGCCCTTTACGAAATCGCCTCGTTCATGGTGATGCGCGAATCTGCCGTCTGGCGCTGGAGCCACACCCGGCATCACAGCGACACGATCATCGTCGGGCGCGATCCTGAAATCGTCGCTCCCCGTCCGCCCAACATTGGTTCGTTACTCCTTAACTTTTTCGCCCTGCCGGGCATTCCCAAATATTTCCGGAACGTCTTCCTCCACAGCATGGGGCAAATTACACCGGAAGAAAAAACATTCATTCCCGAATCCGAGTACGGCAAGGTCATCCTCCGCGCCCGAATTTATCTGCTGATTTATCTCACTGTCATCGGGTTGGCCATTTGGCAGCGCAGCATTTTGCCTCTCATGTTTATTGGGTTGCCGACGCTTTACGGATCATGGCTCATGCCCATTTACGGCTACACGCAACACGCCGGCCTTGCCGAAAATGTGCTCGACCACCGGCTGAATTGCCGGACCGTCTACATGAATATCGTCAACCGGTATCTGTATTGGAACATGAATTACCACGTGGAACATCACATGTTTCCCCTCGTGCCGTATCACAATTTGCCCAGGCTCCACGAAATCGTAAAACCCGACATGCCGGCGCCCTACAAAAATCTGTGGCACGCCTGGCGCGAAGTCGTCCCGTCTGTGCTGCGCCAGGTCAAGGACCCGGCTTATTTTGTCAAACGCAAGCTGCCTACGCCTACCGTCCCAACTGAAGCGCCATCTACCGCGCACGTTTTCACAGCCAAAGGCAAAGCCGTCGGCGGCTGGATTGAAATTTGCGCCGCCAGTTTTCTAAAAAACGAGGATGTCATCCGATTCGACCACGAACAAAAAACCTACGCCGTTTATCGCCTCGCAGACGGCTCATTGCACGCTACGGATGGTATCTGCACGCACGGCAATACGCATCTCGCGGACGGCCTTGTCAAAGGCCGGCTCATCGAGTGTCCCAAACATAATGGACGCTTTGACATCATCGATGGCTCACCGCAACGTCAGCCCGTTTGTGTTGCCCTCAAGACTTACCAAGCGCGCGAGCACGATGGAAAAATCTTCCTCGACCTGGCTTCCGCCGGCGGTTGCGGCGTCGCGCAAAAGGAAACCGTTTACAAATTCCGCGTCGTGAGCAATGAAAACGTAGGCATGTTCATCAAAGAACTCGTATTGGAGGCTGAACCCGGGTCGCCGTTGCTTCAATATCAACCCGGCGATTATTTGCAATTCGACATTCCGGCCTACGATGAAATCCTGTTCCATGATATCGCGATATCGCCACGGTTTTCTGAAGTCTGGAAAACCCAGCGCCTCTTTGAATTTCGGTCCGAGAATGCCGTGCCGGTTCGCCGCAATTATTCTCTCGCCACTAATCCGGCCTCCGACAAACAGTTTCGATTTAATGTCCGCATCGCCACTCCACCGCGCGGTCAAGATTGCCCGGCCGGCGCGGGTTCGGCCTATATTCACCGGCTCAAGCCCGGCGACACCGTTACAGCCGTGGGACCGTTTGGCAGTTTTCACGTCAGGCCCGGTGATGCGGAAATGGTCTATGTCGGCGGCGGCGCGGGTATGGCGCCGTTGCGCTCGCACTTGTCGCACCTCTTCGAGACGCTCAAGACCAGCCGCCGCGTCAGTTTCTGGTACGGCGCCCGTTCACGGCAGGAGGCCTTTTACCAGGACTATTTTGACAATTTGGCGCGCCAATTTCCGAATTTCACTTTTCACCTGGCGTTGTCAGAGCCCCTTTCTTCGGACCAATGGACTGGTCCAACCGGATTTGTCCACGACGTGCTCAGGGAAAATTATCTGAAGAGCCACGCCGACCCTGCCGCCGTTAAATTTTATCTGTGCGGACCGCCGGTCATGGTGCGGGCTGCGACGAAAATGCTCGATGAATTGAGCGTGCCCCGATGCCAAATCGCGTTCGACGAATTTTGAAATTAAACTCAGGCTATCTGCGATTGGATGACGCTTCGGCAGAAAACAAATTTCCGTGAATTAGAATTGGGTCAAAAGATTCTTGCGAAAAAATGAATAAAATAGCCAATACCTCGTTAACAAAAACAAAAATGATGGACACGAAATACAGCCAGGTCAAAATAGTTACCGCTCTCGTTGCTTTTGCCGCATTCGGTATCGTGGTTCACGCCACTGAATTCAACGTCGCCACCAATGGCAACGACGCCAATTCCGGAAACCCACAAAATCCGTTTCGTACCATCCAACATGCCGCCGATGTCGCGCAACCCGGTGACGTTATCACTGTGCATGGAGGCGTCTATCGCGAGCGCGTCAACCCGCCGCGGGGCGGAATGTCGGATGCGGACCGTATCACGTATCAGGCTGCACCAGGCGAGCATGTAGTGGTCACGGGTTCCGAGCCGATGGGCGGCTGGGTGAAAGTGACAAATGACACCTGGAAAGCGACCATCCCGAATTCCTGGTTCGGCACATTCAA
This sequence comes from Verrucomicrobiia bacterium, assembly GCA_036269115.1. Taxonomy (GTDB): domain Bacteria; phylum Verrucomicrobiota; class Verrucomicrobiia; order Limisphaerales; family UBA11358; genus UBA11358. Next base: position 31,194 of record DATAST010000264.1, on the reverse strand, counting down.
TCCTTACGCTGATCGCATCCACGGCGACTGGTGCAGCAATCCGGGCGGATACCACACAGGGGAGGTCTATCTTAACGGCGACTGGCTAACCGAATCTACGAATCTCGACCATGTGCTGAAACCCGTAGCCGGCCGTACATTATGGTTTGGCCTCGTAAAGGATGGCGTCACAACTCTTTGGGCGCAATTTCCAAACCTAAACCCCAATGAACAGCGCGTTGAGATCAACGTCCGCCAGACTGTGTTCACACCGTCGAGAATCGGCATTAACTACCTGACGGTCCGCGGCTTCGAACTGCGGGACGCCGCCGCCCCGTGGGCGCCTCCGACTGCCGCGCAGATCGGCATTATTTCCGCCTACTGGTGCAAGGGGTGGATTATTGAAAACAATAACATCTGCTATTCGCCGTGCTGCGGCGTGGCGCTTGGCAAATACGGTGATGATTGGGATAACCGCGCCCAGTCCGCCGAGGGATATGTCGGCACGATTCATCGCGCGCTGACCAACGGGTGGAATAAGGCAACTGTCGGCAGCCACCTCGTCCGCAACAACGAAATTTCGCATTGCGAACAAACCGGTATTGTCGGCAGCCTCGGCTGCTCGTTCAGTACCGTCACTGGCAATGAGATTCACGATATTCATATTCGCAACCTTTATGGCGGCGCTGAGATGGCGGGCATCAAGTTTCATGGAGCGATTGATGTCACCATCAGCCACAATCACATATACCACTGCGGTCTTGGCCTCTGGCTCGATTGGATGGCGCAGGGCGCGCAAGTGACCGGCAATTTATTTCACGACAACGGCTCGGATTTCTTTTGCGAGATGCAGCACGGGCCGATACTGGTCGCAAACAATTTATTTTTATCGAAACGAGCCACTCTGAATTCGCAGGGCATCGCGTTTGTTCACAACCTTTTTTCCGGAAGCATCTTCAATGGCCGTCACGACAGGCGCAGCACCCCCTTTATGTCGGCTCATTCCACAAAACTTGCGGGACTTTATTGCTCCACCAACGGAGACAGCGGCGACCATCGGTTTTACAACAACCTTTTCGTCGCGCAGTGCAACCAGCATTCGATGGATGACTCAATGTTTCCATGTTTCGCCGCAGGAAACGTATTTTCCGGGGCCGCCCAACCTTCGAAATACGATGCCGCTCCCATGCTGGCGCAGGACTTCAATGTCGGCATGAAGTTAACCCAAAAGGCGGATGGCTGGTATCTCACGCTCGCCGAAGACGATGCCTGGCGTAGCGAAGCAAAAGACAAACCGGTGACAACAAAGTTGCTCGGTAAATCGAAGGTTTCCGGTTGCGCTTACGAGAATGCTGACGGGTCGCGGATTCGCGTCAATATTGATTATTTTGGCAACAAACGAGACAAAAAACATCCATTCCCCGGCCCCTTTGAAAAAGCTGAGGCTGGCCCGCGGGAAATTAAAGTATGGCCTTTGACAACAATGTCGGCACCTTAAAGAGTGACGGCAATTTAATGAAAGCTGGATTCGTCCGTACGAATCTCGCCTATCTCATCCCGATTTGCCTCGTCGCCACGCTCGGCGGGTTATTATTCGGATACGACACCGGCGTTATCTCCGGCGCCATTGAACCGTTGACCGCGAAATTCGCGCTCACCGATTTTATGAAAGGCTGGGCGTCGGGTTGCGTCCTCATCGGGTGTGCCGCGGGCGTGTTGATGGCTGGGCCCGTCTCAGACCGTTTTGGCCGCCGGTTCGCCATGTTTCTTGCAGCGGCTACGTTTCTCGTTTCCGCGGTCGGCGCCGCATTGCCGAACGACATTGGCACATTCATTTTTTTTCGCATCATTGGCGGTCTTGGCATCGGCATCGCCTCTATTTCAACGCCGATGTATATCGCTGAAATTGCGCCCGCGTACCTTCGTGGACGCATGGTATCAGTCAATCAGATTGCCATCGTCGGCGGCATCACCGCCACCGCGTTCATTAACTACTTCATCGCGCACGCCAAAGGCGATCCGGCGCAACCTGAAAATCAGGATTGGCTTATCAATACCGGTTGGAGATGGATGTTCGTCGCTGGCGTCGTGCCGGCGGCCCTCTTCGGCCTGTTGCTGATCCCGTTGCCCGAAAGCCCGCGGTGGTTAATCGAGAAAAAACGTGAAGACCGGGCGCGGCGAATCCTGGAAAAAGTAGGCGGATCCGAATTTGCCGGCGGCGAACTTGAAAACATTCGAACCGCGCTTTCACAGGAGCGGGGCTCGTGGGGCGAATTGTTTTCGTCCAAATTACGGCGGCCGCTGCTCATTGGCGTTTTACTCGCGATTCTTCAGCAGGTCACCGGCATCAACGTCTTTCTCTACTTCGGTGCGACCATTTTCAAGACCATGAGCGCCAGGACCGGCGTGGATGCCGGGCTGATCACCCAAATCGTCATCAATGGTTCCTGTACGATTTTTACGTTGATCGCAATTGCCACGGTCGACAAATGGGGACGCAAACCGCTCATGCTGATTGGTGCGACTGGAATGGGCCTCAGCCTCACCGCCATGGGGCTCATGGCTCAGGTCGGGGCCGACCCCGCCGCCGCCGGCAATTGGATGCTGGCGTTTATCATCCTCTATATTGCCTGTTTCGGTCTGTCCGTCGGCCCGGTGACCTGGGTGATTTTATCGGAAATATTCCCGACAGCCGTTCGCGGACGCGCCCTGGGCCTGGCCACATTTTTTCTTTGGCTGGCCGATTATACCGTTACCCAGACTTTTCCAATGATGGATGCGAAAGATTCAATTCTCGTGAGTCAATTTCATCATGCCTTTCCATTTTATCTCTACGCGATCTTCTGTGCCGTGCTCGTGGCTGTAATGCTCGCGCTCGTGCCCGAAACCAGGGGCAAATCGCTGGAGGAAATTGAACGACAGTGGGAAAGGGCAACGTGCCGATGAATCTATCGAGGCATTGCAGAAGGTCGTGAAGAGGCCCTGATCAAGCCGTTGCAAGCCACAGGTAGCATTCAAAGTGATTCACATAAATGTTGCGACCTTGTTGCGGATTTGTTGCGCATTTGTTGCGGTTTAAGTCGTTGACGCTCAAAGCTGTAGCGGATGTTGCGGACCTTCAGACCATATACATATATACTGCGACGATTTCATTAACACGCGTCACATTTTACACAAATGTTTCACAGAATGTCATTTTCCGGTCTTTCTCCCGGCCCGTAACATCTCCGTTACCGCTCCGTCATTTTCACGACGGTTTTATCACAATTGTCATGTGGACTGTGCCAGGGGCCCGTGGTTAAGTCAGGTTGTTCTCGGCTGAACCGATACAAGGACTTGGCGGGTGGAGTTAAACACTCATAAACAAAAAAACAAAGGTGATAGAATGAATACAAAAACAAAAACCTATTGCTCAAAAAACAGTTTGCACAAATCCATCCTCATTGGGACTGCCGGCGCTTTATTCGCCGCACAACTCGCAAACGCAGACAACCTCTCCTTCCACAAAGCCGGCGTGGCGCAGGTGGGCGATGTCTTCGTAATCATGCTCGAAAATCATAACTTCACGCAGCCCAATCCATCGTCGAGTCCGCAGCAAATTCTCGGCAATGCCGCCGCGCCATATATCAACAGCCTGATCACCCCCGGCAATCCCAATGCCGCCCAGGTTTCGTATGCGACAGCTTATTACAACACCGGGGTGGGGGTGCATCCTTCCGAGCCAAACTATGTGTGGGCTGAAGCCGGCACCGACTTTGGATTCCATTCCGATGCCGATCCCAATCCGACAAACGGCAACACATTCTACTACGATTCCTCCCAGCTCATGAGCCAATTGACGCCTCCTGACGGCAAGACAGTCGTAGTTTGGCACCGCAATCACACCCCGCACTTCACGCGGCAATTAAACGAAGCAGGCATTCCCTGGAAAAATTATCAGGAAGACGTGCAACTGAGCGCCAGTCCGACCAATAGCGCGTCCGGAACAAATGGCCCGGTCAACGCGTTTAACGGTACCACCCAATACAATTACGCCGTGAAACATAATCCTCCCGGTCTTTTCAGCGATACCGCGCTTGAAAATGTCTATCCGCTTGCGCAATTGTTTGCGGACCTGGCAAATAACTCAGTCGGGCGTTACAACTGGATTACTCCTGACCAGTACAACGAAGCCCACAGCTCCTTGAACGGCGGATTTACCTATCACGGCACGCATTATACCGGCGATCAAGCCGCTGTGGCTGAAGGGGACAATTTCCTGTCCATCGTCCTTCCGGAAATCATGGCTTCGCCCGCTTACCAAAACAATGGCGTCATCGTCCTCTGGTGGGATGAAACCGAAGGCGCCGACAATGGCGGCTACACAATTCCCGAAATCATCATCTCACCGCTCGCCAAAGGCAATGCCTATGCCAGCAGCGTTCCATTGACGCATTCGTCCGATCTCAAAACCTGGGAGGAGGTCTTTGGGCTCCCATTAGTCAATAATCCTATCCCGGCAAACGAGACGAACTTTGACGGCACGTTCAACAACGTCGCCACCGCGAATGACCTGGGCGACATGTTCGTCCCTGGCGCCATTCCAGCCTCAGCAAGCCTTTCCGTCACCGAAGGCGGATTTATCGTGGACCCTGCCGGAAACTATGTCCGCCAGACCATCCATATCACAAACAATGGAAATACTCCCGTCATGGGCCCGATATTCCTGGCGTTGGACGATCTCACCGCCGGCGTTACGCTGGCTAATTCGGAAGGTGGCACCCAGGTGATCGCGCCGCTCAGCAGTCCTTATGTGAGGGTCATCGGCGGTCTTGGTGAAGGCGTCCTGCGGCCGCATCAATCCACTTCCGTTGAACTCCAATTCATCGATCCGGCCGCCGCCGCGATCAGCTATACTCCGCGAGTGCTCAACGTGACGCCCGCGCCTTAATTACACCGTTCGCCATAAGTAGCAGTGCCCATCGGCCGGCGCAGGTGCGCCGGCCTTTCTCGTTTACCCGGCCGCAAACAGTTCCTTAACGACGATTTGAAACTCAGGCAGCAACTTTTCGGTTAAAACCTCGCTGCCAGCCAAAATACCTCTGAGTTGCAGGCCAAACTCGGTGCTGTGGTAAATCTCCACATTGTCATAACGCGGGTCCACCATCCATAGCCGTGGAACGCGAATCTGTTCGTAAACATCTTTCTTAATCACGGTGTCGGCCTGGTGATCGCTCCGGCTAACGATTTCCACAGCCAGGAAGAGTTTTCCAGTGGCAGCAGTAATGAGCGCCAGGTCGGGACAAATGGCCGTGTTGCGGGCTACCTGGATTTTGGTGCGCGGGGCCAGCAATTGGGTGGATGAAACATTTGCCACGCTGGCATTCATCGTCGCATGAAGACGGTCGCAAATAGCTTCGTGCCGCAAGTCCGGCGCCGAACGCGGCAGGGTTGCACCGCTCAAAATTTCCTCGTACGGACGGCTCATCCCATAAGCTTCAAGCTTTCGGTTTTCACTTTCAAGTCTGATTGCGCTTCAACGTGTCAACGGGTCCATTTGCCCCAATCCCGAAAAATGCTACGTTAAATCCTATGAAAATAAGCGCCTGAAACGTCCTGAAAGGCAAAGTTAAGAATGTGGAAAGCGGACCCATCAGCAGCGTTGTCACCTTGGAAATCGCGCCCGGCGTCGATATCACCGCATCCATCACCACCGAAAGCGCCCGCGAACTTTACCTGAAAAAGGGCCAGGAAGCCTTCGCGATCATTAAGGCCTCAAACGTGATGGTAGGGGTGGGTGATTGTAGGCAGGAACTATGAGGCATAGGCGCTCCAAACCAATCTTGCCATCCGTCATCACAGAAATCGGACGGCAATTCTCTCTCTCCCAGCCGGAGAGAGCCGGGCGAGGTTTCCCCGAAGGCCGATTAGCGCATGGAACCCTTGAACGCCTTGCGTCTTCCGCTATACCAAAATGTCGGACGATTATCCTCCCTCTCCTTGCGGGAGAGGGCAGGGTGAGGGAGAGCCTTCCAGATGCGAATATTTGCCTCCTGGTTCATGGTGCCGGTCTTTTTCTAACCGAGGTATGAGGCTCTGATGAAAATAGCAATAGTGGCAATCTTTGACCCAAAAAGAATGCTTGCAAAAACCAGCCAGCCTGATATGTTTCGCGTCCTTTTGTTATATTTGTGTAATATTTATGTCAGTTAAAATTCGCATGAAACGGGTCGGCACCAAGAATATGCCGGCATTTCGCATCGTCGTGGCCGATAGCCGCAGTCCGCGCGATGGCAAGTTTATCGAGGAAATCGGGACGTATAACCCACTCAAGAAGGGTGAGAATTTCTCGCTCAAGCTGGACCGCGCCCAATATTGGATCAGCAAAGGCGCTCAACCCAGCGATACCGTCGCCAGTTTCATCAAAAAAATCGGCAAAGCGCCCGTCGCCGCGCCTGCTGCTTAATCATTTTTGACTCATGCAAGAGTTCCTGGAATACGTCGTCAAAGGACTCGTGCAAAAGCCCGACGCCGTCACCATTACGTCGGTGGAGCGATCGGGCATGACGGTTTACGAATTGCGGCTGGATCCCGCCGATGTCGGAAAGATAATCGGACGACAAGGCGTGACCATTAACGCGATCCGTTCGCTGTTATTGGCCGGCAGCGCAAAAAAGGGCCTGCGTTGTTCGTTGGAAATCATTGAGGACCAACAATAATCGTCCTCGGCCGTCGTCGCCGTAAAGCGGTTCGAGGAGCATAAGTGTGACTCGGTGAAAATTGACGTCTTGACTTTGTTTCCGGCCATGTTTGCCGGGCCGCTTGATGAAAGCATCATCATGCGCGCGCGCAAGAAGGGGCTGCTGGATTTGAAGGTGCATGATTTGCGTGAATGGACGCATGACCGGCACCGGACAGTGGATGACCGGCCTTTTGGTGGCGGTCCCGGGATGCTGATGAAGCCCGAGCCGCTTTTCGAAGCTGTCGAAAGTTTGCGCGGGCAGGGGACCAAAGTGATTTTGCTGTCGCCCGCCGGCAGGAAATTTGAGCAGCGCATCACGCGTGAGCTTGCAGAGCAAAAACATTTGCTCCTGGTCACCGGCCATTATGAAGGCTTTGATGAACGGGCGCGCCAGGCGCTGGCGGACGATGAGTTGTCCATCGGCGACTACGTTTTGACAAATGGCGCTCTGCCCGCGATGGTCGTGATCGACGCCGTCACGCGGCTGTTGCCAGGCGTATTGGGCGACGATGAAAGCTCGCGGGACGAATCCTTCAGCCATGGGCTGCTGGAATATCCGCAGTATACGCGACCCGCGGAATTTCGCGGGATGCGAGTTCCGGACGTTTTAATTTCCGGCAACCACGCCGATATCGAAAAATGGCGGCGCGAGCAGGCGAAATTGCGGACGAAACAACAACGGCCGGATTTATTGGATCCGGACAATGCAAATTTATGAACCAGATATTATTGAATAAAATTGAATCCGAACAATTTCGGAAGGACAACGCGCAGTTTGGCGTCGGCGATTCGGTGAAAGTGCACACCAAAGTCGTCGAAGGTGACAAGGAGCGCATCCAGATTTTTTCAGGCGTGGTAATCGGCAAACGCGGCGCCGGTTTGAACGAAACCTTTACCGTGCGGCGCATCAGTTACGGCGAAGGCGTCGAACGCGTTTTCCCGCTGCACTCGCCGCGCGTGGACAAGATCGAAGTGGAACGCCACGGGGCAGTGCGCCGCGCCAAGCTCACCTACCTGCGCAAACGCCTCGGCAAAGGCGCCACGCTCGTGCGTGAAAGAGAAGAAAAACCCACCGCTCAACCGGCGGCCAAGTAATCGATTTATGGCAGGGCGGCACCCGCGCCGCCTTATTTCCGTTAATCCATCATCCGCGCTCGGTGTCCACGCTTTAGCGTGTCCGGGTTGGATGATGTTTGTTGGCAGAGCGGAACTGCCTGCCGGTGGCACTGCCACCGCGCGCCGTCCAAAATTCGATGTTCAGCGTTGGATGTTCGACCTGTCCTCCCGTAGCTTCCGAGCGAAGGAGGATGTTTCCCTTCCGCATCACCGTCTCTCCCGCATAAACGATCTGACCTTAAAGAACAGCGATGCCCCCACCCGCGCCCCATCCATCGCGGCGCTCACCCAGGGTACTTTCGAGTGGCTCTCCGGTTTCGGCGCGGTGGGTTGTTCGTGATGCCGCCGAATCAATGCTGCAACCGTTGCCAGCACCGCCGCGGATGACGCGATCGAACCGGCGGCGAACAAGTGCTTCCTCACCCGGGTGGCATCAGCTTTCAGCGCCTCCCAGTCCTTGAGCAATTCAATGCGATTGACTTCGCTCTCGGCCATGAGCGACTGCTTCCTGCTCTCGAGCGTGTTCATGCGGCTTTCTTTTCCAAAAATTCGCGGTCTCTTTCAAACTGCTCACGCGTGGCTGTAAACCCATCCCAATGGCTGAGAATCTGCGAGAGCTTAACACAGAACAGCGCCGCGCCGATACCATAAACTACTGTCAGGACACCGAGCACCAGGAGCAAATGGCTGGCAAAGGCGCACACAATCAAGGCTGTCAGGGTCAATGCGGCAAGCATCCCAAAAGCCGCCACGCATGCGCCGAGGAGGACCACCACCAGCGCGCGGGCGCGTTCCTCCTGCATTTCCACCATCAGCAATTCAGCCCGGTTTTGGCCAATGGCCATCAGGCGCCACAGGACCCTCTTAATCCCATTGGCCAAATTTGCATCAGTTTCAGGCGCTGGTGTGTCCATGACCACGAGTTACGAACGGCGCGCCATGAGTATTCCCAATAGCGCTCCCACGCCAAACGCGACGCCGATCGAATGATACGGATGGTCGCGAATGACTTCATCGGCCACGTGGGCCTGCTTCACTGCGCGGTCCTGGATATCGCTCCAGGCCTCTTTGCCGCGTTCAAGCGCGCCTTGCAGGCGTTTGCGGGCTTCGATCACTTTCGATTCGGCCATGCCGGCGGTGGCGGCGAGTAATTCGCGCGCATCATCCGCCAGGCTCGACGCGGTTTCTTCCATGTCTGCAATCTTTTTCATATAGTTATTCCTTTGATTCGAATTTCATTTCGGCCCATTTGCTTTAGACACTTCCTGCCTGGATCAATCGCTCCACAAGCAGAATGACGGCGAACAACAGGAGAATGTGAATAGCTCCTTCCATATGCCCACTGAAATGAATAAAGCATGTTAATTTTTTCCCTGGATCAAAAAACAGTGGCGTCGGACGATTCCATCCGTCGCGCCGGGAATTCTTGTCCAGACGCCGATTCTCCAAGCTTGCTCCGTGCCGAGCGCATTTTTGTTGAATTTCCCCGCATTAGCTGCCTGCCCCGGCAGCGGCGATGCATCTTGCAAAGCGTCAAAATGGCATCGGTTGCAGTTTGCAAAAAGAAAACTTATAGATACGCCTAAACTTGGGGGGTTCAAACTAATCCCACAGCGAAAACCACACCGGCATACGGGCTGCTAATAGCCTTTGGTTAAAGGATGATTAAAGAGAATACCAAACGGTCAAGGTTCTTGTCTGAGGAGGTCCGAACCAAAAATTTTATGAACCAAAAACTAAATTGGGCCAGGCGGGGCCGGGCAAACGCGGCGCGGATTGCCATCCCCCTTCAAATCGGCCCGGATGCCGTGTTCGAGGTCAAAGTCAAAAGATCTCAACGCCATACCATCGTAAATCTGGATCCGCCCCTGGTTCAGGATTTGAATCATTTGCCTATGCGTGCCAACGAGAGGTTGAAGGCGCTTCTGGCGCCCTTCAATCGGAGACACTTGATGGCTCCGGTCACACTGCTGGACGAGCGCCATCTTGATGGGCGGCGTCTCGAAGCCGTCCTGAGGGTCGCTCGAAAAAAGCGGTGCTGAAATCGAGGCCGGTCACGCAAACTGTCCGCATAAGGATTTACCAAAATGTCACCCCGAAAAAACCTCGGTATGCGGATGCCGGGGCAGGGAATTGGTGCAAGAAACGGCATCGCTGGTTCGTGCGAAATGCAAAACAGCGCCGGTCGATAATGATAAAAGTGCAGATTAAAGAGCCAATTGAGCTGATCGAGTCAATGGCATGAGACGAGCTAAATACAGAAAAAGGAGAAGTTTACGATGAATGGCAAACAAAGGTCGGTAATTATGGCGGGAATTGCGGGCATCGCTTTCGCCTGCCAGGCCGAGCAGTATAATACCTATAATGCTCCCGAGCGGGCGCAGACCGAGCCGTCGGACGATACATGGGACCACTTTGGGCATACGTACCATGGTGACCAATTGTCCATCGATTTGTACGGCGTGGGCTTGTTGCACTCCAGTGACTTTAACAATGGCGACCGGGCCAGGCACAATCTGAGATGGGGCGGCGGCGCGGGCCTTAACTTTTTCTTCACGAGATATATTGGAGTCGGCGGCGATGCTTGTGCCATCACCTTTCACCATAGCTTTGTCGACATGACCACCGCCAACCTCATCTTGCGTTTGCCCATCGGAGGCACCGGTCTTGCGCCGTATCTCTTCGGTGGCGCCGGATACCAGTTCGAGGGCATTGACCAGATCGTGGGCGGAGGTGGTGTGGGACTTGAAGTAAATGTTGTGCCGCACTTTAGTTTCTTTGTGGACGCCAGGTATCTGGCGGCCGTCAAAACGGAGGACTTCGGAATGGGCCGCGCGGGTGTGCGCCTGAGTTTTTGAAGGACGCAAGACAATAAATAACAAAAAGGAAAAGGAGATTATGAAAAACACAAAAAAAATGATAAGCATGGCCCTGTGCCTGGGTTTGTTAACCACAGGGGCGGTTGGAACGCTGACCGGTTGTGCCGGAAACTCAGGTACTCGCAGTACCGGCCAGTATATCGATGACAAGACGCTCGGCCATCAGGTTCGTAGCGCCTTGAGCAACAATCCCGAATATAAATTCGACCAGGTCAACGTGGACGTTTATCGCGGCACTTGCCAATTGAGTGGATTTACCGACACTCAAGAGCAAAAGGATAAGGCCGGAGATATCGCCAAAGGTGTGCAAGGTGTGACCTCGGTCCAAAATAACATTACCGTGCGGGCATCCGGTAATCAGCCATGAGATTGGCCATTCTAGTGCTCGTCGCGGCATCGGCTTTGTCGGTGGGAGGCTGCGGAAAGCAGTCGAACTCCAACGAAACGCCGGCGCCGACCGCCGCGCCGACAACGCCTGAGGCGACTAACGCCCCGCCAGCTGTCCCGGCCACGCCCAAAACGAACGGGCCGGCAAGCAAATCCGGGACGGGAGTGTGATGCGCCAGGGCAGAAAATCCGCAACACCTGGGGAGTGTTGCGCGCCCGTGGTGCGTCAAATCGCGGGCGGCGACTCGACGAGTCAAACGTAGCGCAGACATTCTTGGATTCGCAGGTGGCGCTGCCATCGGACTCACGGGACTTTCCAGTCCCGTGTCTCTCTTTTAACGCAGCTCTGCAAATCGCTAGAGCGCTTTACCGTTCCTTAACGCTGTCCGCCAATTTAACTCCCATCCGAAGCAGCTTCTGCGCGTCGCTGGGCGTTTTGGCTTCCGCGTAAATCCGCAAGACCGGTTCCGTGCCTGAACCCCGCAACATGAGCCACGAACCGTCCCGAGCGACAAATTTGACGCCGTCGTAAGCTTTGATTTCCGCCAAAGGCGACCGCAAAAGCGCGGACGGCGGATCGGTTCGAAGAAATTCCATCAGGGCCGCGCGTTTCTCCAAGGGGAAATGTGTGTCAATTCTACCGTAATGATGAGAACCGAATTCCTTTTCAAGTGCGGCCAGAATGCGCGTCACCGGCTTTTTTTCCATGGCGAGCATTTCCAGCAGCATGAGGCCGGCGGCAATCCCGTCGCGTTCCGGAATGTGCCCGGGAAATCCAATCCCGCCACTTTCCTCCACGCCCAATAGTACGCCGCCCTTGAGCATTTCCGCGCAGACATACTTGAAACCCACGCCGGTCTCCACCAGCGGCAACCCGTAGGCCGCACACATCTTGTCCACCATGGACGTCGTCGTAAGCGCTTTCACCACCCGGCCCGTTTGATGCCGGTTCACGTGCAAATGCCGTAGCAACAGGCAAATGATCTGGTGCGCGGTCAGGTAGTTCCCGCGGCCATCCATGCCGCCCACCCGGTCGGCGTCGCCGTCGGTGACCAGGCAAATGTCATGTGGATGGGCCCGCAGATATTTTTGCGAGGGACCATAATTTTGCAGGATCGGTTCCGGATTGATGCCTCCAAACAAAACGTCGTGTTTGGCATTGAGCGTCGTGACGCGGCACGTGGTACCTGCAAGAATCCTTTCGAAGCAGCCCGCGCCAACGCCAAACAGCGCGTCATGCGCAAACCGCAATTTCGATTTGGCGACCAATTTAAAATCCACGAGCTTCTTTAGCGCGGCAAAATGCGCGGGCCGAAGGTCCTGTACGGTAACCCGTCCATCGCCAACGCCTTCATCCAACTTCACGCGGCGTACCGGGTTTTTATCAAGACAACCTTCCACGGCTTTGCATTCATCGGGACTGCTGGAACCGCCATAGTAAGATTTAAGTTTGAAGCCGTTGAAAATCGGCGGATTGTGGCTTGCCGTAATCATCACGCCACCGATGGCGTCCAGGGCGTGGACCGCAAAAGAAACCGAAGGGGTAGGGGACGGCTCAGGGGTGAGAATGACCTTAAATCCGTTTCCGGCCAGGACTTCCGCGGCAATCTTCGCAAACGTATCTGAAAAAAATCGGCGGTCGTAACCCGTTACGACCTTCAATTCCTTTCCGAAAATCTTCGATTGCGGGTTTTGCGTTTCAGATTTCCAATAGTCCGCCGTTGCCTGGGCGACGCGGGCAACATTATGGAAATTGAAATCTTCCGCTATGACCGCCCGCCAGCCGTCTGTTCCAAATGCGATTTGTGACACCCGCGAATTTTGGCAAAGTTGACCTCAAACGCAAGTAAACGTATGACGCCGCCCCTTTGGCGGCAAGGTCATGGTGGGTCACGACGTGCCCGTCGTGACGGCACGCGCCGCAGGCGCGTGCGAGCCAATTTGCGCACCGTTCTTCCCGAGTTGTTGCAATCGGTCCCTGCGTGCCGCCCGCCCAACCGCCAAGATGAATTCTTTGTCATCTTCCAGTTTTCTCTGGCATTAAGCGGCGGCTAGCCGCTTTAATGACCCTTGCCAAAGATGGACATCAAACTATGAAAACGATACTTGCTGCTATTTCGTCCTTGTTCCTTGCACTCTCACTAAACGCTCAGACCGCCCCGCTCACGCCCGGTGATCCAATTCCATTACCCGGTTCGACCGGCAAATGCGATTTTATCCAATTTGATGCCGCCGGCAATCGGCTCTTGCTGGGCCATGAAGGCAACAAATCGTTCGACGTCTTTGACCTCGGCTCGCGCCAATTCAAAGTCATTCCCACGGGCACTTCCCAGGACGCCGCCACGGATTCGAAAAATGGTTTGTACTATGTCAGCGGCAACGACCCGGCCCGGATGGTTATTGTGGATGCCAAAGCTCTGAAAGTCGCCGGCGAAGTTCCCTTGTCCGCGGACACCGATTTGATCGGCTACGACCCGCAAACCGGACTCGTCCATATTTGCAATGACACTGCGCCGCAACAATGGGTCATTGATCCGGTTGCAAAGAAGATCGTGACCACGATAAAATTTGATGGCACTGGCCTCGAAGACATGGCGCTGGATTTGAAAAATCGCCGGCTCTATCAGGCCGTCAAAGGCGCTAATACCATCGCCGAAGTGGATTTGGACAGCAATAAGGTCCTGGCCGCATGGCCGCTCGCCCCGGACAAAGGCCCGCACGGAATCGCGCTCGTCCCGGATTCAAACAATCTGCTCGTCGCCTGCGCCGACAATTTGGTGTTGCTCAGTTGCACGACTGGCACAGTTCTGGCAAGAACGCCCATTGGCGCAAGGGTGGATGAAATGGCCTACGATCCTGGCCTTCACATGGCATATTGCGCGAGCCGCGTCGGCAAAATATCCGTCGTCTCCGTTGGCTCGGACACATTGACATCTGCCGGTGAAGTGCCGGACGTAAAAGCAACCGGCGACATTACCGTAGATCCCACCACCCACACCGTCTGGATCGCGTATCCCAAGGGCAGCCAATGCTTCGCGCAGCCGTTTACCCCGGCACAGAAGTAGTTATCTAGCGTAGGGGTGGCGACGGCTCGTCGCCACGTTCAATTTGATTTCGCGAGGATGCACCCTTACCGGCGCCATCGTCCCATCGCTCTCGCCGCACCACGCTCCACATTAATCCAATAATCCACTTATCCAACTTTTAGATCCGCCATCGCCGGATCATTGGCATTGGCAATTTTTCTCATCTTCGTCACCGCAGCCTTCAGGCTCCGCGCCCCAAACAAGCTCGTGCCGGCCACAAATGTATCGGCACCCGCGCGCGCGCATTCGGCGCATGTATCGTTGTTGATGCCCCCGTCCACGCTGATGCGATACGACAATTTCCGTTCCCGCCGCCAGGCGTCCGCCTGCTGGATTTTAGGGAGCGTTTCGTGAATAAATTCCTGGCCCCCGAAACCGGGATTCACCGTCATCACCAGCAACAAATCAATTTTATCCAAATAGGGCTGCGCCAGTGAAATCGGCGTGGACGGATTCACGGCCAGTCCGGCTTTTTTTCCCAGGTTTCGAATTTTCCAGATGAGCGGCCCCACTTGATCGCCCAGTTCCACGTGAATGATCATCTCGTCCGCACCCGCTTTGGCAAACGGTTCGAGCAGGATTTCCGGTTTGCTGCACATGAGGTGCACGTCAAAAAACAGGCGGCTCAACGGTCGGATTGCTTTGACGACCTGTGGTCCAAACGAAATATTCGGCACGAAATGGCCGTCCATGATGTCCAGGTGCAGCCATTCCGCGCCCGACTTTGAGGCCCGAACGGCATCTTTGCCAAAGGCGGCATGATTTCCAGCAAGCAGCGAAGGCGCAATAATCATTTAAAGCGGTCATTCTAAACTTCATGCCGGAAGATGAAAACATTATTTGATCTTTCGCCCCCATAGCAATAATGGCGCTGGCATCCGTCCGTCCCATGTGTCTCATAGGGTCCCATTCACCCACAGATTTGATAAAAACAGGCTTGCAACCGGCAACAATATTATTTTACTTAAAGTCGACATTCGAATGTTGTACGAACGTTGGCAGCAGGTATTCAGAGAGAGACGCAATGAAGTCGCAATGCGGGATTTGGCGTCCGGCGAATCATGGACCTTTTCTGACCTGGATCGGGAAAGTGAAGCCCCGTTGCCCAGTCATCTCGGCATTATTTTTCCCCAAGGCAACGGTCCGCAGTTTATCATTTCTGTCTTAAGGGCGTGGCGTTCCGGCACAGTCGTTTGTCCGCTTGAAATGCAGCAACAACCGCCGGACCTGCCGCTCCCGCCAAAACACTGCTGCCATCTCAAAATTACGCCTGCGGGCACCGGTGCCGGACGTGTGGTCGCCTTCACTGGAGAACAACTCGCCGCAGACGCCGAAAATATCGTAACGACCATGGGCCTTCGCCCGGACTGGCCGAACCTGGGCGTCATTTCGCTGGCCTATTCCTACGGGTTTTCGAATCTCGTACTGCCGCTCTTGCTGCACGGCATACCCTTGTATCTCGTGCCCTCGCCGTTGCCGGTGGCATTACGATGCGCCACTCACGCCGATTGGAACCTGACCGTGGCTGGCGTACCCGCCTTATGGCACGCCTGGCATAAAGCCGGCGCGATCTTGAGCAACGTTCGGCTCGCCATTTCCGCCGGCGCGCCGCTTCCATTGTCCCTCGAGCGCGAAGTTTTCGATGAGCACGGCGTCAAAATTCATAATTTCTATGGCTGCACTGAATGCGGCGGCATCTCTTATGACACTTCCTCCAGGCCGCGCGCTGGCGATTCCCTGGTCGGCCAGCCGTTAAAAAACGTTGCGGTGGAAATCGGCGACGATGGTTTCCTCCGCGTGCGCAGCCGGGCTGTCGCCGAAACCTATTGGCCTGAAAAAGAAGACACCCTCAGCCCGGGCGAATTTCGGACCGGCGATTTCGCCGAAATCAGAAATGGCGAAATCCTTCTCCGCGGCCGCGCCGATGACCATATCAATGTAGCCGGAAGGAAGGTATTGCCCACCGTTATTGAGGAAGCGTTGCTGGGACATGAAGCCGTCGAAGATTGCGTCGTCTTTGGCGTGCCCAGCGAAAACGCCGACCGCGTGGACCTCATCGTCGCGTGCGTCAACGCCAGCCGGGCCGGCGTAAAGGAAGAACTGAAGCAATTTCTCATGCAAAAGCTGCCGGGCTGGCAGGTGCCGCGCGAATGGTGGTTTGTGAATTCTCTCAAAAGCAACGGCCATGGCAAACCCTCCCGCGCCCACTGGCGCAAAACCTTCCTCGAATCCCGCAAACACTAATTGAATCATTCTCATCGTCATCGTCATCGTCATCCTCAAATAGCATTCCGTCCCATTTGTCCCATCCCTCGCATTCGTCCCCTGGTGGCCGCGGTGCAAACCGCCAAATCGCCACTTTTTCCGGAACGTTTTGGTTATCCCACTGTCTATAACACGGCGGTGTCCATTTTTAATTAAAAGCGCTATATTCCCTCATGACACGGCAGCGACGATTTATCATCTGTGCAATGGCGGCAATTGTCGGCATCTGGATGGTCGCCATGACGGGGCACTGGTTTTTGGAAAGCCTCAAGATGACTGCCGAAAAGGTCCGTGCGTACATGGAATCAGTCGATTTTGCTAGCCTCACCGGCGAAGCGCGCTCCAGGGCGATCAAGGAACTCGAGGATAAGCTCAACTCTCTGTCGTACGAAGAACGACAGCGCTTGCGGCTGCAACATCTGGTCGACACTTGGTTCAACGAAATGACCGAGGCGGAAAAGAGCCAATTCGTCGAAGCCACGATGCCGACCGGTTTCAAGCAAATGATCAGCGCCTTTGAACAATTGCCGGACGATAAACGGCGTCGGTTGATTGACAACACTTTGAACAATTTGCGCAACGCCGATTCTCGCTCCATGCGCGGCGGCCAGCAAAACAGCACCAACGCTCCAACCGGCGCCGGCGGCACCAACGCCCCGCCGATCATCAGCCCGCAACTCGAGACGCAAATCCGAAATATCGGGTTAAAAACGTTTTATAGCCAAAGCTCGGCCGAAACCAAAGCCGAAGTCGCGCCAGTACTTGAAGAGTTGCAGCACCAAATGCAAAACGGAAGAGTCATCAGGCGCCAGCAATGAGCGCGGCACAGACATGAAACCGAAGCCCAGGATAGGGGCGGGGACAGCTTGTCCCCACACACTCCCACAGGCCTTCAGCCTCAGCGAACTCCTCGTCGTCATTGCCATAATCGCAATCCTCGCCGCATTGTTGTTGCCGGCCATCCACCGCTCTCAGGAAGAGGGCAGGGCGACCGCTTGCATCAGCAACCTCCACCAGATCGGCGTCGCCCTCCAAATGTACGTGGACGCAAATAACAACACTCTGCCAATAATGCGCGACGCGCCCCTGGACACGAACTCATTGGCTACGAACACTCTGCCCGCGGTAAACGTGGTCCTTAACAGTGAACTGGGTAATACGAACGTCTTGCGCTGTCCTTCTGACCTCCAGGGCATCTACAAAATCACCGGCTCAAGTTATTCCTGGAACAACCTTTTGAACGGCGAAAAAGCCGACCATCTCGTCGTCCTGGGAATGAATTTCAATCCGCAGGCAATTCCCGTTTTTTTCGACAAGCAGGGTTTCCACTCCGCCCGCGGTGCGAACAAGGCGGTGAATTATCTCTACGCCGACCTCCATATCAAAAATTTACTAACCATCGAAGGCTCCTTGCCTCAATGATCTCCCTCATCGACGTCAAAAAATCCTTCTCCGGCCGCGTTGCCTTACACGGCTTGAACCTCGAGGTCCAGCCCGGTGAAATTTTTGGGCTCCTTGGCCACAACGGCGCGGGCAAAAGCACCGCCATCGGCATGATGCTCGGCCAGGTGTGGCCCACCAGCGGCGAGGTCAAGGTTTGCGGTCATGACGTTACGACTGATCGGGCTCGGGCACTGGAAAAGGTCGGCGCAATTTTCGAAGCGCCGGCGTTTTACGATTACCTTTCTGGCCGAAAAAACCTGGAAATCCTGAGCCAATATTCCGCGCCGACTCCGGCCAAAAGAATCGATGAAGTGCTCAATTGGGTAGGACTCACCGGACGTCAGGGCTCCAAAGTGCGTACCTATTCGCACGGCATGCGCGCCCGATTGGCTATTGCCCAGGCGCTGTTGCCGCGGCCCGAACTCGTGATTTTTGACGAGCCCGGCAGCGGCCTGGACCCCGAGGGCATCGCCGAAATGCGCCAAACCATCTTGCGATTGCACCGGGAAATGGGCCTGACCATTTTGCTGTCCTCTCATTTGTTGAGCGAAGTCGAGCAGCTTTGCTCGCGCATTGCCGTTTTGAACCAGGGCCGAAAAGTATTCGACGGCCCCATCTCCGACGCCATCGGTGCCCCGGGCCGATTGATGCTTAAAACCCCCGATTTCTCAAAAGCCGCCGCGGTGCTCCTGGAACGCGGGATTATCACCAGCTCAAGTGAAGAAAAATATATCGCCCTGCGCGACGGCCAAACCGCCGCCGATGCCGTAAGAGTCCTCGTCAATGCCAACATTCCCGTAGACGGCATCTGGGAGCGTGAACAAACCCTCGAAGACTTTTACATGGAATTGATAAAAGACCGTTCAAACAGCAACTAATCCAATGTCAATGAAACCGCTTTTCAATCTCGATCGGGCTAGCCGCTCGGAGCGCGGCTGTGCTGAAAGCCAGCCGCAGGAGCTTCGCACGCCCAAAGAGCCACGCCACTCACCGAGCCTCCTGCTCGCAACATGCTGCCCCGAAAGCTTTCGGGGGTCTTCGACACAGCCGCGCTCCGGATACCTTTCCGCCAGGTTCGGCCATTTACCGCGTAAATCGTAAATCGTAAATTCAGATGTTTTTCGCCCAACTCCATAACGAACTCTGGAAACTCTTCGGAAAAAAACGTACCTACATTGGCTTCGGTGCATTTGTTGTCGCGCAATCGGCAATGCTGCTGGTTTGCAAATACACGCACTGGCAGCACAATTTTGAGGAATTACTAAACGGCAACGGTTATCTGGCATCCGAGTACATCTCCGCGTTGACCGTTGGCTTGACGATGATTTTGCCCCAAATGATTTTGCTCATGCCTCTCTACGTGACGCTCGTGGGCGGAGACCTCGTCGCCAAAGAAGCCGAGGACGGCACGTTGCGGATGATTCTTTCACGCCCGATTTCGCGAGTTCGATTGCTATTGGTCAAGTGGATCGCAGGAATTATTTTTGCTGCGGTATTGGTAGTGGCGTTGGGCGTTACCGCGCTCAGTTTTGCCAGCCTTTATTTCCCGTGGAATGGGATGTTTGTATTCGGGCAACTCGGACCCCAGGAAGACCCAAATTTCAGCCTGTTCACGCCGCATGACGGTCTGACGTTGTTCGCGATTGCCCACATTTTCATGGTCATCAATACCATACCGCTCATGTCGGTTGCATTTATGTTTTCCTGTTTCAACATGAAACCAGCCGCGGCGACCATCCTCGCCCTGTCTTACATGTTTGCGAACATGGTTATGGAACGCATCCCGTTTTTTGATCGCTACCAGGATTGGTTTGTCACGCATCATATGATTAGTTGGTACTTGATATTTCAACAACCCACCCCCTGGGCCCAAATCTATCAATCCGAAACCATCCTCGTCGCCATCAGCGCCACCGCCTTCATCATCGGCGTGATAGGTTTCCAGGTGCGCGATATTAAATCGTGAGGCAGGGTTCTGCCTCTGGCCGAACGCTTTAGAAATCATTCTCATCGTCATCGTCATCCTCAAAAAGAATTCTATTCTCTCTCCCCTTCGCGTTCTTCGTGGCCTTCGCGCGACCCTGAACCGTTTCAACGTTTTAACCTTTCAACGATTCACCGTTCCTCATTCGTATAAACCTTCTCGCCCAGATATTCATAGCCGCGTCCTTCGAGTTTTGTCCCCGAAAGCATCGCCTGAATAAATCCATTCCGCTCCACCTGCACCGTATGCAGAATTTTGTGCTCCGGATTTTCCTTCAACAGAAATTCGATTTGCCGATTCGTCGTCGAATAAACCTCGAGCCCCGAATTCGTTTCGCTGGTAATCTTAAAGTCTGTGAAAAGTTTTCTGAGTGCTACATCGCGCGTTGAACCTCGAAATTGAGGTGATGCTTGTCGTGACAGATCATCGGACGACGATTCCCCGTCTCCTGGGGGTGAGAGTGGCCTTTTTAATGCCGAGGCACGAGGCACTGATTGAATCGTCCTCGGGGACGGCTCGTCCCCAGACTCTCCAACATCACGCGGGGACAAGCTGTCCCCGCCCCTGCGTAAATCCTCCATCATCGCCCAACTCCGCCCCCACGTCCCTCCATTCTCACTCACAAACGGCTTGCCGTTAAGCAATCCCAAATAATCCTGATACGCCAGAACGCAAAGACGATTCTCATCCGAAGCCGCCAGCCACCTTCTCAACTTCTCCGCGTGCAACGCGGAATCGTAAGCGTAATCGCTATCCAGAAATGCAATCCGCCGGACCTTGGCAGGAATCTCATCGACTGCATTGAGATAACCAAAAACCAAACTGCCACCTCCACTGTGGCTTGCCAGGACAACGCAGGTGCGATTCGATGGGAAAATTCCGCATACCTCATCCAGAATTTCCACGATCCGCCGGTCTGAATTAGTGTGTGTCTTGCGCCACGCAGGCCAGCTCTTTGTGTCTGCTTCGAGATACGCCACGGCGATTGTTTCGTTCGTATCCGCCTGCCGCAGCCATCGCGTCTGCGCGCCGATGTGCTGAATGTCAAAATGCCAGTCATCGCCCGGCGGCAGCTTTTTGCCCATGGTCTCTTCAATCGTATTGCCATTCGGAAGCGCGTAAAAGATTAGCTCGGCGGGTTTTTCAGCCGAGAATGATTCAGCCGGCGGCGCATCTATAACAATTCGCACGCCGTCGAGGGTCTTAAACTCTCCTGGTTGAAGCGAATTTGTGCGGTGACTGCTGGTCGCTTCGGAATTAGCGCTAGCGTCCGACGGCTGTTCCCTCTCCGCTCCCTTCGGAAGGGAGGGGAAAGGGTCAGGGTGAGGTGAGGGATTGTTTTTTCCTTTTTCCTTTTTAATTTTTAATTGGCTTGCCCCAAACCGGTCAGGCCACTTGAACGAAAGCCGATACCGGGCATTCGTAATAACACCCTCATCACTAATCAGCCCGCACAATTTCGGATCGCTCAAAACCTCATCCACGGATATCTCGTGTCCATTCACAATCATCATGCGTGAGACCAACCGAACACCCTGGCTATAATCCACCCACCACCACGCGTGACCCAGGAAAAGCGGTTGAATCGGGACACCGTTCGTCTGGTGCCAGCCATATATGGCCACGTTGTTGGTCGCAACCGCGAGCCGCCGAGAAATCACTACGTCCTTTTTATCCCCAGCCACCAAAGCCCCGAGCGGGAATGAGTTCGTCAAAGCCATCCGCTGCGCCCAAATGGTCTTATTATGCTGCACAAAAACCGGGACCGTCGTCATCGCTGCGCTGGGCGGAATTGGAGATGGCTCGAGCTTTACCTGGGCCGCGACGTATATGGCGTCCACCATTCTCGGAGTCGGCAAAGTGCAATCCAGTTTGTCCGCAATGTGCTGCGCCGTGTCCGGGGAAATCGGAGCAAAGAAATAATTCGTGTCCGACCCAATGGCCAAATAATCCGGCGCCACAAAAAAAGTGGCGACATTTGTTATGGCCATGGCATCGCCATCTGACACGTTGATATTTATCACAGTCACTGGACAGAATTTCCGAAGAAAATCCGGCATATTGCCGGCGAGAAATTCGTCAGCTATCGCCTTGTCACGCGCGCCAAGGTCCAGGGCCGAGATTTGCCGGGCGAATGTGCCACCGTCTGGGGCATTTGTGGGGTGGGGTGGGAGCGGTAGGGTTTGGGCGGAGAGACTGCCGGCACAAACACCGGAATAAACGGCCGCCATTAGGGTCAGCAGCATCCTCACAAGCCAATTCAAACGCCAATCAACCTTTCAGTCCACCCAAAAACCAAGTCCGTCTACGTCCGTGAACGGCTTTGGCCCCGATGCCGTATCAGTGCCGGAATGCCCAATTAATCACCTTTTAGTCCGGCCCGAAATGGCTGAATAATAAATCTCCAGGAATACCAACTTCCAAAACCAATCCGTTGAACATGGCCAGATCGTATGGCCATATATTGTATAGAGTGACTAAAACGGTATCCATTGCCACCAGATGTGCTGATTTATAAACTCGACTGTGGACTGGGGTCCGGTCCCGTCCATCCGCTTCAACATTTTCCAGGTTGCACGATTTCGTTTGGCATTTTAAATTTAAGGCATGCCATCTTTGCCGGAACCATCCGTGATTCCACGGCGGAGCGCCAAAAGCGACAGCCGCTCCGAAGATCAATTTGCGCCCACTTATTATGTGGTTTGTTGGAATGACCCTGTGAATTTCATGGTGTATGTCACGCACGTTTTTATGAAAATATTTGGCTGGGAACGTCAAAGGGCCGAAAAGCACATGTTGGAAGTCCATCAAAAGGGCAAAAGCGTGTTGATCCGGGAAGGGGCGGAAAAAGCGGAATTTTACGTGCATCAATTGCAGGGCTACAAGTTGCAGGTCACCATGGAACCGGCGGAATGAAATTGGTGAAACAAACCCAAAAGGGGTTTCAATATGAGCTGAACGAGAAAGATGTGGAATCCCTGCGCTTTCTTGTAAAGCAGTTTCCCATCACCGCGTTTTCCCCTGCGCGAATTTCAAAAACCGATTCGGGGGCAAAGTCGGTGGAACGTGAGGATCTGATCAATGAGTCCCTGCTGGCGCACCGGAAGGAACTCAAGCGCAAGGCGCGCGGGCTGGTCCAGAGAGAAAAATTCAAGACCCTGGAGGGCAAGCAAGTTTATCGCATCAGTTTGGGAGCCCGCGAAACGATGCTGCAAATTTTGAATAATATTCGGGTGGAAAGCTGGCGCATCCTGGGCGAGCCGGAGGACCCGGAGTCAACGATACTTCGCATGACGGGCGAGAAATTCAAGTATTACCACTTCATGCGCCTGGCGGGCTATTTTGAGTACCATTTTCTTAACTTGGAGGACGAGGAGCAGGGTTGACAGCCCATTAAAAAACTCTGGATACCGCCGTTTGTTCAAAAACCGGGCGTCGACGAGGCGCGACGAAGGAGAATATCCTTTATGGATCTTCGACTGAGGAGCAACGAAGTCGCCGCCCGGTTTTTGAGCTAACCCTCCGGGCTGAGGTCTTTTGCCTTTGCGCTTTGTTGCTCCTCGCTCACAGATCCATAAGGATATGCTCGCTCATCGCTCCGTGCGCAAAGTCAAAAATCCTCTCAGCGGCGGTGTCCAGAGTTTTTTAACGGGCTGTAAAGAATGAATTGTTGGAGAAGCGTGGTGCGTGGTGCGTCCCGCCTTCGCCAAGGCTACGGTGGGCAGGACGACGGGCAGGCGAGTATTTGGGGACGTGGTGTGCACTTTTCTGGAACGGTATTATTCGGTGGAAAAACTTTTACCGGCGGTTAATCCAATGGCGGTCCCGATCAGGGCGCCGGCGATGAAGTCGGAAAACCAATGAATGGTCATGGATACGCCGACGCCGATGTAGAGAGCATAGAGAGCTACTACGGCGCAGAGCAACCGTTGTTGTCTAAACATCACTAAGACAGTCACTGCCATGGCGAAGGCAACGGCTGTGTGGGAAGAGGGCCAGCCCCAGAAGATACCGTGCCGTAAAAGTCCAAATCGGAAGACGCGGCTGGTATCATGTCCAATTCCGTGGGGAAGGGGGTCGCGGCCCGTGAGCGCTTTGTAACACGAGGAAATGAACCAACCGATGAATGCAGCCTGGCCAATGCCCCAGGCGGCGCGAATGGTCTTTGCGTTTTCGAAGGCGATACCAATTAAAAGAAGAAGTAGTGGCAATATCATGGGCACTCCCTGGCCAATGATGACTGCCGGAAACATCCATGCCCGCAGTTCTGGATTTCTTGTGGACCGGAAGTATACCCAGTCGAATCCCGAAGTAACGAGGATGAGAGTCAGGGCAATAGCAACCAGGTGAGCAAGGATGTTCCAACTTTTAAAACAGCCGATGACATTGCGCGGCAGAGTGGAAAAGAACCGGTGCATAGATTACCCAGTTGTGGCTGCCGGGTCGGCAAAGATCAATTAAAAAGCAACTTGTTGTAGTTAGACGCGGAGCGAAATTGTAATGGGCGACATATTTCGGTGTATCGAGGACAAGGCGCCTCTCTCAAGGGAAATAAGGGCGAAGAAAACACTTGCGAAAATGTCATCTTAAGGTGACGCTACCCAAATGAATGATCTATTAAATCTATCTGCCGAACAGTTGCGCCGGGTGGCGGACATAAAAGAGAGGATTGAATCGCTGCAATACGAGCTTGGCCGGGTTCTGGGCGGCGGCAGTGCAGGCAGGGTTCCTGGCGGGAGAATAGTTAGAATGAGCGCGGCAGGCCGCGCGCGGATTGCCGCGGCGCAGAGAGCGCGCTGGGCGAAGTTCAATTCCGCCAGGGGCAAGTCGCCCAAGGTTGCAGGTGCAAAACCCCGGCGCACGTTGAGCGCGGCGGCCAAGGCAAAAATTGCCGCGGCGGCGCGGTCTCGATGGGCCAGGGCCAAGGCAGCAGGCAGGAGCAGGCTCTAGGGATTTGCGGCTCCATGAAGGACATGGCCACTCCTCGCTCCGCGCCACAGAATAAAAATTCTCTCAGCAGCAATGTCCATAGTTTTTCAACAGGCTGTTAGTTCGCCGCTCCTCGTTGAGATAGCGTTGCCTGTGCCAGACAGGCCTGGACTTCGCGGCGCAATATCTGGCGTTCGGACGGAGTCAGGCCGCGAGGATCGAAACGGTACCGGTAGTGGAGTTGCAGGATATTGTCCAGAGACGGCTTGAGTTCGGCCAATTGCGAGTGTTGCATGGCCCGCTGAAGCCATGCAGATAGAGGCTCATCGGTGCCCCGCAACAGCCCCTGGTGGAGCAACTTTTGTTCAAGGAGATAGAATTCCGAGTCAAGTCCCGGCCAATCCGTTGGTTCCTCCTGTTCGCGGGCATTTTTATGGCGGCGGCTGCCGCGGAAAATTCTATATAAGAGAAAGGCAAGTGCCGGGATCAGTCCCCAAAAGATATAATCCCGGATGTTATTATGGCTATAATCAAAGAATTTTAGTACTTGATATTGCAGCCACGCTTGGCAGTCGGACAAACATTCAAACGGCGAGGCTTGCTGTTCTCCCTCGGCAACCCACTCGGATGGGGTGGTGTCCAGGGTTTCCCAGTAATTAGAGTGCCAAACCAGGCACCACGCATGTGCGTCACGCTGGCGGACGACATAACCATCGGCGGAGGGCTCGTGAACATAATATCCCACAGCGTATCGCGCCGGAATACCCATTCTGCGAAGCAAAAGCGTCGTGGCAGTCGCAAAATATTCGCAATGTCCCTTGTGAGTTGTCAGGAGAAATCGGGATAGAGCCGTGGCATTAGTGTCCTGGTCTTTTGTATTCGGGTCCTGCCAGAGGCTATACGTGAAATTGTCGGCGAAAAATTTGTTCAAGGCCAGAACCGCGTGGGCTTCGTCGGGGTTTTTCACGTGCAAGCCGGCGATCACCTGATCGAGCGCCGGGACTTCATTGGTGGGCACGCGCAAGTCCTGGTCGGGAAGCGTTTCGTCGGTTTCGGGCGCAGTGTCCATAACCATGCCCGAACCGTAGCGCGCGTCGAAGATCATTAACCGGGGTCCTTCGGCAAGAACGGTGCCCAGATTGTTGCGATATATAAAGTAAGCGCGGGAGTTTGCCAGCCGGTTGCAGTCCGGGGGCAGGGGAAGGACGCCGGCGGAATATTTGTCTTCTGCGTTGATGCCATTGAGGTAGCAGGCGATGGTGACATCGGACCGGTTGGCCGATCCGCCGCCGTGCAGCGGAAATATTCCGCTTTCGGGCGGCGTTTCGGAAACGGGGTCGGGATTGGAATTGTTGGTGATGGCAGTATCCCATTCGAGTTCGGTAAATTTTTGCTTATAGCTGTGCCCAGGGTTTGCGAGTTCCCTCAGTTCGCGATAGGTGGCCTCGCGCAAATAATTCGGCGGGGCCGATCCATCCAAAGCTTTCATGCGGATGACAATTTTGCCTGACAGCTGGGTTTTTCCGACGTCGCCAATATCCGTTTTGCTCCGTCTCGGGTCTGTGAGGGAACGCATGAAATAGGAGAGCAATTGCGGATCGTATTCTTCGGCCAGGCGCGACAGTTGGCCAAAAGCGCGCTGGCCGAAATAACCCACCGTAACGACGACAGCCATAAGCGTAATCCAAACGGGAATGCCAAAGCGGTGCGAGCGTTGCGGCCAGAGCATCCACGCCAGCAGCACGCACAGGCCGTAATAAAAGTAATCATTTTGGGCCGGATGACCGGCGGCTGAAAACAGGCATAGCGCGAAATAGGGAACCAGCGCATTAAATCGCCGCGAAGGCGGCGTCGACTGCCCTCTCTTTCTGGCCCTCTTCAAACGGCTGCGCAATAAAAAGAATACGGATTCGAGCGGCACACCGTCGGACGGGCTGAATGTTTGGGCCGCGACGAACAGGAAAAAGATCATGGGCAGCCACCGAATGACGGCATCAGCGGTCATATTGCTGGCGGTGCCGGCTGCTTTTTCGGAGTTGGAATTCAGGTTTTCAAATAGTTGGGTAAATTCCGACGGGCCTCCGTTGTCGTTGAAGGCAAAGATGAGCGCCGCAAGCAGCAGGAGATTGCAAAAAGTCCATATGCGCGCAAACTCGTCATCGGTGTAATCCCATCGTGTTTTGAAGAAGCGCGAACTTTCCAGGATCGCGGCCATGATGACGCCGACGACCGGAAAACCCGTCTGGAAACCCCAGAATACCAGGACGGCGCCCATGAGGAATGGCGGGGTTTTCATACTCGGGCAAGCCCTTGTTCAATTTGTCCGGCGACGAGTGTGTGAAAATTTTCCGGGTCATCCTGCATCGGACCGGGTTCGAGCGGTTGTTTTGGCTTTTCAGCCAGGACGACGATTACACGCACCGGGACTTCCAGGGCCCTGAGTTTTTCAACGAAGCGCCGGCGGGCGGCATCCCAGGAGAGGAAAACACAAATGCACCCGCTGATGGCTTCGGCGTGATTCAACGCGAGCATTTCCAGCGTTCCAAACGATTTGTCCGTGCACACACGCACGGACGCCAGAATTTCGAGCATCTGGTCCATGTGAGCCAGGCCGCGCCCGGCTGTAAAGCAATATGCCTGGGTCCCAACAAAGAGCAAATCCAGCAATGATTCCTGGGTACGAATCGCACAGGCAAACGACGAGGCCACCGATATGGCTTCTTCAAATGGTTCGCTGAATGGCTCGTCGCTAAAAGTGTCGAGCACGAGCGCGTAGCGCGAAAAGAACTCGTCCTCAAATTCGCGGACGATTGGTTTGCCGATGCGCGCCCAACTGCGCCAATGGATGCGCCGGAGCGGATCTCCGCGTCGATATTCCCTGAGCGATACGAACTCGTCGCTCTGGCCGACGTTGGACGCGAGCGCCACGCCGCCTTGCTGAAATCGGGTGGCGCCGGGCAGGATGACGGGGGGGAGCGGATAGCGTTTGGGCAGAATCAGGATCGTCTCGGGCGCGTTAAATCGGGCAAAGGAGCGAAAGAGGCCAAACGGATCCGTGCGCGCAAGAGTCACTCCGTCAAAACGGAACAGGCCCCGTCGCAACGGAGTCACCGCGATGGGGGTTTCGACTTCTCCATTTGGCGGAATGGGGGGAACGATGGCATTTTCAAGGGTGGCTACCCGGAATGGATTGTAGCGTTGCTGCGGGCGGCTCAATCTCATGGTGCGAACTTTTCTTTCCTCGGCAAGTTGCCGTGCCAGCCATTCTTCAAAAGAGGGCCGGGGGTCGGCGGGATTTTCCAGAAGCATCAACCCCTGTTGCGTTTTTGAGGTGAGGTTCGTGATGCGGACGCGATAGATAAACGGCTGACCGGCGGTTCCGAACCGCGGCAGGAACCGGACGGCCGAAAACTTCACGCGAAAAAACCAACTGAAGATAAATGCCGACGTCAGCAATAAAAGCAAAAGGGGAAGGGCCTGATAGGCTGAAAGCGTTTCTGTGTCCAAAGCTCCAAAGGCTGTCACACAAGACAGGCCGGCCAGTACCATCCATCCGGCAAGGGTAAAGCGGCGTTGCGCCCAATACAACAGCCATGACATGACGCGGTAGAAGCGATAAACGGCGCGCCAAATTAGGTTAAGGTTCATCTCAACACTGCCAAAGTAGTGCTGCCTCAAAGAAATGTCCCGAATTTTCTTTTTAACGGCCAGTTATGCCGGCACGGACAGCTTTTTCAAAATATCAGTGACGATGGACCGGGCTGTCATTCCGGAAAAGCGGGCCTGCGGCTCCATGACAAGCCGGTGGGCAATGACCGGGACCGCCAGTTCCTGAATTTGCTCGGGCGCCACGAAATCGAATCCGTCAAACAGGGAGAGTGCCTGGGCGGATTTCATAAGGGCGATAGAAGCGCGCGCGCTGGCGCCCAGGCGGACGCCGGAAGCCGTCCGGGTGGCGCCTACAATGTCAACGGCATATCGCTTGAGTTCGTCGCTGATGCGCACATCTTCGACTCCGCGTTTGAGGGCAAGGACCTCAGCGAGGGAGACGCACGATTTAAGTTTGTCGAGGGGGTGGCGGTGCAGTTGGGCGGCCAGGATGGATACTTCCTCGGCCGGAGGCACATACCCCAGTGAAAACTGCATGGCAAAGCGGTCCATCTGTGCTTCCGGCAACGGATATGTGCCGCGAAATTCGACGGGGTTTTCAGTGGCGATGACGAAGAAGAGCGACGAGAGGTTTTTTTGTTCGCCGTCCACGCTTACCTGGCTTTCGCCCATGGCCTCGAGCAAGGCGGATTGGGTGCGGGGGGACGCGCGATTGATTTCGTCCGCCAGCAGGATGTTCGTGAAGATGGGGCCTTCGTGAAACTGGAATTGTTGTTCCCGCTGGTTGAAAATGGAAACGCCGAGGATGTCCGAGGGCAGAAGATCGGGCGTAAATTGGATGCGTTTGAACGAAGCATCAACGGACCTGGCCAGCGCCTTGGCGAGAGTGGTTTTACCGGTGCCGGGGAAGTCTTCGAGCAGCACGTGGCCGCCGCTGGCGAGCGCGGTTAGCAGCTTCCGCGTTGCGGAGGTTTGCCCGCGCATGACCTGCGCGATGTTGCCGGCGATTTTTTGGAAGATCTCGCGCGCGGCTTGTTGCTCGGGCGTCATGACCGCAAAAGCATTGCGTGGAAAATCGGCAAAGGCAATTTAAATCCCGAAATATCGGGAAGAGTTTCCATAGCAAATATTTCCAATAAGCTCTCCTAAGATCGCGTCGTCATCCGGGATCTCGCCGTTTTCCACGTCTCGCCCCAGCAGATTGCAAAGGGTGCGGCGGAAATATTCATGGCGTGGATAGGACATGAACGAGCGGGAATCCGTCACCATCCCGACAAAGCGCGAGAGCAGGCCCAGGCTGGACAGGGCGTTTATCTGCCATTCCATCGCTTCTTTTTGGTCCAAAAACCACCAGGCCGCGCCAAATTGTACTTTACCCGGGACGCTGCCATCCTGGAAATTGCCGATCATCGACGCGAAGACATAATTGTCTGCAGGGTTATTGTTATAAATAATGGTTTTAGGGAGGGCATTTTCGGTATCCAGCTTGTCCAGATATGCCGCCAGAGTTCTGGCCTGGGGCCAGTCGCCGATGGAGTCAAAACCGCTGTCATTGCCAATCTTTTTCAACAAGCGCGTGTTGTTGTTGCGCATGGCGCCCAGATGCAGCTGTTTCACCCAGCCGCGTTTGGCGTCGAGATGGCCGAAAAAGAGCATCATGAAGGATGCGAATTGGGAGTGTTCTTCCGGTGAAACCGGTGCGCCCTGGCGCGCTTTGTCAAAGATCGCGGCGGCGGTTTTTTCGGTGCAAAAATCGGCAAAACAATGGTTCATGCCGTGGTCAGACAGCCGGCAGCCTTGTGAATGAAAAAAGTCATGGCGTCTCTTGAGGGCTGTCGTGAACGCCCCGAAACTGTTGACGTCTACGTTGCTGGCGGCGGAAAGCCGCTCGATCCAGCGGTTAAACTGGCCCGGCGAATGGACGGCCAGCGCGTTGTCGGGCCGAAAGGCCGGCAGCATTTTCGTTGAATGACCCGATCGCGCAAACTCGCGGTGATCCGAGAGCGTGTCTACGGGATCGTCCGTTGTGCACACGACTTTGACGTTAAATTTGTCGAGTATTCCACGCGTGGTGAGCGCGGGTTTGGCGAGTTGAGCGTTTGCCTTGTCCCAGATTTTTTTGGCGCTTTTTTCGTCCAGTAGTTCGTTGATGCCGAAATAGCGTTTCAACTCCAAATGGGTCCAATGATAAAGGGGATTGCGCAGCGTGTGAGGAACGGTTTTTGCCCACGCGAGGAACTTGTCGTATGGGGATGCGTCGCCGGTGCAATACTTTTCCGCCACGCCATTGGAGCGCATGGCCCTCCATTTGTAATGGTCGCCTTCGAGCCAGATTTCAAACAGATTGTTAAATCGCCGGTTCCGCGCGATGTCGCCCGGTGACAAATGGCAATGATAATCAAAGATCGGCGCGGCCTCCGCGAATTTGTGGTAAAGACGGCGCGCCGTCTTGGTGCTTAATAAGAAATCCTCGTGAATGAAAGGCATGGTCTTTGTTACGGCTAAAGCTTAGCTAAAGCAAAGTATCTTGGCAATTTACGAATTAATATTTGCGAATTGCACAGAAAATGTTGGCTATGAGCGGGATGCGCTAATTTGCCTGCCATAGTTTTCAACAGGCTGCGAGGGGCAAAATGGTTGCCGCGTGCCGGGACGGCTAACAGCCCGTTAAAAAAGTCAAAATTATATCTTGACATAGATTTTACATTAGTTATGAATATCGCATGGCGATAGGCAAACGCAAACCCACTCAGGACGAACTGTTCGTTCCCACCCTCAAGCTGGCCACCGGTCCTG
>DATAST010000263.1:0-10906 GCA_036269115.1 Verrucomicrobiia bacterium | reverse complement strand
TCTGGGCGAAGAATTGAGCGGCCCCGCGCAGAACGTCGGGCGGCACATTCTTTTGTGAAATCGCCTGGTCCAACAATGCGGTCGCCTGGTTGGTCTGCTGCGTCTGCATGTAGTAGCCGACCAGCGAGAAGATGTTTTGATAGTCCGCCGGGTTTGTGCGCGCTTTGTCCTGCATGCCTTGCAGTTGCTCCTCCATTTTGGCGCGTTCGCCGGCCTGATTTTTGAATTTCTCCAGGTTATCAATCAGGTCCGATACCGAGCCGTTATAGGGATCGAGCTTGAGGCAGGTCTTGGCAACGATCAGCGCGTCGTCGAGGCGGTTGTACTGCATCAGGAATTGGACGTAACGGAACACGGCTTCGGGGCTGTAGGGGCAGAATGCGAAGGCCTGCTTGAACGCAAAATCAGTTTCGCGTTCGAGCGCGTGTTCCAATGCCGGGGTTTGCTCACGATATTCCGGAGGGCAAGAAGAACTGCAACGCCACGCGTACATGCCGGCCTGCGAACTCCGAAGTTTGGAAAACGCCTTTTGCCCGTCCTCGTCGCGGACAAAGCGGCGGTCGCCGATAAACCCTTTGAAGTTATTTTCGATGTAGGTTCGCTGCACAAAATCAGCGATCTGCTGAACCGTGGTATCATAGGTAATAAAATCGCCGCAGAGCCGTTGCGAATAATCGCTCCAGAATTTGTGGTCGCGGTCAAAAATATCCTGGGTCAATTGCGGCAACGGGTTGCGGTTGACTTTCATGATAACACCAAAGGGCATCTCATATGGATACATCCAGGGCAGGGGGAAGCTTTCCTCGACAAAAAACTCGTTGGTCGGGTTGTTGTCGAAAATGACTTTGCAGAGCAATCCGTTGATCATCATTACGGCAACCTGGCCGGAGACCTGCATCTTTCCATCCGGGCTGACGCTTACGTCTTCGCCGGGTTGTAATTGGCCCGTCTGCATACGGCGTTGCACGTCCGCATAATATTGGTTGAAGCAGGTTTGAGAGTCCTCCGGGGACGGGATGTAAATTTCCTTGGGCGGATAGACGCCTTCGGCGCGGCGGTAGGTTTCCACGTGCTTGCCCCATGCCGTGAAGGGCCGGTCCAAAACGTTAAACAACGCGCTATTCACCAGACCATAAAGGCCGTGCGATGCCACGCTGTTATCGTGGTCGTCTTCCGCCTGGGCCTCTCTTTGCACGTCTTCACCACTCAATCCTTCCTTGGTTAATTGGTCCTGAGAGTCACGCCGATGCTTGTCGATGTTATAGCCCAGCCCGATACGCCAGGAATGAACGGCGATGCTAAAAAGATACTTGGACAATTCGCTGAAGAAGGGCGGGTCCTTTTCATGGCTGCGGAAATACTGCGCGCGCAGGTAATCGAGATAGGTGCCGTCGGCCAGCGCGTTTTGGGTAATAATATAAACGTCGCGCCGGTCAAACTTTTGGTCCTGTTTGGGCTGGCAATAATGGGGGATAAAGCTTTCGCAGAAAATGATGTACGTGGGGCAAAAACGTCCCGGGTCGGTGCCGCCGAAGAGGATGGCATCACGCGTCATTTGAGGATAAATATACTTTGCCTTGGCCGGGTTCTTCATTAATTCGGCGCGCCGGTCGTTATCATAACTCAATTTCCCATTGTCCAGGAATGGCGGGGTGAACATGTCATGGCCAAACCAGTAACCAAACCAATGGTTGCGTTGTTCGCATTTGCCCCAGTGGGCCAGTCCCGAAACGAGGGGTGTGATGCAGAAGAGAACCAGCAGAATAGTCACTGGACCGCGCTTGCGGTAGACGAGGAGCGAAAGCAGGAAAAGGATTGGCAGGGCAACCAGGATGAGGTTGGCGATCACGGGCAGGCCAAATTGATCTTTGGCAAACGCCCGCGCAATCAAGTGTGGGATCTCCGTTATGCCAAATTGCCCATCCGGGCCGAGACCCAAAAAGCTCCAGCCTATCCACTCTGGAAACGGTACCCAAATGCGGAAGTGGCCACTCGGACCGAAATAAAGTCTGGCAATCGCGAGCATCAAACAATACAAGGCCGCCACGATGGCAACACCGGCGCCGGCGAAACACCAGTTGCGGAGCCGCTCATAATGTGTGGCCACATAGGCAGCCAGAATCGTCACTCCATACCCGATCATCATGCCGAATAACGAGTGCGATGCCGTGAAAAAGACTTTGTTCAATTCCGAAGTCGAACGGTCGGCGCTGACGTTGAGCATGATGACCATCATGACACCGATCCAAAAATAGATGCCGGCCACGCCAATAATCCAGTTGCGTTCCCGTCTGCGCATTTTCATCAGGAACGCGAAGGGAATCAGTCCGACGAACAGATATGTCCACGTGAAGGACTCGGACAAGCCATCGGCCAGATAATAAAGCTGGAACAAAAATTGACGGGGATTGGACAACAAATCTGTGCCGGTTTCGCTGCCGTACTGGCCGCGGCTCAGGGCGTGGAAGAACCCTTCGACTGTGCGGGGATAGCCCCATTGCATCGGCGGATCGGTCATGCACGAAATCGGTTCATAGAAGTAAACCGCGACTCCCACG
Organism: Verrucomicrobiia bacterium; assembly: GCA_036269115.1. GTDB lineage: Bacteria > Verrucomicrobiota > Verrucomicrobiia > Limisphaerales > UBA11358 > UBA11358. The sequence continues at coordinate 8,348 of DATAST010000263.1, read as the reverse complement.
CACCACACGATGCCTAATAAAAAGCCTGTCAGAAGTTCGCGGCCGAACTGGCGCGTCTCAATGCCTTTCCAAATACAAGCGATGCCAAGGACAGCCAGAAACGCGCCGTATGCGAGCGCGGTCCATTGCATGCCGGTGGCACAAAATGCCATGAGCATTGATTTCGACGAAGGCGTGAAAACCAGGACGACGAGAAAGAGAAAGACAAAAATTCCGACGACCGCCAAAAGCGCCCACCAAAACCATTGCATCCACTCGCTCTTCATTTGCTGCTTATCAACGAAACCCTTCAAGTAGATGCCAGTCCATGCAGCCGTCGAACCCAGTCCGACAAAGTGGAAGATTATCTTTTCAATGCCAGTCAACCCATTCAATCCGGGGACGGTTCCCGTCTGCATGAGAGCTAGAAAGACAAGATAACCGATGGTGTTCCAGACGAAGAGGTCCCGGCCCAACCTGGGCAAAACCAGAGCGATCAACATTTCAATGCCCGGCACGCTCAACAGCAAGCTTTGGTGAATCGTGGCCAGCCAGCCGAACAAAAGCATGGAGATATACAAATAGCGGCGTTGCTGCGGCGCATAACTCCAGCGCATGAGCATCACCAGGGTGGCGAGCAGCCAGGGAACGCCGAACAGGGAAATGCGGTTAATGACGTCTGACTCGCACCACATGAACGTTCCAAGTCCAAGAAGCAAGCCGGCGACTATGCCGGATACCAGGCAAATCGCCGTTTCCCATTGCCGGGAAATCGTCTTCAATTCCTCAATGCCTTCGATGAGCATGCTGCTGCCTCGCGACACCATCATCGCCAGCAACCCGCATCCCATGGCCGCCGCAAATGATTCTCCGACTTCTACCCGCCATGCGACGTTGCCAAAAGGCAGAAGAGTCCATAACCAGGAGTAAATGGACCAGAACGGATAACCAGGCGGGTGTGGAATACCCGCGTAGAATGAGCCGGTGCACAATTCTCCGGAATCTTCCAGGGTCAGTTCCGGGGCCAATGTCCAGAGGTAAACGACCCATACGCCGATAAACGCAACCGCGAGGGCAAGCCAATCAATGGTACGGAACATTGGCCGGACTGGCACGGGAGTGGGCGCCGACGCAGCGGGAACATCGGCGGCGGAGCCAGCCGGTTTCACCGGTTTCGGACTTTGTTTTCCATCTTGTGATTTTGTTTGAGCCTGTGGCTTCAAATTGTCTTTGTTCATCGAAATTGTTAGTCCGTCAGTGATGTCAGTGACGGAAAGAATCCATAATAGAGCCTAAACCGCTGCGGTTTGTCGATTCAAAAGTGACCAACGTCCAGGAGTTTTCTTTATTGACAAAACCGTCATGCGCGAAAGCCGTTTCATTTAAATTGTTTGTCAAAACCCCGGTCAGCTGCGAGGCAACGGGGATACCGCCGCGCGGACCCCAAATTCCCATCGTGAGCAGGGCGCACATGGCCGCCGGGGCCAGGGGGCCGAGGAACCAGGCCGCGCGCGGGAAAAGCGCAATGCCAAACAGGCGGCGTCTAAGCGCCGCTGATGGCCGGCGTGGCTGCCAGGAGCGCAATTGCGCCTCCAATGGATTCGTCTCTTTCATAACTTGCTCCTTCCAGTCGCGATTTTAGCTTTTGCAGGCCATAACGATAGCGGCCCGCCGCCGTATTGGGCGAAATTTCCAGCAGCTCCCCGATTTCCTCAAAGGTGCAACGGTTCCAAATTTTCAGCACGATGACCTCGCGTTGTTCCGGCGGCAGGGCCGCCAATTGTTCCACGGCCGCGCGTTCCGCCTGGCTTTCGTCCGCCGATTTCTCGAACCAGCGTTTTGATTCCAGTTCGCGCGTCAACCTGCGCCAGAGCGAACGTTTATAGTTCAACGCGCGATTTCGAAAACTGCGCAGGCAATAATGCTCCGGCTCGCGGGGGACTTCGTTCTTTCGCATCAGGGAAAGGAACGTCTCCTGCAAGACGTCTTCCGCTTCGCCATGGCTCAAGCCCAGCGCGCGCCCGTATAAAACCAGCGCAGCCGCTTTAGCCTCGTAAAACGATTCAAACCAGCAGGGATGTTCTGTATTCACAGTTTCAAAATCATAGACACCAGCGCCCCCGAAATTGTATAAAAAAATTTAAAAAATGCAGCAGGATTGGGGAAAAAATTGTCCCCAATCACCCGTCTGAGATCTGGCACTATTTTTCCTCCAGTCCCGATGCCCGCCTTCGCTCAGAAGCTACGGCGCGGCGAGTACGCTGAAGCATTGGTTCTGGCACTTCTTTCCCCCATTTTGGCCGCCGCAAAAGGACAAATAGGACGAACGGGGCGGATGGAAGCGGAAATGCCTTGTATTTGTGACATTTGGCAGGACGTTTTCGCAGGGATCTGTCCCCCCACCAAGCGGGAAGTTTTGGGACAATTGCCTTCTCCTGTTTTTGCATAACTCATTGTCCTGATACTTTTTACGACGAGAAAAAGCTGTCCACTGCATTTTGCCCGGAGACAGTTAGCCGCGGGCCGTTGAAGCGTTGAAGCGGATTGGTCGCGCGAAGGCCGGGAAGAATGCGAAGGATCTGAATTCAACGAAGAGGATGACCCAACTTTCGCCAAGGCTTCCACCGTTGCCGCTGCGGCTTCCTCCTTCGCCAAGCCTACGGCGGACAGGATGGCGGAGAGGACGATGAACAGACGATGGGCTCTGTTAGATAGGCTGCCGGAGATAGTATGCTTCACAGTGGCATTTTCTCACGCGCTAACGACATGTTCAACGGGTTTATTTGCCACCTTTTGGAACCATGAGTATATGGAAACCTCGCGCGGCCAATGAAACTGAATGCTGATTCCGTCGTCCGTTCGAGTTTTGCAGGCCCTGTACTATTCGACGGCTCAAATGGAAGCGGCCATCGGGCCCGTATTCAATGTGGACCGTCAGAGGAAAAAGCTCCAAAATCCAAACTCCAAGCACCAGGGAAGATCCAACATCCAATATCCGACGCCCAATAAACTCCAAACTCTGATCTCCCGGCAATTCGTAGCGCGTTGGCACTTTGGAGCTTTGAATCTTGAAGTTTCTCTGGAGCTTGGTCCTTGGAATTTGGAGTTTTCTCACTGTCCCGTCGAGCCACGTCGCGGAAGGACAAATTTAGATCAGGACTCGACTGAGGCGGCCGACTGATCAGTTGTTCTTATGCTGTGAAGGGAGGATTGGGAAAATGACTCGCACGCGCTTTGCAGCGCGTGCCGTCACGACGGGCACGTCGTGACCCACCATATCTTTGCCTACGCAGGAAATTTCATCAACAGTCAATGATACCAAAACAATCCCGCGCCGTCCTATTTGACAAAAGATAAATAATCTGCTCTTTTGTCGCGGTGAGGCGGGCGTTCACGCTAATCGAATTATTGGTCGTCATGGCCATTGTAGCCATTCTGGCTGCGGTGGTGCTTTCGGTTCTCGCCCAGGCGAAGGAGAGGGGACGCTCGGTGCTATGCTTATCGAACCTGCGGCAATGGGGCGTCGCCTTCGGCATGTACGCCGATGACAATAGCAATTTTCTTCCCCGGCGCGGGCAGGGAGTCCAGACGCTCCAGCAAATAGATCGTCCCACGGATTGGTTTAACGCGTTGCCGGTTTACTTCGGCGTGTCTTCGTTTCAAATGATGATCACCAACAGGATGCTGCCGACTGCGCACAGCCAATCCGTTTTTATTTGCCCGACGGCGGAAAACCCGGGCGGTACTTATTTTCTGCCGTACGGAATGAACATGAATCTTTGCCCGTGGAACCTCACAGTGCCGACGAAATATTTTGAGGTGAAAGAGCCCGCGCACGTGGTTGCCATGGCCGATGCGCCGGGACCTTATGCCTCGACCTATCCGTCGCCAAACGCCTGGGGCATCGTCGCGCGGCATAACCATCAAATCAACCTGCTGTTCCTTGCCGGACAAGCGCAGTCTTTTCCCGGGGCAAAAATGGGTTGCGGGACGGGTGATCCGGGATTGCCAACAGTCCGCTGGCTGACGGGAACGGTCAGCGACGCCAGCGCCAAAAACTATCAATGAAGAGGATATATAGACCATTGCTCATTGTTGCGGTGATTTTGTTGGCGACATCCTGCAAGCGCCAGGATACGACGCCTGCCAGTACCAAAGTGGTGCGTTGCGCCGTCATCGGCGGCATGACCATGACGGGTCTTTGGCCGCAGATCGCCAAAATGTTTGAGGCCAAAACCGGTTATCAGGTTGACGTAGTGGCCACGGGCCCGCGTCCCATTCTCGATTCCGCGATGCGGGCGGGCAAGGTTGATTTGCTGACGATGCATTCGGGCGACATCACAACGGACCTTGTGGCGGATGGTTATGGTGTTGATATGCGGCCATGGGCGCGCAACGAATTGTGCATTGTGGGTCCGCCGGATGACCCGGCGCACGTCCGGGGAATGACCAACGGTGCGGCGGCGCTACAAAAAATCGCGGCGGCCAAAGCTCATTTTGTGGATTTCGAGGACATCGGGAGCAGAGAACTGGTCCATACGCTGTGGCAGTTATCCGGAGTGGACGCGCGGGGCGACTGGCTGTTGAAAGACGAAACCGTTTCGCGCTTTAATATTTTGCAGTATGCCCGCTCGAACGACGCTTACGTCGTGGTTGGCTATATCCCAACTAAAATGAGCAGAATGCCCGCCTCGGGCATGGAAATTCTGGTCAAGAACGACCCGGTGATGCGCCGTCCTTTCATTGTGATGGAGACGAATCCGAAAAAATTTCCCAGTGCCAACTATGCCGGCGCGAAGGCGCTATCGGATTTTCTGCTTTCGCCGGAAGTGCAAAATTTTCTGCTTCAATTTGGCACGCAAACAAACGGCCCCGGACCGCTTTTTTATCCCGTAACCCAATAAAATCACGATATCAAATTGCTCAAACTACTAATTATGAAAATGAAACTGTTCAAAATAAGCTCGCTTCCAATATGCGCCGCCATCCTCGCGCTGCCTGTGGCAGGGTTCGGACAAACAAGTTATACAGTCGCAAATTCTGTCGGATCATTTCTGGCGGCGAGTTCGAGCCTGGCAGACATGAACTTTGGCAGCGCGGGCACATTTGCCCTGGCGGGGGCGTCTGCGCCCAACGGCCAACTCGATACCGTACTTATGTTTGATACGACGGCGGCTGCAAGCCAGTTCAATAGCTATTACGGCGCCGGCAATTGGACCATCACTGGCCTGACACTTGGGTTGGCCAGCAATTTTGGCGTGCAAGGCGATCCGCCGCCCAATGACATCTTTAGCGCCATCAATGGCGGCTCTTTTGGGATTGATTGGCTTGCCAACAACAGTTGGGTGGCCGGCAGCGGGGGTGGCATGGGCGGGACTGGCTATCCCAATAATACCTCGGTTAGTTACGATGACATTCCGAACTTGTTTGCCAATGGTTCCGATTCACTCGGGACGTTTACCTATACGCCTCCGGGAAACAACGTTTACGTGAATTATTCGCTCCCGCTGGACGGTAACCTCGTGAACGGTGCTGCTGCCGGCGGCGATGTTTCGCTATTTTTTTACGCCGCCGATAATCAAATCAGTTATCTTTTTAACAACAACCACTTCGGCTCAAATCATCCTGACTTGATCTTGTACGCGTCACCTGTGCCGGAACCGGCGACGCTTGCGTTGTTGGCCGCGGGATTCGCGGGCCTGCTGACCGTAACAGTTCCCAACGGATACCGGGTCCGCCCAGGTTCACTGGGCAGATCCGCGGCGTTCGGGTTTTGTCCGCGGGTCTATTCGTAACGACCTGGCTGACTTTTACGCCTGCCATGGCGCAAATCACTTATTCGAATACGACCGTCGCCGACGCATTTTTAGCCACCGGTTCGGCTGACAATCCCGACGGAGAGCTGAGGGACCTGAACTTCGGGGCGGCTGGAACGATGGCCGTTGCGCCTGCAACTGCAGACAAAGGCGAATTTCAAAGTGTTGCCAAATTCGATTTTTCGGATGCTGTTCCCTTTTTCAACGCCGCCTATGGGACAAACGGCTGGGCCATCACCGCCATTTCACTAACACTCACGAGCAACTATGGCACGGCGGGTGTTCAACCCAACAATGGGATTTTCAATATCGTCAGCGGCGGCGATTTCGTCATCAGCTGGATTTCGACCAACGGTTGGGCTGAAGGCACAGGCACGCCAAATCTGCCAACGCAAGACGGGGTGACCTATGATTCGCTGCCGGAATTGAAGTCCGGCGTTGTGGAAGTTCTTTGTACAAATGCTTATACCCCGCCGGGGAACAACGTCTCGACCACATACCCGCTGCCGTTAAATAGGAACGTTATCGCCGAGATCGAGAGCGGCGGCGAGGCGTCCTTTTTGTTTTACGCCGCCGATAATAAGGTCGGTTACCTTTTCAATTCGTACGAATATGGTCGTGGCAACGAGCCATTGATCAACGTCACCGCCGTGCCATTTTTGAAAATCTTGTCCGGAAATTTTAGCAACGACGTTTTCTATCTCACGGGGCAGGGGGCTGCGAATGCGCAATATACCGTGCAAGTAAATATGGGTCTCACGTCAACGAATTGGCAGTCGATTGGAACGGCTATCTCGGGTACCAATGGCCTCATTCAATTCACGGACACCTCGGCTACCAACGGGCAGCGTTTTTATCGACTTTCGGAATAGCGCACCCGGCCGCGCACGATTGAAGGCGCTGGCACTCAGGGCGAAGGTTCAGGCGGTGGGAACACTTCTGGCGGTATCAGGACAATGGCAGTTCAATCGTGAACAAGCTGCCTTTATTTCGTCCTTCACTGGTGGCCTGGATATGGCCTGCATGCAATTCCACGAGTTTTTTTGAAATCGCCAAACCAAGGCCCAGTCCGCCAAAATCCGAGGATTTATCGGCGATATGATCTCCCTGGGCAAACGCAGAAAAGATGCGATTTAATTCCTCCGGTGTCATTCCGATTCCCGTATCTGATATTTTCAGAATAAGTTTATCGCCCCCATTCGGTGACTGCGTCTCCGCGGTAACTGATCCGCCCGCAGGCGTGAACTTGGCGGCATTTTTGAGAATATTCCAAAATACCTGTTGCAATCGAACGGGATCTGCGAAAACACGATATCGCTCGGCTTTCAAATTCAGATTGAGGCGGATGGCCTTTGACTCCATTTGGTTCCGTACCGTTTCCATGGCCTGCTCCAGGATGTCATGAGTATCCACATCGACCAGGTTAAGCTTTAATTTGCCGTGACTGATACGTGACAGGTCAAGGAGGTCATCAATGAGCCGGACCTCCGTTTCAACACTGGTTAAAATTGTCTGAAAGTAATCCCGCATTTCGACTGGCACTTCTGGATTGGTCGCGCAATCGCTGGCAATAAGAAGCACAGGGTTGAGCGGGGTGCGTAATTCGTGCGAAAGCATGGCAAGAAAACCATCTTTCGCGCGCACGGCAGCTTCGGCCATTTCACGCGCGGTTTTTTTGCGGACAAAGCTTTCCGCCAATTTCTGTTCGGAGGATTTGCGCGCCGTAATGTCGCGATTGGCTTCGAGTACGTAGCTTTGGGACGGTTCACGAACCAGAACCATCCGGCTCTCGACCGTGATGGGTTGGCCATCCCGGCTCGTGTGCTGCAATTCGCCTTCCCATACGCCATTTCGTGCCAGGCTGGCCAACGCCTGGCCGATCCCGCCATCGGTCTGCGTATTTAATAACTTGTGACTGACCCTTCCAATCGCCTCTTCCCGTGGATAACCGTACATTCGCTCGGCGCCACGGTTCCAAAAAGTGATAGAGCCCTCCCATTGCCAAACGAGCATAGCATCGTAAGCCTGGTTGAATAGCGAAGCTTGTTGTCGTATCACCAGTTCGGCGCGTTTATGCTCGGTAATATCGCGCGCTATCTTTGAGGCGCCGATGATGTTTCCATCATCGTCTTTGACGGGCGAGACCGTCAGCGATATGTGCACCAATTGTCCGTCCTTGCGCCGCCGAATTGTTTCATAATGATCCACGCGCTCGCCCTGGCGGATTCGGTTTAGTATGTCCGGCTCTTCGTTGAGGTGATCTTCCGGGATCAATATGGTCACGGGTTTGCCAACGGCTTCATTGGCGGTATAACCGAAAATGCGTTCCGCTCCCTTGTTCCACGTTTTGATAATTCCGTTGAGATCTTTGAAAATAATCGCATCATCGGAGGATGCCACGATCGCCGCGAGGCGTTTGGCGGCCACATCTGATTCTTTGCGCCGCCTTAACTCGGTATCCATGGAGTTCGCCTTTTGTTGTAAACGGGCGAAGCGGTCGTGTTTACGCATTTTGTCATGCGATACGCCTGGTTTCGTTAATTGGACATTCAT
>DATAST010000262.1:0-137833 GCA_036269115.1 Verrucomicrobiia bacterium | reverse complement strand
CTGACTGTCAATGACACTGAGAAAGTGCGCGACTACGATCTCAATGAGATTAAGTATGATTCTGCTGCCGGTCGCGTGATTATCAACGGCGGAATACCTATCACGATTGAAATCAAGGTCAGTTCGCTGGAGTTGGTACTTAGTAGAACGATTTGAATGAATTGAACAGTGCCAGCTACAACGGGACGCCAATTTTGGACCTCACACGCCAACTAATACAGGAAAATGCATCATGAAAGTTGACGCTGGCGCAGGGTGTCGGGCAACAGGCGGGGCTCGAATCGTTCGATTACAGTCCGCTGGGCGCTTACGATGAATTTGGACGAGTGACGAACAAGGTGGATGCCTCCGGCGTCACCAATTTTATTTATCGGTACGATGCCGATGATCGTCTCACCAATCGCTGGACCCCAGCCAAGGGCTTGACCGTTTATCACTATGACCCGCTCGGCAACGTGACGAATGTGGATTATTCCGGCGGGACGGCCTACACGCCTTCGATTTATTTCGCGTACGACTTTTTGAACCCCCGAAAGCCTTAATTCAAGTCGCTCTACGGAATTGTCTGCTTTTCGAGATAGATCCAAGTTTCTAGAGATCACTAATAATATTTTTATCGAGGAATAATCCTCACCTTCCGTCGATTGGCGGTTGGAAGGGAAAATTGGATTTTAAATCCAAGTGAGACAGAGCCTCGCTGACAGCGTAGCGCGGTCAAATCCAGCAGACTGGGCGCGTAAATGGGAAAATATTTGGGCGGCGCGGCAGCACCGGCCCTACCAAAATTTATGACGTCATGGCGCGGATTTATCCAAACTTGTTACGGTATACGCGAATGTTGCTGCTGCGGCTGGTCCCGCTCAGAGCGCGCTCAGAGCGGGACACAGCCGCGCTCCGGCGAACAGTATGCAACCATTAGCAGGCTTTTAGCCAAGTTTTCTTATGGCGGTATGTGCATGGGCAAATCAGTATAGGGTTGTCAAATTGGCGGCCCGTGGCCAGCGATTGTCGGCAGGACGCCAAATCGATGGTGAGGAGGAATCGGACGCATCGGACGGATCAGGAGGTCTGATATTTACCTGAAGGGCGCCGCTGGTGCGGATGAAATCGGCTTGAGGATGACGTATGGGAGATGAGCGTTGGCAGGCTGGCAGGAATTTGCGTTTGGAAAACTCTCCCTTACCCCGGCCCTCTCCCGTCCACCCTCCGCAGTATCTTTCTTACGCGGTTCTCCGCAGTATGGGCAACCTGTGGCTCTTGATGGTGACGTAATGCGCGGTGCTACGGAGGACGGGCGGGGAGAGGGAGAACTGGCGTTCGATGGTTTGATACGTCTAAACGTTGCAGCTGTTCGGGAGATTTGGCGGCGCGGGAGAGCCGCGCTGCCAGGTCGGCGTCGACTGTTCTTGTTCCGATTTTGAACTTTATTTAACATCATCGCATGATGACCCGAAGAGATTTTGTGCAGACGGCTTCATTGGCAACGGCTGGATTGATGATGGGCTCCGCTGTGGTACGAGGGCAGGGGAGTGATTTTCCCGTGGTCCGGATTCCTGAAGCAAAGCGGAAGTTCAGGAGCGCGGCGGTGGAGAAAACGATTCAAGAGGTTCAGGCGTCCATTGGCAACAAGGAGTTGGGGTGGATGTTTGGCAATTGCTTTCCGAACACACTGGATACGACGGTGGATTTTCAAATGGTCGATGGCAAGCCGGATACTTACGTCATCACCGGAGACATTGATGCGATGTGGTTGCGGGATAGTTGCTCGCAGGTCTGGCCGTATCTGCCCCTCATGCAGGATGATCCGGAGTTGCAACAGATGATTGCCGGGGTGATCCGCCGTCAGACTCGTTGTATTCTGCTCGATCCCTACGCCAATGCCTTTTACAAGGACCCGAACAAGATCAGCCCATGGAAGAGCGATTTCACGGACATGAAACCCGGCGTCCATGAACGGAAGTGGGAAATTGATTCGCTGTGTTTTCATATTCGGCTGGCGCATGGTTATTGGAAGACCACCGGCGATACGACGCCGTTTGATGATTCCTGGCGAGACGCGATGGTGGCGGTTTTGAAAACGTTTCGTGAGCAGCAGCGAAAAGACGGCAAGGGACCGTATCATTTCCAGCGCGAGACAAAAACGCAAACAGACACGCTCGCGGGCCAGGGCTACGGCAACCCGGCTAACCCTGTCGGCCTGATCTTTTCGATGTTCCGGCCCAGCGATGACGCGACGATTTTTCCGTTCCTGGTTCCGTCAAACTTTTTTGCGGTCACGAGCCTGCGCCAGGCGGCGGTGATGCTGGAGCAGGTTTGTCATGACAGCGATTCGGCTGTTCAATGCCGCGCGCTGGCGGATGAAGTCGAGCAGGCGCTGCACAAGTACGCGGTTGTCGACAATGGGTTTGGAAAAATTTACGCGTATGAAGTGGATGCATACGGCAATTTCTATTGCATCGATGACGGCAACGTTCCAAGCCTGCTCTCGATGCCGTACGTAGGGTCGATCAAACGGAACGACGAAATTTATATCAACACTCGGCGTTTCGTTCTTTCGAAAAATGATCCATATTATTGCCAGGGCACGGCGGGGGAAGGGCCCGGCGGGCCGCATGAAGGGATGGGAATGATTTGGCCGCTAGGGCTGATTGTGCAGGCGTTGACGAGCACGGATGACGCGGAAATTCGTCGTTGCCTGAAGATTTTGCAGACGACCCATGACGGCACAGGGTTTATGCATGAATCGTTTAACGAGAATGATCCGGCCAAATACACCCGGTCGTGGTTCGCGTGGGCGAATACGATTTTTGGGGAATTGATTTTGACGTTGTATAAGCAGAAGCAGAACTTGTTGTCGTAATTAGTTGAGTTATTTGTTTCTTCTACCGACTGGCGGCGAGACGCCGCCGGAACTCGCAGGCGTGGACGCCCGCGCCACAAATAATCTGTACCGCATTTGACGCGGTCACAGTTCGGCCTTATTTTGTATTAGGCGTAAAGAAAAACCTGGCCCGGTGCCGGAGGCCAGCTAATAGTCTTTCTAATAGTTGGCACGGCTTCCGCTACTGGTGCGATGAATATGGAACTGGAACGACCAAGTCGAATGGCAGCGGCGAAAAGCCGGGTGGTTACTCTGGCATTTCTGTCGCTGGACCTTCCCGCGTCGCTTTTAGGCAGGCAAATTGCAAGGGCCCTGGCCGCGGAAATTGATGAGCCTGTGGCGCTTATACAGCTTACGCGCCCGGCTACGGGCGATACCACGACGATTCGCCGCGGGGCATCGGGATTGTCCGGAGAATTTCCCCTGCCGGCCGAAATTCCGACTGGTGACGACGGTTACTATTTCCTCAGTCTGGGCGAGAACGGAGAATTGTATCAGCCAGATTGGATCCCTTCGCTGGTTGACCAGTTGCGCCGGCGTTTTCGATATGTGCTCATCCAGGCAGTCGCGGACGAAGTGTTCGGGCCTTCAATGATAGAGTTGCTGCAACAGTCGAACTCCGGCTGTTTGTTTGTCCGCGCCGCGAGCGAGGATATTTATCATCTGGATCTGCTCGTTCGGGAATTGCGCAACCGCCGTTACAATGGGCAATTGAAACCCATTCTTTGTCTTCACAACGGCGAAAACGTGGATGGCTTCGACGCGCTCATCGAACACGTTTGCCGGCCAGTGGATATTTTTATTCGCGGTTGTCCGAATTGCGCAGAGTTGTCTGCCAAGCCAACTGGCTCTTTTTTGTCGGACATTCGGCGGTTGGCCCGCAGCGTCGGTGATTGCCTCGTGGGGCTGGCGCTTTCTTCCGGCGCGGCAAAAGGGTTGTCGCACATCGGCGTCATCCAGGTGCTCGAGGAAAATGGAATTGAGATCGATGTCGTGGCCGGTTCAAGCATGGGCGCGTATGTGGGGTCCATCTGGAATTCAGGACTCGATGGGCAGCAGCTGGAAGCGGTAGCGCGTGAGATGGAAAAGCGCTGGGCATTTTGGAAGTTAATTGATCCGGTCTTTCCGCCGAGGCGGGGCTTCGTGCGCGGTTTTGGGGTGAAACATAATTTGCAAAAAACCATCGGCCATATCCGCTTTGCCGAACTCGTGCGGCCGCTGCACATTGTGGCCACCAATCTCGCCACCCTCGAACGAATTGTATTCTCCTCTGGCGAAGTGGCCGATGCCGTCCACGCGAGCGTCGCGGTTCCCGGCGTTTGTGTGCCGGTGACGCTCGGGGAAGAAACGTATGTGGACGGTGGCATTGTGGATCCGCTGCCGGTGGATGTGTTGCGCGAATTCGGTGTCAGGAGAATCATCGCTGTAAACGCGATTCCCACGCCGGACCGGATTAAATATTGCCTGCAGGCTGAAAAGGAACTGGCGCAACTAACGAAAAAGAAGGCGCGCGAGGTCGTTCGCAAACTGATTCCCGCCGGCGAGCATTTGAACTATTTCGCGCACGGCAACATTCTCGATATTTTGATGCGGAGCATTCACGGGGCGCAGATCAGCATGAGCGAATCGCTCGGCCGGCAGGCGGACATTGTGCTGCGTCCGCGGATTTGCGACGACCGATGGATGGATTTCCGCAATCCCGGCCCGTTTATCACCGCCGGGCGGCAGATTGCCGAACGGCATCTGCCGGAAATCAAAGCGCTTGTTGAAAAAAAGACCGCGCAACATGAACTTCCTCTGGACGCAATGGCACAATTTGTCTGAAACGGCCGGCCGCCAAAGGCAAGCGGCACGGTTGCGGCAATATTTGCGCGACTCCGTCCTTCCTTTTTCGGCCCACTACCGGGAACTTTTTCGTGAAAACAATCTCACTGCTGATTCGATTCAATCGCTCGACGACCTGGCCAAAATCCCGTTTACATCCAAGACTGATTTGCTGAACACACCGGAACATCCGGAACGGGTCAAAGATTTTCTCCTGATACCGGATGAGAAAACTCTATCGCGGCGGCCAGGGACGATCTGCCGGACGATGTTGAGGGGCCTAAAATCCGTTCGCAAAGGATTTGAAGCGGAGTTTCGCCCCATCTTTATGACGTTTACGACGGGCCGCGCCGCCGAGCCGGTGCCGTTTCTTTACTCGCAACAGGACTTGAAGATTCTGGCCGAAGCCGGCCGGCGCGTGATGGAAGTATGCGGCGCGCAACCGGACCAACGGCTTCTGAATGCTTTTCCCTATGCGCCGCATTTGGCGTTCTGGCTGACGCATTATGCGGGAACGGAGTTCGGAGCCATGATGTTCAGTTGCGGCGGCGGCAAGGTTATGGGAACCGACGGAACATTGCGGCTCATCCAAAAATTGAAACCGGATAACCTGATCGGCATTCCGACTTTTCTCTATCATGTCCTGTCACAAGCCGTTGCCGAAGGCGTGCAATGCAAAAACCTGGCCAACATCGTGCTGGGCGGCGAAAAGGTGAGCGATGGATTGCGCCAAAAGCTTCGTGAATTGGCCCGTGCTTTGGGCGCGGAAAATGTGAATATTTTGGCGACGTACGGTTTTACTGAGGCAAAAATGGCGTTTGCTGAATGCCAATCGATTGCGGATTCGTCGAAGCGTTCGGGCGGTGAAAAAACGGGTTATCATTTGTATCCGGATTTGGGCATTGTTGAAATAATTGATCCGAAGACCGGGCAGCCGGTTCCGAATGGGCAGCCTGGCGAGATTGTTTTTACGCCGCTGGCGTCGCGCGGGTCGGTTGTTTTGCGTTATCGCACCGGCGATTACATTGACGGTGGATTAACTTGGGACGGTTGTCCCACGTGCCATCGCTTGGTTCCCCGGCTGGTGGGGAATATATCCCGCAGTTCGGAGGTTCGCGAAATGCATCTGGATAAAATCAAGGGTACGCTCGTGGATTTTAATGAACTGGAACATTGCCTGGATGGCGCGCCGCACGTCGGGGCGTGGCAGTTGGAGCTGCGCAAGACCAATGACGACCCTCATGAGCGCGATGAAATCATCCTGCACGTGCAAAATTTGGATAGCCCGGATGAATCCAGGCTGGCTCGCGAATTAAGCGATCGCTGCTACAAAACTGCCGACGTGCATCCGAATAAAATATTGTTTCATGATGCCGAAAAGATGCGCGAGCTTCAGGGTGTGGGCACGCAAATCAAAGAACAAAAACTCGTGGACCATCGGCCGAAGACAAAGTGAGGACGCAAAATTGAAATGAACGAACGCATGGTCATTGTGGATGGTGTCCGAACCCCGTTTTGCAAAATGGGCAGCGACCTGGCGCCGCTTGGCGCGGACGAACTTGGCCGCGTCGCCGTCAATGCGCTGCTCACGCGCACAGGTTTGGCCCCGGCCATCGTGGACGAAGTGATTTTCGGATGCGTGGCGCAGCCGGCGGACGCGGCAAATGTCGCGAGGGTCATCGCCTTGCGCGCGGGGATTCCCGAATCCGTTCCGGCCATTACCGTCCATCGCAATTGCGCGTCCGGGTGCGAAGCGATCACGCAAGCTTGGGAAAAAATCGTTGCCGGGCGCGGCTCGGTCTTCATTGTTGGCGGCGCGGAAAGCATGTCGAACATTCCGCTGTTGTTTAAGCAAACGACGGCGGAAAAATTCGGCCGCGTTGCGCGGGCGAAAACATTTGGCCAAAGATTAAAGGCTTTTGCGGCATTTCGGCCCGCTGATTTTCAACCGCGCATCGGGTTGCAACTGGGCCTGACGGACCCGGTCTGCGGGTTGAACATGGGCGAGACGGCTGAAGTTCTAGCGCGCGAATTTTCCATTTCCCGCGAAGAGCAGGACCAGTTTGCCCTGTGCTCGCATCAGCGCGCCATTGCGGGGCGCGAAAAATTGGCGGCGGAAATCTGCCCCGTTTTTTCGGGGACAACGCGGCTGGGAAAATCAGCTGGAAAACATCCGGCCGTTGTGCAGGACAATGGCCCGCGCGAAAACCAAACTCTTGAGGCGCTGGCGAAACTAAAACCTGTTTTTGACCGCAAAACCGGCAGCGTCACCGCCGGGAACTCGTCGCAAATCACGGATGGCGCCGTTGCGTTGCTGGTGATGACTGAGAAACGCGCGCAAGAGCTTGGATACAAGCCCCTTGGAGTCTTGAGCGGCTACGCCTACGCGGGCTGCGATCCGTCGCGAATGGGTTTGGGACCGCTCTTTGCAATCGCCAAAGCGGAAACAAAAACAAATTTTAAAATCGCGGACGCGGACATCATTGAAATCAACGAGGCATTCGCCGCGCAGACGCTGGCGGTGATGCGGGGCGCTGTGTCCGAAAAATTCGCCCGGGAATGTTTGTCCCGTGACCAGCCGCTCGGCGAGATTTTAATGGAACGCCTGAACGTTAACGGCGGCGCCATTGCGCTCGGCCATCCGGTCGGAGCCACGGGTGCGCGCCTGGTTTTGGCGAGCTTGAAGGAACTGCAACGCCGCAATGCCCGGCGCGCGCTCGTGACGTTGTGCGTCGGTGGAGGGCAGGGCGCGGCCCTGTGGCTGGAACGAATGTGACTTATGAAATACCCAACACTAGCTCTGGTAGGGACGCCGCGCTGCGGCGTCAGCGCCGCGTTTAGCGGCGCAACATGTGTTGTCGGACGAGATATCGCAAGCATTCCGCCCGCTCTACGGGCGGTGACCGCGCAGCGCGCGGTCCGTACCAGAAATTGAATTATGGCGACATTTCATCGAACTATTCGCGACGATGGCATCTGCGTGCTGACGCTGGACCGTGCCGGTTCGTCCGCGAATATTTTCGATCCGGCGACGCTTGAGGAGTTGCGCAACGAGTTGGATTTCATTGAATCGCAATCCAGCAATCTGAAGGGCGTGATTTTCGTCAGCGCCAAGCGTTCCATTTTTATTGCCGGGTTGGACTTGAAATCGATTAGCGAGAATTCTTCCCTTGCCCAGGTCCGGGAGATTATTGAATTGGGCCAGACGCAATTTAGCCGAATCGCCGCGCTCAAAATTCCAACGGTGGCGGCGATTCACGGAGCGGCTGTAGGCGGCGGTTTCGAAATTTCCCTGGCGTGCGACTGGCGCATCGCTTCGCCCGACCGCGCGACAAAGATCGGTTTGCCGGAGGTAAATATTGGGTTGTTGCCGGCATGGGGTGGTTCCACGCGATTGCCGCGATTGATTGGATTGCCGAAAGCGCTGGATGTTATCCTGGGCGGCAAAACACCCGTGGCGCGCGCCGCGCTGAAACTGGGGATGATTGACGACCTTGTTCCGGCCGAGAATCTGGTTGCGTTCGCTGTGAAGAAAATTAGAGAGGGCAAATCGGACCGCTCCGGCCATGGGTTGGTGAATAATCCGATTGCGGCGGCCCTCATCCGGAAAAAAGTAAGGCCGCAATTGCTTGCCAAAACGCGCGGGCATTATCCGGCCGTCCTGAAGGCGCTTGAAGTGGTGACGCGTGGAGTCGCAGACTCCGTTTCTGCATCACTGGCGCTGGAGCGTGAAGGAATTGTTGAATTGGTCCAGGGCGAGGCGTGCCGCAACCTGATTCGTATCTTCTTTTTGCGGGAGCGCGCCAAAAAAGTCCCGGCGGTTGCCGCGGCCACAAAATCAATTGTCCGGGCCGCAGTGGTTGGCGCGGGCGTGATGGGAGCGGGCATCGCACAATGGCTGAGCGCTCGGCATTTGCCGGTTGTGCTCCGTGATATCAATGCCGAACAAGTGGCGCATGGCATGAAAAGCATTGCGAAGTTGTACAACGACGGCGTCAAACGGCATGTGTTCAACAGGCGCGAAGCGCGTGATGGAATGGACCGGATTTTTCCCGCCCCGAACGAAGTGCCGTTGCGGCACGTTGACCTTGTTATCGAAGCCGCTGTCGAAAATCTGGATTTGAAGAAGACGATTTTTCAGAGGCTCGATGCGCTGGCTGGCGATGAAACTGTGCTGGCGACAAATACTTCGGCCTTGCCGATCTCGGAACTGGCAGACAGCACGCGGAAGCCTGAACGTGTGCTGGGCTTGCATTTTTTTAATCCCGTTCACCGGATGCAATTAGTTGAGGTGGTTGCAGCGCGGCAGACTTCGCCGGAAAATTTAGATCGCGCAGTCAAATTCGTTCGGCAGATCGGAAAGCTGCCGGTGGTCGTCAAGGACAGCCCCGGCTTTTTGGTGAATCGAATACTCATGCCCTATCTGATTGAAGCGGGCCAGCTTTTTGAAAATGGCGCACGAATAGAAGACCTGGATGAAGCGATGCTCGATTTTGGGATGCCGATGGGACCGCTGCGGCTGATTGACGAAGTGGGGGTGGATGTTTCGTTGCATGTGGCTAAAACGCTCGCGACTTGTTTCGTCGGGCGCATGAAAATTCCAGCCGTTCTTGGCCGGATGATGGAGGCGAAGATGCTCGGACGAAAGAGCGGGAGCGGGTTTTATCTTCATGGAAAAGGAGAGGCGCATCCGAATCCGGCGATTGCGCGGTTTGCACCCGGCCAATCGGCTGCGGGTATTTCGCGCCAGGAGTTGCAGGAGCGAATGACACTCCTGATGGTCAACGAATCCGCCCGTTGTCTGGAAGAACAAATTGTGACTGCGCCCGAGGACGTGGATTTTGCCATGATCAATGGCACGGGCTTCGCGCCTTTCCGGGGCGGGCCGCTACGATATGCGGATTCGTTGGGCGCCCAACGCGTCGTCGGCGCGATGAACAAACTTGTTGAGCGAGGCGCGGAGCATTTCGCTCCGTGTGAATTGCTGAAACAAATGGCCGCCGGCGGCAAAAAATTTTATGGCAATTGAAGAACCGGAGACAATCGATACGTCGAAAATGTCCGCCGGCCAGCGGGCGGCGATTGAACTGACCGAGGCAGCGCGGACGGCCCCAGCGGAAAAAACATTCGCTGCCGGCCTATTCATGGGCCAATTTAACCTTGCGGGGATTTCGCCATTTCCATTGCAAAGCGACGATGACCGCACACGTGGCGATACATTTTTAAAAAAGCTCGAAACCTTGCTCCGGGAAAAGGTCAATGCCGATGAGATCGATCGCACCGGGGAGATTCCGCAGCCGGTGATTGACGAATTGGCCCGCCTCGGGGCGTTTGGCATCAAAATCCCGTCGGAATACGGAGGCCTCGGGCTCTCGCAAACGAATTATTGCCGCGCGGCGATGTTGTTGGGTAGTTGGTGCGGCAACACAACAGCCCTGCTGTCGGCGCATCAATCCATCGGCGTGCCCCAGCCGCTGATTTTATTCGGCACCGAGGAGCAAAAGAAAAAATATCTGCCGCGTGTCGCGCACGGTGAAATTTCGGCATTCGCCCTGACGGAAACAGGCGTGGGCTCGGATCCGGCGGCTATGACGACACGTGCTGAGCCGGCGCCGGACGGCAATTCGTTCGTTCTGAATGGCGAAAAACTGTGGTGCACGAATGGAACAAAGGCCGGCGTTATTGTGGTTATGGCCAGGACGCCGCCTAAAATCGTCAACGGCAAATCAAAGGAACAGATTACGGCCTTTATCGTGGAAACGGACTGGCCGGGTGTGGAAGTGATTTGCCGTTGCCGATTTATGGGCCTCAAGGCTTTGTATAACGGCGTGATCCGGTTTAAAGATGTCCGGGTGCCCCGCGAAAACATTTTGATGGCCGAGGGAAAAGGCCTTCGCGTGGCATTGACCACGCTCGATACGGGACGACTGACCTTGCCTGCGGCATGCGCGGGACTGGCGAAACGGTGCCTGGAAATCTCGCGCAAATGGGCCAACGATCGGGTCCAGTGGGGCGCGCCCATTGGTAAACACGCGGCAATCGCGGACAAGATTGCTCGCATGGCTGCCAACACCTTTGCCATGGAGGCGATGGTCCTGCTCGCGGCGAGCCACGTGGACAAGGATAAACACGCGGATGTGCGGCTCGAGGCGGCGTTGTGCAAAATGTGGGCAACTGAAGAGTCCTGGCAAATCGTCAATGACACCATGCAAATTCGCGGCGGGCGCGGTTACGAAACGGCGGACTCGCTCAAGAATCGCGGCGAACCGCCAATTGCGGTCGAACGATTTTTGCGCGACAGCCGCATCAATACCATCTTTGAAGGTTCGAGCGAAATCATGCGGTTGTTCATCGCGCGCGAAATGCTTGATCCGCATTTGAAAGTGGCTGGCGCCGTTTTGAATTCGAAATTGCCGATGTCGCAACGTTTGCGCGCGGCGGCCAAAGCATTTTTGTTCTACGTCCGATGGTATCCGGCACAATGGATGCCTGCGAATCCGCGGAGTGTCAAAAATTCGACGTTGAAAGAGCATTTGCAGTATGCGGCGGAAACGGGGCGCAGGCTTGCGCGCGGCCTCTTTCACGCGATGGTTCGTCATGGCCCAAAACTCGAACGGGAACAATTGTTGTTGTTTCGGTTTGTAAACATTGGGGCGGAATTGTTTGCAATGACGGCGACGTGTTTGCGCGCGGACAAATTATCCGAGGGAGCACGGGACAGCGAGGTTGTGCGGGTGGCGAATTATTTTTGCAAGTTGGCGCGGTTTCGGATTGAGGAAAACTTCCAGCGAATTGAGGAAAACGCCGATCGTGCCGGGTACCATTTGGCACGCGAGGCACTTGAGGGGAAGCTGACCGAAGTGGAAAGAGGGATTGTGGAGTAATTTTCGATTTGCGATTTTGGAATGCGGAATGCGGAATGCGGAATGCGAGGACATCCGGAAGGTTGCCGCGAACTTGCCCAAGATGCCAAATTTGTGGTATTATCTTTACAATGAGTGCGCATGATGTTTTAGAGCAAGTTAAAGCATTGCCGCCTCGCGAGCGCCGGAAATTCTTTGATTCCGTGCATGCGTTGGAGGCGACCGAAGCCATTTTACCCAACCGGGGTGAATTGGCGCGTCAACTTATGGGTGCTGGCCGGCACTGGCTAAAGCCGGGATTGGATCCCATCGGCGATCTCATTCGAGAACGGAGGCAGGACGATAACCTTGACGAGGCCGACTAACGGCAATGACCCATTTGTTGGATACGTCGGCGTTGCTGGCGCATTACCTCGCGGAAGCAGGGGCAGCTCGCGTTCAGTCTTTTTTTGAAGATGCCGCAGTCGTTCCAGGAACGTCAATTCTTGCCTTGTTCGAATTTGAAATCCGGATGCATCAGCTTGGAATTGATCCAGCGACCCGAATGAGAGAGGTCAATCGTTACCGTACCTTGCTGAGTGAAATCGTCAATGTCGATGAAAGCGTCCGAGAGGAAGCTGTCAGATTGAGAATCGCAGCCTCTGCTCGTGCTTCGGCAATGGATACGCTGATCGCTGCTACAGCATCCTTGCGAGGGGCAGTATTGCTTCATCGCGACCCGCATTTTATGGTTATCCCGGCGGCTATGCTGAAGCAGGAAATGCTTCCTGTAAAATAAATTGACATGCCATCTGGCGATGGAATTGGTTAACCTTTTGGCCGATGAAGCAATTCGATTTTCTGGTTTTGGGCAGTGGGATAGCGGGGCTGTCGTTTGCACTGAAGGTTGCGCCCCATGGGCGCGTGGCCATTGTGACCAAGAAGGACCGGGCGGAATCGAACACCAACTACGCCCAGGGCGGCATTGCGGCAGTTACGGGCAAGGATGATTCGTTTGAACTTCACGTCCACGATACGCTTGAGGCGGGCGCCGGGCTTTGCAAGGAAGATGTCGTAAGGACCATTGTGGAAGAAGGTCCGGCGCGCATTCATGAACTGATCGAATTCGGGATGAAGTTTTCCGAGTCCGAAAATCGGGCGAACGATGGTTCTCGCGAACTGGATTTGGGGCGCGAAGGCGGGCATTCGCGGCGGCGCATCCTGCACGCCAGGGATATGACGGGGCATGAAATTGAAAGTGCGTTGCTCAACGCCATCTCGAAACAGCCGAACATTTCCATTTTTGAGAATCATCTCGCGATTGATTTGATCCCGAGCCAAAAATTCGGCATCCACGACAGCAATCGTTGCCTGGGCGCTTACGTTTTTGACAAAAAAAGCAATCGTGTGGAAACGTTCTCGGCGCCGGTTACATTGCTGGCCACGGGCGGCTGCGGCAAGGTCTATCTGTATACGACCAATCCTGACATCGCCACGGGCGACGGCGTGGCCATGGCGTATCGCGCGGGCGCCAGCATCGCAAACATGGAGTTCGTTCAGTTTCATCCGACTTGCCTGTATCATCCCAGGGCAAAATCATTTCTTATCAGCGAAGCCGTGCGCGGCGAAGGCGGGGTTTTGAAAAACCTGGCTGGCGTGGAATTTATGGACGGCACGCATCCGATGAAATCTCTGGCGCCACGCGACATTGTGGCGCGGGCGATTGACAGCGAGATGAAGCGGACGGGCGCGGACCATGTGCTGCTGGATATTACGCACAAACCGGCCAAGTTCATTATCGAGCGCTTCCCGAATATTTATCAGACCTGTCTGCGCTACGGATTGGATATTACCAAGGAAGCGATTCCGGTCGTGCCCGCCGCGCACTATCAATGTGGCGGTGGCGTGACTAATGTCGACGGTGAGACCGACATTCCGGGGCTTTACGCGGTGGGCGAGGCGGCCTGCACGGGCCTTCACGGCGCAAACCGGCTGGCGAGCAATTCTCTTTTGGAGGCGCTGGTGTGCGGGAATCGGGCCGCGACAAAGGCGGTGCGTCAAACGGCGCCCGCGGGCAGTTTTTCGATTCCAGCGTGGCAGTCGGGGAATGCTACCAATGCGGATGAACTGGTGGTGGTTTCACATAACTGGGATGAGATCCGGCGGCTCATGTGGGACTACGTGGGTATCGTGCGGACAAATAAGCGCCTGGAGCGCGCGCAAAAGCGCATCGCGAATTTGCAGGAGGAGATTCGCGAATATTACTGGAATTTTATTGTGACGAGCGATTTGCTGGAATTGCGCAACATTGCGACGGTGGCCGAATTGATCATCCATTGCGCGTTATCGCGTCCCGAAAGCCGCGGGCTGCATTACAACTTGGATTATCCCGAGGCAAAAACGGATTGGGCGCAGAGAGATACGATCGTCCGACGTTGAGGCCTATTTA
Organism: Verrucomicrobiia bacterium; assembly: GCA_036269115.1. Classification (GTDB taxonomy): domain Bacteria; phylum Verrucomicrobiota; class Verrucomicrobiia; order Limisphaerales; family UBA11358; genus UBA11358. Next base: position 123,837 of record DATAST010000262.1, on the reverse strand, counting down.
TGGGAACGCTTCCGTCGTGACCTCCAAACTCTCTTTGTGCCTCGGCATCGTTATTGTTAAAATTTTTCCCGGTGAAACCATTGACTTCCTATACGTGCAAGTTGACTGACGAGCAGGCCACAGCCCTGGATGCCGCCTTGCGCGCGCGCGATTGGAAATCGCGCCAGGTGCCCTATGCCCGTTTTGCCTTCGAATCGCCGAAAGCGAACATTGTTTTTTATGAAAGCGGCAAGCTGGTGGTGCAAGGGAAGGGGACGCAGGAATTCATTGAATTTGTTTTGGAACCGGAAGTCCTCAAGCAAGCCAAACTTGGCTATGAAACGATTCTAAATCCTGATCTTCTGTTGCCGCGCATCGGTGTGGACGAAAGTGGCAAAGGTGATTTTTTCGGGCCGTTGTGCATCGCGGGCGTTTATATCAACGAAAGCATCGTCAACGCCTGGCGCGATTCGGGTATTCGTGATTCCAAAAACATTTCGAGTGATAAAAAAATCGCCGAACTTGCGGAGAAAATCCGGAAGACGCCGGGTTGCGTCGTGGATGTGGTGACCATTGGCAATGAAGCGTATAATCGTATGTACACGAAAATGCAGAGTGTGAATACGATTCTGGCGTGGGGTCATGCGCGGGTCATTGAGAATTTGCTCGGCAGAAAGCATGAAATGAATCCACCTCCGGTGAAGGCCATGAGCGATCAATTCGCTGCCAGCAAAAGCGTGATCGAAAAGGCGCTGATGAAGGCCGGTCGGGAGATCAATTTCGTCCAGCAACATCGCGCCGAAGAAGATTTAGCCGTGGCTGCGGCATCCATCCTGGCACGGGACGCATTTGTGACGGGGTTGTCGAGATTGGAAAAGCAGTTCGAAACGGAGTTGCCCAAGGGGGCATCCGCAGCGGTAGACCAGGCGGCAAAAAAATTCGTCCACGATCGCGGCGCGGCGAGACTGGGCACAATAGCGAAAATGCATTTTCGAACTGCGTTGCGCGCTCAAGGTCTTCCGGAACCGCCAAAGACGGAGTGGCGGAAAAGGCCGCCGCCGCGAGATGAGTGACAATAGTAATTTGAGCAAACCATAACGAGCTTGCGGTGACACTTTAAAGGTGTTACTTTTCAGCAATGAGCATTGTTACGGCAAAGCAATTACATCAGGAGACTAAGGCGATCTTAAATCAATTGGAACGTGGAGAGTCCTTGCTTGTCAGCCGTAATGGTCGAACAATAGCACGAATTGAGCCGCTAACGACAGCCGATAAGTCTGACTGGAAGGACGTAATGGGCGAAGTGTGGCAGGCGCAAAAAGAGGTTAAGCCCGCGGAACGCGTCCGGAATTCGGTGCTTCAGGAGCGTCAACGGCGGCGACGATGAGAATTTACGCCGATACCTCGGCTTTGCTTGCGTGGTTTAATCCAGTGGATGAATTTGCGACGGTGGTAACATCCTGGTGTCGTGAACGCACACCCGATTTTTATTGGAACGCGTTACTTCGGATTGAACTGCGTCACAGTTTGCGCCGTATTTCTGGCACATATGCCGCAATTGCGTGGCAGGCTTATCGAGCCAGTGAAACGTCGCAACGACTGAAATTGGGGGTTCATCGGTTTTCAGATCTTTTGGAGTGGGGAGACGAACTGAGTGCTCGCCATGCCAAGGATTCCACCGCCGGAACATGGGATTTTATCCACATTGCGGCGGCTCAACGGGTTCGCGCCGAAATATTCATTACTTGTGATGCCGCGCAGGCCGAATTGGCGCGTCTTGCAGGATTGAAAATTCAGCTATTCAGATAATTCCGGCGTGCCAAAACCCGATTCCATTGAGTTGCCTGGATGCGAGCCGATTCCCATTTTGTATGAGGACCGTTCGGTCATCGCCGTGGACAAGCCTCGCGGCTGGATGCTCGTGCCGCACACCTGGCAAAAGACAAATCGAAACCTGCAGGCGGCCATTACGTCGTCAATCGCCGGGCGCGATTTCTGGGTGAGTTCGCGCAATTTGAAATTCCTTCGCCACGTCCATCGGCTCGATGCCGACACCACCGGGATTCTTCTGTTTGCCAGGAGCCCCGGCGCGGTCGAAGCGTTCTCGGATTTGTTTGAGGGACGAAAAATCGAGAAGACCTATCTGGCTGTGGTTTCTAACACTCAAAAGGGTGAACCCAGGGCCGAATGGACTTGCCAGGTCAAGCTCGCGCCAGACCCGCGTCAGCCCGGCAAAATGAACGCGGACCCGCATAACGGCAAAGAATCTGAAACACATTTCAAGGTATTGGAAATGGGGGGCAAATTTACCCTGCTCGAAGCAAAACCTGTGACCGGGAGGACGCACCAAATCCGCGTCCATTTGCTGGAATCGGGTTTGCCGATTATCGGCGACGAGCTTTACGGAAAGCGCGAAGGCGAACTACCATTGGGCCTTAGGGCAATCAAATTAGCGTATCTGGATCCATTCACGAGAAGGCGCGTGGAAATTTCAGCGCCCGCCGATGAGTTTTTGAATGAGTTCGGGTTTTAGCCATAGGCCTCGGCGGAATTACCTCTTCACTGTTTGCCCTTCACAAGCGCATCCACCACAGCCGGATCTGCCAGCGTCGTGGTATCTCCAATCTGGTCCGTTTGGTTTTCGGCGATTTTGCGCAGGATGCGGCGCATGATTTTGCCGGAGCGGGTCTTGGGGAGGGCGGGAGCAAACTGGATTTTATCCGGCACAGCGATGGCGCCAATTTCTTTTCGCACATGCGTGGCCAATTCCTTTTTTAGCTCGTCGCTGTCGCTAATTCCATCTTTCAACGTCACAAATGCATAGAGCGCCTGGCCTTTGATGTCGTGCGGCATGGGCGCGACCGCGGCTTCGGCGACTTGGGGATGGCTTACCAGCGCGCTTTCCACTTCGGCCGTGCCGATGCGGTGGCCCGAGACGTTCACGACGTCATCCACGCGGCCCAGCAGCCAAAAATCGCCATCATCATCCACGCGGCAGCCGTCGCCAGTGAAATACATATTCTTGAACGTGGAGAAATAAGTGTTGATGAACCGATCATGGTCGCCCCATGTAGTGCGCATGATACCCGGCCACGGTTTTTTGATGTAGAGTTTTCCGCCTTCGTTGGGTGCGCACTCACTGCCATCATCGCGCAACACAACTGGTTCCACGCCAAAGAATGGACGCGACGCGCTGCCGGGTTTCAAAGTATGAACCCCGGGCAGGGGAGTAATCAGGTGCCCGCCGGTTTCCGTCTGCCACCACGTGTCCACGATCGGGCAACGGGTCTTGCCGATGATATTGTAATACCATACCCATGCCTCGGGATTGATGGGTTCGCCAACGGTGCCCAAAACGCGCAGGGAACTCATGTCGTATTTCTCCGGCCATTCGTTTCCCAGCCGGATGAGCGAGCGAATAGCCGTAGGGGCGGTATAAAAGCTAGTGACTTTGAACTTCTCGACCACCTTCCAAAACCTCCCTGCGTCAGGAAATGTTGGAATCCCCTCAAACATGAGCGTCGTAGCACCGTTACAAAGCGGGCCGTACACGACGTAGCTGTGGCCGGTCACCCATCCGATGTCCGCCGTGCAAAAATAAACGTCATCGTCGTGGATATCGAAAACGTATTTATGGGTCAGGGCATTCCAGAGCAAATAACCCGCCGTGCTGTGAACGACGCCCTTGGGTTTGCCCGTCGAGCCGGAGGTGTAGAGAATAAAGAGAAAATCCTCCGCGTTCATCCTTTCTGGCGGACATTCCGTCGAAGCCTTGGACATCAAGTCGTGATACCAGATGTCGCGGCCGCTGACGAAATTGCACGGAGCTTCGTTGCGCTTCACCAGGACGACTTTTTCAATGCTCGGCGTCTTGTTCAAGGCCTGGTCCGCAATTTCCTTGAGCGGAATGGATTTGCCGCCGCGCAGCGATACGTTGGCAGTAATCAGCACTTTGCACGAAGAATCGTTGATCCGATCCGAGAGTGAATCCGCGCTGAAACCGCCGAACACTACCGAATGGATTGCCCCGATGCGCGCGCAGCCAAGCATGGCCACGGCCGCTTCGGGAATCATCGGCATATAAATGGCCACGCGTTCGCCGCGTTTGACGCCCAGGGATTTGAGCGCGTTCGCAAACTTACAAACCTCCGCGTGCAACTCCGCGTAGGTAATCCGTTTAACATCCTCCTCCGGTTCGCCCTGCCAAATGATGGCGACTTTATCCCGGATTTTGGTTTTCAGATGCCGGTCCAGGCAATTGACCGTGAGATTCAGCTGGCCGTCTTCGAACCAGGTATGCTGGATTTTCCGAGCGTCGGTGTCCCAGACATACTTGCAGGCGAGAGTCGGCTTTTGGAACCATTCCAGCGTTTGTGCCTGTTCCAGCCAGAATTTTTCAGGCTCCCGGACCGAACGTGTATACCAGTCCGTGTATTGCGCAGCTTTGATGTGCGCCCGGTCCACCACCTCCGGCGAAGGAGGAAATGTGCGGTGCTCCTGCAACAACGATGCGGTCGAAACAACTTCACTCATGATTGGATACGCATGATATTTAGCGGAAAGAAAGGTTCGGGAAAAGAAATTTTGATATTGTGCCGTTTCAAAAAAAGGACGAGGGTGGGTCGTTGGAAGAGAAACGCCGCCTGTTCACATGGGCCTATCTGCGAAAAAACAAAAATGTTTTTTCCTGGTAGAAATAATTCCGGCATGTGGCGTGCTTATCTACGAAAAAACGGATGGACGCCAGCATCAAAAGGTTTTGATAGGACCGAGGGTAATGATTGGTCATCCATGGGTCCTGGGAACGACTTTGCAGCCCTGATTTCGAGTGGAAAAACGACCACATTTTTTTGGGTTTCAAAAAAAATGAGTTGCGCAAACCCCATGACGCAGCTTAAAGATTCGCGGCAACACAATGGGTAAAGCACTCATCATAGCGGAAAAACCGTCCGTCGCCGGCGACATCGCCAAGGCGCTGGGTGGTTTCACCAAAGATAAAGGCGGCGACTTTTTTGAAGGCGCCGACTACGTTATTTCTTCGGCCGTCGGCCATTTGCTTGAATTGGTCCCGCCCGAAGGCGTCGAGGCCAAAAAGGGCAAATGGACGTTTGCCCATTTGCCGGTCATTCCCCCGCACTTCGATTTGAAGCCGATCGAACGGAACGAAAATCGCCTCAAAGTCCTGCTCAAGCTCATCAAACGCAAGGACGTGGACCGGCTCATCAATGCCTGTGACGCCGGGCGCGAGGGCGAGCTGATCTTTCGTTACATCGTTCAATATGCCAAAAGCGATAAGCCGATTCAGCGCTTGTGGCTGCAGAGCATGACGGTGGCGGCCATTCGCGAGGGATTCGCCCAGTTACGACGCGACGAGGATATGATTCCGCTGGCCGACGCGGCGATTTGCCGAAGCGAAAGCGACTGGCTTGTAGGCATCAACGGCACGCGCGCCATGACGGCGTTTAACTCGAAGACCGGCGGGTTTTATCTTACGACCGTTGGCCGCGTCCAAACGCCCACGCTGGCCATCCTGGTGGAGCGCGAGGGAAAAATTAAAAAATTCGTACCGCGCGACTATTGGGAAATCCATGGGACATTCGCCGCGCAGGCGGGAGAATACCAGGGCCGGTGGTTCGACGAGAAATTTGCAAAGCGCGACGGCGATGAATATCTCCGCGCTGAACGCGTCTGGGAATTGGCGCGCGCGGAGGAAATCCAGAAAAAGTGCCTCGGCAAAATCGGGATCGTCACTGAGGAAAGCAAGCCCACGACCTCGCTTTCGCCGTCGCTCTATGATTTGACCAGCCTGCAGCGCGAGGCCAATGGCCGTTTCGGTTTTTCGGCCAAAAACACGCTGGCAGTGGCCCAGGCCCTCTATGAAAAGCACAAAGTGCTAACCTATCCGCGAACCGATTCCCGTGCATTGCCCGAGGATTACGTCGGGACTGTCAAAAAAACCATGGAAATGCTGCAAGGCACCAACTATTCGCCGTTCGCGGGAACGATTTTGAAAAATGATTGGGTCAAGCCGAACAAGCGCATTTTCAATAACGCCAAGATTTCAGACCACTTTGCGATCATCCCGACCCTGGTGGCGCCGAAGCAGTTGAGCGAGCCTGAGCAAAAACTTTACGATTTGGTTACCAAACGGTTTTTGGCGATTTTCTATCCAGCGGCGGAATTTTTGGTAACCACGCGCATCACGCGAGTAGAAAACGAGCCGTTCAAGAGCGAAGGCAAGGTGATGGTCAAAGCCGGCTGGATGGAGGTCTACGGAAAAGAAGCGGATTCAGACGAATCACCCACGCTTGCACCCGTTCAACCGGAGGAGCAGGTGAAGACGGTCAAGGTGGACGTGCAAGCTAATGTTACCAAGCCGCCGCCGCGTTACTCTGAAGCAACGTTGCTGTCGGCCATGGAAGGCGCGGGCAAACTTATTGACGACGAAGAATTGCGCGAGGCCATGAGTGAGAAAGGCCTGGGCACACCCGCCACACGTGCGCAGACCATCGAAGGCCTAATCTTTGAAAAATACGTGGCGCGCAACGGCCGCGAATTGCAGCCGATGGGCAAGGCGTTTCAATTGATTACGCTCCTCAACGGCCTGGGCGTTCAGGAATTGACCCTGCCGGAATTGACCGGCGAATGGGAATTCAAATTGAACCAGATGTCCCGTGGCAAATTGAAGCGCGCGGATTTCATGCGCGAGATCGCCGGGTTCACCCGCGATATTGTCCAAAAGGCCCGCAGCCATGATAGCGACACCGTGCCGGGCGATTTTGGGACTTTGAAAACGCCCTGCCCGAAATGCGGCGGCGAGATCCAGGAAAATTACAAAAAGTTCCAGTGCCAGAAATGCGATTTCAACCTTTGGAAAAACGTGCTGGGACGACAATTTGAAATTCCTGAAGTCGAGGAGCTGATATCGAAGGGACAGGTCGGTCCGTTGCAGGGATTTCGCAGTTCAAAAGGTTTTCCATTTGCGGCAATCATCAAAATGAAGCCGGATTTCACGACTGAATTTGATTTCGGCCAGGATAAAAAGGAAAACGGCGAGGATTCCGCTCCGGTGGATTTCACCGGCAAGGAGCCGCTGGGCAAATGCCCCAAATGCGGCGGAAATGTCTACGACGCCGGCATGAATTATATCTGCCAGAATGCGACCGGCCCGTCGAAGACCTGCACGTTCAAGACCGGCAAAATTATTTTGCAGCAGGAATTTGGGCCGGAACAGGTCAAAAAACTGCTGACCGAGGGCAGAACGGATTTGCTCAAGGGATTTGTCTCGAAGAAGACCAATCGCAAGTTCGAGGCCTATCTCATTGTAAAGGACGGTGAAACAAAATTTGAATTTCCCGTGCGCGAAAAGAAAGCGCGCGGCGCCAAAGATGGGAAGGCTGCTGAACCCGCGCCGAAAATTGATCTGGCCGGCAAAACGGTTGTCGGAAAATGTCCAAAATGTGGCAGCAAGGTTTTCGACACAGAAATCGGGTACATTTGCGAACGCTCGCAGGCAGATTCAAAGCCCTGTAAATTCAAAATGAACAGGGAGATCGTACAGCAGCCCATCGAGCCGGCGCAGGCCGCGAAAATCCTCGAAACCGGCAAAAGCGATTTGTTGGAAAAATTTATCTCAAGGGCCGGCAAGCCGTTTTCCGCATATCTGGTGATGGATGAAAAGGGCAAGATCACCTTCGACTTTCCGCCACGGGAATAATTTCCCTCATGAAGCCATTGGAAGATTGCAGGCTGTATACATTTGTCGATACTGCGTACCTCAACGGCCGCGCGCCTGAAGTGGTTGCGCAACAGCTTTGCGATGGCGGCAGCGATATAATCCAATTGCGGGCCAAATCGTGTTCAACGGAAGAAATCCGGCGCACGGCAGAGAAAATCGCTCCGGTTACAAAGCGAGCCGGAGTTAGCCTGGTTATCAACGATTATCCTGAAATCGCGCGAGAGGTCGGCGCAGGATTTTGCCATTTGGGACAGGAGGATTTTTTCGACGCAGGGCACGCGAATGTGCATGATCTAAAAATCGACCGCCTTCCTTCCGCTTCAACGCCTTCCATCTTAAAAATAGGGCTATCTTCGCACGCACCAGAGCAGGCGCAACGGGCAGTCGAGGCGGGCGCGGACTATATTGCCATTGGTCCCGTCTATGCAACCGGCACCAAGCCAGGGAGAACGCCAGTGACGTTGGAATATGTGCGGTGGGCGGCGCAGAACGTAAAGGTTCCATGGTTCGCGATTGGTGGGATTAATCTCGATAATCTCGATGACGTAATCGCGGCGGGCGCAACCCGGGTCTGCGTGGTTTCGGCGATTCTTAATGCGCCGGATCTAGCGGCAGCATGCCGGGAGTTTCAGCAGCATTTGCACGCATAAACAGATTAGTGCGTCACAATAATCTCCATCCGTCCATCGCGGTGCGGGACATTGACAGCCACCCGGCCGTCGTGGCGAATCAAAGAAATGTCCGCAACGCTGGAATTGACCTTTAGATTTTTGATTTCCAGATGCCGAAGAGAATCGGGCAGGTGCGGGTTGTCAAAATAGAGGCGGTGGGTGCCGGCCTCGATGCGCGCGCCCAAAACCGCCTGGAGCGCGAAGAATGCGGCGGCAGACGACCAGGCTTGCGGGTTGCAGGCCACCGGGTAAAGCGTTGGTCCTTCGCCTTCACGCCGTTCGAATCCGCAATATAATTCAGGGAGACGATCCAGCTCCATGAACTGGCTGGCGTCGAATAACGCGCTCAGAATCCGAGTGGCGGCTTCTTTGAAACCATAGCGCGCCAGGCCGTATGCAATCAGCGCGTTATCGTGCGGCCAGATAGATCCGTTGTGATAGGACATCGGATTGTAACGCGGTTCCGACGTAGCGATGGTGCGTACGCCCCAGCCGCTAAAAAATGCGTCAGTCATCAAAGCGTCCTTGATTTTGACTGCCGCTTCCGGCTGCGCTATTCCGGTGAATAAACATTGTCCGGCGTTTGAAGCGCGGACGCAGCAACGTTCCTTTTTTCCATCCAGTGCAATAGCATAACTGCCGATATGTTCGCACCAAAATGCCTTGTGAAATTTCTCTTTGAGTTGCTCGGCCGCTTGCCGCAGTTCCTGCGCCCGGTGGCCATGGCCCAACACCTCAGCCAGCCGCGCCGCCTTTAACTTTGCCTCATACACGTATCCCTGGACTTCGCACAAGGCGACAGGAGCGTTCACCAGCGTTCCGTCCGCGTGAAAGACGGAATCTTCGGCGTCCTTCCATCCCTGGTTGCTCAGACCGCCGCTTGCGCGGCGGGAATATTCAACGAAGCCGTCGCCGTCGCAATCGCCATACTTGTCGATCCATTCCAGTGCGCGCTCGATGTTTGGCCAGATCCGGGCGATAAATTCCTTGTCCGCGGTGCGTTCGAAATAATGTCCGGCCAGAAGCAGCCAGAGCGGTGTCGAATCAATGGAACCGTAGTAACTTCCAAAGGGAACTTCGCCTCGTGAAACCATTTCGCCCTTGCGCTCCTCGTGCAAAATTTTCCCGGGCTCGGCGTCTTTCGCCGGGTCGAAGTCTGTGGCCTGGCGTGAAGCGAGATGGGCCAGCACGGCCCGCGCAATCTCGGGCTGTAGCCAAAGCATTTCCAGGGCGGTGATAATTCCATCCCGGCCAAAAATACAACTGAACCATGGAATGCCGGCATAGGGATACGGCCCGGACGGCGTCTCGGTGAGAAGCAGGTGCAAATCCGCGCGGGAGCGGACGATCCATTCGTTAAATTGCGGGTTGGACGTTTCAATTTTGGCCAGGTCCTCTCGATAATGTTCATAGGCAGTGTGGATAACGCTGAACGCAGAATCGAAAGTGTGGTCCCGGATTTTCCGCTCTCCTGCCACATAAATAATCCGGCATTCCAAAACTTTTCGTTCCCGGGGCTTAAGTTCCATTTCGAAAATGGCGCGGTCACGGAGGAGCTGCGACGGTTGAAGGCTGAAATTTAACCGGGTTTCGCGATGGACCGAATCGAGTCCGTCATAGGACAAAATCACTTCTTCCGGCGACAGGCGCGGCTCGCGCAGAACGCCGCTTTGTTTCCGCGAGTTGCCGCGGATTTCAAACAAATCCACATAGTCCGCCCGGAATTCAAGCCCCATGATCAGGGCGACCGGGTCGAGGCCGAAATTGGAGATTTCAATCCTCTCGAAGCAATTATTATCGAGCAGAAAAATCGTCCGCACGATATGGATGGTGCCTTGCTGGACGGTTTTTCCATCGGGAAAGGGGAGGGGCGGATTGGTGAGGTCAACGATCAGGAAATCATTGTCTTCCCGGACATTTGAGCTCAACAGCAACGGGGTTGCGCCATTGACGAGAAGTTTCCATCGCGACAGGAAACGGGTTCCTTCATGAAAAATTCCCTGGTTTTCAAAGCCCAGCGGACGAATGTCACCGTGGCGATCAAAAATAGCGAAAGTATCCGCGTGCTTGAGGACGCGCGCGCCCGTATCGGCTATCGAAGCGTTCGCACGAATGTAATAATGCCCCTGGACTTCAATGATATCACTCATAGCGTAGGTTATGCTGCTCTACGACAATGTTGGCCGGTTCAGATCCTCCGCCTGCGGCAATAATTTTTTTGTAAACAGCGAGATAGTTTGTAGCCATCCGAATCGCCGAGAACCGGTCATCAAAAACGTCGCGGCAGCGTTTGCGGGACACCTCGCCAATTTGCCGGACCGCCTTTCCAGCTTCCTCAAGGTTTTCCACAACATATCCAGTCACTCCATGTTCAATGACTTCCGGTACGGAACCGCGGTTGCGCGCGATAACCGGCGTGCCGCACGCCAGCGATTCAATCATGGTCAGGCCAAACGGCTCTGGCCAGTCTATCATGAAGAGCAGCGCCATCGCGTTTTCAAGAAATTCCTTTTTTTCCAGTTCGCCAATTTCACCAATGAATTCGACATCGCTATGCAAGAGCGGCTTGATGATGGCTTCGAAATATTCTTTGTCCGCCTTGTCCACTTTTGCGGCAATTTTCAAGGGAATGCCAGCCTGTTTCGCGACTGCAATGGCATCCTCCACGCATTTTTCGGGGCTGATGCGTCCAAGAAACGCGAGATATCGGCCCGGCGTTTCATTTAGGGTATAGAGCTTCTCCGGCACGCCGTGATAAACGGTGGCCTGCCAGTTTGCCCACGAAAGCGGCGCGCGCTGGCGGTTGGAGATGGAGATGATTGGTTCGTCATCGAATTCGCGGTACAGGCTTTGGAGGTTCGGAATATCGAGTCGTCCGTGAAGCGTGGTGACGTGCGGCGTATCCATCCTCCGCAGCAACGGATAAGCGCCGTAGTCAATGTGCGAGTGGACGATGTCAAATTCTCCGGATTCCTGCAGAACGCGTTCCGCCAAAAGAACGTGGTCCGCATACGGGTCAATGCTCGATTGATCCATCCGCAACGCATTCCGGCAGGCGGGCCGCAACTTCGCCGAAGTCACTGAATCTCCGCTGGCATAGAGAGTTACATTGTGTCCGAGGCTGACGAGCGCTTCCGTGAGATACGAAACAACCCGTTCCGTGCCGCCGTAATATTTTGGCGGAACGCTCTCATAAAGCGGCGCCACCTGCGCGATCTTCAAACAATCCTCCATGGCAAATGAAAGTAACCCATATTAGAGCCACTTCAACCGGGAAAAGTGGTTGCAACTGCTTTTTGTTAAGAAAGCAATCGGACTTTAAAATTCTACAATGTTTAGACGCATCATACCGCCTGACGATAATTCTCCTTCTCCTTGCGCGGGAGAGTCTTTCGAACAACGATATTCGCTAATCACTCATCAACTATGATTTTTAATTGACACGCTCCGTCACGGCGGGTATAAGCATAAACGACTTAGTTCAATCGCTATTCGAATGTCAGGGAGATTTTTCAGGTTGCTTACGATTGCAATGGCGTTGGGGTTTTTGCCTCATGCCCTGGCGGTGAACGTATTGACCGAACACAACGACCTTTCGCGCACTGGCGCGAACATTTCTGAAACTATTCTGACGCCCGCCAACGTTGGAAAGTCATTTGGCAAACTTTTCACCGATAATGTGGACGGACAGGTTTACGCCCAGCCGCTTTATGTTCAGAACCTGAACATTTCCGGCGGCGTTCACAACGTGGTCATTGTCTGCACCGAGAGCAACAGCGTGTACGCATTTGATGCGGACACGGTCAGCAACATTTACTGGCGCGTCAAGCTCGGGACACCTTTTCCATCACCCACCACGTGCGGTGATTTGACGCCGGTGATCGGCATTACGAGTACGCCGGTGATCGACTTGAACGGCGGGATTATTTACGTGGAAACCAAACTATCGACTGGAAATCATGAGTTGCATGCCCTGAACATCACCAATGGCACCGAAAAATTTGGCGGACCGGTCACGCTGGTTGCCACGGGCTTTACGGGCAGCATTCAGCACCAGCGCTCAAGCCTTCTGCTGTTGAACGGCGCGGTATATCTTGGCTTTGCATCACATTGCGACCAGGGGGCCTACCATGGATTTTTGCTGGGATACAATGCGACCAACCTCACACTCTCAGCCGAGTTTGACGTCACACCTTCCGGGAGCGAAGGCGGAATCTGGTCCAGCGGCATGGCCCCGGCGGCGGATACCAACGGAAATATCTATGTCATGACCGGCAATGGAACATTTGACGGCACCCAAAACTTCAGTATGTCCATGGTCAAATTATCCGGAAGTTTGGCCGTGGAGGATTACGCCACACCGGCGAATTGGTCGGCTCTCAGCTCTGTGGACGAGGACTTTGATTCAGGTGGTGTGGTCTTGTTGCCGCCGCACTACGCCGTTGGCATCGGCAAGGACACGAACCTCTGCCTGGCCGATATCGACAATATGGGCCACGTTGGAAATTTTGTGCAAACGTTTGGCGCGGAAACGTCGTCAGGCGACGTCGTGGGCAAATCCCCGGTCTATTGGCAGGGGCCAACAATGCAATACCTGTTCCTCATGCACGCCAATAATCCCACGAAATCGTTTCAATACACCAGCGGGCACATCAATACGACGCCGTTGGGGACTGGCGCCTTTTCTGAAAACGACCGCTCAGGCGGACTTTCCATCTCCGCCAATGGAACGAACAACGGGATACTGTGGGAGATGGGCAGCGACAGCAATTTACGCGCATATGATGCTGTAGCTTTTCCGAAGGTCCTTTGGACCGGCAGTGTCGGGACGTATGTAAAAATGACCTGTCCCACGATCGCCAATGGAAAAGTATATATCGGAACGGCAAGCAACCTGGGCGTCTGGGGATTGACCAACTTTCTTTATATGCAAAGCGGCATAAAAAACCCGGTGCTAAGCTGGGCCGCCGGATCATTGCTGCAATCCACTAATTTATCCGGTCCGTGGGCGACAGTTTCTACTGCTTCGCCTTACCTGATTTCTCCGACGAATCGCCAGACATTCTATCGCCTCGCTTTGCCATAATTGAAACGCGGCGGACGGCTGCTTCACACCCGGACTTGCAGCAATCCGCCGCTTCCATTCACACGAACGGAAATTTACTGATTGGGCGGTGCGCCGGGCTCGCCACCATTAGGCGCATCGTCCGGAGGGCCTTGCGGGGGGCCGTCATTCGAATCGCCATTGCCCGCATTGTGAGGCCGGGGCGGGCGGATTTCGTCGCGAGTGAGTTTGCCGTCGCCATTTTTATCGAGCGTTTTGAGCTCTGCAGGCGCGTTGGCAATTTCGTTCGCGTCAATGATGCCGTCGTGGTTCACGTCCAGCGCTTCGACCAGCGGCGAGGACGGGGGCCGAAATGTCTGGCTGTCCGCATTCGGCGGGCGTGGTGGCAAATATTCATCCGTGGTCAATTGCCCGTCGCCATTTTTATCCAGGGTCAATAATTCGACGCTGGCATTGGCGATTTCGTTTGAATCAATGACGCCGTCGTGATTCACGTCCAATGCGCGCATCAAAGGCAACGGCGGAGGACGATGATGATGGCGCGGGGGTCCTTCGCTATTCGGTCCGTCGCCATTGGGTGGACCGAAATCCTGCGCATAGGCGGGAAGAACCCCGAGTGCAAACGAGACCAGGGCCAGTGTTACTTTGATCAATTTTTTCATAGTACATTTCCTTTCATCGGGTGTGAAATTTTCATGGCGCAACTATATACGAAAGAATCTTAAGGGAACGTGAAGAGCCGTATTGCGTATTGCGTGTTACGTCAAGTATGACAGTCTCAGCGCTTCATGTTGTCTTAAGGTTGCTAATGCGAGACTTTCCATGGCTGGCGGAAAACCGCCGTTCCTGCTAAAAACGTCGCAACCAGAATGAGAATTTTAATCGTCGAAGATGAACCCGACTTGCTTGCCAGCCTGACGCAGGCATTGCGCGAGGAGGGTTACGCCGTGGATACGGCCAACGACGGCGAGGATGGCCTATATAAAGCGGAAAATTATGATTACGACGCTGTCGTCCTGGACGTCATGCTGCCGAAAATGGACGGTTGGGAGATTCTGGCTCGTCTGCGCAAAATAAAAAAGACGCCCGTTCTAATGCTCACCGCGCGCGACCAATCGCGGGACCGCGTTCGTGGGCTTGATACCGGCGCGGACGATTACGTCGTGAAGCCTTTTGATTTGCCGGAATTATTTGCTCGGTTACGCGCTTTGATCCGCCGCAGCAGGAATAAAAGCACCAATGTCTTCGAGATTGGCGGCATAAAAATCGATACTGCATTGCGAAATGTCTCTTTGAATGAGACGTTCGTGGAACTGACCGCGCGCGAGTATTCACTCGTGGAGTTTCTCGTCCTGCACCGGGGGGAAGTCGTAACGCGCACACAACTTTACGAGCATTTGTTTGACGAAAACGACGATACGTTTTCCAACTTGCTCGACGTGCACGTCTCGAACGTCCGAAAAAAATTGGGCGCGGATTTTATCGTGACGCGCCGCGGGCACGGCTACTGCGTTGAATGAAAACCTATTCTTTGCGTAGCAGCGGACGTCAGTCCGCTCTAACTGCAACGAGAAAAGAGTCGCAACGCGGTTTCAGGTCCTGGTGGCACGGTTTGTTAAATATCAAATGAAAATTTTTAAGTCCATCAAATGGCAATTGCAAATCTGGTATGGACTGATTCTCGTGTTCGTGCTGGCGACACTCGGACTGACGGCTGATCGACTTGAACGCAGTCTGCTCTTTGGCCGGATTGATGGTGAATTGCAGCGGCGATTTGCCGTGCTCGTGGACGCACTTCATCCGCATCCGCCGGGACGCGGACCGCATGCGTTTGACTATCCCGTGCCGACTGGCGAAATCCCCGATCATTTTCCACCTCCAGATAGCGAACGCAGGGTGTTTCAATTGCCGCCGCAGGCCGAGGCGCTCTTTGACCCCAATGAAGCCCATCATTTCTATTATTTGATCCTCGACCGCAAGGGCAACCAGATTGCGCGTTCTACCAATTGTAGCGTGCCGTTTGCACGCGTCGAAACCTCGAAGTTTTCCCACTACCAAAATGCGCCGCCGGATATTTCGCCGGACCGGCGGCCACCGGCCGAAAATTTTAGTCAGGATGCGGACCGATTTGACATGCGTATACTGCCTTCCGGTGAAAAGGTTTTTATCGGCTGCTCGACGGTCCCGGAACTGAATGAATTGCAAAAGACCGAGTTTTGGCTGGCTGGGGTAGGGTGGATTATCCTGCTTTTCGGCCTGGCGGGAGGCTGGTTGATTTCTTCGCGGGCGATTCGGCCAGTGGAAAATATCAGCAGCACCGCTGTGAGAATTGCTGCGGGCGACCTGTCGCAACGCATCAATGTGGCGGAAGCGGAAAGCGAGTTGGGCAGGCTGGCCGCCGTCCTGAACTCGACCTTTGAACGCCTGGAAACCGCCTTTACCCAACAGAAGCAATTTGCATCTGACGCGGCACATGAACTGCGTACGCCCGTTTCCGTGATTCTCACGCAGACCCAAACCGCCCTGAGTCGCGAACGAGAGGCGGAGGATTACAAGCAAACTATCGAAGCCTGCGAACGCGCCGCCCAAAGGATGCGGAAGCTAATTGGCACATTGCTGGAACTGGCGAGACTGGACGCCGGCCAGGAGCCTTTGAAAAGGGTGCCATGCGAACTTTCAAAGGTGATTGGGGAATGCGTTGAATTGGTTCGCCCGTTGGCTGTCGATCGCGGAATTAGAATCAGCGTGGAGGCTGAACCGCTCGAATTAACCGGCGACCCCGACAAGCTTAGCCTGGTCGTGACGAACCTTTTGACCAATGGCATTCAATACAATCGCGACGGCGGCGAAGTAAAAATTGCAGCACTTCGGGACGGAAAGATGTCTATTTTGACGGTGACCGATACAGGCCCCGGCATTTCCCGTGAGCATTTGCCGCGAGTGTTCGAGAGATTCTATCGTGCAGACCAATCGCGGTCCTCGGGTAATGCCGGATTAGGTCTCGCTATTTCCAAAGCCATCGTCGCCGCCCACGGCGGAACAATAGAAGCGTCCAACGAAGGACAAGCCGGCACAACCTTCACAGTCCGTCTCCCCTCCTGACGGCTGCATTTGCAAACGCAACGCATTGCGTGGTGCTACGGAGGACGGGCTCGGAGAGGGAGAATTGTCGTTCGGTGCGTGCCGTACGAAAAGACAAAAATGGTCGCGGCCCTGCTTACAGAGCCGCGACCGTGAGAGAGCGGTAAATTACTTACTTTGTCCGAAGCCCCAAATCTATTTCGCGAATCGCCATCTCGATATGATGCGAAATGGCTTTCTGATCTTTGACTTCGGCAGCGCCCAGGACATTTTTCAAAAGTCCGCGAGCTTCCTTCATTTTGTCGTCCGACAGGACTTGTTTTTCACGGTCCTTGTCATCGCCGGCCAGGTCTTCACCGAGGAGTTCGGCCGCTTTGCGAACCTGGTTCATGGCCGCGGCACGATGACCGTGATAGTCATGATCGCCGTTCGCCAGGATGCGGTAGGCGCGATGCAGCATGCCGGCTTCCGCCGAATCATGGAATTTTACTGTTTCAATTTGGATGGACACAGAGGCCGGAGCCTTCACATTGGCCGTTTGTTGCGGTGCGGTGACCGCGAACAAGCTTGATGTACCCAAAACCGTTACGAGTGTGGATAATGATATAATGTTAATTTTCATATTACTGAGCAAAGGTTATGACGGAAATGGCGTCTGTCAAGTTACAGGAAATAATCAGTCCACAGTTTTCAGTCCACAGTCACTGCCTTTGCCTGAGAATGTAAGGCAAAACCTTCAAATTGCCGGGCGCGGCTGTGTCAGAGACCAACAGCAGCAGCCAAAAGGGTAATATGGCCACGGGGGTGGACTGGACTCTGGACTAATATTGGTCCATCCCCACGCACGAACAAACTGGATTTCGATCTCCGAACACATTGTCCACGCGCCCAACGTGCGGCCAGAATTTGTAATCGAGAAGGCTTTTGGCCGGGAACGCCGCCTGTTGGCGCGAATAAGGACGATTCCAATTGTCGCTGGCGATTTGATCCGCCGTGTGCGGCGCATTCTTAAGAAGATTATTCTTTGCATCCGCCATTCCGCACTCGACCGAGGTCATTTCCGAATGGATCGAAATCATCGCATCGCAGAAACGATCCAGTTCGTATTTGGATTCACTTTCCGTGGGCTCGACCATCAGGGTGCCGGCGACGGGCCAGCTCAAGGTCGGCGCGTGGAAACCGTAATCCATGAGCCGCTTCGCCACGTCTTCGGCCGTCACACTCTTGAAGCCGCGCAAATCCAGGATGCATTCGTGCGCGACCAGGCCGTTGCGCCGGTACAGCGTCGGAAAATACTTTTCCAGCCTTTTGGCGATGTAATTGGCGTTCAGAATCGCAAATTTTGTGGCCTCCGTAAGCCCGTCCGGGCCCATCATGGCGATATACATCCAGGATATTGGCAGGATGCCTGCACTGCCCCAGGGCGCGGCTGAAACCGGGCCAACTGCCGCGGAACGCGGCTGTGTGCGGGGCACGGGGGCACCAGCCGCGGCAATCCCGAAAGTTCTGGTGCGCTGCGGCTGGTCTTCGACACAGCCGCGCTCCAAAGGCGGATCATCGGAAGCGGAAATAGTGGCCGCGGCGCAAACCGACGGTAGAAATGGAACCAAATGTTTCGCAACACCAATTGGACCAACGCCCGGGCCGCCGCCACCGTGCGGGATGCAGAACGTCTTGTGCAGGTTCAAATGGCAAACGTCCGCCCCGATGTCTGCCGGACGGCACAGCCCCACTTGTGCGTTCATGTTTGCGCCGTCCATATACACCTGTCCACCATGCGCGTGAATGATTTCGCAAATCTCGCGGATCGGCTCCTCAAAAACGCCGTGAGTTGAAGGATAAGTGACCATCAAGGCGGACAAATCCCTTTTGTGCGCCTCGGCCTTCGCGCGCAGATCAGGGACGTCAATGTTACCATTGGCATCGCAGGCTACGGCCACGACTTTCATTCCCGCCATGATCGCGCTCGCCGGGTTCGTGCCGTGGGCTGAGGTAGGAATCAGGCAGACATTGCGATGGCTTTCGCCTCGCGATTCGTGCCACGCACGAACGGCGAGTAACCCGGCTAATTCGCCCTGGGAACCGGCATTGGGCTGCAAAGAAATGCCCGCAAACCCGGTAACTTCCTTCAGCCAATTTTCGAGTTGTTCGAAGAGCTTTTGATAGCCGCCCGTCTGTTCCAACGGTGCGAATGGATGAATGTTCGCAAATTCCGGCCATGAAACCGGATACATTTCCGCCGTGGCGTTCAATTTCATTGTACATGAGCCCAGTGGAATCATTGACGCCGTCAGTGAAAGATCCCGCGATTCCAGCCGCTTGATGTAGCGGAGCATCTCGGTTTCGCTGTGATAGGAATTGAAGACTTTGTGGGTGAGGAATTTCGATTGACGCTCAAATTCGCCAAAGGACATATGAGCCTTGTCCCGCTCAAAGCCAACAGCCTTTGCGAATGGGTCATCATCATCATCGTCCTTTTGAAATGTCCTAAACAACTTCCAGAGGCCCTCCATATCGGCACTTTCGTCGAATGATAGGCATACTGAACCGTCATCGACCTTTCGGATGTTGATTTGCTTTTGGGCCGCTCGATTCACCAACTCGTCCGCATTATAATGCCCGCCACGGACACGAATTGTGTCGAATAGAACATCTTTCGGAACTTTGCGCGAAATTTCAATGATTTCGCCAGTCTCGCGATTTTTACCGCGAATTGTGTCGGGCGTGAAGTTCTCGCAAACTTTGTAGCCAAGGTTAAGCAGAAATCCTCGAGCGATGACGGCAGCCGCGTGAACCCGCGTTGCAATTTTTTTCAACCCCTCCGGTCCATGATAAACCGCATACAGTGCCGCCATATTCGCCAGGAGTGCTTGCGCCGTGCAGATATTGCTCGTGGCGCGTTCGCGGCGGATGTGCTGCTCGCGCGTTTGCAGCGCAAGCCGTAAGGCTGGTTTGCCGCGTGAATCTTTGGATACACCCACGATACGCCCGGGTATCTGGCGCTTAAATTCATCGCGCGTGGCAAAAAACGCCGCATGCGGACCGCCGAAACCCAGCGGCACGCCAAATCGTTGCGCGCTGCCCACGGCGATGTCCGCGCCAAATTCGCCCGGCGGCTTGATGAGTGTCAGCGCCAGCAAATCCGTGGCGACGGTCACCAGCGCTTCGGCCTTGTGCGCCTCCTGCACAAATGGCCCGAAATCATTGATGGCGCCGAATGTATCCGGATATTGCACGAGCGCGCCGAAGACCTTTTCGGTGAATTGAAACTTTTCGTGATTGCCCACGATGATTTCAATCCCGAGCGCTTTGGCGCGCGTGCGGACGACCGCGATGTTTTGCGGATGGCAGTTCTCAGAAACAAAAAAGACGTTTCGCCCGTCCTTGAGCGCATGGCTCATCGTCATCGCCTCGGCGCAGGCTGTGGCTTCGTCCAGGAGCGACGCATTGGCGATGGGCAGAGCCGTCAAATCTGCGACCATCGTTTGGAAATTCAGCAGGCACTCCAGGCGGCCCTGGGAGATTTCGGCCTGGTAAGGCGTGTATTGGGTGTACCAGCCCGGATTTTCCAACACGTTGCGCTGGATCACCGGCGGCGTGATGCAATCGTAGTAGCCCATGCCGATAAATGACCGGAACACCTTATTTTCCGATGCGATCGTTTTCAGTTCGGCGAGCGCCTCAAATTCGCTTCGTGCAGCGGGAAGATTGAGCTTCTTATCAAGCCGTATCGCCTTCGGCACGGCGGCATCGGCAAGGTCATCCAGGTTTTTAAAGCCAAACAAGCCAAGCATTTCCCTGGCTTCGCTTTCATTTGGACCAATATGGCGGCGAACAAAAGTATCTGGGTGTTTCAAATGACTGTCAGTGACATCCATCGCAAGATGATAAAGAGAGAAGATGGGAGATGGAAGTTGGAAGTTGGGAGATAGAAGATGGAAGATGGGGGAGATGGAAGATGGGAGATGGTGGCACTGGGAAAACGCGAAAAGCCCGCATGTTAATTGGGTTTTACTGCGTTTTTGGGAATGTTAACGGGACATCATCCATCCCGTCCATCCTCCCACTACCCCCCATTGATTCTTCCATTTTAATGCGTTATGTTCACGCACAAGGAGAAAGGGAAAAGGGAAATGAAAACATGGGTCCAGGTCTTCGTCTTAATTTCGGCATCGTCATTCGTATTGGGTATTTTGGCGGTTCAAGCCGGCGGGCAAACAACAAACCCTGGGTCATCGATCGCAGTCCCAATACCAATATCAGCCACAAACTCTCTCTTCACAAACAACGCCCAGGGCGGGACTGGTTCGCAAATAGGAGCAGGAACATCGACTAATTTTCCGTTCGCAAACTCCATGCCCCGCCAGGCCGACATACCATCAATATTAATGCCGATGCCGGCAACAAACCCGTCTGTCGCAAACAATCCGCGGAACCGGACTGGATCGCAAACACCACCAGCAACGACTAATACCTCCTTTGCAAACTCCACGCAAAATCGGACGGGCGTGCCATCAATCCTGATGCCCGCAACAAACGGTTCCTCCACCATCGGAAACGGCTTCCAGAGCGGGATGAGCGTGAGGGGTGCGCCATCAATGCCAATACGAACGAACTCCGCCTTCGCAAATGCGTTTCGGAGCGGGATCGGCTCGCAAACTGCCACGCCGACAAACTTCACACTTGGAGGCGTTTCACAAACCAACTTGGGCGTGCCCTCAACGCCGTCAGGAGCATCGGGCATAACTAACCCATTTTTCGGAAACCCGTCCCAGACCAATTTTAACATCGGCTCGCAAATTGTAATCCCGACGAACTCTTCCGTAACCACCAGCCCGACGCAAGGCCAGAGCCAGGCGGGAATAGGTGGAATAGGCGGAGGGCCGAGAATCGCAACAAACCCGTTTATCGGATCCACGACAAATCCCATTTCCGGGGGCGCCCCGCAAAACGTGATCGGCGCGCAATCAGGAACTACGAATTTCCTTTTCGTGAGCTCGACCCAGAGTTGGGTTGGCCAGGGGCACAGCCTTTTTGCCGCTTCAACGAATGGCTACAACATCAGCCTGAACCAAAGTTCCTCGAACAATCTTTTATTTAACATTACGGCGACCAAAACACCGTCCACGAACTGGCAGGTCCAATTCAGTACTACAAACGACTCTTTTGCCGTTGGCGTCTATTCAAACGCGGTGAGAGCCGGGCAAGGCCCAGCCCGGCTTGTCTTTGGCGGAATGGCGAGGGGAGACAATGCATCCGACGGGGCTTTTAATGTCCTTGATGCGACCTATTCGGGCACTCAGCTCGTATCCTTCGCCGCCGACTTCATTCAATTCGACAACGACGACACGAATGCCTGGAACGAAGGAAGTATTCGGTATAACTCAACGATTCCCGATACGAGAAACATAATTATGGCTCCGGTGGACATCTCTTTCCAGGCGGGAAACACAGTTTTGACATGGTCAACGAACCTGGTGGGTTTTCAATTGGAATACGCCACCAACCTGTCGCCGGCCACGTGGTTTACCAATAATTTCGTGCCCACAATGACCAAGGGGCAATTCAGCGTCACCGTCACAAACGCAAGCGGCGTCTTGGCAGGAACCGGAACGCGGCTGTATCGATTGATGAAACGGCTGGACTCAGTGCCGTGAGCGCCGTGAGTGAGCATGAGTGCCGCTACGGCGTACCCCCTACACATTTTTTGGGCCTACGGAATGCAACGACGAAACGAAGGGCAAATCCTCAAAAATGCCAATGAATTCAGGATTTTGGCCGGTGTCAGAGGAAACGAAACGGTCCAGGACAGAATCACGCTGCCTTTTTCATCCCGATGGGCGGCGACGCTGGTTTTCCGAAAGACCGGCTATCGATAAACGCACGCGGCACATGCTCTGGCCTAAAGCCCATGCCCACCAGCCGCCCGGGAATTCGTCGCAGAAATGGAAGGAACTGAAAGAGCCTGAAAATTTTGGGGACGGAAACGGGTTTATCGGTGCTCAATACGTTTTTGACGACCCGGTTCTGGATAAAAAGCTGGAGACCCTGGGTCCATCGCGCGGGTGATTCACGGCGTGTTTGGACCTCATGGAGCGCCCTGTCATCCGCGGCTTTTTTCCGGAGCGGATCGGCCAGCAGATTAGCCGCGGCCACGGCGTCCTGGATGGCCAGGTTGATTCCCACACCGCCGATGGGAGACATGGCGTGCGCGGAATCGCCAATGCAGAGAAGCCCGGGACAATGCCAGCGCGATAACCGGTCCACTTTGACGGTCAGCAGTTTTATTTTGTCCCAATCATCCAGCAGGCCCACGCGGTCGTGGAAAAAAGGCGCAAATGCGGCGAGACGTTGCTGAAAGGCGGCCAGCCCGTTTTCTTTGATTTCATCGAATGCTCCCTTGCGGATGACAAAGCCGCACTGCCAATAGTCTCCGCGGTCGAGCATGATGAGTATGGCGCCGGTATTGACGCGTCCCAGCGATTGCGCCGGGTCGTCCGCGTATCGCGGCAGTCGCATCCACAGGACATCCATTGGCGCGCCCAGGTCAATCACTTCAAGCCCGGCCTGCTTGCGCACGATCGAACCGCGCCCGTCCGCCCCGATGACCAAATCGGCGCGAATCTCGAGCGCTCCCTCCGGCGTTTGGACGCGCACACCCAGGACAACACCGTTCTGCTGGATCAAATCCGTGACTTCCGCTTCCATGCGTGCCTGGAAGGTGGGAAAACGTTTCGCTTGTTCCACCAGGAAGTTCAGGAAATCCCACTGCGGCATCAAGGCCACAAAACGGCAAGTCGTCGGCAGGTGCGAAAAATCGGCGATGGGAACGTCCGTCCCGCCGATGATGCCGTGCAGTTCATGGACCCGGTTGTGCGGCAATTGCAGCAAGCCGTCCAGCAGCCCCAGTTCACGCATCACCTCGAGCGTGGATGGATGGATGGTATCGCCGCGGAAATCGCGCAGGAAGTCCCCGTGCTTTTCCAGCACGAGCACGTTCACGCCCGCGCGCGCCAGCAAGTAACCGGTCATCATGCCCGCCGGTCCGCCGCCGACGATACAGCAGGTCGTTTTCAACTGCGCCGTCTTGTCCATACCATCTCTCCTTACCAACTTATTCCATGTTGACGCTTTTCGCGAGAGGAATGGGGAGCGCACGCGCCCTCGCGTGCGGCGATTGACGCCCTCGTCAATTGCACGGGCGCGCCTCCGCGCTCGTTTCCAACGCGCGATGGCGTATTTGGCTCCGCCTGCGGGGCGCTCACCAGTGAATGCAAGTGGTGCTATCACCGCTGCCACCGGCCCTCACTTGAAAGGTTTTCGGTCCCCGTTTCATATTTTGTGTATATATGTAAGTAAACGAGTAAACGGCGAAGTAAATACGCGAAAAACCAGCGTGGTTATTGGAGATTCGAGCGTTTTGAGGGGTTTAAACGGAAGAGCCTTTCCAATGGGGGTGTGTACGGCAGGGGCCGTTGGCTGGATTGATAGGTTAATGGTTTGGTGGATTGGTGGATTGGTTGGGCAAAGAACGTGGGAACGTGAGAGGTTTTTTGGCGTAGGGTAGGCGGTCCTCGCCTGCCGGTTATCTGGGCATCCCTGCCCGGAGTTCCGACCCATAACCCTGCCAAGCAAGCGCGAGTGTGTGATTTGTGTATGAAGTTTGAAAACGTGTTACATTGTTACATCGTTTAGCCTCAACGGGTTACGGTGTTACACAATTTGTTACACGCTGTTACATTTTACAAGTTGTTGATTATAAATTGTTTACGGTGTTACATTAACGTTACCGTTCCCGGTGGTGGGCGTTGAAGCGTTGAAAAGGTGAAACGGCTTTCAGGCCCCGACAGCCCAACGGCGGTTACTATACCAGCCTGGGGCAAGGCCTTGGGAAATGGCATAAAAATCCCAAGGGCTAAAGGCCCGCTCTATCAATGCGAACCCGCCCGGAGCTGGCCTCCTCCACCAATCCATTTCCAAATCGAAGTTTGAAAAAGGCTTGCCTACTGTCATGGTTTTCGTTTTTGCCCCTGCAACGCTCGCACCGAAAGCGCTTGGCTCCTCGCTCTTCTTGCCGGTGCTCGGTCTTATCGCTATGCTTCCGGCCAATCTGGTCAGGCACGGCTCATGGCTCTCAAAAAATCTGAACTTTATTCCTCGCTCTGGGCGAGTTGCGACGAATTGCGCGGTGGCATGGACGCTTCGCAATACAAGGATTACGTCCTCGTTCTGCTATTCGTAAAATACATCAGCGACCGCTACGCCGGCCAGCGGTACGCTGCCATCACCGTTCCAAAGGGCGCGAGCTTTGCCGATATGGTCGCACTCAAGGGCAAACCCAACATCGGCGACGACATCAACAAAAAAATCCTCGGGCCATTGGCGCAGGCAAATAGCCTGTCGGAAATGCCGGATTTCAACGACCCGAACAAGCTTGGCAGCGGCAAGGAAATGGTCGAACGCCTCACCAACCTCATTGCCATCTTCGAAAATCCCGCACTCGATTTTTCAAAGAACCGCGCCGACGGTGATGACCTGCTGGGCGATGCCTATGAATATCTCATGCGGCATTTCGCTACCGAGAGCGGCAAGAGCAAGGGCCAGTTTTATACTCCCGCCGAAGTCAGCCGCGTCATCGCGCAGATTATTGGTATCCGCGATGCGAAGATCGGCAACGACACGACCGTTTATGACCCGACATGCGGCTCCGGCTCGTTGCTCTTGAAAGTCGGCGACGAGGCGCGGCACGGCGGCAAAGACGTGAAAGTCACGCTTTATGGTCAGGAAAAGGACAATGCCACCGCCAGCCTGGCGCGCATGAATATGATTCTGCACGACTACGCCACGGCCCTGGTCAAACAGGGGAACACGCTGGCGAACCCGTTATATCTCGATGGCGATGCGCTCAAGACATTCGACTATGTCGTCGCCAATCCTCCATTTAGTGATAAACGCTGGAGCACGGGACTAAACCCGAATGAGGGCGGCAGCCCAACGCCAGACGGTCAAATCGCCCCAAAGGATTACGGCCGCTTTGCCGGCTATGGCATTCCTCCGGCAAAACAGGGAGATTACGCCTATCTGCTGCATATTCTCCGCTCCCTGAAACCGAATGGCAAAGGCGCATGCATCCTGCCTCACGGCGTCCTCTTCCGGGGTAACGCCGAGGCGGCCATCCGCAAGAACCTGGTCCAGCGTGGCGTCATCAAGGGCATAATAGGATTGCCGGCGAACCTTTTTTACGGCACCGGCATTCCCGCCTGCATCGTCGTTCTCGACAAGGAAGGCGCGAACGCTCGAAAGGGCATCTTTATGATTGATGCCTCCAAAAGATTCATCAAAGAGGGCAACAAGAACCGCCTTCGAGAGCAGGACACGCACAGGATTGTGGACACGTTCACCAGGCAGGCCGACTTCCCGCGCTACTCGCGAATGGTGCCTGTCAGCGAAATTTCCGATCCGAAGAACGATTACAACCTCAACCTCCCGCGCTACATTGACAGCACCGAGCCGGAGGATTTGCAGGACATTGACGCCCACCTGCGTGGCGGCATTCCAGATCGCGATATTGATGCGCTCGCAAACTACTGGCGCGTCCTCCCAGCCGTGCGCGCTGCGCTGTTCTCTCAAGTCGTAAGCGATTCCGTGAAATTACCGAATAGCATGCACGCCGCTTACGGCGACACACATTTTGCCACCCCGGATCATGTCGCCACGTGGCCGGAATCGTTCGCCATTATCACCGCGCACGAGAGGACCGGGGAAAATTGGTCCGAGCAGAAGAACTTGGCAGCGGATGCAGCCCTTGAAAGCGTGCTTCGCCAGAAGGCGTCTCCAATTCATCGCGCCACTGGTTTCTCGCCGACAACGCTGCACGCTGAGCCCGGGTGGGCTGTGTCCATCCCGTTTGACGAGGCATGCGAGATCGGCGCGCGATTCAAACAGGACGCGATCTACTTTGTGCAGAACGGAATGCTCCATGTCAGCCACTGCGATGCGCGGAGAAAACTCGTGCCGGTTGGGAATTTCATGCCCCGTCTTCACTTTAGCGCCGGAATACCCGTAGTGCGTCCCGGTTACTCCGCGCTACGACTCCCCATCGCCGACGTGAAGTCCGCCATCCTCAGCCACGCTGAGTTCAAGACGTTCAATGACTCCGTCACTAAGCTTTTCACGAAATGGAAAAAGTCGGCCGTCCCGCAACTGAAATGCTTCGATAAGGAGAGCCATCCAAAGCCGCTCATCGAAACAATCGCCGAGGATTTGCTTGAGACATTCAAGACGGCACCGCTAGTCGACGCCTACGACATCTATCAGCACCTCATGGATTACTGGGCCGCCACTATGCAGGACGATTGCTATCTCATTGCCGCCGACGGATGGACGAAGGCTGCGCAGCCCAAACTCATCCACGAAGAAAAGAGCAAGAAGACCAAGGCCAAGCCGGATTTCGTGCTTGGTAAAAAGAAATACCTGGCCGAACTCGTTCCGCCTGCGCTCATCGTCCGCCGCTGGTTTGCGGACGAACAGGCGGCCATTGAAAAATTGGAAACTGATATTTCCGCGCTTCAACGGGAAATGGAGGGACTTGAAGAAGAATATGGCGCCGAGGAAGGCGCGTTTTCCAGCCTCGATAAAATCAACCGCGTCGAAGTCAGCCGTCGGCTCGATGAAGTTGAAGACGAGATAATTGCTGAAGACAAAAGCAGGACGCTCAAGCTTTCAGACGCCCCCATCCCATTGCGAGACGGGGAAAAATCCGAAAGAGATGTTCTCCTGAAATGGATAAATCTCGACGCGCGTATCACCGAGTTGAACCGCAAGCTCAAAGCCGCGCAAGAAGCGCTCACGGAAAAAGTGGCAGCTAAATATCCAAAGCTGGCCGAGGACGAAATCAAAACGCTCGCGGTGGATGACAAATGGTTGGGTGCACTGACCGCTTCCGTGCAGGGCGAACTTGACCGTGTCTCGCAATCGCTCACCAGGCGTGTACGCCAACTAGCCGAACGCTACGCTACACCGCTGCCACAGCTCACCGGCGAAGTGGCGGCGCTTGCGGCCCGTGTGGACGGACACCTCAAAAAGATGGGGGGAGCATGGAAGTGAAACCCGGATATAAACGGAGCGAGGTAGGGGTCATTCCCGAGGATTGGGATCCTGTTCAGATGGAGGTAATAACGACGCATATTGGCGACGGTCTACACGGGACACCCGCCTATTCGCCCAACGGTGGATATTTCTTCATAAATGGTAACAACCTTAATGACGGCAAGATAACGATCACAAGAGATACGAAAATGCTAGATTTCTTGGAATTCAAAAAACACCAAAAGCCTCTGAACAATAGGTCTATTCTGATGTCGATCAACGGTACAATTGGTAGTCTTGGCCTCTTTAGCGGCGAGCCGATTTTGCTTGGGAAAAGCGCTGCATACTTGAACGTGAAGCCTGGAATATCGAAGTTTTTCGTTTATCATTCGCTTCAAACGCAAATTGTTAGGCGGCAGTTTGTTGACGGGCTGACGGGGTCGACTATTGGAAACTTGGGCTTGGCAACTATTCGTCAAACTCAAATACCGCTTCCCCCAACCGAAATTGAACAGGACGTCATCGCCGACGCATTGAGCGAGGTGGACAGTCTGTTGGGCGGGCTGGATCGGCTCATCGCCAAGAAGCACGACCTTAAACAGGCCGCCATGCAGCAACTCCTCACCGGCCAAACCCGGCTACTCGGCTTCCACGGCGAGTGGAACCGATTGAACATGGCCGAGAACTCCACGCTAAAAGCTCGGATTGGATGGCAGGGGCTGACAACCGCCGAGTATCTGAAGACAGGCGAACACCTCCTTGTGACTGGAACGGACTTCTCAAATCCCACCTGATTGAAAGTCGAATGTTGGTGAACGCGGCACATGACGAGTTCAAACAGGTCGGTTTGACGTCGCCGAAAAAGCTCAAACCTGTCGGCCAGTCAGGCACTTCCGCGCAAGGGACGCTTGAGTTGGAAATGGAGCTAACGGACGAAGTCGCCGAGATTCTTGAATTGGAGCGGCCCAAGGCGATTACAATTGAGGGCGAGCCCGAAGCCGTCCAGGAAAAGAAGAATCTTCCAGATGTTCGGTTTACGCCCACCGACGAGCAGCAGGTAAAGTCGCTTCGCGAGATATTTCAAACCCTAGAGAGACTCACCGATTTCACAGAAGCGAAATATGGCAACACTTAATGACCTGCAAAATGCGGTCGACTCATTGCTTGCCCATCCAGCTGGGCCCGGCAGTTACCAGTTAGTTCAGCCGATCGAAGAGAAAGCATACGAAGCTTATGTGTTTGGCCTATGCCTGCGCGCCGTCCGCGAATTGGGCGTTCAGCCATTACTGCGCGGCATATCCGCAATTCCAACCCCATTTGTTTTTCGAGGCGCGCCGGGGCAAATCCATTCTCAATATCGGAACTACGGCTATGCCAGCTTCACGCTGAACCGGCATGAGTTTGAAATTCATGCCGGGGTCGAATTTGTTGGTACAAGCGAGATGACTCACGAAATCGACGTTTGCATCATGCGTGCTGAGGCAGCGCAAGCGTGTCGGCAGCTGCCGAATGACCCCGCTGCCTCCAGTGTCTTTGGCGCGTGGGAATGCAAATTTTACGATCAGTCACTAGACAAACATTTGGCGAGGGCATTTGTCGGCCTCACCGACGACTTGGGCACGAACATCAGGCTCTCGGGATTTT
Source organism: Verrucomicrobiia bacterium (assembly GCA_036269115.1). GTDB lineage: Bacteria > Verrucomicrobiota > Verrucomicrobiia > Limisphaerales > UBA11358 > UBA11358. The sequence goes on along the minus strand of DATAST010000262.1, from coordinate 94,571 downwards.
GCTCCAACCGAACACACACTCAAATGCGGGACTATTTCCAGCCTCAAAGGAGGCCATATCCGCACCTCCTGCTGACCCCTCTCGATCCGGCGAGCGAGACACGCTTCGTTGGAGTCTTGTCCGCCGAGTTGAAGAAAATGACCGCGGCGTAGCGATGGCTGAATACTGTTAACCTGATTTAAAAATGACGTCACTTGAGAATCCACTTCCTGGTCAGGGTGAGTTAAAAAAGTTCTTTTCCGAAGTCGGATCCTTGCTGCCGTTAGAAGAAAACGGATCGATTCCGAACCTCTCCGAATTTGAAAAGTTTTTCGACGAATTCCACCGCCGAAATACACGCGCGGAGCAAAAGCGGCAGGCATACGATGCCCGCAATGCTTCCCATTTCAACTATTTCCACCTGCTGGATCCTGATGAAAATAAGCTATCTGAAGTGCTTGCATTTTTACTCGATCCAAATGAGAGGCATGGGCAAGGGCCCGCATTTCTTAAACTCCTATTTACAAAGCTACAGGTTTCGATTCCTGCGGTAAACTTGGGCGCGGCTACGGTTCGTTGTGAAGCCCATACATACCTCATTGATAACTATTGTCGTCGCGTAGACGTGCTGATAGATGCCGGAAAAATCGTTGCCATTGAAAACAAGTTGAGTTCGTCGGAACAAAACAACCAGGTAACGGATTATCTAGAGCATTTGGCCCGCCTCGCGGGCCGTAAAGGAGACGCCATTTTGATTTACCTCTCTCCAGACGGGCGACTGCCCGATTCCACAGAGCCAGATAAGGTTCGGGATCTCCTGAGTCTAGGACGATTGCGATGTTGGAGCTACCAGAAAGAATTGGCATCCTGGTTGGAGCAGTGCCGCCAAATTTGCCAGGCAAGCCGCATCCGGGACCTCATTTCAGATTTCCTCGCTTATATCAAAACCACTCTACTACCACGGCCCGAATCACAGCAGGAAGAAGAAATCTATGAGCACTGAATCCATCGAAGCCCACATCCTGAAAAGCGAAAAGAACCTACGCATCGCAGGCGCTGTGGCCGAGGCTTGGCTCGCTGTACGTAAAAGACTGGTCCACGACTTTTTTCGGGGCGTAGAGAAAACTTTGAAAAAGAAACTTCCGGGCTGGGAATGCGACCTTTGGGGTGAATATTTCATGGAGGCCTATCCAGGCTTCTACGTCGGCAAACCGACATGGTTGGAAAGATATTCCATCAATCTCGAATGCCACCAATACGGTGAGAAAATGCTATTCGGGGTGTGGCGTAATCAGAAAAAACTGGCCAAACAACCCTTCTGCAGTGAGGTGCTCACTGCTGTTCGGGCAAGGTTTCCTTCCGCGCGGTCGCGGGAGTGGTGGGAAGCGGAGATTACCATGCAGACGCCTGCAAGGGACTGGCGTAAGCCAGAGTCCCTATGGCGAATACATAACGACGCCAAATTCCTTGAAGATGTGGCCGAACAGCTCTTGAGCGTCGCAAAAACCAGCGAGCCGATAATTGACCGGTTGGTGGCTGCTAAATAAAATGAGCGAAATCGGCAAACCAGAGCGCGCAACGCAAAACCGAGTCCTCGCCCTATTCCGCGACGAACTCGGCTACCGCTATCTCGGCGATTGGAGCGACCGTTCCAACAACAGCAACGTCGAAGATGAGTTGCTGACGGATTACCTGACGAAATGCGAAAATTCGCCCGAGCAAATTAGTCGCGCGATTTATTTGCTTCGCACTGAGGCAGACAATCCGAATCGCAGTCTCTACGAAAACAATAAGGCCGTTTACTCCATGCTCCGTTATGGGGTGCAACTCAAGACCGCCGCAGGCGAACTGACCGCGACGATCAAACCCATCAATTGGGAAAAACCAGGAGAAAATGATTTCGTGATTGCCGAAGAAGTAACGTTGGAGGGGGACAATGAGCGTCGTCCGGATCTCGTTCTCTACGTCAACGGTATCGCCGTCGCGGTCATAGAGCTTAAGAACAGCTACGTCTCAATCGGCGATGGAATCCGGCAGTTGCTATCAAACCAGCAGAAGATGTTCCATGAATGGTTCTTTGCCACGGTGCAAATCGTATTTGCTGGCAATGATTCGGAGGGGCTGCGCTATGGCGCCATTGGCACGGAGGAAAAGTATTTTTTGAAATGGAAAGAGGATGAGACGGACAACAGCCGTTTTAAACTCGACAAGTACCTGCTCAAGATGTGCCGCAAGGACCGGCTCATCGAACTGCTCTATGATTTCGTGGTGTTTGACGGTGGCATAAAAAAGCTGCCGCGAGTGCATCAATATTTCGGCGTCAAGCTGGCGCAGGAACATGTCAAGGCATATGAGGGTGGCATCATCTGGCATACACAGGGGAGCGGAAAAAGTATTGTCATGGTGCTGCTGGCCAAGTGGATTTTGGAAAATAACCCAAAAGCGCGCGTTCTTGTGATCACTGACCGTGACGAACTGGACAAACAAATCGACCGGGTCTTCAGCGAAGCCGGCGAGGCGATCCATCGTGCGGGTAGCGGCGCTGATCTGATGGCACACCTGGGTCAGGCCAAGCCGCGCCTGTTTTGCTCGCTCGTCCATAAGTTCGGCAAAAAAGGTTTGAAGGATGAAAGGGCCTTTGACGCATTTATCGAGGAACTGAAGAAACAACCGGTCAAAGCTGTTGGCGAATTGTTTGTGTTTGTAGACGAATGCCACCGCACGCAAAGCGGCAAGCTGCACAAAACGATGAAGGCGATGATACCCGGCGCGGTGTTCATCGGTTTCACCGGCACGCCATTGCTCAAGCGGGACAAGCAAACCACCCTCGAAGTATTCGGCAAATACATCCACACGTATAAGTTCGGCGAAGCCGTTGAGGATGAAGTGGTGCTGGACCTGGTCTACGAAGCGCGTGACATTGCGCAGGAGCTGAATTTACCGGAGAAAGTGGACGCATGGTTTGACGCCAAGACGAAAGGGCTGAATGACTGGCAGAAAGAGGCGTTACGAGAGAAATGGGGCACGATGCAGAAAGTGCTCAGCTCACGGTCACGCATGGAACGGGTCGTTGAGGACATCATTTTCGATTTCAGCGTTAAACCGCGTTTGAGCAGCGAGCGCGGCAATGCGATGCTCGTCGCATCGAGCATTTTTGAGGCGGCGAAGTATTTCGAGCTGTTCCAGAAGACGGTGTTCAAGGGAAAATGCGCAGTAGTCACCTCCTACAGCCCACACGCGCAGGACGTGACTCTGGAAGAAACCGGCGCAAACACAGAGACGGACAAACAATTTCTGTTCAATACTTATGCTGAACTGCTGAAAAACATCACGCCTGCGCCTAACAAGACAAAGACTGAAACCTACGAGGACGAAGTAAAGGAATTGTTCAAAAAGCAACCGGCCAACATGCGGTTGCTCATCGTGGTGGATAAGCTGCTGACGGGTTTTGACGCGCCGCCTTGCACGTACCTCTACATTGACAAATCCATGCAGGATCATGGCTTATTTCAGGCTATTTGCCGCACGAACCGGCTCGACGGCGAGGACAAGACTTTCGGCTACATTGTGGACTATAAGGACCTGTTCAAGAAAGTGCAGGGAGCAATGGCGGTGTATACTTCTGAACTCGATCACAGCGACGGCGGTGCAAGTCCGGAAGTGCTTTTGCAGGACCGGCTCAAGAAAGGGCGAGAGCGACTGGATAATGCGCTAGAAGCCGTGGAATTGTTATGTGGTCCTGTGCAGCCGCCCAGGGGAGAACTGGAACACATCCACTATTTTTGCGGCAATACGGAAATTCCCGAGGACCTGAAAGAACACGAGCATCATCGGGTGGCGCTCTACAAATCGGTGGCGGTACTCGTCCGGGCATATGCCAACATTGCCGACGATTTGGCCCTGGCAGGCTATACGGAAAACCAGATTGCTCAAATCAGGCAAAACATCGAGCGGGACCTCAAATTACGGGAAATCATCCGTCAGGCAAGCGGTGAAACGATCGACCTGAAAGCATATGAGGCCGATATGCGCCATTTGATTGACACCTACATAGAGGCCGACCCGGCAAAGTTGATTTCAAATTTTGGTGAGATTGGCCTTTTGGATTTAATCGTAAAGAGCGGCATCGCCGATGCCATCAACTCACTGCCAGACGGAATCAAAGGAAACAAAGCGGCCGTTGCAGAGACCATTGCAAATAATGTCCGGAGCAAGATCATTAAGGAGCACCTGAACGACCCGGCGTTTTACGACAAGATGTCGGCACTCTTGAATGAAATCCTTGCGGACCTGAAGGCGCAACGAATTGACTACGCGGAATTTTTAAAACGAATCGGGGAATTGGCCAGGAAAGTGCAAACAGGCAAGACTGACAACACGCCGGAACAATTGGACACTCCCGGGAAGCGGGCGCTTTACAACAATCTCCGAAAGCCTGAAAGCATTGATGGTTATGCGCCAATGCACGACGGAGCTGACCGCACGATCCGATTGGCGGTTGACATTGACTGTACGGTGCGGCGGGTGCGCCCGGCAGATTGGCGGGGTCTCAAGGCGCGGGAAAATGTAATTAAGAACGCGCTCATGCCATTGCTGGAAAATGATGAAGCCGAAGTTGAGCGCATCTTTCTCATCATTAAAGCACAAACAGAATACTGATGCAGACGCAGGTTCATCTGGGCGAGATAGTCGTGGATGTGGTGCGGAAGAATATCAAAAACGTCCACCTAAGTGTGCATCCGCCGACGGGCCGGGTGCGGATCGCGGCCCCGGAACACATGAGCCTGGACGTTGTCCGCGTCTTTGCGATTTCAAAGCTGGGTTGGATCAGGCGGCAGCAGCACAAATTATTAGAGCAGGAACGCGAGACCCCACGCGAATATCTGAATCGTGAAAGTCATTTTCTATGGGGACGGCGCTATCTACTGGCGATCCATGAAAAGAATCAACGGCCTTCCGTGGAGTTGGAGCATAGCCGAATTATTCTTAAAGTCCGCTCCGGAGCAGATCGAGAGAAAAAGGAATCGCTCCTGGAAGAATGGTATCGTATGCAGGTCAAAGATGCGGTCCCTCCCTTGATCGTGAAATGGGAGCGATTGATAGGCGTGAAGGTGCGGGGATTCTTCGTGCAGCACATGAAAACGAAGTGGGGAAGCTGCAATCACCACGCGGGCACAATCCGCCTGAATACCGACCTGGCTAAAAAGCCAAGAGAGTGTCTCGAATACATTGTCGTTCATGAAATGGTCCATTTACTTGAGCCGACCCACAACGCTCGATTCATGGCATTAATGGAGCGATTCATGCCCAAGTGGCAGGCTCATCGCGACGCGCTGAATCGATTTCCGGTGCGGCATGAGAGTTGGAAGTATTGAAGCGGAATACCTTGCTGTCGATTGCTGGATTTCCTGAAAACCTTCAGTTTTCAGAGGGAACGACGGATTTTGGTGTTCAAAAACTCTGACAGAAGGAGTAGGATTATTCGGGACCAAAGGCCGTAGAAGGATGAGTTCGGATGTTTCGGAAGAAATACGGTTTCAAACACCTTGCAAGCGCTATAGACCGCGCCGTTGGCGCTTATTCTCCTGGCGGCGCTTGAACATGGCGCGAGGCCCCATGCTGGTATGGAATGGGCCGTTGGCCCAAATTCAAGTTGCCTAGCGCCAATGGCGCATGGCCAGACCAGACTAGGCAACGCTCCAGGTAGCGGTCCCGGAAATCGCACGCAAGAATCCCAAAGGCTGAGGCCCGTCTATCAGTGCAGAAGGAACAGAATTCGAAATCTGCAAACAGAATCCCTTTCGCGCGAAAACCGCGTTAAAACGTTGAATCGGTGGCATCTTGGGGGTTGGACAAGAGCGTGAGAACGTGAGAACGTGAGAAACGACCTTTGCCATAAGAAAAGGTTGATAAGAATCGGTGGTAGTGGAAGTGGTGACGAGCCGTCGCCACCTCTTTTAGCGTCCGCGGGATTTGCACGAAAAATCGCCGGGCGGATTTGTTCCAAGCCGGAAAATCCAGCGTTCTTGCAAATTGCAACAATGCTGCAAAAGGCATTGAAAACACTAGGTGAAATAGGCGAGAACAGCCGAAAAATCGATGATGTTCTCTTGGCATTGTCGCGGCTATATCCATGGTTGCATGGGAAAATGAAATGGTTTGTTTTGTCTGTGTTTATTTGTGGTGGCTCGTGTATTTGAATTATTTGCCGGGATGATTGACAGCATTCCCGCCAGGGCTGTTTTCAAGGCAATTGAACTTGAGCGCCGCATGATACTCGATGACCTGGAACATGAACGCGACCTGCCTTTTGATGATACTGTCTCCGTTTTAAATTTTTGTCACTTTCTGGAAGCTGCCCGGCTTGGTGAACAAATTTATTCGTGTGTGTTGCCCACCAAGTATGTGATGTTCCTAAGAAAGACAGTGCAGCGCCTGATTAATGCCGGTGAATTGGATCGCGGCGCCCTAAAAAACTTCGACGACACTTTCTCAGAAAATCCTCCGGGGATGCAGGCAGCTTGAACGGTGCCGCTACAGATACCCGGGAATTTTGTAGCACGGAGCCGCCTGCGATTATAACGTCCAACTACGCTCGTTGCGCCGGTGGCACCCAGCCTTCGCTCAGAAGCTACGGCGGGCAGGACGCCACTTGCGAAAAGCGCTGTCCCTACCTGGAACAGCTCACTCCCCTTATGCCGCCAAAATCTCGTTGAAAATTCGCTGAACTACGCTTTGGGCGGGTTCGGCTAACGGCTTTTCTTTTTGCAATAACGCTATTTTGTCTTTGAATTCGGCCAGAATGTCGGGCCGGACTTTTTTCATGGCCTGCAAAGTCTGGGCCAGCAGAATCCGAGTATTCACGTTGTTGGGACAGGCAAGGCATTGCTGGATGTTTCCGTCGATGATTTCACGTTCGCCGCTCAAGAAACCCGAATTGACGCCGTCCAGGCTGCCGCACCGAACTGCCAGCAGTTGTTCCAGGCGTAAGAGATAGCAGGGAAAGTTTGCGCCGGCAGGCACCTGATACGACGCGGGCGGGGCCAGGAGTTCGATTTCGGCTTCTCGTGCCAGCAACGTGAGCAGTTGTTGTGCGATTCCGGGAATCGCACGCTGCGGTTCAGCGGACGGAAAGCTCGCGGAGAGATTGCCGAGGCATTTGTTATCAATCGACCGGATCAGTCGGAGTTCAATGATCCAAGGTTCGGCCTGCGTTTTCAGGTGGGAAGTGATAATGTAATCGTTTTTCGTCTGGCTTTGCCGTGAGTAGTTTGCCGCGTCTTCGTCTTTCCAGGCGCCACCGCTAAGAATAAAACCGCCACTTGGCTCAGTGATCCACGGCACCAGGGTTTGGGCGCGCGCGGCGGTATTGAATTCAACTTGTTCGGCGAGAAAGAGTGGAACGGCGTGGCTCAATCGGCCCTCGGTATTTGCCATCTGGCGTTCGATGCGCTTCGAGTTCGTGGCCCTCTCAGCCGTGCCGCCCAGAAATGCGATCACGAGCGCATCTGAAGACTTGGCAGGAAATAATTCGGCGGCGGGGGAATTAGGTTTTAACCAGACCGGTCCCTCGCCGGTCAGCATCGCCATTTTCATTTGCGCTTTTTGGTCTACCCGGGTACTCGCAACCCGGGCTTTGGCGATTTCCGTATCCCAATAAGAGAGATTTTTTTGCCAATCCATGTGCTTGAGCGCGTACAGTTGGTCCAGAATTTTTCGGGCCGCATCGAGCTGGCCAAGTTCCAAATGCGCTTTGATAAGATTGTTGCCGACCTGCAGGCCGTGTGTTTGGGGATCAAAGTGAGGTTCGACCAGTGGCAGAATCTCCGCAATGTGGCCGGCATTGCCAAGGTCGCCGCTGATCTGCATGAGCAAATCGGTTGGAACCGGCCGGGTCACCTGTGCCAGGACGGCGTGGTACAGAGCCAGCGCCTCCTCCGCCTTTTGGTTTTGGAGCGCCTGTCGCGCCAGCCAGAGTTGAGCGCGCCAGCTTCCGGGAATCGCAGCAACGCGTCGCAACGCGTCCCACGCGACTGCTTCGCCGTTGCGCTCGCGTTGGATCGCAAAATACCAGCCCATGCCATTGTCCTGGTTGGGGTCGATTTCTAAAGCGTGCCAGAGAATTTCATCGGCTTTTTGATGCTCGTTTCGGGCGGCATAGACTTTGGCGAGGTTCGTCAGTACCGAACCGTCTTCGCCATGCTTCTCCAGGCATGACCGTAATACCTGTTCGGCTTCATCCAGGCGGTGATTTTGTGTCAGGACGATACCGTAAACGCAGGCGGCACGAACTGGAACAGGATCAATCCGGTTGAGTTGTTTCGCCGCATCGATTACATCAGCAAAAAAGCCATCGTTCAATGCGCCGAATATCGTGCCATAAAGCTGGTCGGGATTATTCCAATGTGACTTGATGGTTCCTGGCAATATTTTGGTCCGCCACTCTTGTTTGGAGATGAACATTTCGCGTCCATACCCATCGTAAACGCGAATCATGTTTGGATCCTGGGACGGGTCGGGGGGGGCAGGGGTCGTCGTCGATGGGGCTGTCTGCGTTGGGCCCGGTTTCTTGCGGCCAAATAAATTGTCGAAGAGGCTCATAGGGCTAACGGGCTGATTAGGGGAATGTTATGGGAAAGGACCGCGACGGCAACGGAAAAATGGAAGATGGAAGATGGAAGATGGAAGATGGAAGATGGGAGATGGAAGATGGGAGATGGGTTGCGAGGCTGCTGCCCCGAAAGCTTTCGGGGCTCCGGGCGGGACCAGCCGCGCTCCGGGACGTGATTGGTGCAGGCCTCGGCCGTTTCAACCCGGATTTTGCGTTGGGGAACGTGAGAGCGTGAGACTTTTGGGGCGGCGATGTCTTATCCGTAACCATGCAGTTGGGTCGGTCGTGTTTGCTTGATCTTTTTGCGCAAGGGCTTCGTCGTTCGGCGCTTACAGATCCGTGAAGGATATGCGCGCGCCTCACTCCTCGCCTTGCGCAAAAATCTGCTTCGCAACCACTTCCCTCCCAGCTGCAAGGTTACGGCTTATAGAAAAAGCAAACCCGCGCCTTCGGCGCTTATAGAAAGAGTAGGTGCTATATGAAAATTCGCACTCGCATTCCTGGTTTCACACTCATCGAACTTCTCGTGGTCATCGTCATCATCGCCGTGGCCGCCGCTCTTTTGTTGCCGGCTTTGTCGGCGGCCAAGAGACGTGCTTTGAGTCGAAGCATGAGTCCTGCTGCCACTGGCAATTCGACAACGCCCGCTGAAACAGTTGAGCAAGGAACATCTGCACCACCACCGCCGCCGAAACGGGCTTTGGCGGTCATCTCCAGTTTCTCAGCGACCGCCTCGCTAAAACCGGAACTGAGTGTCGGCACAGTCCAGCCGGAATCCATTTATACGGCGCAATTGAAAACTTCCTTTGTGGCTGCGAATCCTTCCGGAAACGGCAGCGGCGAATGCGAGGTGCTTTTGCCATTGCCGCCCCAAATCATTTCGCTGGCTGACCTTGACGTGACTGTAAACGGCAAACCCAGTGATTCCGTGGAAATTCGAGGCGACAAGCTGGTCTGGCGGGGTGTGCTTCCGGCTGACGCCCCGACTCCCATGAGCATAGCGTATTCCGCTGTAGGGAAGGGGGTTTATTATCTGGAAACACCGCCCGGAAACATTCTGGATACGTTCCACATTTACCTGACGGCGGTCGGTTCGGACGTCCGGATGTTGGAACTCTCGCTCCAGCCGACGAAGTTTTCGCGAAGCGATGGTCAAACGACTTATACGTGGGATTATAAACATCTTCTTTACGGGAGACCGATTGCGCTGGACGTATTGGGCGTCGCGCCGATTGATCGGTTGGGCGAACTCTCCTGGCTTGGCCCGGCGAGTGTGGTCATCTACGGACTCCTTCTCGGATTAATCGCCAATGCCTTCTACATACGGAATTTTGATCGCTGGACGCTGTTGTTGGTGTTGGGGACGTTCACCGGTGCGTATCCGTTGATGTATTTTGCGCAGGAATTTATTTCGCTAAACGCGGCCATCCTCATTTCTTCAGCCGTTGTAGTGACTATCATCGCCATTCGCTCTGTTACCGTCATGAGCCTGCCACTGGCGTTGCTGGGGATTGTATTGCCCGCAGTCGCGGTGCTCATTTGTACCGTCGTGGCCGCGATTGAAACCCGGCTGCAAGGGATTCTCATTACCATGGTCGGTCTGTTGTTTTTCATTGTGGCGATGACGCTGATCCCGCGGTTGAAGGTGGCGGATAAAATTAAGAGACCGACCGGTCCGGCGATTTCGCCTGCGGCGGCGGGGGCGTGAGGGGGAAATAGAAGATGGGAGATGGGAGATGGGAGATGTGGCTGAGTGGGACACCATCCTCCGCCAAGGCTACGGACGGCAGGCAGCCGCGCTCCGAGACGCCGTGTGAGAGCAAACTACAATGGCAGAGTGATTGGCGCAGGCCTCCACCGTTTCAACGTTTTAACGTTTCAACGCGAATTCGCCCGGCTTGCAACACTGCCCGCATAATTTTGCATTCGCCGTAGCCATATTTTCCGCCGAGGGATTCGACGATGATGGCCAGGCTGAAAAAGCCGTGCCGGGCGAAGGCGTCGGCGATTTCCTTTTGCGCGGAAGCCGGGACCAAAGTATTTACGTCAACGTTTTCGCCCGCGAGCAGGGCTTGTTCGAGATGGCCGTAGATGGTGCCGTCTTTGACGCCGCGCATGCGTGCGATTTCGGACACGGTCTTGCCCTGGCGGAAAAAATGCAGCGTGTCGCGCACGGTATCGGTCATCAGTGAGCGGCGGGGCGCAACGGTGGCCGACGCGGAAAATGAATCGTCGGCGAACAACTGCCGGGGATTTGATTGCAAATGCGCTCCGATCTCTTGCGCAAATACCTGGCCGAATTCGCGCATTTTCTTTTCGCCAATTCCGCTCACGCGCAATAGTTCGGGTTCGGCGGTCGGATACTGCCGGGCCATCAGCCGGAGGGTGATGTCGGAGAAGATAACGTAAGGCGGCACAGCTCGCTCGTCGGCGAGCCGTTTGCGCAAGGCGCGAAGTTTTTCGAACAGTGCCTCGTCGCACACAATATCGCCCACGCGACGTTCGACCGGGCCAGCGGCAACGGCTTTCGTCAGCATAATTTTTTGCCGTGACTTGAGCGCGGCGCGGCCGGCGCCGGTCAGTTCGACGACGTTGAATTTCTCGGCATTTTGATGGAGAAATCCGAGCCGGGCCAGTTCGCGCCCGATGGCCGCCCAATCGGCCCGCGAATGTTCCGCGCCGATGTTGTAGGTGGAAAGCTGTTCGTGGCCGAACTTCCGGATTTTGTCGGTGTCAGCTCCACGAAGCACTTCGACGACATGTTGAATGCCGACGTTGAATCCGCTTTTTTCGCGAATGCGATAGACGCAGGAAAGAAATTTTTGTCCGGCCACAGTGCCGTCCCAGGCCGCGCGCGGCGACATGCAATTGTCGCACGCCGCGCAGGGTTTTTCGGCAAATTGCTCACCAAAGTAGCCCAGCAAAAATTCGCGGCGGCAACTCCCGATTTCCGCGTAATGGATCATTTGCTCGAGTTGCGCGCGGGCAATTTCCTTTTCGGCCGGGTTGGTTTTCTCATCGATGAACCGCATCTGCTTGACCCGATCACCCGGGCTGAACAGGAGAAGGCATTCGCCCGGCAAACCGTCGCGCCCGGCGCGTCCGGTTTCCTGGTAATAGCCCTCGATGTTCTTTGGCAAATCGTAGTGGATGACAAACCGCACGTTGGGCTTGTTAATACCCATTCCGAAGGCAATGGTCGCGCAGATGACACGCGCCTCGTCCCGAAGGAATTTGTCCTGGTGCTTCGATCGTTCGCTGTTTTCCATTCCGGCGTGATAGGGCAACGCAACGATGCCATCCTGGGAGAGTTTTCGCGCGATGTCCTCGGTCGTCTTGCGGGCCTGGCAATAGATAATGCCGCTTTCTTTGGGCCGCGAGCGGATGAAAGAAAGCATCTGTTCGTAGGCGCCCGTTTTTGCGGCCACGCGATAAATTAAATTTGGCCGGTTAAAGCTGGCAACGTAACGCGCCGGGTTTTTTAAATGAAGTTGCGCAACGATGTCGTCGCGCACGCGCGTGGTGGCAGTGGCCGTAAGGGCCATCATGGGCACACCGGGAAAAATGCCGCGCATCGTGCGGAGTTGCCGATATTCCGGCCGGAAATCATGGCCCCATTCGCTGATGCAGTGCGCTTCGTCGATGGCAAACAGGCCCACGTTCCACTTTTTCAAATCTTCGAGAAAGCCGGAAAGCATCAGTCGTTCCGGCGCGACGTAGAGCAGTCGATATTCGCCGTTGTGGAGTCCACGCAGGCGCGGGCGCGATTCACCTGTGGCGAGGGACGAATTGAGAAATGTGGCGGCGACGCCCGCAGCGTGGAGGGCGTCAACCTGGTCCTTCATCAGCGCAATTAGCGGTGAGATCACCACGGTTAACCCGGGGCGAGTCAGGGCGGGTAACTGGAAGCAGAGCGATTTTCCGCCGCCGGTTGGGAGCACGGCGAAGACGTCTTTGCCGGCGAGGGAGTCGGAAATGATTTCCTGTTGCAACGGGCGAAATGAACTAAAGCCGAAATATTTTTTTAAGGGCGTCAGTAGTTGGTCGCGGTCCGGTTGCACGCGCGGATGATAAAGAGACAAGATGGAAGATGGAAGATGGAAGATGGGATCCGATCGTTGGTAACGACAAACGACTGCTTCGGTTCCTGGACCTTTGGCTTGCCGCCTTGCTGCGGTTGATCCCGCGCCGAGCGGGACACCATCCTCCGCCGAGGCTACGGACGGCAGGCAGCCGCGCTCCAATCAATTTCGGTCGGATTTTGTCGTTGAATTGGAGGCGATTATTGCACCTTCGTTCGCGGGGAGAGTTTGGTAAATTTTGCTCATTTGGCTCGAAATTTCAGGGATTCGCAAAACCACAATATATCGCGTTTTGTAGGGGAAAAGCGCACAACTAATTGTATTTTTGAGCCGAAAAAAGTTGAAATAAACATTGTGTAAAAACGACAATTTTCCTATAATGTTTCGTCCTGATACCAAGCGCCCAAGGGCAGGTTTTTCGGGAAAGTTTTTATGTCTAATACATCTGACACGGAGTCTCAAAATTCAACGGTGACGACGGCGGTAACAGGCAGTTACGGCGCGGCGCAATTAGGAAAATTGGAGGGGTTGGAAGCCGTCCGCAAGAAACCCGGAATGTACATCGGCGGCACTGATGAGCGTGCATTGCACCATTGTGTGAGCGAAGTTTTGGACAATTCGGTGGACGAACACCTGGCGGGTTATGCCGACAAAATTGAAGTCACAATCCAGGTGGACGGTTCGATTTCAATTCGGGACAACGGACGCGGCATCCCGGTGGATATCCATCCGCAATACGGCATTCCTGGCGTTGAGCTGGTGCTCACGACGCTGCACTCCGGCGGCAAATACGGGCAGGGCGGTTACAAATTTTCCGGCGGCACGCACGGTGTGGGCGCCAAATGCGTCAACGCCGTCAGCGAATGGTTTGAAGTGGAAGTCTCCCGCGATGGCGAAGTCCATCAAATGGAATTTGAACGCGGGAAAACCACAAAAAAACTGAACGTCATCGGCAAAGCCAAGGGAACCGGCACATTAATCACGTTTAAACCCGACCCGGAGATTTTTCGCGATACGACTGAATTCAAGGTGGACATCATCGCCCAACGTCTGCGCGAACTGGCGTTTTTGAATTCAGGGCTGGAAATCACGTTCACCGATGAGCGGAATACGGATTTGAAGCCGGAAACGTTTTATTACAAGGACGGGATCGAGCAATTCGTCAAGCAACTTAACAAAAACAAGGAGCCCCTGCATCCCAAGCCGATCTCGTTTCAGAAATCGACGCGGGAGAAATTGGATGAAAAGGAAATCGAAGTGATCGTCGAGGTCGTCCTGCAATACAACGACAGCTACAATGACCAGGTCCTTTGTTATACCAATACGGTTCACAATCCTGACGGAGGGACGCATCTGAGCGGTTTTCGCAGCGCGGTGACGCGGGCGATCAATCAATACGCCAAATCGAACGAGTTGTTGAAGGAAAAGGATCCGCAGATTACCGGCGATGATGTGCGCGAAGGATTGACAGCGGTCGTTTCCGTGAAGCATAGCGACCCGAAATTCGAATCGCAGACCAAAGTGAAATTGCTATCGCCGGAAGTGGAAAAAATTGTGGGCTCGGCCACGTACGAAGGTTTGATGGCCTATTTCGACGCAAATCCCACAATTGGCCGGCGGATAATTGACAAGGGACTGAATGCGGCGCGAGCGCGCGAAGCGGCCCGCAAAGCGCGCGAAGCCGTTCGAAAATCCGCCCTGACCGGCGGAGGTTTGCCGGGGAAACTGGCGGATTGTTCGGACCGCGACCCGATCAACACCGAGCTTTACATTGTCGAAGGTGATTCCGCCGGTGGCTCGGCCAAACAGGGCCGGGATCGGAAATTCCAGGCGATCCTTCCCATCCGCGGCAAGTTGATTAACGTCGAAAAAGCCCGATTGGACAAAGTGCTTCAGAATACCGAAATCCGTACGATGATTACGGCCATCGGCACCGGCATCGGCGACAGCGCGGGCGAAGGCGCCTTTGACATCAACAAGCTGCGCTATCACAAAATTATCATCATGACCGACGCCGACGTGGACGGCTCGCACATCCGTACGCTGCTCCTGACGTTCTTTTACCGGCAAATGCCGCAACTGGTCCGCGACGGTTTTGTGTACATTGCGCAGCCGCCGCTCTATTCGATGACCCGCAAAAAACGGACCGAATACGTGGACGACGACACGCAGTTGAACAAAATCCTTTTGCAAATTGGCACCGAAGAAGTGCGCCTGAAAAACCTTTCGGACGGGCGCGAATTATCGCCCAAGCAGCTTGAGGAGATCCTGCAATTGCTCGAATCGCTGGATAAGTACGCAAGGGTGATTCGCCGTCACGGCGGCGATTTCAGCGATTACGTTGAGAGCCGAAGCGAGAAGGGGACGTATCCCGCTGAGCTGATCAAAGTGCGGGACGGCAACGACGAGACTGTTCACTATTTTGAAAACCTGGATGAGGTGGCAAAATTCAAGGATGCGAATTCGGACCTCTTCGGGGACACCGAGTTTCGTGAAAGGGCGAACCGGCTCCAAATCCGGCGCGCGACCGAGGTGGATTTGCACCTGGAGAGCAAAGCCATTGCGGAGTTGCTCACCAAATTGGCTAATAAGGGACTGGACGTGGGCCATTACTCGGCCCAGGACAAGCCGTTATATGAATTGATTGAAGGCGAAGGCGAACGCGCAACGGTTGCGCCGCTGTTTTCCATTCCTGAGATATTAAGCAGCGTCAAAGCCGTTGGCAAAAAGGGCATTCAAATGACCCGGTTCAAGGGGCTGGGCGAAATGGACGCGAAAGAACTTTTTGAGACCACAATGAATCCCGCCAAGCGAAAGCTGTTGCGGATTGATTTGACCGATGCCGTCGAGGCCGAGGCGATGTTTTCGAGGCTAATGGGTGAAGAAGTAGAGCCGCGCCGGCAATTTATCGAGGACAACGCGCTCAACGTCCGGAATTTGGATGTTTAAAAAAGTTTTAGAAAGACGTTGACTATGTGGTTACATGTGACTACATTTAGAGCGTGAAAGAGAAAACGAAAAAGAAGCCATTGTCGACGTACAAGCAACCGCCTCCAAAGCCGAAGGTGGGATGGGTGGAGCGCGAATCGACGGAAGGTGAAGAGCGAGCCGGGGGCTCGATGATTTTGCGCGAAACCATGACTCTACCGGGAATAGGGCTGTCAATCCCGGTGCGGGCCGCCAAGGCCAAGCTTTCGGCGTTGCTGGAAATGGTTGCAGCCGGACAGGACGTGACGATCACGAGCGACGGCAAACCCAAGGCCAAACTGGTGGCGGCGGAGCGTCAGCGAAAAGTGTTCACGGGCACATGGGAACAGATTAAAAAGTTGCCGCTCCAAACCGAAGGTCCGTTCGCGGAAGAGATCATCCGGGCTGACCGCGATGGTCGCGGGTGGTAAAAAATGTACCTGGATTCCTGCATCATTGTAAAACTGGTCAGCCACGAACCGGATAGCGAGGCCTATCATCGAGTGGTCGCCGGCAAGCCGGTGGTGACTTCCGAACTGGCTGTGACAGAAGTGCGTTCCGCCCTGCTCGCCAAAGAACGAACAGGGCGGATTTCAGCGCAGGCGCGGCACGCGGGTTGGCGGCTGTTTCAGGAAAAAGTCCGGGACGAAGAATTTGTTTTGTTGCCGTTGAGCCGGCAGATCATCGAACGCGCCGGGGGGATGATTGAGCAGTGCCACCCGCAAGTTGTGCTGCGAACGCTGGATGCCATTCATGTGGCGACGGCGGAGCTTTGCGGCGGCGAAGAGATGTGCAGCAGCGATAACCAGGTGATGAGAGCTGCCGATTTTATCGGCCTGGCGTACGTGCCGTCCTTAAAAGAATATTGATATTTTTACCATGCCTGACGAAAACAGACCACAGGAGCCAAATAAATTGCCGGTGAGCAATACACCGTTATTTGCGGCGGGAGAAAAGATCGCGAAGATCAATGTCGCGGATGAGATCAAGAATTCATTTCTCGATTATTCCATGTCCGTGATCATTTCGCGCGCATTGCCTGACGTGCGCGACGGTCTGAAACCTTCGCAGCGCCGCATCCTTTATGCGATGCATGAGTTGTCGCTGTTCCCTGGACGCAAACCTTATAAATGCGCGAAAATCTGCGGTGATACCTCAGGTAATTATCATCCGCACGGTGAAGCCGTTATTTATCCAACGCTGGTCCACATGGCGCAGCCCTGGGCCATGAGAGAAAAGCTTGTGGATGGCAAGGGGAATTTTGGTTCGATAGAAGACGACCCGCCGGCGGCCATGCGTTATACGGAGGCGCGCCTGACGCACCTGGGCGCGGCTCTGATGGAAGACATGGAAAAGGACACGGTGGATTTCGTCCCGAACTACGATGAGCGGATGACGGAGCCCACGGTCTTCCCGTCCGCATTTCCCAATTTGCTGGTCAATGGCGGCACAGGCATCGCGGTGGGCATGGCCACCAATATGCCGCCGCACAACCTGGGGGAAATCATCGACGGCATCTGCGCGCAAATTGATAACCAGAACATCACCGTCAAGGAATTGATGAAGCTCGTCAAAGGGCCGGATTTTCCCACAGGCGGCATGATTTGCGGTGTTGAAGGGATCAAGAATTACTTTGAGACCGGGCGGGGCAGTTTGAAATTGCGCGGGCGGGTGGGCTCCGAGGAAATGAAAGGCGGCCGGGAGCAGCTCGTCATCACTGAAATTCCATTTAACGTCAATCGGGCAGCGCTGGAGCAGCAAATCGCGAACCTGGTGAACGAAAAAACCATCTCGGAAATTTCCGCGATGCGAAATGAGTCCGATGAAAATACGCGGCTGGTAATGGAGTTGAAGCGCGACGGCAATCCGAAGGTGGTCATAGCCAATCTTTACAAGCACACACAGCTTGAAGTTTCGTTCGCGGTCAATTCTTTGGCGATTGATCATGGCCGGCCCAAGACGCTCAACCTCAAGGACCTCATTCAATGTTATATCGAGCATCGCCGCGAGGTTGTGCTGAGGCGGACGCGCTTTGAGCTCAGAAAAGCCGAGGAACGTGCGGAATTGCTGGAAGGTTATCTCATTGCGCTGGCGAATTTGGATGAGTTTATTGCCATCATTCGCAAATCCAAATCCCGCGATGAAGCGCGGGTGAAGTTGCTGGCGTTCGAATGGAATCGGGCGCAGGTCGAACGCTGGGGAATTCTGCTCCGGAGTGAGGAGCGGCTGGAAAACGGCCGGTACGCGTTGAGTGAGCGCCAGGTGGATGCCATCCTGGAGTTGCGCCTGTATCAATTGACTGCGCTGGAAATCGACAAGGTCCAGGGCGAATACAAAGAACTGCTCGAACGCATCAAGGATTTGCTCGACATTCTGGCCCGGGAAGCGCGCGTGATGACCATCATCAAGGATGAGCTGAAGGTAATTAGGGAAAAATACGCGACGCCGAGGCTTACACAGATTGTTCCCGATGAAGGGGAAATAGCCATCGAAGATTTGATCGTCAATGAAGGCGTCATCATCACGCTGACGCACAACGGCCTGATCAAACGAACGAACATTTCGAGCTATCGCGCGCAGCGCCGCGGAGGAAAGGGTGTCATTGGCATGACGACCCGCGAAGCGGGCACCGAGGAGGACAAGGATTTCATCGAGCATTTGTTCACGGCGAGCACGCATGATTATCTCATGTTTTTCACCAATACCGGGCGCGTTTACGTCGAGCGCGTGCATGAGATTCCGGACATGGGCCGCGCCGCGAAGGGCCGGAGCATTGCGAACCTGCTTGAATTGAAAAACAGCGAAACCATCGCCGCTCTGATTCGTATTCAATCCAAAACGGGCGCCGACAAGGAAGATGCGACGTGGCAACAGGAAGGCTTCATTTTCTTTGCCACGAAGCAAGGCACCGTCAAAAAGACCCAGCTCGCTGAATTTGCCAACGTGCGCAAAGGCGGCATTATCGCCATCGGCATCGAGCAGGGGGACACGTTGATTGACGTGAAATTGACGACCGGCAGGGACGAAGTGGTCCTGATTACGCACGGTGGAATGAGCATCCGGTTCAAGGAAGAGGATGCGCGTTCGATGGGCCGGCCGGCCGGCGGCGTGCGCGGCATCACCTTGGACAAAGGCGACAATGTTGTGGCGCTGGCGGTGGTCGTGCCGGACGCGAAATTGCTGGTTGCCGGCGACAATGGGATCGGCAAACGAACTGACTTCGAGGAGTATCGCGTCCAATCGCGAGGCGGCAAAGGCATCATTACGATGAAGACGACCGAAAAGACGGGCGGCGTCACCGGCGCGCTGACGGTGCATGACAATGACGAAATGATGCTCATCACGTTCAAGGGCCAAATGGTCCGTATTTCCGTCAATGGCATTCGGGAGGCGGGTCGCAACACCCAGGGAGTAAAACTGATAGACCTCGAAGCCGAAGACAAATTGCAGGCCATCGCAAAGGTCATAAGCGAAGACAAAGAAGATTCGGCCGTTGAGACTCCTGTTCCAGCGGAACAACCGCCGGCGGGATAAGCAGCTTTTGACCGACGAACTGATTTCTGATAAATTTCAAGTGTGAGCAAGCAAGTCACAGTCGAAGTGCCGGACGGCGCCGCAGAATTATTTGGCGGCGATGACGAGCGCTTTAGCCGCGAGATGTTTGAGGCCGCCGTTGTGCAATGGTATGACGAAGGCCGCATCTCTTCCGGCAAGGGGGCTGAAATGCTTGACATGTCCCGCGCCGAATTTCTCGACCTGCTTTTCCGGCACAAAGTTTCGCCTTTTCAATACACGCCAGAAGAACTTGCCGCGGAGTTGAAAAGTGCCTGAATCCTGGGTCATTAATGCTTCTCCGGTTATCCTGCTGGCCAAGGCAGGGTTGGTGCAATACGTCCCGCAGTTGGTCAAAACCCTCGTAATTCCACAGCCAGTCGTGACAGAAATTCTGAATTATCCGGAACGAGATGCGGCTGCAACCTGGCTGCAAGAAAACGGCAAGCAGTTCATTCAGCCACCGGTCGTGGAATCAAATGAATTGTCGTCTTCAGGAATTGGACTGGGCGAACGCGCTGTGATTTCATTTGCGATTGCAAATTTGGGTTTCATAGCTGTGCTGGATGATTTTGAGGCGCGCACGGTTGCACATCGTCTTGGAGTTAAAACTCTGGGAACAGTGGGGGTTGTTTTGCGATTCAAAAAAGCTGGATTAATTCCGGAAGCGAAATCTTATTTACAACGTCTTCGAAAAATTGGCGGGTACATGGGCGATGATCTGTTTCGTGAAGCATTACGACAGGCTGGAGAAAACTTATGAGTGCTAAAGCTACATCTAACACAAAAGACCGTTTTGTCATCATCATGGCCGGCGGGCGCGGCGAACGGTTCTGGCCGTTGAGCCGCGAAAAAACGCCCAAGCAATTGCTGGCCATCCTCGGCAAAAAATCGTTTTTGCAGGAAGCTGTCGAGCGGGTCCTGCCCCTGGTGCCGGTCAAAAATATTTTCGTCATCACCAACGAAGCGCAGTTGCCCGAGGTGCGAAAGCAGCTTCCAAAAATTCCGAAGTGCAATCTCATTGCCGAGCCCATGGGCCGCGACACGTGCGCCGCGGTCACGCTCGGCGCGTCACTGGTGGGCGCGCGTTCCACAACCGGCGTCATGGCCGTCTTGCCCGCGGACCATGTCATGCCGGACGCGAAAAAATTTCAACAGATTTTGGGCGATGCTTTCGATGTGGCCGCGCGCGGCCAGGCGATCGTAACAATTGGAATCAAGCCCACTGAACCCGCGACGGGATACGGTTATATCCGCGTGGGCAATGAATTGCCCGCGCCTGGAGGCGTTAAAAAGTACAAAACCACTTTCTTTAAAGCGGAACAATTTGTCGAAAAGCCGCATTTCGAAAAGGCGATCGAATACGTCAACAGCGGGCAATATCGCTGGAATGCGGGGATGTTCGTCTGGAGTTTTGTGACGGTCACCAACGGCCTGGAAAAGCATCAGCCCGAAATGTTCGCGGCCTGCCAGCGGTGGTTTAAGGTTGCCAACAACCCGGCAAAGCTGGCAAAGACCCTGGCAAAGGAGTATCCGACCGTTAAAAAGATTTCCATTGATTATGCGCTGATGGAGCACGCGCAAAATGTCATCGTGGCCGATGGGGCGTTGGAATGGGACGATGTTGGCGCCTGGCCGGCCCTTGCACGGCATCTTAAGGCTGATGCTGAAGGCAACTGCGCTGTGGCCGATTTCATTCACGTGGATGGTGCGCGTAATATTATCTACGATGCGCGGACAAAGAACAAAACGCCCATAGCCGTTGTTGGTTTGCGCGACAGTATTTTGGTGCAAACCGATGACGCAGTGCTTCTGGCTCATAAGAGCCAGGCGCAGAAGGTGAAAGAACTCGTCAAAAAGCTGGGCGAAAACGAAAAGCTAAAGAAATTGGTTTAAGCCATGAATGCGCAGCCGGAAGTCTCGAATTCAGTGGTGTCCGGCGGTGTGATTTCCCATGTCGCACGATATTTCCGGATTTACGCCGCATTGTGGAGGACGTCGATCACGCGCGAGATGTCGTTCAAGGGCAATTTCATTCTTTGGATTATCGTTGAACTGCTGTGGTTTGGATTGCAATTGAGTTTTGTCGGGGTGGTATTTTCACAAACTTCGCAAATTGGTACATGGTCGGCGTGGGAGGTAGTGCTGCTGACGGGAGCCAGCAATTTTATCCAGCAGATTTACCAGGCTTTTTTTCTCGTTAATTGCACGAATCTTTCCGAGTTGGTTCGAACGGGGAAGATGGATTTTCTTTTGCTGTTGCCGATAAACACGCGATTTGTCGTTTCGACGCGGCAGGTGGACATTTCATCATTTGCCAATGCCGCGTTTGCGGTGTGCCTGATGGGCTTTGCGGCGCACAAATTGCACCTGCATCCTACGGTGATGGAAGTGGGCGGGTTTGCCGCGTTATGCGTTGTTGGGCTGATGGTTCACTATTCCCTGATGTTTATGCTCGCTTCAGTGAGCTTTTGGACGGTTCGCGCGCAGGGGATTGTGTGGGGTTATTACAATCTCTTTAACATAGCCCGAATGCCGGACGATGCGTTTCGCGGCGCATTCAAAGCCGTGTTTACGTTCGCGCTGCCGGTGTTGCTGGTTTCAAACGTGCCCGTGCGGGTGCTGGCCGATAAATTGACCTCGCCATCCGCTTGTGCAGTTCTCGTGGGATTGGCCCTGGTTTGGGCGGCGGTTTCACACTGGTTCTGGCAGATCTCCCTCCGTCGGTACACGAGTGCCAGTACATGAAAATAAAAAAAGCGCGGACGTTACCGTCCGCGCTCATTCCTTGGCGATTCCGCGTTTTCTTCAAACTTAACAATTACACAAACTCTATTGCGAGATTTGTGCCATTGCAAAAACCTCTGATATGCGAGGAAATTGAAGGCAAGTAAGGCTTGTTTCGTGCATTTTGCAATCAATCAAGCAATTCAAAATGCAATGAGCACGATTATTCGAAGAACGCGCCAAATACTGAGGGAATTTCTTTTACGACTGCCCGCAGGCTGAGCCCACGGTTCCGCAATTCGGCATCCACTGCATCGTCGGAACCTTTCGGGCTTTCGAGCACGTAACGAACGTCAGCCTCGTGTGCGGCAAAGCGTTCGGCATGAGGATGGCGGGCATCCCGCCAATGGCGCAAGAGTCGTTCTCGAAATTGAGGCACACGCCAGACCATTCGACCATATTCCAGTTTTGCGTATTCCTGAAAATAAATTCCGTTAATAAACACGGAACAACACTAACATCAGGAAGGTCAGCCAAGCAAACCGATATCTCTGGCCCATTTCGCGTGAACACGGTCACGGGATTCGTTACGTTTAAGTTTTGGAGCAAGTATATCAGACGGCGCGGGGACGGTGAGAGTTAATTTGCCAATTTGCTTTTTCGTCATGCGTTCATGCCATGCTGAAGGCAATTCGCGCAGGACCGAGTCGGGCATCAGGTTGACATGCCATCCATGGGTACGCTCAAACTCGCTACCAATAACCGCGTCGTAGCACAGCATTGCAACCTCATCGCTATCGGTTACGGGATCAACGTCCATGCTCGATTCGGGTAATTCGGCGGCGAATCCACGTTCATGGGCATGCCATAGCAGCGCTGCCGAACCTATTAAAGTGATGTTGCCTGGCGCCTTCAATTGTCCGCCGACTTCTTCAAGCCAGTCGGCAACCTGCTTGCCATTTTTAAGTTCACGGCGCGGCATAATCAGCCTTTCGAAGCTTCCTTTGCCCACGTGTCCTTAAGAGTAATGGTACGGTTAAAGATCAACTTCGAGGGCTGGGAGTCTTGGTCCAGCGCAAAGTACGCCAGGCGTTCGAATTGATAGCGTGCTTCAGTACTGGCGTCTTTTAAGGATGGTTCGCACCTGGCCATGACTATTTCGAGCGACTTCGGGTTCAAAGACGCTTTATAGTCGCCAGTGGCATCGGGTTCAGGAGCTGTAAATAGACGGTCATAAAGCCGCACTTCAGCATCGACTGCGTGCGCAGCACTGACCCAGTGAATCGTCCCTTTGACTTTCCTGCCTGCGGTAGCGCCCCCGGTTTTGCTGTCGAGGTCGGCCGTGCAGCGCAGTTCAACGATTTTCCCACTGGCATCTTTTATGACTTCTTCGCACTTGATGATATAGGCGTATTTGAGGCGGACTTCGCCGCCGGGTTTGAGCCGAAAAAACTTTGGCGGCACCGTTTCCATGAAATCATCGTGCTCGATGTAGAGTTCGCGGCTAAATGGAATTTTTCGAGTGCCCGAGTTCAGGTCTTCGGGATTATTGACGGCGTCCAACTCTTCAGTCTTGTTTTCGGGATAATTTGTCAGGACGACCTTGAGCGGACGCAGGACAGCCAGGCGGCGCCATGCCATTTTATTCAAATCATCGCGAATGATGTGCTCGAAGACAGCCATGTCGGTAAGGCTGATAAATTTCGTGACGCCGACACCGATGGCAAAGCGTCGCAGGGTCCCAGCGGGAATCCCTCGTCTCCGGATGCCTGAGATGGTTGGCATGCGGGGATCATCCCAGCCGGTCACGATCTTATCGTTGACCAATTGAATCAGTTTGCGTTTGGAAACGATAGTGTGACTGGGGATCAACTTCGCAAACTCGTATTGATGAGGCAGCGGTCGCGGCAGTTCAAGACTGTCGAGGATCCAATCGTAGAGGGGGCGATGGACTTCAAATTCCAGCGTGCAGATCGAGTGGGTGATGCCTTCAATGTAATCGCTCAGGCAATGAGCGAAGTCGTACATGGGATAGATGACCCATTTGGCGCCGGTATGATGATGTTCGGCGTGGCGGATGCGGTAGAGCAGGGGATCGCGCAGCCAAATATTCGGGGCAGCGACGTCAATTTTTGCGCGCAGTGAGCGCTTGCCGTCGGGGAATTCCCCGGCCTTCATGCGCGCGAAGAGGTCCAGGTTTTCTTCGATGCTGCGGTCCCGGTACGGAGACGCTTTCGCATTGCGGCGGTATTCGTCAGTTTCCTCCGGCGTCAAATCACAAACAAACGCCTTGCCTCTCTTGATGAGTTCGACGGCGTATTCATAAATCTGGTCAAAATAATCTGAAGCATAGAACGGTTCGGTGGCCGGAGATCCGGGCGCCGTGACCGGTGCCAAATGAAAATCGGTTTTGCCGTTGGATGAAGTGACGTCTGGGGTTTTGCCTTTTTGTTTGAGGCCGAGATTGTGATCGGCCCAACCGGACAGGAGCCAGTTCACGTCTTCCCGAATTGAGTCGACGTATTCCACGTCTTCTTTCGTCGGGTTTGTATCATCCATCCGGAGATTGCAGACGCCGCTGAATTCCCGGGCGATGCCAAAATTAAGGCAAATGCTTTTGGCGTGGCCAATGTGGAGATAGCCGTTGGGTTCGGGGGGAAAACGGGTATGAATCCTCGGATATTTCTTCTCAGCGACGTCTTTGGCCACGATGTCGCGGATGAAATCCGAAGGTGGAGGAACGGTATTTTCCAGGCTCATCAGTCAGAAAATGGTAACAAACGGGAAAGGGATTGTCCATGAACGGCATGAATCATCATTGATTGCAAAGCCTGCCCCTGCCAAATTGAAGCGCGTGGCGATATTTCGGTTGTTACAATCTGTAAGGAATTCCGGAAAGTTAGGATTTGCCCTCTTGGCGTTGGCGGCGGTAGGCGCGGCGCACGAACCGAATGAGGAACCGATTGCTGTGCCGCAAGGCCTGAAGGCCACTTCAGGCCAGCTTTGCGTGAATTTGCAATGGGAGCCGACGCCAGGATCCATGCGGTATGAGGTGCAGCGCTCTGCCGCACCGTTTGGTCCGTTTTCGACCTTGCCCAATATTCTTCCACAAGTGACGATTTACAACGATTTCGTGGGCGCAACCGCCACAAACTTTTACCGTGTACGATCGGTCCAAACGAACAGCGGGGGCCATCTTTTGCCTTCGGATTGGTCGCAGCCGGTGGAAGGCGATTCAGACGCTTTGAATCAGCAGCAATTGCTCACGGACGTGCAACGGGCAAGCTTCGATTATTTCTATCTGTATGCTCACCCGGTTTCGGGCCTGGCCCGAGCATCGGCCCGGCGGGACTCCGATATTTGCGCAATAGGAGCCAGTGGCATGGGACTTTTCAACCTGGGCGTGGGAATCGAAAGAGGATTTATCACGCGACAGGAGGCCGCGATGCAGACGTTGAAAGAGTTGAGATTTCTCTCAGAGAAGGCGGATCGTTTCCACGGCGCTTTTCCTCATTTTATCAACGGGCAAACGGGAGAGGTGATTCCATTCAGTAAATACGACGATGGCGCGGATACGGTAGAAACGGCATTCCTAATGGAAGGTGTGCTCTTTGCGCGGGAATATTTTTCCCGGACGAACTCCGAGGAAATAGAGATCCGTGCGCTGGCGAACAGCCTGTGGCGGGGGGTGGAATGGAATTGGTTTGTCAGGCAAACCGATCCGATTCCGGCGATAATGTGGCATTGGTCGCCGCGTTACGGCTGGAAGAAGAACCTGTATATTTTGGGGTTCAACGAATGCCAGATTGTCTATGTGCTGGCGCTGGCGTCGCCGACACATTCGATCAAGCCGGAATGTTATTGGAAGGGCTGGGAGTCGGGAAAGTACGCCGAAGCCAGCACACAATTTGGAATTCACGTCGAGTTGGGCGGATGCGGCGACATTGGACCGCCGCTTTTTATGGCTCATTTTTCGTATTTGGGGTTGGACCCGCGCCAACTTGAATTTCGTGGCCGGAGTTATTTCGACCATTTCAGGGATTTCTGCCGGGTGCAGAGCCTCTATGCGGAGTCCCGCAAGAAAGTGCATAAAGGTTATGGCCCGCTTTGGGGCATCACGGCCAGTGCCGGGCCGGACGGTTACAGGGCGTTTGCGCCGGGATTGCGGGACAACGGCACACTGGCGCCGACGGCATCGCTTTCTTCAATGCCGTACGTTCCCGCTGAAAGCCTTTCGTGCCTTATGGAAATGTACCAAAAATACGGTTCGAAGTTGTGGGGACCGTTTGGGTTTTATGACGCGTTTAATTTCTCGCGCAACTGGGTATCGAAGACCTATCTATGCATCGATGAGGGGCCCATTGCGCCGATGATCGAAAACTATCGGACAGGTATGTGCTGGAAGATTTTCATGCAGGCCCCGGAAATCGGGCCGGTCGTTAAGATGCTGAATGACGGGCAAAATTTGCGGGACGAGGCGGCGCTGGCCACAAAGGCTGCATCCAACTAACCGTTTTTCGCGGTAAGGTTATTTTGCTCCTGTCCCACGCAAGACAGCAGGGATAGTGAGGAGCAAAATCTTTACATCAAGCCAAAGCGACCAGTTATCAATGTATTCAAGGTCCAGGCGGACCCACTCTTTAAAGTCGAAGATTTGATTGCGCCCGCCGATTTGCCAAAGGCATGTGAGGCCGGGCTTGACGCTCAAGCGGCGGCGGTGGGCAAGGTCGCTGAAGCGTTTAACCTCGTCCACGGGGAGCGGGCGCGGGCCGACCAGGCTCATGTCGCCACGAAGGACATTCCAGAGCTGGGGCAATTCATCGAGGCTATATTTGCGAAGAAATCTTCCAACGGCCGTCACTCGGGGATCGTTTGTTAGCTTGAAGACCGGCCCGCTCATTTCGTTCATGGCTTCCAATTCGTGCTTATATTGCTCGGCGTTGGTGACCATGGTGCGGAATTTAAAGAGCGTAAATGGGCGGCCATTCTGGCCGGAACGTTGTTGCCTGAAAAAGATAGGGCCCGGTGAAGAGAGCTTGATGGCGATGGCAACGATAGGAAAGACGAAGATCCCGAAAATACTGAGCAAAATGAACGAACCAGTAAAATCCAGGAGCATTTTGGCGATGCTGTGCCAGGAGGACTCGGGCGTGGTTCGGAAAATGAGCAGGGGATGTCCGAGCAGTTCGTCGATGCTGGTGCGGGAAATCTGCGTGGCGAAAAAGTCCGCCATGAGCCACACCTCGACGCCTTCGAGTTCGCAGGCCTTGATTACATTTTCGATTTGCTCGAAATAGGTGTGGCGCGCTCTCAAAATGACACCGTAGGCGGAATGCTCATGCAATAATTGGATCAATTCCTGAGCGCCCATTTGATTCATGTTCAGTTCGGCGACAATCTCGATCCCTTCGTCTCCCTGGGCCTCTATCTCCTGCCGCATTTTGGCAATTTCCTTGTCGTTTCCGGCAACGATAAAACGCCGGCGGTATTGCGATTGCGCCATTTTGCTCTTAAGAAACAATCGAACGATTTCTTCCTTTGCAAATACGGCGAAAAAAGAAATGCAGCCGAATGCGATCATGATGGTGCGGGCCACTTGCAGCTGAAAAACGTAACCAACGGCGATCAATCCCAGGGTCGCAACGGCGCAACCCTTTAATAGGGGCCAAAGAACTGCCGATCGCGGCGCCAGGGGCGCACGATTGTAAAATCCCTGCCACTCCAAAATCAGCGGCGCCCCGGGAAAGAGCACAAAAAACAGCTTCGCAAAATCGTTAAACGGAGTTGCGGGGATCAGGCCCAGGGCATCGATGATCCGCGGGTCAGAGCGCAGGAGGTAGGCGAAGAGGAAGCTGGCTGAGAAAATGCACGCGTCCGCAATCTGATTCAGTTGCGTTCGGATATGTTGGTCACGTCGGAGCATTTCTTATTTTGCAGGTAGCGGCAGCTGAAATTGCGGGACCTGGGCGATGATGAATCGTTTAATCTCGCTGAAGGCTGCGTCCTGTTGTTCCGGTCCGCATACGGTAAAATAGGAGATGTAGGCCCATCGCTGCAAATCGCCGGTGCGGAATAAATGAAGAGTCATTTTCTCCAGCATTTTGTCGTGGTCGGGAGTTTCGTCATCTTTGGTCACGTACCAATAAACATAGACCGCGAAAGCTGTGGCTTTGCTGCCGTCAGGTTGCTGGATGGACGTGCTGAGATTCCATCTCGCCAATTGCAATTGATAAGGCGTTTTATCAATGATGGGAATCGTCGCGGTCTCCTTTTTGTCTATCCTCCAGCCCTGGCCTGGCAGGCAATATTCCGGGCGATGAATGCTCGTGCGGTCGGCACCCATCAAAATCGCCGTGGATTGAATCCGTAAGCCGTTTGGGGCGGAATACATGCGTTCAGCGTAGCTGGTATCAGGCGGCAAATAACCGAGCACAACGGCTGGTTCCGGGATGTTTGTGGACGTGAAATCTAATACGTGTTCGGGCAGGGCGATCTGCATTTGGACCTGCCCGGGGATCTGCGTGGCTATGACACCGGGTTCACCAAGCTTCTGATTGGCGCGCAGCCACGCCAACGCGGCGGCGGTCCCGGCAATCAGGACCAGTGCCACAACCAGAAATGTCCATTTCGGATGTTTCATATTATCGGCTTTGATGCAACTTCCGGGCCGGTTTCGTCCTTTTCCGCAACTACTGATTTTGCCTCAGATTTTTCAAGCACTTGTCCGACAAAGAGAAACCCAATAAAGGCGGGTGCATACGGCAGAACGCTGGTAAACCAATTGTCATGGACCCAATCTCCCACTTTTTGGCCGCCTATTTCAGCGGCAATAATGACCATTAAAAGGCGCAACATGTTTGCCAAAACCGCAAACGGGCAGGCAAGCGCTATTAGGAGGATTCGTTTCCAGGCGGACCGAAACATGAAAAACGCATAAACAGTCGCCAACAGAAATATGGCGACCAGGCTGCGAATGCCGCTGCAAGCCGGCGCGACATCGTATTGGAATGAGCCGCTGGGATCGATCAATTGAGTGCCCACGCGGATGACATCGATGCCAAAAATGTGAGAAATAACCTCAACCAGCCAGGTCACGAGGAGTCGCAACGGAAAAGTTATGAAAGTGGAGTGGGCGCCGAGCGGGACCGAAAAGGCGAAAAGAAAGAAAGGGAAAAAGCTTTTGCGAAGCCATTCCGTCCCCCAGGCGAGGGCCATCAATCCATAAACTCCTGCAAATAAGGCCACGATAGATACTTGCGGCACCTGGATCGCGTAAGCCAGCACTTGTAGCACCATCGCGAAGATCAGGATCACCAAACCGGGCCCCCAGAATTGCAGTCGGGAATTGAGCAATTCGTGGCGCTTCCACCAAAACAGTCCCACAACCAGAAACGGGATTATATTTCCGTGTTTGTCGTCCACCGCACTCTCATTCGAGGTGCCATTGTAGGCGTGGTACATCCATTGGAACAGCGATGGTGTATGGACGTAGCCTAAAATGGAATTCCCGAGAAAATGAAATAGCCCCAGCCACGCCGCCAGCAGGACGAAGAAGAAAGCTTTATTTGGCAGCCTTTGCCAGCAGTCGGCTGTATCCCGCCAGAAATCGTCAAAATTGTTTATGGGTTGAGGTCCGTTCATTGACACGCAAATCCGACATTAGACTGCCAAAAAGCCCAAAAGATTCAATAAAAAAACGTTAACGCACTAAGCCAATTGGGCCTGATTTCGCCCGCATGGACCCGGACAAGGACGTGATCCGGAACCGGCCGGGCGGCTTGTGAAAAATGTTGCCATTCACAATACGATTGTTTAAGCATCGAAGCAATTTAGAAACCGACGCTTGCCGATTATTTTGAGAAACAGAATTATGCGAAAGCTCTTCTTAAGTTTTGGAGTTCTTTTGCTTCTGGTTCAGGGATGCGCACACACGCCAAAGCACGGGCACCAGTCTTCGCCCAAATGGGTTTCAAAAAAGAAATACGCATTGGTCCGGGTGTTTTATGCGACCGATCGAAATCTCACTTCGAGCGAATCCCCGGCACGGATGTTCGGCGCCGACTATGGAGACCTCAGTTACGGGACCTGCCTGGTGAGTATTCCGCGCGACCATCGCATGGGCGAGCTTGAATCTCCTTTGATTTGGAAGCTCGAAGTTCATTCAGACCCCAATAAGAATGTGGCTCTGTTGCAAATTATCCCACAGGCCCGAACCAACTTTTTTGACGCGATAAATGGCGATGTTAACAGCGCGCCCGGAAAGCGCGCCTTTGTTTTCATCCACGGATTCAACATCAGTTTTGCCGAGGCTGCGCGCCGAACGGCGCAGCTTTCCTACGATCTTGGCTTTGACGGCGCCCCGGTTTTTTACAGTTGGCCCTCGCAGGGCAATGTATTCGGATACACCCGGGACGAGCAGAGCATTGAGTATTCGGAAAGCCATCTGGAAGAATTCTTGAACGATTTTGCGGTCAATTGCGGCGCGACGAATATCTATGTCATTGCGCACAGTATGGGCTGCCACGCGCTGGCCATGGCCTTTGCCTCTTTGGCCGCGACGCATCCCGCCGCCGCAAGACGATTCAAAGAAATCATTCTGGCGGCGCCGGACATTGATTCTGTGGTCTTTAAAACGCAAATCGCGCCGCAAATCGTTTCCACCAATTCGCCTTTTGTTACCATTTATGCTTCTTCAAACGACAAAGCGCTGGCTGTATCAAGGTCATTTTATAACGGGCATCAACGGCTGGGTGAAAGTTTCCCATCGCCCACCGTGATTCCCGGCACAGACACGATTGACGCGACCGCGGTAGACACCAGCTTTTTTGGTCATACTTACATTGGAGATGAGCGGTCGGTGATTTCCGACCTCTACTATTTGCTCCAGACCGGAGAGTCGCTCGAACAATTTCGGCGCGCGGGGATGGAACGCGTCGGGACCGCGCCTGACGAATATTGGAAATTCCGGCCGTGAAATAAATTGCCGTGGAATGGATTCGCGATTCATGACATTCAGTTTGACCGCGATTTGAAATCTAAATAGCGTGGGCTATTCAAAAAATGTCTTATCGGCCAATTCTTCAGCTTTGGATTTGGATTTCGGTTTTCGCCACGGTTGCGGGTTGGCTCCTTTCGGTGTTCGGTGAGCTAAACCGAATTGGTTACACGGCCGCGTTTGCGCTATTCGCGGTTTTTATTTTTCTAAAACGAGAGAGTTTTGGGTTTTCGGTCGAAAGGCTCTCTTTGGCTGTGCAAAAGGCGTTTCGCCGTTTTCGCCGTCCTTTGCCATTTTGCTTTCTCGTGCTGGCGGTTTTGGTGCTTATCGGCGGGGCAATTTACCCGCCCGCTAATTATACCGGATTGACGTATCGTGCCGGGCGGGTATTGCAGTGGCTTTCGCACGGGCACTGGATATGGGTGCACACGACCGATTATCGGATGAACGATCGCGCTTGCGGCATAGAATGGCTGTCGGCGCCGTTATTGCTGTTCACCAATTCCACGCGCGGTTTGTTCCTGCTCAATTTTCTGCCATTTCTGCTTTTACCCGGACTGATTTACAGTGTTTTTATTCAGTTGGGAGTGCGCGCACGAGTTGCGTGGCATTGGATGTGGATCCTGCCGAGCGGCTATACGTTTCTGCTGCAGGCCGGCGGCAATGCCAATGATACATTTCCAACGGTTTACGCGCTGGCAGCCATCTATTTTGCCTTGCGCGGCGCGGCCAGTGGCAAAGACGGCACGGCGGCGTCCCCCACAGCGATTGGAGATTTGTGGCTCTCAATTTTGGCGGCGGCATTGCTGACCGGCGCTAAAGCGAGCAACCTGCCTTTGCTGTTGCCCTGGGCGATTGCCATGGTGCCTTGCCTTCCTGTGTTCAAACGAAATGTCGCTGGCACCGGGGCGGTGTTGGTGATCGCGGCGGTAGTGTCATTTTTGCCCAGCGCCATCCTGAACTGGTATTACATTCCAGGCCATGATTGGTCGGGATTGTCTATCGAACAGGAAGGGATGAACATGAAAAATCCTTTTGTCGGTATTTGGGGCAATGCGTTTCTGCTTCTTTTGGACAATTTCACACCGCCGTTCTTTCCCTTTGCAGGTTGGTGGAACCAAAATGCGTTGTTGGCGCTGCCACACTGGCTGAGCGCGCCGATGGTCCGGAACTTTGAGGATGGTTTTTTATGGTTGGGTGAATTGCCCACCGAGGACTGGAGCGGAATTGGATTTGGTGTGAGCCTCTTGCTGGTAATTTCAGTCATTGGCGGTTTTGCTGCCAGGCGCAAATCGCATGGTGACCGGACTGCCAATTCAGCGCAAACGCGCACACCGCGGCGCGGTGTATTTACCACACTTGTCATGCTCGCGCCGTGGGCGGCGTTGCTGGCGTACTGTATGAAAACGGGGATGGTGACGCCCGATCGCCTGATTGCCCCGTATTATCCCTTGCTGGCTCCTCTTTTGCTGATCGGCCGTGGACAGTCAGATCTCGTTGGCCGCGCCTGGTGGCGCGCGCTGGCGGGCGGCGTCATGGTGCTGGCGTTGATGGTCCTGGTATTGGTGCCTGACCGGCCTCTGTGGCCCGCGCAAAGAGTTTTGGGCTGGCTGGCTGCGCGGCACCCGTCCAGCCATCTGGTTGTGCGCGCGCAACATGTGTACGCCGTCTATGCCAGGCGCTCCGATCCACTGGCCGATGTGCGAACTCTGTTGCCCGGGGGCATTCAAGTGGTCGGTTTCATCGGCGCGGAGGACGATTGTGATATATCATTATGGCTGCCGTTCGGTTCGCGGCGGGTGGAACATTTTTTGTTGAGCGATCCTCCGGACCTTTTTCGAAAGGAAAAGGTTGATTACGCCGTGGTTGGCGGGCTGAATTTGAAATTGCGCGGCATTACGCTGGAGGATTGGTTGCAACGGACGGGCGCGAAAATTGTCGCCGAGACAAATGAGACCGTGAAGGTCGCAGAAGGGCCGCAGGAGTGGTACGTGGCAGAAATGAAAAAGTAAGCGGAAAGCGAACCTCAGATTCCGCAATTGGCAGGTTGGTGCTTGGAATCTCCCAATGTCTTTGGTATTCTGTTTCCATGGCGGCTTCGCCTACATCACGATCCATCCGCGACCCCAAAACACGCCTGAACTGGCGCGTGAGCAAGGTCCTTCGGTGGACGATGTCGCGCTGGCTCGAAATCCGCGCGAAAATCACGGGCCGAAAATATGTTTGCACGGTTCTCCAGGGAGAATCGGAGTATAACATGACCATCAATTCGGATTTGACCGTTTCATGCAATTGCCAGGACTACGACGGCAGCGGGCACATTGGCGACTTGAGAAAGAATACCTTTGAGGAAATCTTTTTTGGCGAGACGGCGCAGAAATTTCGTGACGAACTGGCCCGGGGAAAAATTCCGATTCCAACTTGCTCGCGCTGTGAATTGCGCCAGCTGAAACGCGGGGAGACGCCGGCAAAACCGCGTTTGCCCTATCGCGGGATGCTTTTGGAGAACACCGTCATCTGCAACGTGGATTGCATCGGCTGCGCGCGTGAGGGGGCAGCGGACATCCGGACCCGGAAAACAATGCCCCTGAATGAACTGGGGCAAATGGCCGATATTGCCGCGCGGCTGGGAATGCAGCGAATCTTTTATTTGAACCTGGGCGAACCGTTTCTATCGCCAGGCGTCTGCCAGGAACTGCCGCTGCTCCGCTCAAAAAACCCGAATGCTTACATTCGTATATCGACCAACGGCGTTTTATTGAACACGGAGGCCAAGCGCGAAGCCGCGCTGAATTTGAGCGACATCCAATTTTCCGTCCATGGCATCAGCGACGATATGTGCGGCAAATACATGAAGCGCGGCAGTTTTGAAAAAGCTTACGACGCGATGAAGCAAATGGCGGCCTATCGTGACGCGCGCGGCTTGAAGATGCCTATTTTGGAATGGAAATACCTGCTGTTTAACTGGAATGATTCTCCCAAAACAATCCAACGAGCCATCGAAATGGCAAAGGAAATTGGCGTGGACATGATTTCATTTTGGCCCACGGGCAATCCTTTTTATGGAGTTTCATGGCGCTATCGGTTGGGTGGTTTCAGCCACATCGGCCGGCCCAGTTGGAAAGGCCGGGAAGTGATTCTTCGGCCGGAGAATGCGGCGGCTGCAAAATAGCTTTTACTTTTTCCCAGCTCCCCAAACTTGTTTGGCGCGTTTGTGGGCTTCGGTAAGGAAGGTGTCGATTAAAGAGTTTTTCCGGCCACGCCAAAGGGCGCCGATGACGAGCGGGGGAAATCCATCCAGGGGCAGGGCGCGCACGGCGGGCGACAGGCTTTTGCGTGGAATAGCGATGGATACGCCAAAGCCCAAACCGCTGGCCACATAGGCTTCAATCAAATCCACGGAACTGGCCTCGATGGCCGGAAACCAATCCACGCCGCGCTTTTGCAGTTCATCTTGAAATTTTTTGCAGATGCTTTCGGCGGCGGGCAGGCAAATGAGGGGTTCGTCAATTTTATCACGCCGCCAGAGCTCCCCCGCTGACTGGTAGCGGCTTTCCTTTGGCACCAGCAGCACCAGCGGCAATTCAAGCATGGTCGTCGACTGGGCGCCGGCTGGGGCCTTCTTTTCAATGACCGTGAACACAAGGTCTACTTCATCCTGTTCGAGCATTTGCTCAAGTTGCGCGGGATAACCCTCGCGGAGCGAAAGTTTGAGGCCGGGAAATTTCTTTCGGATCGTATGAAAAACCTCTGGCAAATGATCCCGCAAAACGATCGTGGATGCGCCGATGCGAATCTGTCGCGTCTGGCCACCCTGGAGGTCGGTCGCAATTTTATTCAGGTTCGAAAAAAAGGGCTGGATAAATTCGAACAGTTTTTGGCCTTCGGCGGTCAGGGCGAACGGCCTTCGCTGGAAAAGGACCGCACCCAGATACTCTTCCAGTTGGGCGATCTGCGAGCTGACGGCGGGTTGCTGGATGCCGTAGGGAATATTTCGCACGGCGGGCATGATGCCTCCATGCCGGGCAACGTAATAAAACAGTTCGAGATGATGGACGTTCATTGAGCCGGTCGATGTCGGTCAAAGTTTTATCAATTAACGCCTCCAAGGCAAGGTGAGTTAAAAGGACAGCATGCAAACGGAATTTGCAACAACATCAACCGTGCAGGCTGAATTGGACCTGTCCCTCCAGTCCCGCCCGGTACAACCAACCCCAATCGTTACACCTAAGGAATCCAATGAAAACCGCACTGCTTGTTCTTCTAAAACTTGCCGCAACTGTTCTTGCCGCGGACTTTGTCGGCGGGCTCGTGCATTGGTTTGAGGACGCGTATGTGCGCGAGAACACGCCATTGATTGGCCGGCTTGTCGCGCGGCCAAACATCGTTCACCATCATTATCCGCGTTACATGATACGGCATAGCTGGTGGCAGACATCATGGAACCTGGCGGTACTCTCGGCGGTTATGGTCATTGCGGCATGGTTTGCAGGATTGCTCACCTGGGAAGTGTGGCTGTTTGCGATTCTGAGTGCCAACGCGAATGAATTTCACAAATGGGCGCATCGAACCCGCAAGGAGAATGGACGGCTGATTTCATTTTTGCAGGACATCCGGCTGTTGCAAACAGCCAGACACCACGCGCGTCATCACACCGACCCGAAAGAAAGCCATTATTGCACCATGACCAACGTATTGAATCCGTTTTTGGACAGAATGCATTTTTGGACTGGTATGGAATTCGCCCTGGCGCGAACCATCAGGCTGCAACGGCGGGAAGACACGTCCGTACGCGGAAATGGACCGGGGCCGGCGTGGTTGGTGGAATACCGTAGGTAAAGTTCCAAATCCCAAGCACCAAGCACAGAGAATCCAATAAAGCACCAAACTCCAAGCACCAAGCATCAGAGAAACTCCAGGCAGCAACTATCAAGTCCTGGCATCGACATTTGGAATTTTTCCGGCGCTTCACATGTGGAGAATATTCACAAAAATCCATCGTCCTTTGGCGCTTTTTTCAGAAGAACCTTCAAAGTCGAACGCTCAATATTGGAGCTTGAAGCTTGAAGTTTCTCTGGGGCTTGGAGTTTGGCGTTTGGGGCTTTCCCCTGTTTCTCTGGAGCTTGGAGCTTGGTGATTGGATTTTCTCTGGTGCTTGGATATTGAAGCTTGGTGCTTTGGAAAGTTGGTGCTTTATTTAATCCACCGCATCGTTTTCTCTGCCAACTTATCAAACGCAATAACCGCCAACTCAAGATGCTCTTCTTTCGTATCTTCTATTTTATTGTGGCTGATGCCGTGCAGGCTTTGGACAAACATCATTACCGTGGGTACGCCGGCTGCGGCGACCTCGGCGGCGTCGTGAAGCGGTCCGCTTGGCATGCGATGAGTTTTGCTGCAGGTTTCATGGATGGCCTCCTCGCAAAGCGCAATTAGCTCGTTATGAAATGGACGCGGTGCGATATGCCAAAGACGTTCCCACGAGACGGTGACGCCCCCTTCGGTTGCAAATTGACCGGCGGCCGCTCGGGCATCGGCGAGCATGATCGCGAGGGCGGCAGGATCGAGATGCCGTTGGTCCAGGGTAATGCGACAGTCCTCGACCACGCTGGTGACGATGCCCGGCCGGGTGACGCACGAGCCGATGGTGCAAACGCCGTTGCCGCTACGGCCCGCAATGCGATAAATTTCCTGCGCCATTCGTCCCGCAGCCAGGAAAGCATCTTTGCGGCGGTTCATTGGTGTGCTGCCGGAATGCGCGGCCTGGCCATGAAAGTTAATCGCATGCCTTTCCACTCCAAATGTTCCCAATACGGCGGCCAATGGCAGATCCAAATCCAAAAGCACCGGGCCCTGCTCAATGTGAAGTTCGAGATAGGCTGCGGCGTTCTTCAATTCTATCCCGCTATCTTTGACGCGTTCGAATTCGATGCCTACATCGCGGAGGGCGTCGGGAAGGCGGACGCCGTCTTTGTCTTTTAAGATTCGTGCTTCGTCCAGGTTCAGGTTGCCGGAGCAGGCGGAGGAGCCAAACAGGCTCTTGCCGAATCTGGCGCCTTCTTCGTCGGCCCAATCCACCAGACGGACAGTCACAGGAGGTTTGCCGTTATATTGGTCGTTGATGCGGCGCAGGATTTCGAGGCCGGCGAGGACGTTCAGGGAACCGTCGAGCCAGCCGCCATTGGGAACGGAATCCATGTGCCCCCCGATGAGCAGGCACTTATTAGAAGTGCCGGGCAGGGTGAACCATGTGTTTCCGGCGGCGTCATTATGGATTTCGAGCGGAAGACCTTTGAGTTTTTCGCGGAGCCATTCGCGGGCGGCCAGCCAGGTCTTTGTGAACGCAATGCGTTGCGCTCCGTTTTCGTCTGCGGTAAGGGCCCGCAATTCTTTGAGCTCAGCGATGGTACGTTTTGGATTGAGCGCCATAGTTTCAAATTACAATCCCATCAATGCTGCCCGACAAGATTATAGAATAATAATCACTCTGCAAAATTATTGTGACAACCCGCCGCGTAGCTTGTATAAAATCGGAGTTGGGGAATGATTTGATGTAACGTTATGCCGACTTTAAAAACCACCGTGGACGGCCTGGAATTGCCGAATCCGTTTATCATCGCTTCCGGACCGCCGGGAACAAATTTGAACGTCATCATCAAGGCCTTTCGCGAAGGCTGGGGCGCGGTAATCGCAAAGACCGTGAGCCTGGACGCGTCGAAGGTGATCAATGTAACGCCGCGTTATGCCAAATTGCATTCCGCGGACGGCAAGGAAATCATTGGATGGGAAAATATCGAGTTGATCAGCGATCGTCCGTTTAAGATATGGGAAGATGAATTCAAGAAGTGCAAGGACATGTTCCCCGACCGCGTGCTGATTGCCTCCATCATGGAGGAATATCGCAAGGACGCCTGGGTCGAGATTGTCGAGCGATGCGAGGCTTGTGGTGTGGACGCATTCGAACTGAATTTTTCCTGCCCGCATGGATTGCCTGAGCGCAAGATGGGCGCGGCGATGGGCGAAAACCCTGAAATTCTCGAGGAGGTTGTCGGCTGGGTGATGAGCGCGGCGAAGAAACCTGTATGGGCGAAGATGACGCCGAATGTAACCCACATCGAAGACCCCAGCCGTGCCGCGCTTAAGGCCGGCGCAACGGGCATCAGCGCCATCAACACAATTCGGAGCGTGATGGGCGTGAATCTGGAAACACTCCGGCCCGAGCCGTCGGTGGAAGGTTATACAACGCCGGGCGGCTACTCGTGTCGCGCGGTAAAGCCGATCGCCCTGCGAATGGTAATGGAAGTGGCTCAGGTGATTCGCAAAGAATTTCCCGGGCGCTCGCTTTCAGCCATTGGCGGTATCGAGAGTGGAAATGACGCGGCGGAATTTATCTTATTGGGCGGCGATACGGTACAGATTTGCACCGGCGTGATGAAATTTGGCTATGAACACATCAAACCGATGTGCGAGCAATTGCTGGCATTCATGGATAAACACAAATTTGAAACCCTCGGGGATTTCAAAGGAAAGAGCCTGGATTATTTTACCACGCACGCGGATTTAGTGAAGCGGCAGAATGAACGCAAATCCGCACAAAAGGCGGCTGCCGCGGCCAAAGTCGTCAAGAGCGACGGCGAGTGGACCGGCGAGGAGTTCGTGAAGCAGTCGGAAGCCCTGTCGAAGTAAAGCGGCAAAACGTTCGAGGCCGGGCTAGCCACCACACATTTTTTGTATATAGGAAAGTAAACAGTAAACGGCGCGAGTTTTTTGGCGGAAAACCTCTGTGGTCATTGGTGTTTTAAGCGTTCCGGGGGTGTAAATGGGTGGCAACCCCACCGGCCAATCGAACACCCAAAATCGAACGCTTCCGCCTTCGCCGAGGCTTCCACTGAGAGCGTGAGCAGGCGAGACAGGGCGACGAGAGTGAGAGTGAGCCCAACGGCGCCAAGTGACGATGACGATGACGATGAGAATGAGAATGATTCCCCCCTTCCCTGCGTACACATTTTTTGAGCATAGGAAATGCAAAAGGAAACGAAGCCAAAAACATCGCTTTTACTGGAGATTTCGCAGATTTCATGGAAACGAGCGGCCCAGCACCTGGGATGGGACATTGGCCTACTGCGGCCACCGCTGTTCGCCAGATTGAAGAGATAAAACTTTGTGAATATAAATACGGGAATGGGTGGCGGAGCGGTGACAGATATATGATTACTATTGAGGATAAAGTTCTTGAACTAGTTAACAATCTTTCCGACTTTAAAGGGGAGCGCGTTGCCGCAGCACCTGCAACAGATGAGCAAATCATCAAATTCGAAAGGATCCACGAATTGAAACTTCCTTGTGAGATCCGTGAATTGCTAAAGTGCTATAACGGAATTAGTTTGGGTCCGAGTACTTTTTATCCGTTATTTTCAAAAAGTAAGGATGATTGCTCAATGGATTGGTACTTGAGAGAACGCCCGGAATGGTCAAAAAAAGGATGGATGCCAATTGCAGACGATGGCTGCGGGGATGTTTTCATCCTTGCGACCTCACTTTTAATTCCATCGACAGGTACGCATCCCGTTTTTTTCTTAGATCAGGCCGAAGATGCTCCGACTTATGTGGTTGCTTCGGGAGTTTGGAGGTTCCTGT
Source organism: Verrucomicrobiia bacterium (assembly GCA_036269115.1). Taxonomy (GTDB): domain Bacteria; phylum Verrucomicrobiota; class Verrucomicrobiia; order Limisphaerales; family UBA11358; genus UBA11358. The sequence goes on along the minus strand of DATAST010000262.1, from coordinate 55,021 downwards.
TTTTCTTCTTGGAAAACGAACGCTTTTATCAGCGAAAACAACTGTCTTATTGGCCGTTTGATAAGGAAAAGGTCGTCGCGATAGATCCGAAAATTGTTGAATGCAAAGGGATCCCATTGCCGTGGGAGGCAAATGATCAGCATTAGAACTGGGTGGCAACCCCACCGGTCAATCGAACACCCAACATGGAACCCTTCCGCCTTCGCTCAACGGCAGCTACGGCGGACAGGCGTGGCGCTGCTGCGGTAAGAGGTGCGTTACACATTTTTTGGGCATAGGGAATGCAAAAGGAAACGAAGCCAAAAACATCGCTTTTATTGGGGATTTCGCAGATTCCATGGAAACGAGCGGCTGAGCCGCGCGCGTGAGCAAGCGGAGAAGACAAACGGACATTTAGAGCGGTTTAAAAAATACTGTAGCCATTCGGGAGGGAAAAGAAGGGGAAGCGGTCTTTTTGGGTTTTGGCGTCGTTTCAGCTTCCGCCTTCGCTCGGAAGCGATTGTGTGAAAACTCATTTTCAAACCATCGGAGCTACAGCGGACAGGCAGTCACAGGGTTTTCAAACATGCTCCTTCGCTGAAGCCTCGCCAAAACACCAAAAATCCTCGCTCCGAATGGCTACATTATTTTTTAAAACGCTCGAAGCGGACGAACTATTCAGTAGAGAATTTGTAGATGATGGTGTTTTTGTACACCTGTCCGGGTTGTAGTTCGATTGAGGGGAAGTGGGGATGATTGGGGGCGTCGGGGAAATGCTGCGGTTCCATGCAGAAAGCATATCGCCGATTATATTTTTGGCCGCTTTTGCCGATGATTGTGCCGTCGAGGAAATTTCCCGAGTAGAATTGCATCCCCGGTTGGGTGGTAAAAACTTCCATGCAGCGGCCGCTGACTTTGTCCGCTACGCGCGCGACGCTGGCTAGCTGGCCCGCCGGCTTGCTGAAAACCCAATTATGGTCGTAGCCGCCGGCCAGTTGAAGTTGCTCATCCTGGTTGTTGATGCGCGCACCGACTTGCGTGGGCTTTCGAAAATCCAGAGGGGTGCCGCTGACGGACCGCACTTCCCCGGTGGGAACTACATCAGCGTTGACGGCCGTGAATTGTTCCGCGTTGATTTGGACAACATAATCCAGAACGTCGCCGCCGCCGTGGAAATTGAAATAGGAATGATGGGTCAGATTGCAAATGGTGTGTTTGTCCGTAGTGGCGGTAAAATCGAGTTTCAATCCATTGTCGGCGGTAAGGGTATAAGTCGCCGTCACAGACAAATTTCCGGGATAGCCTTCCTCACCATCTTTGCTCAAATAGCTAAGTTCAAGCGCCGGACCATTTGATGTCTCAGATGTCTTTGCGGTCCAAACGACTTTATCAAATCCTTTGATCCCGCCGTGCAAATGGTTCCTGGACGCCTGGTTGGTAGCCAGCAAATAGGTGTTTCCATTGAGCGAAAACTTTCCCTTCGCTATCCGGTTGCCGCAGCGGCCAATCAACGCGCCAAAATAGGGATTGCGTTTTAGGTATCCGTCGAGGGAATCGTAACCGAGGACGACATCGTCAAATCGACCTGATTTGTCGGGGGTTTTGAGGGACACCACAATGCCGCCATAGGTCATAATGCGGGCTTCCAATCCATTGCTGTTGCGTAACGTGTAGATATCCACCTGTTTTCCATCGGGGGTGGTGCCAAAAGGAGCCTTGCTAATCGCCGCAGTCGTCATTTGTGAATCTTACCGGCTTACGCTGTAACGATCAATGTTTTCAAAGTGGAATAACATGGAGTTCCCCCGGTCCGGCGGGCAGTTGGATTTGTAACAGGCCGTCATGCGGGGTTGTGGCGGCGGCGGGTTTGCCATTCCATAAAACCCGATAACGGGACTTGGGATTCATGCAGGCCAGGACGCTGAAATCCCGCTCGGCGCCGTGCAGCGGCTTCAATTTGACCCGGAGCCTGCGATCGTCTCGGCTAAACTCACAACTTTCAATCCAGGCATTGAAACCACAGGTGAACCGGCCCGGTGTGTAGAGGGCCGCGAACCAGGACAACGCCGGGGACGAAAGGCTGCTGAACTGGCTCCATCCGGCGCCGAATGGTTCGCGCGGTTGGAAATGCTCCATACAATCGTATGTCGAATCGGTCACCTTCTTCCAGACGTCCAGTCCGGCCCGAGCTATCCGAACCGCCAGGTCGCCGCGCCCGAGGTCGAGCATGGTTTTCCAGAAAAACCATTGATGGGCCAGCCAGACGCTGCCGTTCCAATAACCAGTGGGGCTGAAATAGGGAGCGGATTGGTCAACGGTCGTAATTCCGATGTCCATCCACAGATGTTGAGGCGAAAACAAACGATCAAGGATTTGTCCTTCCTGGGCGCCTGAACAGATGCCCGCCACCAGCGGATACGCGCCATCCAGACCCATGTCAAAGTTGGCCCCGCTTTCATGGCGTAAAATGCCTGTTGGTTCGCCATGGCTGTCGTGCATCACATAACCGAAATAGCCTGAAGATGGGTCCCATGAATATTTTTGGAGTGAAGCAGAAAGTTCGGCGATGTCCTGGTCATACTCAGCAAAATCCTCCGTATGTCCCAATACCGCCGCCGCGGCGCGCAGGAGTTTGGCGCATCGAATCGTGTGCGCCGAGTTCACCACGGGCGCGGCACTGGCTTCCAAATTGTTAGCGTGGACGTATTTTTGCGGCGGGTAATCGTCCCAGCCGCCGGAATTATAGAAATAGTCCCACGTGCAGATGAGATGGTCGCGGTGACGCCGGGTCGTGGAACTGCCCAATCGCCCGGCGAGAAAGGCATGGTATTGCCGCAGGCGCGGATAAAAATACGCGAGCAACTCGCGCGATTGCGTGCGGTTCCACAATTCCCAAAAAAGATAGATTTGCACGGGCACTGGCGAGCCGTGATGGATAAACGCCGATTGCGCGCCCGGAGGCGTCAGGTAGGCATTGAGAATCTCCACGGCATTTTGCAAATCGAGTTCGAGCAGTCCCAGTCCGATAAATCCAGAGTCCCAGGTGTAAAGGCAATCCCAGATGCGCCCCGGTGAATAGTGCCGGATATAGCTGCGCTGGGCGTACATGGGATAGACCAAATTCGACAGGGTCACGGTGGCCAGGAGCTGCTGGCCGAATTTGAAATCTTCGCCAGCGGGCGTTGTGCTGACTTTAAACGCGCTTTGCTTTGCTGAATGATAGGACTTTTCATTCCCGGATATCCCCGGATCGAAATCCGCGAGACTTCGCCGCACTTCGGATTCTTTGCCGGTGCAAATCAGGCCGTAGATGATCTGAGTGCCCTCAGGCGGTATCGTCAGCGGTTGTGACGCTGCGTGAACGAAAAGGGAATCAGGATCGCCGGCGCGCTTGCGCCGGGCATCGCCAAAGATGCGCGGCTGCGTGTATGGACCCGGTTCCGTGCCAAACGCGGCATCCAGGCCGGACCATTTCAAATTCCGATGACCGGCTATCGGAACACCGATGGCGAACCCATAGGCGTTTGGGACATCGTCGTATTTTAAAATCAGGCCGTTCGAGAGGGCTTCTATATTTGGGATGGGATGCCATAGTTTTTCGACAAAACGAATCTCATTGGCTTGCCCGGACTCAACCAACGCGAACCCGTTCAATGCCGCCGCTGCTCCACCGCGCGACGCAAATCGGAGTTCGAGCTTTCCGTCTTCCAATTTGCCCAATGGGAGGGCCACGGTCGCAAAACTTTTTCCACCACCAAACGTAACCTCTCCGCTGGCCGACCCGGTGAGTTGAAACGTGACACTTTGGCCTTTGTCCATTTGGTATCGCCAGACGAGAGTGGCATTGGAGAAAGGTTTCTCAAGATTCAGGCGATAGATGACGGTGTCGCCGAAATCCGCCCCGAAATCCCGGGCGACGACGGAACCGCCCACGGAATCGTGCCGACGCTCTTCACCACGAAATTGGCCGTCTGTAACCAGGTTATCGGTCGGACGCGATATGGCGTATCGCAAATCGGCATAATCGAGGGCGTGAACCCAAATCGCGCCCGACGGCAATTGCACATCGCAAACACGAATCGGCTCTGTACTCAATTCATGCAACGGCGGAAAGACGAGCTGAGACAGGCAGTTTAGCGTCATATGCTGCGGCGCGGCAGTTCGATTGACGCATTCGAGCCGAATGAGCCGGCTGCCGGGAGACAATTGCGAGTAGGAAACGTCAGTATAAAACTGGTCCTTCCAAATGGATTCGAACCGCATCGAATAAAAACGCATGTTCGGCGCCGCTTCCCAGGGATGAACGCCTGAATCGTCTGTCACCGAAGGCAATTGTTTCTTCGCCGAAGTGTCTGATAACAAAGGGAAAATGCTAAAATCGAAAGCGAGACCGCGTTGCACGTCCGGAATATGAGAAGTGCCAAAATATTTCTTCGAATAGGGCCCCCATTGGGGCAATGATGGCAGGTCGTGTGTTTGCGCGAGTTGTTTAAAATTAAAATGTGGTCCGGATTCCCCGAAAATTCCAGCAAACGCCGGATTCGGCAAAGAGACCATTGCCGCGCCGGCGCCGGCGAGTTTCAGGAAATCGCGGCGGGAAAACGGATTTTTCGCGGCGGAGTATGGTTTATTTGTCTTTTTTCGCTTCATCTACTCGCTTAGTTTGTCGCCTCTGAGCAGTGAATTCAAAGGCAAAAAGTCAAAAACCTAAATCAACCGCCGCCGTGATTAAGAAAATCACGGCGCTGGCGAGAAGCAAAAATACCGCTGACCACATTCAAAAACTGCTTGTGGAGCTGTGCAGGGTTGACTCGACTCCCAATTCAGAAGTTTCCGTGATGCGTGACGCGGAAGACCGCTGTTTTCGAATCCTGGAACGCGAACTTGCAACATTGTCATTTGCCGGCGGCAGCATGGAGCGACGCCCTATCAATCCGGCGATCCAATCGCATCCCAACTATTCTCTGCCCCACTTTACCAAGACGCTCCAACGACCCGAGGGTCTCGCGCCGGAAGACGTCTATACCGACCGATCGAATCTTGTCTATGTCGCGCCCGGACTAAACGACAAAGGGCGCGGGCAATCGGTGGCACTGAATGCGCACGTGGACGTCGTGCATCCGTATTTTCCGCCCCGGAGCAAGGGTGGCATCGTTTTTGGCCGGGGCGCATGCGATGATAAGGGGCCCGTAGTCGCGTTTGTCACCGCGCTTCGAATTTTATCGGAGGTCATGTCCCGGGCCGGCATGTCGTGGAACCGCAACGTCGTGGCGATGTTCGTGGTGGAAGAAGAAACTGGCGGAAACGGCTCTCTCTCACTGGCGATCGATCGTGAGCTTAAAAAACTCTATGATTCAGTCCTGATCGGTGAATGCGCCGGGCTGAATATTTATCCGGCCAATCGTGGCGCGGTCTGGTACAAGGCTGAACTGAAACCGCCGGGCGGTGTTTCGGCGTTTGAGATGTCTGCTTTTGTTATTGAGGAAATGGAAAAAGAGGGCGCGGCCATCCGCGCTGAGAGCCGGCACAACCTTTTTCCGCAACGCCCCGTCCAAACCTGTCATGGCATCATTGGCCCCTTCGGCGAGCATCCCAGCCGAATTTGCGGCGAGACGCGCTTCGTCATTCAATTTGACCGAAAACCTGATGCGAAAACTGAGGCGCTTGTGCGCGATTGCCTCGAAAGCGGACTGGCGCAATACATCGGCCTCTACGGGGACAAATCGAAGGTCACGAACTCCGCGACCGGCAAACCGATGGTTCCGCGTCATTACGATTTGAAACGCCGTGGCAACGGTTTTGAGGTGGCCGTGCATGGCGCGACAGGCCACATGGGCGCGATTCGTGAACGAGACGGGGCGATTACCAAAATGGCGCATCTGGTTCGGAGCCTCGTTATTTCAAGATCGAAACTGACCGCTCTTGCCGGTCGGATGCGATTGGATCTGGGCGAGACGGCGAGGCGGATTGCGCCGCTAAACGCGGCGCGGACGGCGCAGCGCGCCGTCCCTACCACCGGCGAGAGCCTCATATTGGAGGGCGGCCAGGGATTTGTGCCGACGCACAGTATCGATGAAGTGATGACTCGAATGCGCCAGGCGGCACAACATGGTGCGGAACAATATCTCGGCCGATGCGGACGCTCTGAATCCGGCGAGGAAATCGTCACGGTGGTTTACGAAAAATTGCACAATGCAGCCTTCGACGGCGACCCAAATTCACGGGCCATGCGCAACGCCATTGCCGTCGCCAAAATGTCCGGCATCTGGCGCGACGAACCTGTCGCCGGCTGGACGGTTTCGTGCGATGCCCGGTTATTTGCGACTGAATATCCAGGCATGCCTGTGCTAACATTCGGGCCCGGTGAATTGGCGTATGCCCATTCGGACCAGGAACAAATTGCTTTGCGCGATATCGCCAGGGCGGCTGAATTTCTGGCGCTGTTTTTGTTGCGGCAAACCGGAACAATTTAAAATGAAAGAGAAACTTCGAGTTGGTGTTATCGGCGCAGGCGCAGTGGTTCGCGAGATTTATCAATATCTCTATTTTCGCAGCGAGTATTCGCCCATGCTGGAGATTTGCGCCGTTGCCAATCCTGGCACAAAGAACCGGAACTGGTTCGGCGATTTGGCGGGCCTGCCGCGCAACCGGCGTTTCGCCGACTATCGGGAAATGCTGGCGAAAGTTGACCTGGATGCGGTCCAAATCAATACGCCCGATAATCTGCATCTCCAGCCAACGCTCGACGCGCTGGCCGCGGGTTTGGACGTCATTTTGCCGAAGCCAACCGCCGCCACAATCAAGGAGGCGCATGCGATGATCCAGGCCGCGAAAAAGGCCGGGCGATTTTTGGGCGTGGATTTTCACAAACGGGATGACCCGCGGATCAAGGAAGCCGAGGCGCGATTTAAGAACGGACGTTATGGCAGGTTTCAAACCGGGGTTTTCTACATGATCGATAAATTGCTGGTGTCGGATCCGAACCATTCGCCGCGATTCTTCTCGTTAGAGGATTACGCGGAACAAAACACACCCGTTTCATTTCTGACTGTCCATATGGCAGATGCGCTCATGAAGATTACGGGCCTCATGCCTGCGGAAGTGCGCGCGACCGGCTATTCGCACAAATTGCCGTCGCTAAAACCGCGCGCTGTCAAAGGCTACGACCTGGTGGACACGGAAATCGTCTTCGAGAGCGGCGCGGTGGCGCATGTCATTACCGGCTGGGCGCTGCCGAACACCGCATGGGCCGTGGCCGTCCAATCGGGCCGTATGATTTGCTCCGACGGACTATTGGACCTGGGAATCGATACACCGGGTTTTCGGGAAATTCATGCGGATGGAGTCATTGAAGCAAATCCGCTGTTCCGCAATTTTGAAAAGAGCGGGAAGGTGACTGGCTACGGCATCAGCAATCCCGGGCGGCTTTACCAGGAGGTCCTGGCCCGCCAAAACGGGGCGACGTCTGAAAACACGGAAACACCATTGGATTTTTACACAACTGTGATTGTGGAAGCAGCGGAACGCAGCCTTAAGCAAGGGAAGAAAATCGCAACAGGCGCAACTCGCGGCGAGGCGATTGATTTAAATAAATTTGTCCGTCGCCAGATTGGGAACGGGGCAAGGGAGTACGGATGGAAGTAATGGGTACGAAACTATACCGCTCTTGCGAGCGTTGGATCCACAGTGGTTGTGACATTGCTTTGGAATCGGTTAACACGTTCAAATCGAAAGGCGCTTGCCATCGCACTCCAAGACCGTGCGGCGGTATGGCCGGCCTTTGGCTAACCATTGCGACAGGATTAATAATCTCGTCGTACATTTCCGGTGCGGAAACAATTGATCTTTCGGGTAAATGGAATTTTCAAATGGGTGGGACGGTCACCAGTCCCTTTACGGACACCATTCATCTGCCCGGGACTATTTCTCAGGCAGGTAAAGGAACGCCATTCACGGCGCAATCCGAATTGCCCGCCTTGCCGCCCGAAAAATTTGTCTCAAGCAAAGGGATCCTGTTTGGCCGGTCAACCAACTACGCGAAAGAGGATCTTGTGCTTATGCGGTTGCAGCAGCGATTTTCTTACATTGGGCCCGCATGGTATCGCAGGGAGGTCAATATTCCGAAACGCTGGGCGGGAAAGGATGTCGAGCTATCGCTTGACCGCGTGATGTGGAAATCGCAGGTGTGGGTCAACGGCCAATCTATTGGCGCGCGAAACAGCCTGACGACGCCGCACCGTTACGAGATCAGCGCCGCGCTGAAACCGGGCCGTAATCAAATCACGATTTGCGTGGATAATCAAAGGCAGCTGGCCATCGGCGATCCTCACGCCTACACGGAACAATCTCAGACCATTTGGAATGGAATTATCGGGCAGGTCGCTTTGGTCGCGCGGGACAAAGTCCGCGTGGATGGCCTGGTGTTGCGCCCTGACCTGGGTCGCGGGACCGTCGATGTCACGGTGACCTTTCACAACGGGACTGGAAAAGCGACCGCAGCAGAGCTGTCCCTCCAGGCCATGGCGGACAATTTTTCAGCGGCGAAATTGCCGCCCCTAAAGCTGCACGTTGCATTGCCGCCGGGCGACAGCACGCAGACGGTTTCATATGCGATGGGGACCAACTATGCCTTGTGGTCCGAATTTTCTCCGAAACTGTATTCAATGAGGGCCGCTTTGGATGGGAACGATTTTCATACGAAAATCAGCGACACATTTGGGATGCGTCAGTTCAAGGCCGATGGCCGTCAGTTCACGATCAACGGTCTACCGACGTTTCTTCGCGGGACGGTCAATTGTTGTGAGTTTCCAAAAACCGGTTATCCGGATATGACCGGCAAGCAATGGGAAAAAATCTTTTCCGCAGTGAAAGCGTTTGGGCTGAACCTCGTCCGATTTCACACGTGGTGCCCGCCTGAAGTTGCTTTTGCGACCGCGGACCGGATGGGCATTTATCTCGAGGTCGAACTGCCGGATTGGAGTTTCGACATTGGCGGTGACCAGGCCGTGACGGATTTCTTTAGCGATGAAGGTGAACGCATGATTCAAGAATATGGCAACCATCCTTCATGGGTTATGTTCACCATGGGCAATGAATTGAAAGGGCGCTACGCTGTGTTGGACGGACTAGAAAATCATTTCCGCCAACTTGATCCACAGTTGCTTTACGACAGCACGACGTATCCGTCATCACACGAGCGGGGCAAAATGCCTGAACCGGCCGATGATTATTATATTTCGCAGGACACAAAAAATGGCCGCGCGCGCGGACAGGACATTTTTGAAAATAACGTTCCGAATACTGAAACGAATTTCGCATGGGCCATTTCGCCAATTCCCGTTCCATTCATAAGCCATGAAGTCGGACAATATTGTGTATACCCAAACCTGGCCGAATTACCAAAGTATGATGGCGTGTTGCGCTCGACGGCGATGGAAGCCATCCGCACTGACTTGAAGAAAAAAGGCCGGCTGGGGGAAGCGCCTATTTATGTACACGATTCCGGGGAACTCGCCGCTCTGCTCTACAAGGAAGAAATCGAGCGCGCCTTGCGCACGACCAATCAGGCCGGATTTCAACTGCTACAGTTGAATGACTTCCCCGGACAGGGCACTTCAACTGTCGGGCTGTTGGACGCATTCTGGAACAGCAAAGGATTGATTACGCCAGCGCAATTTCGGAAGTTTTGCTGCCCGGTCGTGCCCCTGCTTCTCATGCCCAGGCTGGTTTATCAAAATGACGAAATTTTTGATGCCGGAATCGAAATCGCCAATTTCAGCGCCGGGCCAATGACCAATGTAACGGTCATTTGGAATATTTTTGAAGGACAAAAAAAGATTGGATCCGGACGTCTCAGAGTGTCCGCCATCCCTCTTGGACATAACGGCGAAATCGGCCGTATCCGGCAACCGCTATTGCTCGTATCCAAGGCGGCCAGGCTTAAAGTGACGGTAAAAATCGCCGGCACATCTATAGCCAATGATTGGAACGTTTGGGTGTACCCGAAGGATGAGGCCGGCCCGCAAACAAACGACATTGAAATTTTTGAAACGGACGGCGCGGACTTTTTCAAAGCGTTACAAGATGGAAAACGTGTTCTTCTGCTGCCAGGCCGGGGCAGCGTGAAGTCACCACTAGCGGCCCAATTCACCCCTGTATTCTGGAATCCTGTCATGTTTCCGAACCAGCCCGGCACGATGGGCGCTATGATTGACGCGCGAAATCCGGTCTTTGCCGATTTTCCAACGGATGATTGGACAGATTGGCAATGGTGGGAACTGTTCCATCGCTCTTTCTCGATTGATTTGGATGCGTTGCCCGAGAAGGTGGAAATGCCGCTCCGTTTTGTAGACAAGTTCAACCGGAACGCCATGCCGTGCGCGATTTTCGAAGCCACAGTTGGCAGGGGAAGGCTTTTGGTCTGTACGCTCGATATCAGCAGCGATCTGGACTCACGAATTGTTGCGCGTCAATTGCGCAGGAGCATTTTGGGTTATATGGGGGGGAAAAGGTTTGAACCGCGGAAAGAGTTGAGCGCTCCAGATTTGAAAGGATTGTTTCAATAGAACAATGATTGAATACGGCCTAATGGGGTCGCAGACCAAATTGAAGTTTGAGCGGCGCGGCAGCGCCGCCCTACTAGTAACGAGGTCCCGCTGTCGAGGAAGACTCTGTCGCTCCGTCCGGAGCTGAACAAACATTCCACTCGGTTTCCTACGGTTATCACCGTGGGCTACTACCGTGCGCTGCTCCGCAGCTAAGGAAAGAAACCGATTGAGATTTGGGCGCCGCGGCAGCAGCGCCTTACCAGGTTAAATCACTTCTATCGGACACTTCGGCACAGCATCCAGGAAAGCCTGGCCGTATTGTTTCGTCAGAATGCGGTTGTCGAGGACGACGATGATGCCGGTGTCCGTCCTGGTACGGATGAGCCGGCCGACGCCCTGGCGAAATTTCAAAATCGCTTCGGGTAAAGAAAACTCACTGAAGGAATTTCCGCCGCGGGCTTCAATGGCTTCGATGCGAGCCTCGATGAGCGGATGGTCCGGCACGGCAAACGGCAGGCGGGTAATGATGACGTTTGAAAGGGCTTCTCCGGGGACATCCACGCCCTGCCAAAAGCTGTCCGTCCCAAAGAGCACCGAATCCACATCGTCTTTGAACTTTTCCAGCATGGTCGAGCGCGGCGTACCGGTGCCCTGCACGAAACAGGCCACGCCGAGCTGGTCGAAGACAGGCTGCATCATTTCGCCCACTTCAAGCATCAGTTTGTAACTCGTGAAGAGAACAAACGCCTTGCCATGCGTCATGGTGACAAAATGTTCAATCCAATGAATCAGCGCGTCGCGATAAGCGGGATCGCGCGGGTCGGGCATTTTTTTTGCCACGAACAACTTCATCTGTCGTTCGTAGTCAAACGGCGTGCCCACTTGAAGTTGGATTGCGGATTCCGCGCCGACGCGTTTGGTGAAATAGGAAAGGGAGTTCTCGCCCTTCAGTTTTGGGTTTCCAGCGGGAAGCCGCGCGGGGGCTGAAGCATGACCCTTGAAACTCGACATCCCCAGCGTCGCGCTGGCCATGATCACGCTCGTTTCTTTCTGAAACAGGGTTTGCCGCAAATAATCAGCCACGTCCACCGGCGCGGCGTTTAGCGAAAGATTCTTTCCTGTCTTGCCGGCCCGCTCCACCCAGTACACATGCTCGGGAGCGCCCTGCTCCAAAAACAGCTTCACTTCATCGCGCAATTCCGCCAGCCGCCGGTTGCACTCCAGCAATTCCTGGCCCATTTCTTTATCGTCGCTGGCTTTGATGAGCTCGCTGATGGCGTCGCGCAGCCGTTGAATCGGCAGGGTGACATTGTCCTGCACCAATTGGGTGCGGCGAATGCGCAATTCTGACCAGTGCCGTGCCGCGGATGATTCTGTCCCGCCCGGGCCCTTCTTTTTGATGGTCCGTTGGATTTCATCGCAGGCGAACTCCACGTTTTCGAAAAACTTCTCGCCCTCCGTCAGGATGTCCGCGGCAAGTCGAACGGCGTTTCCGCCGCGCAAAGCGCCCAAGAGCCCTTTCTGGGTGCGCGGGTTCCATAGACGATTCAGGGCGAATCTCATTTGGCCGCTGGAAACGCTCAGGCCGATATGGCGTGATGCGACGTGTTCCATCGTGTGCGCCTCGTCAAAGATGACGAAATCGTTTTTGAACAGGATTCCGCCTTCCATCTCCGCGTCCACGCCGCCCAGCATCGTGAAAAACAGCGTGTGGTTTACGATCAATACGTCTGCCGAAAGGATTTTATTTCGCGCGCGCTGAAAGAAGCAGACGCCATGGTCCCTGGCGAAATCCGAGGGGTGCCCGCAAACTTTGGGCGAGCAAAGGCCGCGTTCTGAACAGACTTGCGCCCATACTTTCGCATCCGGCTCATGATCGAAATCCGACAGGCTGCCGTCGGCGGTCGTTTTCGACCATTCATAGATGCGCTGCAATTCCGCCGCTTCGGAGCTGGTAAAGAGGCCGTCGCTTTGTTGCATCGCTTTGTGCAAGCGCCGGGTGCAAAGGTAATTGGCGCGACCCTTGAGCATAGCAAAGCTGAATTTGACGGGCACGGGCAACTGGTCCAGCACGTTTCGGAGCATGGGCAAATCCTTCTCGGTCAGCTGCTCCTGCAAATTGATGGTGTGAGTGGAAATGACGGCTTTTTTCCGGCGCGACACGGCGAACAAAATGGACGGAATCAGATAAGCGAGCGATTTGCCGACGCCTGTCCCGGCTTCCACAGCGAGGTGTTGTCCAGATTGGAGCGCCCGCGCCACGGCCACGGCCATTTCCTGCTGTTGTGGGCGGAATTCAAAGTTGCTCGCGTGGGAAAGGACGCCATCGGCCGAAAAAATTTCGGCTATCTGGGCCACAAAATCCGCCTCGGCGAGAGGCTGTTGTTCGATGATCGAAATCATGCCGCTGATCCAATCAGCCGCGATTATTCGTGGGCGCCATGCTGCGACAATAATACCGCAATGTTGGCGTGGCCGTTCAGAATGGCCTGGTGAATAGGGGTCATGCCGTCGCTGTTCTCGGCGTTGACGGCGGCGCCATGGTCCAGAAGCAATTCTACCGTGTCCTTGCTCCCTGACATTGCCGCATAATGCAGGGGAGTATCGCCGTTTTTATCTTTCGCCCCGACATCGGCGCCGCGCGCCAGTAATACCTCCGCCTGGCGGGGCCGGTCGAATTGAACGGCTTTTTCCAGGGGGGTAGCGCCGCCCTCGTCCCTGGCATCCACCGCCGCATTGTGGTTTAGCAACAATTCCACGAGATCGCCGTGGCCGTTGCCCGCTGCCAGATGAAGCGGGGTAACGCCCTGGATGTTTTTGGCGTTCACATCGGCTTTTTCGCTAATGAGCTGTTCGGCGAGCCCTTCATAACCGTGCGAAGCGGCCCAGTGCAACAGCGTGTCCCCGCCTTTGTCGGTTTTGGAAACCAGCGAGGGATTTGATTGAAGGAGGGCGGAAACTTTTTGGAGGTTGCTGTCACTGACCGCTTCGTCCAGCTCATCCTGGGTTGAGGCGCAACCGACGAGGCCCGCGAGACACAGGCCTGTCAGAAAAAGGACTGCCAAACGACAACATTGCGCGCGTTGAAATTGGCCAAATAAAGCAGGCATATTCATTCTATCAGCTACGCCGAATTTTCGTGAAACGTCAAACCGAAAAGTTTAAAATACAGCGTGATTGCGCTTTTGGATTACGGCTCCGGCAACCTGCGCAGCGCGCAGAAGGCGCTGCTCAAGGTTGGCGCGGACGTCCGCGTAGCGAAGATCCCGGCGGAAATGCGAGGGGCGAGCGGGGTTGTGCTGCCTGGCGTCGGTGCCTTTGACGATTGCATGAATGCGATGCAGCGGCAGGAGCTGTTTGAAGCGTCCCGCGAGTTTATTAAGACCGGCAAACCGTTCCTGGGAATTTGTGTGGGCTACCAGGCGCTATTTGAACGGAGCGAAGAATTTAACTCGTGCGCGGCGGGGCTCGGGATATTCAAGGGGAGCGTCGTCCGCTTTTCGAAATCGGACGGCCTGAAGATTCCGCAGATAGGCTGGAACCAGATTGATATTGTTCGGCCGGATTGTCCGTTGTTTCGTGGGATTGAAACCGGCAGCTACGTTTATTTTGTTCACAGCTTTTTCCCGAAACCTGAAGACCAGGGAATCGCCGCCACGCGCACAGAGTACGGCCAATCTTTTGTGTCGGCGATTTGGAAGGACAACGTGTTCGCCACGCAATTTCACCCGGAAAAAAGCCAAAAAACCGGGCTGCAATTGTTGAAGAATTTTGCGGATATTGCGGAAGGGCGGTGAAATACGCAGTCCGGAGTCCACGGTCATTGTGGGTGTGTGGGATTGATCTGACGGATCTGAAATATCCAGCGGATTTTTTTATTTAGAGGGACCGGGGACAAGCTGTCCCCGCCCCAATTTTGAGGATGAGGATAAAGATGACAAGGATTTCCCCTTTCCCTGTGTCAAGGTGATGTGATTCGATAGAATCGGCACGGAGCATTCGTGGCCAGGAGGTCGATGAACTCGTATTGACCAGCGGTCGCCTCGGTGGCTGTTCCATCCCATTGCCAAGTGAGCAGGTTGGTTGAGGACCAGATGCTATAGCCCGTTGCGGCATTCGCGCTGAAGTTCAATTCCACCTGATTTCCATTGAGCCCACCGTTTGGCGACGTCACAACGTTAATCGGGCCATTCAGGCTGCCAACGGCGCCGGAAACCAGATTGGAATTCGACCCTACGGTGAAGCTGCCCGAAAGGACATTCCCGCTTTTCAGTGTCAGGAATAAGTCTGGAATTGTGTTGGCGCTGATATCATTGGCCGGGCTCACTTGTTGATTGGCATAGAGCAAATAGCCAGTGCCGTCGGGCGTTCCTGTGGCACGACAATCAAAGAGCTGATTCGTATTGAACGAAAGCCGAAGACCGTCGCCTGCCGGGCTGGTGAGACTGGCCCAAAAGCAATTATATTTCGTTGAATTGAAATCGAAGGCGTTGGGAATATCCATGTCCGTGACGTCCACGTTGGTTGTGTCCGGCGTCGCCGTGCCGGAAGCCCGTCCGATGTCGTCGTTTGGATAAACCGTCCAGCGTCCATTGCGGCTCCAGGAGAAATTGCTGTAGTTGCCCGGCATTTGGAATGTCCAGCCGACCTCCTGGACCGGCCAGGAAGAGCCGGTCCAATGGAGAGTGTATGAAAAGACATTATTTGTGAAACCGGCCTGAAGGGTTCCAAGGACCTGCGCTCCGTTGATGCCGCCCATCACGGTTGCTGAAAGCGAATTCAGTTGAGCCAGATTCGTGGCATTGGCCGGCACAAGGACGACGCTTGTGAGCGTGGCCGGAAAACGAATGCTCTCCTCCCAATAAACCGGGTCGCTGTGATTCGTCTGTGTGATTAGATTAAATTGCGGGATTGGAAGCCCGGCGGGGAGATTCGTATTAATCGTGGAAACCAGCGAGGGGCTCGACAACGCGAATTGATAAGCATAAACGTCGTTGCCATTCGGGTGGATGAAATCCAGGCGCAACGTATCTGCGTAGGCCAGTGCGTTTGACGGCAATGAAAGCTGCGCGGTTCCGCTGCTCAGGGGCGGCATCTCCAGGTTTGTGCTGCCGGACGCGATGGTCATGCCGTTCCGTTCCAGTTGCCACTCTGTCGCCAAATATGAGAGGTCGGTGAAGGAATAGCGATTTTGAATGGGGAAAGAAACCTGGCCGGATGAAACGGTCAATGAGTTGCTGATTTGGACCGGCGAATAAATCATTTGGAGTTCGTACACGCTTGGGCGCAAGTTGCGGAATGCGTCCACCATGCCTTTCAACTTGAGCAGGCGAATACCTGTGGCGGGGTAATAGGTGAGCAGCTGGGCGTGGTCATTCGTATAGCTGGCGGCGGAATTGGGGTCCCGGACGGCGCGGTCCGACCATTCAAATGGGAATGTGCCTGGAATAGTATTGGACGCTATACAGATGTTCCAACAACGTTGCATGCAAACGCCCCAATCCTCCCACATACTCGCATCGGCGCCCAGACGCTCGTCCCAGGTGTTTGGATTCTCCATGAAAATGAACGGATGCCCGGTGGATGCACCGTTCGCTGCGTCTGACTGCATTGTAGCGAGGCTCGGATAGTGGGCATCCGACAGTTCGGTGTTGTATTTCGAGGCGTTGAAGGTTGAAACCAGGCGCGGCCGGGTGGGATCCAGCAAATGGACCTCGTCGGCGACGACCTGGAGATTGTTGCCGGCGCCATTTTCATTGCCGATGGCCCAAATCATGACCGACGGATGGTTTCTGTCCCGGCGCACGGTTTCCTCGGCGCGTTGGGTAAAGGCCGGTTGATAATTTGGGTCAGGCGTTTCCGGAGTGCACCAGCAATAGGGCAACTCGTCCGAAACGTACATGCCCACCTCATCGGCGGCATCATACATGGCGGAATCATAAGGATAATGACAGGGCCGGAAGGCATTGATATTCGCCGCCTTCATCAATTTGAATTCGTTATACCAAAAGCCAGGCGGAACGGCGCTGCCGTTGGTTGGCGACGAATCGTGGTCGCCCACGCCGGCGAATTTGACGGGCACGCCGTTTACCAACAATACACCGTTGGTAATGGTAATCTGGCGGATGCCGATGCGGTTCGTCACAGTTTCAGCAACCTGTCCGTTCGTGTCTTTCAATTGCACGGTCAAAGTATAGAGATTGGGAAATTCGGCCGACCAGAGTTTCGCCTGGTTTATGACCTGGCTGAAAACGGCTATGCCGTTGGTTGCCATCGTGTCCGTTTCCACTCCGTCCAGAAGCATCGAGACCGGTGTTGTGGAATTTCCGCCGTTAATGTCCGCCAGCACGTCCACGGTGCCAACACCGTTGGTCACATATGTGCTTACCTGAACGTCAGCGATGTTGGTTTGTGGAACCGAATACAGCGTGACTGGCCGATCGATACCGCCGAGCATGAAATAATCCCCAGTGTCTAAATCATTCGACGGAGTATTTTTAATGACCCGAACGGCGAGTAAATTTGTGGTGCCAAAGTTGGCCTGCAACGTCAGGTCCACCTGAAAGCCTGTCCAGCCGCTTTCGTGGTAGTTGTTGATATTCCAACTCGACTCATTCACCGGCACGGGCTGGCCGTTGAGCCAAATTTCTGCACCGTTTTGCACGCCGTCGAAATAGAGATAGACACGACGGCCCTGCCATGACTGCGGAATTTGAAACCAATACCGGTAAAGGCCGCTGGTATTATCATTCACATAGTATGTGCAAGGTGATAGCCCGTACATTTCCCAATTGCCGGGCACGGGCAGGTTCGTCCAGCCGGAACTTTCGACGTAATTCACTTGCTGGAATGTCGGCTGGCTCGGAGGCGGCAGTGCAACGTTTGGCGGCGAGCCAAAATCGTAATTGATATTTTCAAAATAAAATCGCCAGGTGCCATCCAGAGACATCGAATCGCCAGCATCGGCGGGGATAGCGGCGGTCGGGTCGATGCCGATCAACTGGACCTGCCCCACGGCGGACAGTGTCGCATTGGTAATGGTGTACGTGAACAAGTCATCGGACGTTAGCAAACCGTTGTAGTAAATGTTTGTGCCGTCGGTGAAGACATTGGTTCCATTGCCGCTATACGGACCGACGCCGGCCAGACCAACGGGCTGGCCATTCGGATCGCTCCAGCCAGCCAAAGCCGCGAGGTTCGTAATCGCGATTTGCCACGTTGAACCAAAATAGAGCGTATTGGTTATGATGTTCGCGACTTGCGGGGGTTGGCCAGTCCCCATTTCCAGATACAAATTATTGTTCGAAATCGTGAGAAATGCGTTTTCACCGGCCGCAATACCATTGCCTGTGACGGTTACTGCGGGCAAACCGCCCGGTACGGCAACAACCCCTCCTGCGCCGGCGGAAATGATCTCATAATTCCCGGCAGTCAAAACAGGTCCAGTATTGTTGACTTCAAATAGGGTGCCGGATGACAAGCCCAGCACGCCACCGATGACCGTAAATGCAGGTGCTCCGGACGAATAATTCAGGACGACCGTTGACGGGCCAGTGTTAATCTGGCCTGCAAATATCGCTCCAGAACCGCTGTTGCTCACGATTTGGCCGGCAGCCGGCGTAAAAGCAGGACCACTGGAGGGACCAGCCAGCGCTGCTCCTGGCGCGACGATAATGTTTGGACTGCCGCCAATTGAGCCGCCTAACATAGCGAGGGTGCCTTGGGTGATGGTCGTGTTGCCGGTGTAGAGATTGTTCGAGGTGATGCCCACCGTGCCCGGACCATTCACCATCAGGCCACCAACTCCGCTCCAGGTGTTTGCCAGGATAATTACCCGTCCAGGCTCCGGCGCAAAGGTCACGTAACCGGGCCCACTCACTCCATTTACCAGGAATGAATTGTTGGTCAAATTTACGGAGGGTGCTGTCCATTCCCAATTCGTGCCGTCGGACAAAAGGTCCACGTTCGTGGAACCGGCCGCACCGCCGCCGCCGACCCCCAGCATGTGCACCGTATGAAATGTTCCACCGGAAATATTAACGGATGGGCTTTCCGAACCGCTGGTGGTGTAAATTCCGTTAAAGCCGATGTAAAGCGAACCGCCGCTGATATTGAGGGTATCCTTTGGAAGAGAAGTATAACTGGTGCCGGCAAATCCGATGGCTGAAACATATACCGAGCCGCCGCTGATATTGACTGTGGCGTTCGTGCCGCCCTGGTTTAGATATAAACCACCGGTACCCCCGGCTGTGCCGCCGGTAAAATTGGGCAGAATATACACCGCGCCACCCGTTAAATTAAATGTTCCAGAACCCATCGGCACGCCATTGCCACGTCCGACGCCAAACCAGCCGTTATCCACGATTGCGCCGCCGCTGACGGTCACCGTGCCTGCGCCGTAGATGCCTAACTCAATGCCGCACAAAAAATTCGCCACGCCTCCATTGACGGTAAAGGTGCCGGTGGAATTTGTGCCCAGGCCGAGGATAAAGGAGTCCTTGTAATAGGCGGTGTCTGCCCGCGAAACGGTCAGTGTGCCGCCATTCATTGTGAAATTGCCGACGCTGTTGGCGCCTGAGGACGGCGACAATGACGCGCCGCCGGCGCCATTCGCACCGTCACGTCCGCCGATCGTCACGGCGTAGCTATTGGGCGCGTTGCTGACCAAAAGCGTTCCGCCGTTCATGACGAAGGCGCCCGTGCTGTTGTTCCATGCGCCTAATGACATTTGGCCTACCCAGTCGTTGTCCAGGACAGCGCTGGAATTGCTGTAGTAATTGCAGGCGACATTGTTGGTAAACAGCGCCGCGTAGTTGAATCCCGGCGCGTTTCCGCCAGGCACGGTTCCCTGGTCCCAATCGCCCGCTACCGAATAGTCCGCAGGCGAAGTAGCGATCCAACTAAAATTGGTGGTCGCGCCAAAGGTTGAGTCGCTTGCGAAGAAAAAACTGAGCCACGGCAAAAGCGAAAACCATACTGCCAAATATTTCGATCGGAACATCTTAAAGGCGGATTTCAGTGAATGGGTTTGACTATGTGAGAGATATTATCTCACACCCGGGACCGGAAATCCAGCCTTCGCGCCGCGCCAAAAAAGGTTAGGTCCACAGACCCGAAAAAGCGTTTGAACCCTGGTTGATTCTCACTCACACCAGGTTCGCCCGTCATGGCGTTGGATCCGGACAACATTGATCTTTCGGGCAATGTCTCAAAAGAATTCAAACAAATCAGGTCACCGTACTAAGCGTCTCAATACTCAAAGTTGCAGCGGGCCTTCAACGTTGAATGACCAACAAGAAGGTGCAATGCGCTGTTATTGACCGGCGCAAGCAGTGAGCCGTTCTAAGAACCGGTCGGCCAATTTCCCGGCCAGTTCGTCTCGAACCCGCGCTTGCAACGTTACAGTTTTGCCATCATCCAAAAAATCGGGTGACAGCGCTACCGTGCGCGTATCGGCGCTTACAAACAGCACTGGGCGGCAAGTGGCCGTGGAAATCAGGGTGCCCGCCCCTCGTCCTTCAACGTGGATTCTCGTGCCCGGCAGGATTGTGCCGCCCACAATGGTGAAATCCAGGAGACTCAGAAAATCGTGTTGTTGCCAGGTATCCAGGCGACCGCCGATGAGAAAGACATAATCAGCTCCGGCAGCTTGCGCCAGGCCACAAACTGTTTTCACCCGACTGGCATAATCCGGCTGGTTCAGCCCGACTTGACCTTCATCGGGAACGGGCAAACCACCGACGGAAGCCACAAGCATTTTATCCGCTGCCAATTTGTCCAGCAAAGCTGCGGCCGGCGCATCTTCGCCAATCTGCGCGACAACCAATCGAACGGGCGCGACGATTTTCTGCGATGGGCCATTAGTCCCGGATTGCAGACTGAAGATGTAATTGGGGTAACTAACGCCAGACACCTCACGGGGCGAAAGACCGGTGGTCTCACAACCAGCCAGCAAACACGTTACCGCCCCGACCGCCGCCAATCGAACGAGCATTCTCATAGTTGCCTTTCATTTGCGCCGCGCATTTGCCGGGCGGCTTGTCCGCCTCCTTTCTAACTCATTTCGCCCAGAGTGCGTGAATTGATAAAAATTTGGCAACATTGAGTGAATCGATGAATTGGGATGACGAACCGGCGTGGGGCGCCTCGTCTCCCACGCCCAGTAAGCTTTTGCGGGGACAGGCTGTCCCGCCCTTGACTCTAAGGAGCGGCAATCCGGGAAACAATATGGATCGGGGCTGTCTTTTGAAAATGCTTAGAGCGTTTTAAAAAATAATGTGGCCGTTCGGAGCGAGGATTTTTGGTGTTTTGGCGAGGCCTCAGCGAAGGAGCATGTTTGAAAACCCTGTGACTGAAGCTGAAACGACGCCAAAACCCAAAAAGACCGCTTCCCTTCTTTTTCTTCCCGAATGGCTACAGTATTTTTTAAACCGCTCTAACGTTGAGAGTGTGCTATTGATGTCGCCATCACACGGCAAAGGACGCCATGATCCAAACGCCCGTCGAGGCTGCCACGCATCCAGCGGCGCATAACAACATCGGCTTCCAAGTCTGCTTCGTATACAAGAGGAAATAAACCCAGCTGGCAAAGGGAATCCAGAGACAACCGAAGAACCAAGCCGTGCTGTAGCGAAAAACCACGGCCAAAAACATGATGTTGCCAATTGCCGAGACTATCAGCCCGATCAGATACAGGATGAAACCGACGAAATACATAAATCAGTCTGGCTGGCTTAACGAAACATTAGAAACGTTGTTTGTCAAGCAACCATTAGCTCCGGCGACGTCTTCCAAACCAACCATAAGCCGCGCCGTTGGCGCTTATCTTCCTGTTCTCCAGAACCTGGTATAGGTTTGGCCTTTGTCCCACATTTCGGCATCGGACCACTACCCGAAACTTGGCCATGCAATGCCTGCCACTATCGCGGTTGCAGAATCTTTTCCGCTGAATGGCGCACTGCGTCCGCCAGTTCCCGGGGCTTAATGACTTTGGCGTCGCCGCCCCAGCTTAAAATCCAGCGTTCAATCTCGACAAGGCTCGACAGTTTCAGCTTCAGTTCCACTTTGCCGTTTTTCAGTTCGCGCAGTTGCTGTGAATCGTGCCATTTCTTTTCGCGGATGTAGTCAGCGGCACGGGGGTTGAACACGATCACGACGTCGAATTGGCCCTGGCCGGAATGAACGCCGAAGCTGTCGCGTAATTGCTTTTCCAGCGAGAATTTGCCGGATCGTTCGAACATCTTGCCGGTAGGCTTGATGGCCCGGATGCGACTCGGCGCGAATTTACGGATGTCCTTGCGTTTATGGTCGAACGCAAACAAAAACCATTCACCGTTCACATTGGCCAGGTGATACGGGTCTACCGTGCGTGTCTCAGGTCCTTTCGACCCGGGCTTGCGATAATCCAGCTCGAGCTGGCGGTGCTCGGCCACCGCCCGGGCCAGGGTATCGAAAATTTTCAAATCCAAAATAGGCTCGACGCTCGTGCGAAAAGAAATCGCACGGCCCACGTCGGCGAGGTTGAGCGAGATGGTGTCCGGCAGGGACTGCTCCATTTTTTTGATTGCTGAGAGAAGCGGCCGCTCAAAACTAGTGCCACGATACTGTTGCAGCGCTTTTTCAGCCACGACAAGGGCAAACAGCTCGCCTTCGGTGATTTGAAGCGTGGGAAAGGCGCTGACCTCGCCGTCGTAGAAATAACCGTTGCGCGATGCGTCAAATTCGATGGGCAGGTTCATCCGGTCCCGCATGAATTCCATGTCCCGGTGAATCGTCTTGGGGGCCACTTCGATTTCCTGCGCAAGCTTCGAGGCGTTTGGGAAGTTGCCGGTCTGCAATGCCTGATGAATCCGCAACATCCGCTCCAAAGGCGGACGCGAATGCAAAGAAGGAGATTTATTCGCCGCGTTCATTCGATGCCAGAAAGACAGAACAAGTTAGAAGGAGAAAGGAAAAAATGGAAAATTGCTGTCGCTGCTCGTGTGAAACAGGTTGCCAATCCCAGTGTTCATAAGATAATCGCGGAAATGACCGGGAAATTCGATTTGACCATGAACAACCAACGAATTAGGAAGTCCTGCCTTATTTTCCTCGCCGCAATGTTTTTGATTGTTATTGGATGCTCTGCGAACGACAACACCAGCATAACCAACGTCTTCGGCGGGAGCGCCAATGCTGCTGTTATTGCGAATGCGGATTCCGTGAAGGCATGGAGGACTTTGGGTTCGGTGGAAGAGGAAGAACATGAGCAGGGACGGAAAGCCAAATTCGATTTCACGGATTTTTCCTTAAAAACAGGCCAGCCAATTCTGGTCTCAACCAATCTGGCAACGCAGTTGAGTAAACTATTGTTGGACAAAAATAGCTATCCTTCAGGGCTTTGGCAGAAAAATTGTTTTCCTGAGCCCTCGGTAGTTTTCACGTTTTCACAAGGCGACAAGAGTGTGGACGTATTTTTCTGCTTCGAATGCAAAATCATGATTGTGAAAAATATTCCAACCAACTTCGATCGGAGTAGCGCGGCTTTCATTCGGATTATAAAAAAGATCTTCCCAACCGATCGTAAAATCCAATCGGTTAGTGATGACGGATAGATTTGGTCATCGGGCGCCGGTCGGCAAATTCCCGAAATCCATGACGTTTATAGAATCCTCGAACCGCGGCATTATGTTCGAGCACGTAAAGTTGCAGGTCCCGAAATCCATGGGATCTGGCAAATTCCTCGATCAATTCCAAGGCCCGAGAACCGCGTCCTTGCCGGCGGTACGGCTCAAGAAGAAAGAAGTCGGTCAGAATACCGTATTCGCCGCCAATCTCATGGTCAAAGGCCCGGGTAAGAACAGCATAGCCGATGGCTTCTCGATCCCGAGTCAACTCGAAGAACCAGCCAAATCGTGAAGATTCCAGCAACCGCGCCACAGCTGCCTCGACGGTTGCGTTGAAAGGAAGAGATTCGAAGGCATAGTATTGCCGTACCCAATTGCAGGCTAAAGCGACGTCGGTGATGGGCACCAGGGACAATTCGGCAGCGCTCACATGGCGAGCATAACGCTCCCGCAATAGATTACAAGTGAAGCTGCCTCCGCCTTTACGGCAATGCCAGCCGGAAGAAATCGTTCGTGCCCGTCGCCGGCGTGACGATGACCTGGTTCACATCCTTGACTACAGAGATCGCATTCGTCACGGCGTTCCACTGGACCGGCGACAGGTTCCAGCTCTGCTGCAATACCGCGTTCGTCCAAATGACCGGCCACGAAATGACTATTTGATTTGCCGACGACGCTATCGTCAACGTGGGCATGAGAGCGTCAATGAGGCTTTCACCATTGGGCGAGCCCCACCCGGTGCAGAGATCGTAGCCCGGCGCCGCGGAAAACTCGGTGGGACTTGTGGGCGTAAAACTGTTGCCCACGGTGACGTCATGGAAACAGGAATGGTAGTACGAACTCAGCCCGATGCCATACAAGGCAGGATTCAGGAAGCCTACGGGTGGAAGACCGTTTTGGGCGGCTTTTTGGTTGATCAAGGCGGTTATGCCCGCCCACAGCGGCGCGGCACAACTGGTCCCAAAAGCGCGAAAGCCAAGTCCGTTGTTTGCGATTACGTTGACCATATTTGCCACCAGCGAGACGTCAGGCGAATTTCGATAGGATGACGAACCCTGGTTGCCGGCCATGCTCACATTGGTTTGCCAATCAGGAATGGGATAAACTGTGCTGATACCTCCGCCGCTGGCCGATCCGGCGCTGGGATTCCATACCGAATCCGAAACCCACGAACCCTTTGGACCGGTAGTGGTCAGCGTTGTCCCGCCCACGAGCGTTTCATACGGACTACTCGGCTGGCTGATGTCCAGGGAAGGCTGCGCGCCACTGTCGCCGGAAGCCTGGAACATGGACTGGCCCTGCGCCATCAGTTCCTGCAAAGCCTGGTCGGTGAGCGCTGAAGCGTCGAACGGTTTCCATGAAGAACTCAATTGCTTGGCCAGGTCGTCGGTAGCCATTCGGTTTAAAATGTCTGCACTATTGGTCCCGTGATAGATAATTATGCTCGTTAATCCCGGCGCCATCGCTATGGCCAGGTCAATATCGAGCGATACTTCAAGATTGTTCGGTCCAGGAACATTGGCTGTGATGGAATCGAGGTAAACGTTTTGTAACGGCACATTCGGCAGGCCGGCCTGTTGCTCGTAGTTGATGACGTCGTTGGTATAATAACCGTCCATCTCAAATAGACCGACCGTCTGCCCGGCGCCAGTCAACGTAACATGCGGAAAATAAGCGTCGCGAAAATCGTAGCCCGAATAGTAGCCGAGAGGTCCTGACCCGCCGTAAGGAATCGGTCCGTCGGCACCCGACGGAAAATTGGTGTCGCTGTGGACATAGGATGAGGGCGTCGAATAATTGTCCAGTCCGTTGATATCCAGCACCGGTACAGGTGAATCAAGAGACGGAGCGGCATCTGGCGCATAGAAGTTTCGCGATTCGGTCGGATGCCGATATGTGAGCAAATGCACGTGCAACATGGTTTCCACCGCCGAAGCCGGTCCCCTGACATCCAATAGCATTCGATTGGGATGACGATGCGTAACCGTAAAGCCCTGGCCCTGAACATACACGGTGAGCGTTTCGTAATCATTTGTCGAGGGTCCGAATTCATCCGCAAATTGCTTTGGCGTCAGATAGTGATGGAAATTCGGGCTGGCCGGATTGTAAAGGTCCTGAAGCAAGTTGGTCAGAGCCTCGCGATTACGCCACGGAAGCCCGATGACCAGGTTGATGGGCGTAGCATTGGGCAGTTGACCAGACGCCCTTAAATGCAATCTGTTAACGGCGCCGGGGACACGGTTTGGCAGGACTTGAGCCGCCTGCGGTGTGTATTGCCATGACAGTATGGAAACCAGGAAGGCAAATAGAAATTTTGCGGTTCGAGTTCGAATTGAGAGGTTATGGCGCATACAGACAAATCGTGTTCGGAGGCTATTATCTAATATTTTCCGCCCGGATCTATTACATTACCCACGACAGCTGCTGTTGCAGACGATTCTACACACGCTCCAAGATTTTGCAAGCATTTTGTGCGCCTGCGCTTCCGTTTTTCCCCGATTCTCGAAGGCGGGCAAGCCCACCGTAGCCTTGCGCGTAGGAGGGTTCCAAAAGGTTCTAAAAAGTGTCAAAAGGTGGCAAATAAACCGGTTGAACACGTCGCTAACGCGTGAGAAAATGCCACTGTGAAGGATACTATCACCGGCAGTGTACCTAACCGAGCCCATCGCCTGTTTCACAGGGCCAGGGGGAACCATCGCCTGCCCATCGTCCTGTCCGCCATCCCGTCCGCCGTAGGCTTGGCGAACGAGGAAGCCGCAACGGCAACGGTGGAAGCCTTGGCGAAGTTTGGTCATCCTCTTCGTCATCGTCATCGTCCTCGACGCGGGCTAAGAGGCATCATCTTCGTACTCCGTATCTTTCACGTGTTTCGTGCTTTTGCCCGCACGCGGCTTGGAACAGGATGTCGGAAAAATAGAGTTCTTATGTTCTCTGCGCGCTTTTGGATCAGACCCTTCGCATTCTTCGCGGCCTTCGCGCGACCAATCCGTTTCAACGCTTCAATGGCCCGCACCGAACTGTCTCCGGGCAAAATGCAATGGACAATTCAATTCCGTCACAAGAATCATGGCCATAATACGTTACGCAGACACAGAACAATTCAATTGTTCCAAACAATCCCTCTTGGTGGGGGGACAGTTCCCCTCCCAAAGCCTCCTGCCAAAATCGCAAATACAAGGCATTTTCGCTCCCATCCCTTCCCGTTCATCCCATCTGTCCTTTTTCCGCGTCCAAAACGCATCGGAACGGACGGATAGAGATCAAGATTCGGTGCTTGCACGCGACTTGGCTCAGCGGCGCAAGGTAGCCTCGATCCAATATCCGTATAGGCCCTGCGTCCGATGGCGGAGACGACAATGCCCCTTCCATCTGATAGATAAACACACTGGAAGAAAACCGAAATATTTGTCCTTTCCGCCCTAATCGGTTCGTCTTACCTATGAAACGACAATATAAACAAAAACGATAACCAAAAGAGAATATGCCAAATACCATCCGCTTACATCGAGTGCTCCGCGCCTCGCCGGAGAAAATTTATCGCCCTTTCTGGATGCCGATGCCATGGCCAAATGGCTGCCACCAAACGGGTTCACCGGCAAAGTCCACCGGATCGACCCCCACGTAGGCGGCGGTTACCAAATGTCGTTTACGAATTTTGGGAACGGCCAGAGCCATTCTTTCGGTGGGACGTATCTCGAACTCAAACCGCATGAGCGTATTCGGTACTCGAATAAATTCGACGATCCGAAAATGGCCGGTGAAATGCAAACGACCATTACCCTGAAACAAGTTTTCTGCGGCACCGACCTGAATGTGGTCCAGGAAGGCATTCCTGACATCATTCCCGCTGAGGCCTGCTATCTCGGCTGGCAGGAATCGCTGGCGCTTTTGGCGAAACTCGTTGAAGCGGAAATCCCGGGTTGACACGGCTTAGGGATTGCGACTCACTGTTATTGAAACTCATAACTCTATTATTATTTATGAAATATCTCCCAACCATTGCCGGTACCCTTCTGGGGCTCTGCTTCCTGGCGGCCAGCATCCCGGTGCTGCTTAACCTGGTACCCTTTCCTAAAATGCCTGAAGGCACACCGATCGCCCACTTTATGGCCGCGTTTGTCCCGACCGGCTACGTAAAGTTTGTGAAAATGTTCGAGTTCATCGGCGGCCTGGTCGTCCTCGTGCCGCGCCTGCGCAACATTGGCCTGCTCCTGCTCGGGCCGGTTATCATCAACATCATCGCGTTTACCGTGCTGGTAGACAATCCGGCACATCTCACGAAGAATCCGATGCTGGACATCATCATCGTGTGCGCGCTGTTCCTCCTGTGGAATGCACGAAACAAATTTTCCGGTCTGCTCAACTAAACCAAAGAGAAAGGTAATCATATGCTTCCTATCCTCCTCGCACTCGCGTTTATCACCATCATTCTACTCGTCGTCATCCTCGGTCAATCAAACGAATTTGGCGTTTCGCGCCAGATCAGGATCAACGCGCCGGCAGAACAAGTTTTTCCACATGTCAACGAACTCCACAATTGGGAGGCTTGGAATCCCTGGGCCCCGCTGGACCCCAATTGCAAAATGACCTACGACGGCCCGCCTTCCGGAGTGGGCGCCAGTTACTCATGGGCCGGCAACAATAAAATTGGCGCGGGGCGCAATACCATCACCGAAAGCACGCCCAATGAGTTGGTGGGCCTGCGACTCGACTTTGTGAAACCCATGGCCGCCACAAACACCGCCGAGTTCGCGTTCAAATCCAGCGCCTCCGGCACCGTCGTCACCTGGTCCATGTCCGGGAAATGCAATTTTCCCGGTAAATTGTTCGGCTTGTTTCTGAACTGCGACAAAATGATCGGGTGCCAATTCGAAAAAGGCCTGGCTAAAATGAAATCCGTAGTGGAAGCCAAGCCAGCCGCCGTGGCGGCGCGTTAAGGGTTGGGCTCTCAATGTGGCGCCGCCGCGGATTGAATGGCGCGCGCCGGGGGCGCGTGCCCTGGCGGAAGGGCACTTCCGCCCTACCAAAGGGACGTCGAACGACCTGTTGGAATGTCTGCGCTCCTGCCCAAAAGTTGTTACATTCCCGCCATTGACGCTATCACGGTGCTTCTGTTATCTTGCACGGCTCGTTTGACGAGAATTTATTGTGAATATTTCCGTTGAAAATCTGGCCCCGTGCAAAAAATTGATGCGGGTGGAAGTGGAAGCAAAGGCCGTGGATGACGTCTTTGACTCCGTAACAAAGGAATTTCAAAAGCAGGCCTCGCTGCCGGGCTTTCGCCCCGGCAAAGCGCCGCGCGATCTTGTCGTAAAAAAATACAACGCCGAAATCACCGACGAGGCCAAGCGCAAATTGATCGGAGAAAACTACCGCAAAGCCCTTGAAGAGAAGAAGCTGAACGTCATCGGCTACCCGGACATCGAAGAAATCACGTTCGGCCGCGGCCAAAACCTGCAATTTGCCGCCACGGTCGAAACCGCGCCGGAATTTGAGCTGCCCGAATACAAAGGCGTGCCCGCCAAACGTGAAGAAAAAACCGTGACGGACGAGGACGTGGAACGCGCGCTCAAAATGCTGGCGCAGCAGCATGTGAAATTCGAAACCGTGCAGCGCGAGCTGCGCATGGGCGATATCGCTGTGGTCAATTACACCGGCACATCCGACGGCAAGCCCATCACCGATACCGCCCCAACGGCGCGCGGTTTGACGGAAAAGAAGAATTTCTGGCTCGATATCGAGCCCAACGCCTTCATCGAGGGTTTTGCCGCCCAAATGACCGGGGCCAAAGCCGGGGATAAACGGACAGTAAATGTGGATTTCCCGGCGGATTTCGTCACCAAAGAACTGCAAAACAAAAAGGGAGTTTTCGAAGTCGAAATTCTCGAGGTGAAAGAAAAGATCCTGCCTCCCATTGACGATGAATTTGCGAAAAAATACGGCGCGGAGAACCTTGATAAACTGCGCGCCGGCGTGCGGGTTGACCTCGAAAAGGAGCTGAAATACTCCCAGTCACGGTCTGTCCGCGGGCAGGTTGTGAAGTCCTTGCTCGAACGCGCCCAGTTTGAGCTGCCGGAAACGCCGGTGGCTAACGTCACGCGAAATGTCGTCTATGACATTGTCCGCGACAATACCCGGCGCGGTATTTCCCGCGAAATGATCGAGGAACAGAAAGACGCCATTTACTCGAGCGCCGCGGAGAATGCCAAAGAACGCGTCCGGCTCTCATTTTTGGTCCAGCGCATCGCCGAAAAGGAAAAGATCAACGTCACCCAGGAGGACGCTTTGAACCAGGCCAGGCTGATCTCCGCGACGCACCAAATCCCGATCGATCAACTCTTGAAGGATTTGCAAAAGCGCGATGCGGTTCACGAACTTTACGACCAGGCGCTGCACGAGAAGGTCATGGACTTTTTGGAGACGAACGCCAGAATCGAAGCCGTCCCGGCAAAATAAAGAGTTGGCCTGGTAACCGCCCGGTTACCAGAGACGTCTTGAGTTGACGAAGATTGCGCAAAGACGCAATACTTTCCGCTCATGAAACACTTTGGCGCAGCCTTCCTGTGTCTCCTGCTCGCGGTCTCAGCCGGGGCGCAGACCAATCCCAGCCTGGAGGCCACCAACGTCGTGCCCAACGGCCGCCTGATGTCGTTGCAGGATTGCATTGCTGAGACTCTCAAGCACAACCTGGACGTACAAATCCATCGTTATAATCCGGCACTGGCGCTTTATAACCTGCGCGCCGGTTACGGCGCGGCTTATGACCCCGCCTTCAACGTCTCTGGCACACATACTTTTGACGTTCAGTCGGGCGGCATTCTTGAAGGGATCACTTTGCCGAACGAAACAACTAAAGAGAACGATTTCAGCTCCGAACTCAAAGGTTCGTTGCCATTCACCGGATTGCAATACGATCTGACCGCCGACATTAATAAATCACATTTTTTGGATTTCACGACAAATGGACCAGTTGAGACGACGGAAAGCGGCGGCCAGGTCGGGATTCAACTAACGCAACCGTTACTTAAAGGCGCTTGGATTGACAAGCTCCGGATGACCATTCTCCTGGATAAAAACACGCTGAGATACGATCAGCAGGACTTTCGCAAGCAGGTTATTGCCAGCGTGACCTCGGTGGAGAATGCCTATTACGAATTGATTTATGCGCTGGAGTTCCTGAAAGTCCAGCAGGAGGCCCTCGATCTTTCCCAGACCCAGCTGGACCAGGACCAGCAGCGGCTGACCATTGGCACGGTTGCCCAATTGAGCGTAGAACAGGACAACTCGCAAGTTGCTCAAAACCAGGCCAGCCTCATCACCGCGCAAAGCGCTCTCGAGACCGACCAGAACGCTTTGAAGACCCTGATTACAGATAACTATTCAGCCTGGCACGCCACGGATATTCAGCCAAAGGAAACTCTCTCAGCGCCCCTGGTTCTGTTCGACCTCCAGGACAGCTGGGGCCGGGGTTTGAGCGAACGGCCCGACTTGATCCAAGGCCGATTGGATGTCGAAGCCGCGGGCATTACGCTCAAGTTCGATCGCAATCAGCTTTATCCAGAACTCGATCTTATCGGCTCCTACGGCTGGAGCGGCACCGGCCCAAAGCCTGTTGGCGGTTACAATGATTCTTGGACCCAACTGAGGCAAGGCAGCGCTCCTTATTACAAGTACGGCGCCGAATTGACCGTTCCATTGGCAAATGCCAGCGCTCGCAATGTCTTCAAATCTGACAAAGTCACCTGGCAACAAAAAATCCTCACTCTCAAACAACTCGAGCAAAGCATCATGGTGGCGATTGATAACGCCGTAAAGACCGCCCAATCGGACTACGAAAGTGTGGATGCGACGCGACAGGCCCGCATTTACGCTGAAGCCGCGCTCGATGCCGAGCTCAAGACTTACGCCGTGGGCAAAGCCACTACCTTTGAAGTGTTGACGTACCAGAATAACCTGACGGTGGCGCGCGGCCAGGAAATCCGCGCGCTGGCCAACTACGAAGAATCCCTGGCGAATCTCTATTCCCAGGAAGGCAGCACGCTCGACCGCCTCGGCATCAATATTGAAGCGACGCCATGACGGCCGGGGATGCTGCTCCAACTGTCCGGGACCAATATGCGTCCGGAGGGAAGGCGCGCTCCCATGCTATCTGGAAATCTACCGCAGTTTGCCTGCTTCTCGCCCTCGCCGTTTGGATCGTTTTTGGCCAGACCGTTCGCTTCGACTTCATCAATTACGACGATGATGCCATCGTGTACGAAAACCCTGCTGTCACGCGGGGACTGGACCTGCACGAGATTGGCCGTGTGTTTACCCAAAATAGCGGCCGGGATTCCTGGTTTCCCATCACCGACATCTCGCACATGCTGGACTGGCAGCTTTACGGACCTCATGCGGGCGGCCATCACCTGACCAATGTTCTGCTCCACGCGGCGACGGCGATTTTTCTATTTCTGGTCCTCCAGGAAATGAGCCGCTCGTTCTGGCGCAGTGCATTTGTCGCGGCAGCATTCGCCGTGCATCCCCTCCGTGTAGAATCGGTCGCGTGGGTCGCCGAGCGCAAGGACGTGTTGAGCGGTTTATTCTTTATGCTGGCGCTTTGGACATGGATTCGCCACGTCCGAAACCAGCCGCCCCCCTCAAAACCCTCATCTGTGATTGCCGTCGTCGATCCAAGTCATTGGCCGGCTCTTTACTATTGGGCATTGGTTTTTTTCCTTCTAGGACTTTTGTCCAAGTCAATGATCGTCACGCTGCCTGTCGTTTTACTGCTTCTGGACTTTTGGCCACTTGAACGGTTTAAAACTTTCTCTTTTCTGATCTTGCTCCTGGAAAAATGGCCATTCTTTTTGCTTAGCGCCGCAGGCTGCGCTGTAACATTATTGACCCAAAGGCACGTCGTCCTTGCGGTTCACCATTTTTCATGGCCCTGGCGGCTGGGCAATGCGCTCATGGCTTATATGGATTATTTGGGGCACATGATTTATCCGGCGGGACTGGCCCTGCTCTATCCCCGTCCTCCCGGCCAATTACCGATACTGAAGCTTTGTTTGTCCCTCCTGGTATTGTTGGGAATTTCCGCTGGCGCTGTGCTGGCGCGGCGAAAACATCCTTACTTCCTGGCCGGCTGGCTTTGGTATTTAATCCTGTTTTTGCCGGTCATAGATATCATGCAGACCGGCGACCAATCGCGCGCGGACCGTTATACTTATCTCCCACAGATTGGTTTGCTGATTCTCATCGCATGGGGCATGGCGGAACTCTTGCGGTCTTTGCCCTTCCGAAGAATTGTATTGGCCTGCACCGCGGGAATTGTCCTGCTCGTGCTTTCAGCTGTCGCATATGTCCAGACTGGCTACTGGAAGAACAGCATTTCAATTTGGACGCGGACGCTTTCGCTCTGGCCCCAGAGTCATATCGCGCATTGCAATTTAGGCATCGCGCTTGCGTACCAGGGAAACGCCAAGGCTGCCGTCGAACAATTTGACCAGGCGCTCCGATATAATCCTCAGGACGCAAAATCCATTAATAATCTCGGCAAAGTGCTTATCACACAGGGGAAACTGGATGCGGCCATTCAGGATTTTCACCAGGCGCTCCAACTCGAACCTGATAACGTCGGGGCTCTCAACAATTTAAGCGTGGCCCTCGCCAGCCAGGGCAAAGTGAACGATGCCGTGCAGGGCCTGGATCACGCGCTGCAACTAAATCCCGAAGACGCCGACACCTGCTATAACCTGGGCAATATCTACGCCGCTCACGCCGACTACGACGGCGCAACCGCCAGTTACGAGCAGGCCCTTCAGATCAATCCGGACTTTGCCGAAGCGCATTGCAATTTGGGGTTGATTCTGGCCAGGCAGGGAAAATTGGACCAGGCCATTGAACAATATGAATCGGCGATTCAGCTCAAACCTCATTACCTTGATGCCCTGAATGACCTTGGCGGCGCCCTGGCGGCGCAGGGCGATACCAGCGCCGCCGCCGATTACTATCAGCAGGCCATTGCCCTCAAGCCCGATGATCCAAATACCCTCAATAACCTGGGCGTCATTCTGGCAAGGCAGAGCAAGCTGGACGACGCCGTCGAATGCTTCAACCGGGCCATTCAATTGAATCCCAATGACGCTTCTTCTTACAATAATCTAGGAATTACACTGGCCAGCCAGGGAAAAACGGCTGAAGCCATCGAGAATTTGCAGCAGGCTTTGGTGTTGGCAAGGGCCGGAAACAATACCGAGCTGGAAGAATCCATCAGGGCCAGATTGCAAAAGTACCAGCTCGCGCCGGCACACTAACGGAAAAAATTGTGAACAATTTTTAATATGCCGTTCATTCGGTTTTAATCCCTGAACGGTCTATTAGGTAGATGTTTGAATTTCGCTGTCCGTTTAGGGTTGGCAGAGAGGTTTTGCTCGCGGCGTGGCCGGGACAGCGACCCCCAAAACAGGCCATGTCGCCCTTCTGAGCGCCGGAGTGACGGCGTATAAACCTCATCACTATGAGAGGCCGGACCTAGCGGTCCGGCCTCTTTCTGATTTGGTGCAAACGTCACCGACATCCGTTGAATTGAAAAGTTTATGCTAGAACGCGGATCGCGCCGGGCAATACCTCGTCGTCAAAAGCTCCACGCCATTTGCCATCCTGGTTGCGGTAGGCCATGCAGCGGAATCCGCTTCCCTGGACCATGAAAAACTCCAGTACAAACGGCGAGACATGATCGCATTCACCCGCGTGTCCCGAATCCTGCGTGGCGGAAAAGAACCGGATTTCTCCATTGGGTCTCTCGCACTTCGTCACAGATTCACCGACGATTTTTGTTAAATAATCTGGCTGGGAGCTGGAGCAGAAAGGGCAAACCCTCCGTTCTGTGGATTGGCTCTTGTGCCAGGAAAACATTCCGCAAGCGGGGCATTTACAGGTCACGAGTTCAGTACTTTCTGAAGATCGATCTGCCTTCTGAACTGTAACGCTATTCGTCATTGCACCAACATATGGACGCGCAATGAATTGAACAACTGCCCAAAGGGGAAGAAATTGCCGTCCGCCTTCCAGTTGAGAGTTGAGCATACCGGAAGCAACGCCATTGGACGGACGGCAGCAACAACATTACCTGAAGCAAGTGTCTTTAACCACTGCCCTTTAGGGCAGGTCTCCCGGGCCTCCGGATTGCTGTGAGCGGCTACCAGCCTGTTGAAAAAGCCTCGCCTCGTCGGCCAGACGCGTCAGTTCTGCGACGGAGTGCACCCTTAATTTCCTGGTAATATTGGTTCGGTGCAGCTTGACGGTCCGTTCATTGATGTTCAGGTCAGCGGCGATTTCCTTGTTCATCTTGCCTCGCACAACGTGGCCCAGGACTTCCAGTTCGCGCTCGCTCAGATCGTCAAAGCGATGGCGCAAATCTTTCATGCGACCGCGTTCCTGCCGCTCCACCCGGTCGCGTTCCAACGCCCGTTCGATCGCCGCCATCAAATCTTCTTTGGGGGCGCGCTTGGTCAGAAAATCCTCGGCGCCGCTGCGCATCGCGCTGACAGACGTCGGGATGTCGCCCTGGCCGGTCAGAAAAATAATGGGTAGCGGATTGCTTGTTTTCGCCAGCGCCTGCTGCAGCTTTAACCCGTCCATCCCGGGCATTTGCAAATCGGCCACGATGCAACCCGCCATTTCAGCCGAAAGCTGGCCCAGAAACGTCTCCGCCGAACCAAATGACTGGACCCGGTAGCCAACGGCACTCAGAAGCCGGGATACCGACTTTAGAAAAGACGCATCGTCATCGATGACAAATACAGCGGCTGAGTCGCGGGGTGTGGTAGGCATCGCAATCAAATTCTACGCCTCAAATGTTTTCCGGCAAGTCGCCATCTTTAACCCTGGGCCGCCCCGTCGGCGGCAGAATAAATGTAAACGTCGTCCCGTCGGTCCCTTTGCTCTCTACCCAGATATCCCCTCCATGCGCCTCGATGATCGTCTGTGAAATCGCCAGCCCCATGCCCATGCCGTTCATTTTTGTTGTGAAAAAAGGCTCAAAAACGCGGACTGCGTCCTCTGGCGCTATCCCGGTACCGTGATCAATTACGGCCACCCGGAGATTTCCGTTTTTTGTTTCCGACACCCGGATGGTCAGCACTCGCCGGGCTTTCGGCACTGCAGTCATCGCATCCATTCCGTTCAGAATGAGGTTCAACAACACCTGTTGCAGATGCACGCGATCACCGTGCGCCGAGGGCAACTGTTGCGGCAGTTCCGCGTTCACTTTCACGTGCCGGGCCGCCGCATCGGTCTGCGTCAGGGCCACGGTGTCTGTGACCAGGTCGCTCAAGTCCAGCGGACCCAGCACCAGGCTTCGGCGCTGATAAAGGGATCGCATCCGGTCAATCACGTTTCCCGCGCGTTTATCGTCTCTCCGGATGTCGGTAAGGATCGCGCGCACTTCTTCAAAATTCGGGGGGGTGCTCTGGAGAAAAAGTTCCGCGGCTTCGGCATTTCTCAAAATTGCGCCCAGCGGCTGGTTGAGTTCGTGAGTGAGAGCCGAAGCGAGCTGGCCCATGGTTGACACCCGTGAGACGTGGGCCAGCTCAGTGCGCTGCCGTTCGACCTGCGCCTGGACCCGGCGATGCCGCCTGCGTTGAATCAGCAGCGCTACAATCGTGATGGCCTGGGCGAGCAGACCTGCCCCTACGAACACGATTAATTTTTTATGCTCTTCCCACAACGATTGAGGCTGGTAACGTATCTCGCAACCCACTGGCAATCGGCTTTGCTTGATGTGCCATTTCTCCAACACCCGCCAATCCACCATCGGCGTCCCATTGGTCCGCACTTCAATCGGGATTTGGCTCACAGGCTTGCCGTTCAGCGCGGACAAGGCCAGCTTGCCCGCTTCTTCCCCAAGTGCGTCGAAATTCACCACACTTCCTCCCAGCGCGCCGGTGCCGATGGAACCCTCGCCCAACACATAGATCGGCACGCCTGCCCGTGGCGCCAGCAATTGGGCTACTTCGATCGTATTAAAGGGCTGGCCCGCCGCGTCACGCTGCCAGGCGGCCAGCATGATGACCGTGCCTGCGCTCAGTTTATGCGCAGTCCGGCACAACTCGTCCACGGGCTGATTCGTCCAAAATTCGAATTTTATGCCGTCCACGGTTCGCGCCACGTCCGCGATTTGTCCTAATGTCTTCTGGTCGTTCGCAGATACGCCACCCATGACGACAACCCGGCGCGTCTCAGGCTGCAACCGGAAGATGAATTTCAACGTTCCCCGAATATCGG
The DNA here is from genome assembly GCA_036269115.1 of Verrucomicrobiia bacterium. Lineage (GTDB taxonomy): Bacteria > Verrucomicrobiota > Verrucomicrobiia > Limisphaerales > UBA11358 > UBA11358. The sequence continues at coordinate 18,621 of DATAST010000262.1, read as the reverse complement.
GCCATTGAAATATCCCGGTGTAAGGCCGGCCGGTCGACGAAAGCGAATCATCCAGGTCATTCAGTTCCACGTAGACTGAAGGTATATTGGTCGCCAGGGCCGTATTCATGGCGCGGGCCAGCGCGAGGTTCCGGGCCATGAACATCATGACCAGGTCCAATTTCTGTCCCGAATATTTGTTCCGGATATAATCTCCAAAAATTTGAAAATATTCAGGATTGGGAAATCGGCTGGTGTCGAGACTTTCGGTGAAGAATTCAACGTTGTCGGTCGAGCCCGCCAGCAGTTCCTGCTTGACGCCCTGTTCCATCAATACGTTTCCGGGCAAGTCCCTGGCCTCGCTGAATATCATCAACACATGCTTTGTGGAGGCCGTTTCGACTTCATTCGATGTTTGCGCACTACCTTTCTGAATGGCCAAAACCGTCAAATAAAGTGCGAAAAACACCCGCCCCAGTCTCAAAGCCCTGGCAGCCGCCGCTGGTAAGAAATGGTTTTCCTGAATCAATCAGTTACAGCCTATCTGTGAAGACCGCATTTTCAAGCTTCAATCCTTCGGCACCCCAGGCTTGAAAAACAGCCACGCCCACCCGGCCAGGAAGCATACACCACCTATAGGCGTAACCGCGCCGAGCCAAAGAACATTCGTAGCCGCCAGCAAATACAGCGAACCAGAGAAGAAAAATATGCCAGCCAGGAAACACCACCACGGTCCGGCTTGAAACGGTTTTCGGCCCGCCACAACAAAGAGCATGACCGCGTGGATAAAATGATAAAATGCCGCCTTTTCCCAAATCGCTGTGGTGCCATTCTGAGCAAGAATTGCCTTCATGCCGTGTGCGCCGAACGCTCCCAAAGCCACAGCGAGAAAGCCCATTAGGGCGGAAAGGCGAAAGGCGAATGTTGATTTCACCTTCACTCCGGCATTTGCAACTTAAGCTTCTCCGCTGCCTGGGCCACGTCCTTATCGCCGCGCCCTGAAAGGTTCACGATAATGAGCGAATCCTTCTTCATCTTCGGAGCGCGCTTGATAACTTCAGCCACGGCGTGGGAGCTTTCCAAGGCCGGTATGATTCCTTCCAGCCGCGCCAGTTTCATGAAGGCCTTGAGAGCGTCGTCATCGGTAGCATAGGTGTATTCCACGCGGTTTTCGTCGCGCAGGAATGCGTGTTCCGGGCCCACGGCAGCGTAATCCAGGCCCGCGCTAACGCTGTGCGTGAGCTGAATCTGGCCGTGTTTATCCTGCAAAATGTAACTGCGAGTGCCTTGCAAGACACCGAGCGAACCGCCCTGAAACCGCGCCGCATGACGCTCCGGTTTGATCCCCAGGCCGCCGGCTTCCACTCCCACCATCTTCACAGGCTTGTCCTCGAGGAATGGATAAAACAACCCGATGGCGTTTGACCCGCCACCCACGCAGGCAATCAGCAAATCCGGCAGGCATTCCTCCTTTTCCAGAATTTGCGCCCGCGCCTCGTCTCCAATCACGCGTTGAAAATTGCGGACCATCACGGGGTACGGATGCGCGCCGTAGGCTGTCCCGAGAATATAATGAGTGCTGCGAACGTTCGTGACCCAATCGCGCATCGCTTCATTGACTGCTTCCTTGAGCGTCTTTTGACCGGCCTGGACGGGCACAACTTCCGCGCCGAGCATTTTCATGCGATACACGTTCAGCTCCTGCCTTCGACAATCCACCGCGCCCATATAAATCACGCACTTCAAGCCAAACATCGCAGCGACTGTGGCCGTGGCCACGCCGTGCTGGCCGGCTCCAGTTTCGGCGATAATGCGCGTTTTGCCCATCCGTTTGGCCAGGAGGATTTGGCCCATCGCATTGTTGATTTTATGGGCGCCGGTATGATTCAGATCTTCGCGCTTAAGATATATTTTCGCGCCGCCCAGGTCGCGCGTCAGGCGCTCGGCAAAATACAGCGGCGTCGGGCGTCCAACAAACTCTGTGAGGTAATACGAAAGCTCGCGCTGAAATTCCGGGTCCTGTTGCGCGCGGAAATATTCCTCCTCCAATTCCATCAATGGATGCATCAACGTTTCGGGCACGAACCGCCCGCCATAGGGACCAAAATGACCCTGCGCATCCGGCAATGTTTCCGCGGCAATTGAACTCATAAGCCTATTTTCGCGCAAAGGTGCGAAGGCGCAAAGTCTTATTTCAATAGTTCCCGATGCCTGAAGCAGCTTACTAAATGGTCATTCACCATCCCCACCGCCTGCATGTGCGCGTAACAAATCGTCGAACCCACAAATTTAAATCCGCGCTTAAGCAGGTCCTTGCTCATGGCGTCGGAAATTTTCGTATGCGCCGGGACGTCTTTCATGCTTTTGTGATGGTTGATGATGGGCTTGCCCTCCACAAATTGCCATTGGTACGCGTCGAAACTGCCGAATTCATCCCTCACTTTTAGGAACGCCCTGGCATTCTGAATCGCAGATTCAATTTTCAACCGATTTCGGATGATTCCCGCGTCGTTCATCAGCTTTTCTCTTTTCGCCTGATTGTACCGGGCGATTTTCTCAGCGTCGAACTGATCGAATGCTTTCCGATAGTTTTCGCGCTTGTTCAAAACCGTCCGCCAGCTCAGGCCGGCCTGCGCTCCTTCCAGGATGAGAAACTCAAACAATAACCGGTCGTCATGGACGGGTACGCCCCATTCCTCGTCGTGGTAGCGGATATACATTTCATCCGTTGGCCACGGGCATCGGTGTTTATCGTTTTTCATACCGTTCGGGCTGCGGTGATAAACGCCCTGATTTTTTCATGGTCTTTTTTCCCGGGCCCTGATTCCACGCCGCTGGAAACGTCCACTCCAAACGGCCGTACTTTTCGAATGGCGCCGGCTACGTTTTCCGGAGTCAGGCCGCCGGCCAGAAAGATGGGTTTGCCGAATTTGTGCGCCTCGACGGCCAGGTCCCAGTTGAACCTTTCTCCGGTGCCGCCCAATGTGGTTGAAGAATAGGCGTCCAGCAAATAGGCGTCGGTCGCATATTGTGGAATTTGTTCCAGCGTATCCGCGCCGTGGACGCGGAACGCTTTCATGGTCATCAGTCCAAACTGCGCGCAATATTCCGGCGCCTCGTCCCCGTGAAACTGCAACAACGTGAGCCCGCATTCCCTGATGGCAGAGAGCACAAATTCTTCAGGCGCGTTTACGAATACACCTGCCCGCATGATAAATGGCGCCAATCCTTTCGAAATCGCCGCCGCGTCCGCTAATCGAACATACCGCGGGCTCTTCTCGTAAAAGATAAAGCCTAGGGCATCCGCACCCGCGTCGACGGCAGCCTTCGCGTCGGCGGGATTGGTGATACCGCAGATTTTTACTTTGGTTTCCATGATTATGCGAATTCGCCTGAAATTAGATTAGAGCGGATTCACGTTCACTGCTACAATTTAATGCCCTCGTCAATGGGGCTTTTGGCGAAATCCGCCTATGCCGCGCTCAATTTATTTCGATTACAATGCGACCACGCCGCTGGATCCAGCGGTGCGCGAGGCGATGCTGCCGTTTTTGGGCGAAATTTGGGGCAACCCCTCGAGCGTTCATCACATTGGCCGGCGAGCCAGGGCGCTTTTGGACGACGCTCGTGACAGGGCCGCTCGCTTTCTCGGGGTCAAGCCCAGCGAAATCATTTTTACCAGCGGCGGCACTGAATCCAATAATCTCGCCGTTCTCGGAACCGCCCGCCTGATGAAATCGCGGGGTAAACACTTGATCACGTCCACCGTTGAACATCACGCTGTGCTCAATTGTTTCGATTTTCTTGAGACTCGTGAAGGATTCGAAGTATCGCGCCTGCCTGTGGACTCGGCGGGCCGCGTTTCCCCGGTCGATTTGGAACGCGCCCTTCGGCCGGATACTGTCCTGGTATCTGTCATGGCGGCCAACAATGAAATTGGCACGATTCAGCCTGTTTCCGAGCTGGGCGGCATTTGTCGACGACGCGGTATAACCTTTCACACCGATGCCGTTCAATGGTTCGGAAAGCAACCGTTTGAGAATCTCGCTCAATTTAACGCTGATCTTGTTTCCGTCTGTGCCCACAAGTTTCACGGGCCGAAAGGCGCCGGGCTTCTCTGGGTCAGATCCCCGCTCCATCCGGATCCGCTCTTGCTCGGCGGCAGTCATGAAAATGAACGTCGCGCCGGTACAGAGAATCTCACAGCTGTGATGGGCCTCGTCACCGCGTTGGAAAAATTTGTTAAAAACCCTGTTTTTAACGGTTCTCTTTTGCAACCCTTCGTCGGTCGATTGTATTCCTGCGTCGCTGCCATAGACGGCTGCGAAATCGTTAGTCCTCGCCAAGGCTGTCTCGCTAATACTATCGCCTTTACTGTTAACGGCTCCGACAGCATAGCACTTTTGGCGGGTTTGGATGTTGAAGGTATCTGTGCTTCCAGCGGCTCGGCTTGCTCGGCCGGCTCCCTGGAGCCCTCTCACGTTATCGTAGCCGTTGGAAAAGCCGAATTGGCCAACTCTCTGGTCCGTTTTTCTCTCGGTCGCGAAACCTCTGCTGAAGAGGTTGACTATGTAACGGCTGCTCTTCCCGATATTATTCAACGGTCCCGTTCAAGGCGCCATTAGCCTTACCAACAACTCTCTGAATCGTTTTCCAATTCTCTGTGAATTGCGTGCGAATTTTGCGAACAACTTTAACTTTTCATTTTTCCTCAATTCTTTACCTTGAGTTGCACAGAGGCTGACATGGCGAGAAACGCTGTGCCAGCCTTGACAGGCGGGGTTGTTTGCTTTATTCACAGCCCTTAATAATAAGAGTGTTTTTAGAAAAAGAATTTACTATTAACCGAACATGAACCTTACCATATCGAAGGAACAGATTCTCACGGGCCTCCAGGCGGTGCAAAATGTGGTCGGCGGTCGGACAACGTTGCCGATCCTCTCGAACGTTTTGCTGCGCGCTGAAAAGGATCGTGTGGAGTTTACCGCTACAGACCTGGATGTCTCAGTGGTTTGCGCAGTCGAAGCCAAGGTAACCAAAGCCGGAGGAACGACCGTGCCGGTCAAAAAGCTTTTCGGCATCGTGAAGGAATTGAATGGGAACGAAATCGAGCTGGAGACTGACGAAAAAAATGTGACAGTGATCCGCTGTGGGCCGTCCTATTACAAAATTCACGGTTTGAGCGCCGATGAATTTCCTCCCCTTCCGACGTTTAAGGATGACAAAAAGGTTTCTCTCCAACAGGAAACCATCAAGGCGATGATGCGCAAAACTAAATTTGCGGTATCAACGGACGAGTCGAGGTATGTCCTGAATGGTATTTTCTTAAGCCTGAAAGACAACAAGATGACAATGGTGGCGACCGACGGCCGGCGCCTTGCCCTGGCGGATGAGGAAGCCGATATCTCGGAGAAAAGCAGCGGCGAATTTATTGTTCCGGCCAAGGCCGTGACAGAGTTGGACAGGTTGCTTCAGGAAAAAGGAGAAGCAGAAATCAAATTCGGCGAAAACCAGGCTTCATTCGCGCTCAAAGACGAGAAAGGCTTTTCCGTATTGCTCATTACCAAGTTGATCGAGGGCAATTATCCGAATTACAAGCAGGTCATACCGACGGAAACAAAAGAACGGATTCCACTCGTTCGAGAGGAATTTTTGCAGGCGCTGCGCCGGGCTGAAATAATGACCAGTGAAAAGGCAAATTCAGTGAAACTCAGCTTTGGCAAAAACAACCTGTCAATCACAGCAAACACCCCTGAAGTCGGTGAGGCCCGCGAATCACTCGCGGTGAACTACAAAGGAAAAGAAATGGCCATCGCGTTTAATCCTCGTTACCTCATAGATGCCCTGAACGCACTGGCCGAAGACGAAGTGTTTTTTGAGTTGATCGACGAACTGAGCCCGGGAGTGCTTAAAATCAATGGGCCGTTTCTCTACGTCGTCATGCCGATGCGATTGAGTTAAGGACGAGAAATATTCGTACAGCGAATCAAATTAGTAGCTTGACCATCCCGCATTGTGGTGGGAAATTCCCACTATGATTGTAGCCGATGAAAAAAAGCGTCTGAGAATTCCAGCTGTTCACCCTAAGGATGTTTATCATGCTGAGACGTTAACACGCGATCTAATTGTCCTCCGTAGAGTTGAGCCGCCGAAACCAAAGAAGCGAATGACGCGGGAGGAGATCCTGAAGGCAATAGAAAGGAGCCCAATACGATTCGAGATTTCCTGGGATGATCTGAAAAAGGAAATTCGATGACACTCTTCGATACGAGCGTCATAGTCGATGCGCGGGACATTAACAGCCCGTGGCACGAATGGGCTAAGGAAAAAATAGCAAATGCCAACGACACCGGTGGCGCGGCAGTCAACACAATTGTCGTAGCGGAAGCAGGCGTGCGAGCGGTTGATCGAGAGCAACTGCCGTTGCACCTGGAAAAAATGGGCCTGGTATTATTGCCTTTGCCAATTTCATCGGCGGCTCCCGCCGCCAAGGCGTATTTTACTTATGTCATACGCTTGAAACGTGAAGGTAAAGCGCCATTATCTCGGATTCCGCTTGGTGATTTTCTGATAGGCGCGCACGCAGAGGCAGAAAAAATGACCCTGGTAACGCGCGACCCGGACCGGGTAAAAACATATTTCCCTGCCGTGAAATTGATTATAGCCAATTGACGGAACCGTTGTTCACATCTGTTCCACAGTTTCAATTCCCAACACGTCCAGGCCTTGTTTCAATACACGGGCAGTCAAATCGCAGAGGACTAGCCGAGAGTCTCGGGTTTCGCTGTCCGCTTTGAGGACCGGGCAGTTTTCATAAAAAGACGTAAATTTACCGGCGAGCTCGTAAAGGTAAATGCACAGGAAATTTGGTCGGTACTCTTCCGCAACGGCCTCCAGCGTCAGGCCGAAGTTCAACAAATGCTTCGCCAGGTTAGCTTCTTCGGGAGTGGCCAGCCGGATGGTCTGATTCACTCCTGGAGTAAATGGCTTATCCAGTTTTCTGAAAATGCTCCGAATACGCGCATAAGCGTATTGTAAATAGGGAGCGGTGTTTCCATTAAGCGCCAACATTTTATCCCAACTAAAAACGTAATCGCTCTGACGATTCGGCAAGAGGTCGGCGTATTTCACAGCGCCAATGCCGACAACCCTCGCGATTTCACGACGCGACGATTCCGGTAGATCCGGATTTTTCTCCGTGACGATCTTGAAAGCGCGTTCTTCCGCTTCATCCAGCAAATCAGCCAGTTTGACCGTTTCGCCGCTGCGGGTTTTAAATGGTTTGCCATCTTCGCCCAGGATCGCTCCGAACCAAACGTGGGCAAGTTTAGTTTTTGATTCAGTCTGCCACTTGCGGAACGCTGTGAATATCTGGTGAAAATGCAATTGTTGCCGGCCATCTGTCACGTAAATGATTTCGTCCGGTTTCCATTTTTCCAGCCGAAACGCCAGCGTTGCCAGGTCTGTAGTTGAATAGTTGAACCCGCCGTCGCTTTTGCGAATAAGTGCCGGTTTGTCCTTTAATTGAGGATCGTCGTCAAAGAAGATCGCGATGGCGCCTTCGCTTTCGCGCGCGATATTCTTTTGAAGAAATTCATCCACTAATGGTTTCAACCGGTCATTGTAGAAGCTCTCGCCATAGGTGAAATCGAATTTGATTCCTAGGCGCGAATAAATCTCGTCAAACCGCTTTTCGGATAGCGCGATCATATCGCGCCAGATTTTAAGATTTTCAAAATCGCTATTCTGAAGTTTGACCAATTCGAGCCGGGCTTCCTCTAAAACAGCCGGATCCGATTTACCGGCGGCGTCGATGAACTTGTAAAGCCGTTCCAATTCCGAAATCGCATCGGACTTGAGAGCTTCAGCGTTTAGATGTTTCTTCCAGCCCACCAACAATTTTCCAAACTGTGTCCCCCAATCACCAATATGATTGTCGGTGATGACGTGATGGCCCAGGAGGCGGAGCGCGCGGGCGAGGGTATCACCGAGAAAGGTAGATCGAATGTGACCAACGTGCATCGGCTTGGCGACGTTGGGCGAGCTGAAGTCAATCACCGCGGTTTTCGGATGAGAAGCCTTTTCAAAAAAGAGAGGGCCGCCGCGGGCCATTAATTCTAGAGTTTGAGCGAGGGCGGAATCTTTAAGCCGAAAATTCAGAAAGCCAGCGCCGGCGATTTCCACTTTTTCGCAGGTGGCCGAAACATCCAGCTTTTTAACGACGTCCTCAGCGAGTTGGCGAGGATTCATTTTCCGCGCCTTTGCCAGGGACATTAAGGCATTGCTTTGATAATCACCAAATTTCGGGTCCGGACAAGGGCGGACCAGTACTACGGAGGGATTGGCGTCCGGCAGGGCTTCCCGGACAGCAGCTTGCAACTGCAATTCAATTTGTTTATGCGGCAACACGCGGAAATTTAACCACGAAATACGCAAATTTACACGAAAGAAACGGGTGTGGCAGAGCGCCACCCAGGTATACGTTCCTGGCGAGGGAGCCTATTTTTTCCCAAATTCCCGAATCGCCGTAAGCATGGCATCGGCGTCCGGCGCTTTTTCAAGAGCCTGGCGGAATTCCGGTTTATGGAGGAGTTTGGCGATATTGGCCAGCGTATGAAGGTGTTTTTGAAACTGACCCTGCGGCACGAGAAAGAGCATGACGAGCTTGACGGGCTGGTTGTCCAAAGCGTCGAAGTTGACGCCATTGTTGGAGCGCCCCAGGGAACCGACCACCTCGTAAATCAAATCCGTCGAGGCGTGCGGGATGCCAATCCCGAACCCGATCCCGGTGCTCATGGAGGTTTCGCGCTTCTTTACAGCCGCAGTAACGGCATCGCGATCGGCGGGCTGAATTTTTCCCGTCGAAACGAGATTATCAATCAGTTCGTCAATGGCTTCCCAGCGGTTGGTTGCGCGCAATTCGGGGACGATTTGCGCTTTCGTCAAAATATCAGCCAAGTCCATATCGTACGGTTTCAAGTTTTGAACGGAAACGGCCCGAATTCAAGACCGAATTATTGACATTTTGGACGAGGGGCGCGTCTTGCCATCGTCCTTGGCAGGGATCCCGATGCATCAAGACGCTGTCCGCGCCGCGAGTAGCGGCGCAACGAGCGTAGTCGGACGTTGGCGCGGGCTTTTCCGCGCGCCGTCACCATCGCCAGACTGGCCGCCGCTACACCAGTTTTTCCAGCCAATGGAGTACTGTCACCGTATCATTGAACCAATATCTGAGCGCGGTCCCGGCCCGAATGTTGCCCGCCAGCAAGGGAATTCCAAAAAGCAATATGCCGGCGTTGCCCAGGAAGATGACAACGCCGGAAAACAAATATCCTTGCGAGGTAATATCGCTTTGTTGCGTTTGTAGCGTCTCAAACGTCAGCGTGACGTGAAAGGCATAAGCCACCCCCAGCAACAAATGGAAATAGACGAAAAATTGCGTCCAGCCCCAAATCCAATGCCCTGAAGCAAAAATCGCGATGACAATGACCGCGTAAAGAGGGAAGAAATACGGTGCGAGCGTGATCAGAAAATTGGTTTTGGTCACGACCACGTGCCCGCCACGGGAAGTGACCTTCATCTTTTTCAACCGTCCGCCAAACAGCCACGCCCAAAGCGCATGGGTGAATTCGTGGCCGAACACATAAATCCACATCGGTTTTGGCAAAAGGAAAAAAATGACGCACCAGCACGCGACCCCGGCCAAAAATGGGACCCATGTGATGTCAGCGCCGCCGCATGAGCGCAAAACGGCTCCCAACGCCATCGCCAGGCCGGCGCACGCCGGCAACAGCAGGATCGCGATGAAAAACTTCAGCCATTTCAACATGCCGGCAAAGGTTAAACGCCGGACGAAAAGAAAAATACCGAAAACTGAAGTCTAAATCCGTTTCTTCCAACAAAGTTATTGCCCGTCTTTCAAGTTTGACCGTAGTCTTTGGCCATGACGCAAGAAGAGGTTTTAAATGTTTTCCGCGACACCGGCGCTTTCCTCGAAGGCCATTTCATTTTACGCAGCGGCTTGCACAGCCGGGAATTCTTCCAATGCGCGCTAGCGCTCCAGGAAATGCCCGTGGTGGAACAACTCGGGGGCGCGCTCGCAAAAAAGGTTGAGAAATTCGAGGCCATCACGGTAATAGCTCCGGCCGTTGGCGGGCTCGTCATTGGACAGGAAGTCGCTCGACAACGCCGGGCGCGCTTTATTTTCGTGGAGAAAGAGGAGGGCAAACTGGTATTGCGGCGCGGTTTCAAGATCGAGCGCGGCGAAAAAATTCTGGTGATAGAGGACGTCGTCACGCGCGGCGGCCGGGTCCAGGAAACTTTAGACATCGTTCATGCCAACGGCGGGTATGTCGTCGGCGTGGCTGCCATCGTCGACCGCTCAAATGGCGAAGTAAAATTCGGGGTGCCGTTTGTGAGTTTGCTGTCGCTGAAGGTCGAGGCTTTCGAGCCGGACAAATTGCCGCCGGATCTCAAGGCGCTTCCGGCCGTGAAGCCGGGAAGCAAATAACGGTAGGGACATCGCGTTGCGATGTCCCCGCCCGCGCAGAGCGGGCGGAACGAAACGCGCACACCGTCGATCTGGACGCGGCGCTGGCGCAACGCGCGCCCTAGCCGTCATCCATCTCGTTGCTTGACAGCGCACGGCGCTAAAACAGCGTCGGTCATTCCGTGGATGATCTTTTTGTCTGCGGGAACGATGGTGGCCAGGATGCCGCCGATGTGCGGTCGGGCGTTTTCCCCTTCGCCGGTCACGAAATAGTAAGGACACAGGCGCGCGCGTCCTCGCATGGAGACAACTTCGGCTTTCTGGAAATCAAACCAGCTTGTCTCGACCAGTTTCGGGCGTTCGTATTTCTGCAGGACAAATGGAGATTTTTCGAAGCCGGCGAGCGCCTGGTCCACCGCAGCGGCCCAATCGGCATGAGACAAGTCGCTGCCCAGAAATACTCCGCGGGCGCCCCATGCCTTTTCCGAGTAACCGGAAATCTTCAAAATCAGGTCGCGCTCCTTTTGCGACAGGGTTTTCAGCTGGTGCCAGTCAGTCAGGTTCAGCCCCGGAAACGCCGCATGCTGCGGCAATGGCGCGGGATCCAGCAGCCAGGTATAAGGAACCGCGCGTTTTAACCGCGAGAAAAAGCTTTCGCCAAGTTCCTGCCTCCAGAAATCGCGCAGGTTCCAGTTCCATAACAGCGCAAAAAGCATCTTCTCCTCAAAAATGGTTTTGGGCGGTGGCGTCAGCCGGATTTTACCTTCGGCAGCCAGCGAAAAGATTTTTTTCGAATTCGCTACGTTTGCAATGTCGAATAACTCAAAGAAGCGATAAACCGCATCGCCCTCGGTAAAATCTTCAAACTTCGAATCCCTGACCTGGAACCTGGAATCCCTGGCCGCCATCCATTCCATCTCCGGGCGATAGGTGGCGGCTTCGTCCGAGACGACGACCTGGACATTTTTAGCGTCACCGAAGATGCCGTCGAACCCCTTAAACATTCCATCGTTGCCGCCGATGATCGTCGGGCGGCCATCAAATTTGGAATAGGCCTGGTTCAGCCATGCTGTCAGGCCAATTCCACCAGGGACCGAGTCCAATTCGCTGATGCAAAAACCGTTCTCCGTCAGCAAAATGTCCGGGCGGATAACACGCGGGACGTCATTCTTGAAAGCCGGCGCGCGTTGCAGGGCGATCAGTTCCCGAGGCTTGCCCAGATCCAGCCAGCGAGCCACCCATTCTGGTTGCTTCCCTTCGACGCTTTTGCGATACAGAAGATTAACCGCGCGATAGAACTGGAGCAGCACCCGTCCGAGAGATTCGAGTTCGTTGGCAAGCTCCGGGTCGAGAGCAAGCGGCGATACGGCAGTTCGCCATTTCAATCCGGCAAAAAGTCCGCCAGACGGGAGCGAGTCGCGGACGGCTGTCGCTGTTTCCTGGGGCGACATCGAGTTTTAAATGCCTTCGTAGATCGCAGCCAGCGGGAGCTGGAATTTAACGGAAGCGAATGCAACCTTTGCACCGGAGCCTGAAAATCGCTCGGCCTTCCAGCGGTTGCTACGGCGGAAAACGGTCACTTCCTTTTGATTTTGCCCCACGAGCGCATACTCTTCCAGCGACGGCATGCTGGTATAAGCGAAAAACTTTTCCCGCCGGTCAATGCGCTCGGTACTTTCGGAAAGAACCTCGACAATGAGTTTCGGAAATCGAATCCAGCGCGGATGGTTATCGCGCTTGTCACAGGTAATCACAATATCCGGATAGTAAAAGTATTCGTCATTGCGCATGTCGAAGTTCACGCGGATGTCCTTGGCATGCACCTCGCAAGGTTTGCCTCGCAGATGTTCGCGAATGGCAAACGCGAGATTGAGCACAATGATACCGTGTGCGCGCGTTTCACCAGCCATGGCATAGACGATGCCGCCAAGATACTCATGGCGCACCTCGCTGCTCTCTTCAGCGGCGAGATAATCTTCAACGCTTGTCCAATCGCTCTTTGCCGCCGTTTGCATGGTTCAAATCTAATTTAAAATTCTTCTCTGCCAATACCGAACCGTAAAATCGTTTTTTTAATGGGCTGTTAAGTGCGGATTTGCCCGGACCCTATGCCGACCCACTTATAGCTCGTCAGTTCTGCCAGGCCCATGGGTCCGCGAGCGCCGATTTTATCGGTGCTGATGCCAATTTCCGCGCCCATGCCGAATTCCCCGCCGTCGGTAAATCGCGTGCTCGCGTTCCAATAAACGGTGGCAGAGTCCACTTCGCTCAGAAATTTTCGGGCGTGGTCTTCGTTACGGGTGACGATGCTGTCCGAATGCGCCGATCCGTAATGATTCACATGATCGATCGCCTGGGCGACGTCGTCCACGACGCGCACGTTTAAAATATAATCGTTATATTCGGTGAACCAGTCCTGTTCTGCGGCGGGTTTGAGGCGCAGTTGCCCGTTTAGGGCTGAAAGCTGCGCCAAAGCGGCGGAGTCACATCGCAGTTCCACTTTCTTCTCGGCCAATTTTTTGCCGATCCCGGGAAGAAAGGCCGCGGCGATCTTTTTATCCACGAGCAGGGTTTCCATGGCGTTGCAAACCGCGGGACGCTGGACTTTGGCATTCATGGCGATGTTCTCGGCCATGGCCAGGTCGGCGTCCGCATCCACAAAAACGTGGCAGACGCCTTTATAATGTTTGATGACGGGGACCTTGGAGCATTCAGTTACAGCCCGAATGAGTCCCTCGCCACCGCGCGGCATGCACAGGTCGATATATTGCGTGAGGCCGAGCAGGAGCGGAATGGCCTCACGATCGGGCACAGGCACGACCTGGATGGCGTGTTCGGGAAAATGCGCCAGCACTTTTTTCCCGGCGTCAATCATCACCCGCGCGATGAGCTGATTGGAATGCATGGCTTCCTTGCCGCCGCGTAAAATGGTCGCATTGCCGGATTTAAAGCACAGGCTCGCGGCATCGGCCGTCACGTTGGGACGCGACTCGTAAATGATCACGACGACTCCAATGGGTGTGGAAATCTTTTGGAGTTTTAAGCCATTGGGCCGGACACGCTCGTCCAGGATTTTGCCCACAGGATCGGGAAGCGCGGCGACTTCGCGCAGGCCCTTTGCCATGGCTGAAATCCGTTTATCATCCAGTTTAAGACGATCCAACATGGCCGCCGGTAAACCGTGGTTGGCCGCGGTTTCCATATCCAGCGCGTTGGCTTCTTTGATGGCGTCACCGCTCTGTTCCAGGGCATCGGCCATGGCGGCCAGGCACTGGTTCTTCGCCTCAGTTGAGAGCGTAGCCAGTTCGCGCGACGCAGCTTTGGCCTGTTTAGCCAATTGCGTCATTTGCTCGGTTAACGTCACGGAATCAGAATACCCCAAAAAAGCGGCGAATAAAGGGGAAGTTTTGTCTGCGGGTTCGAAGGGCCGAATTACGGGCGGAGGCGTGACTGTTGAAAAGTTGAAAAGGGTTAAAACGTAGAAAGGTTAAAACCCAGATATTGCATTAGGTTCCAGGAAAGGCGAAGGAAAGATCTTATCTGTCGGCGAAGCTGTCTGAACCCCATCGGGGTGACCTATTTGTAGCCCAGGGCCAAGCGAATCCGTGAGCGCAGCCCTGGGTAAAAGCCCCAAAAATCAAGCCGCTAACTGCGAAGCCGCGCGACAGCGCGAATCTGACCCGCGGCCATGGTGGATGTGCAGGAGTTCGTGCAGATAGCTCGCGAGCATTTTCAGTTGCTGGACATTGGATTGGTTTTGCCTATGTCGGAGGCGATGCCTTGGCTGGAGCAGCATCGCAGAATCGAGAGGCATGGAGATACGAGCCATGTGGCCTAACACATCACTGGAGCCAACGCCGACTGCCCCTTGAATTTATGGACGGTTTGAATTATACAACGATTATCGAGTTTGCGGAGCCACTCGCCGGCTTGTCCCGTCGTAGCCGAGCGAAGACGGATCGGCGTGGCTCAGCTTTGGATCGTTAGGCCAAAAGTTCACCATGCTATGAATAAAGAAACACTCAAAGAATGGCTGGCATCAGAGCGGCACGAATTGCTTGATGGCACCAAGCAAGCCATCAGGCAATATGTCGCGCAGTTGAGAGCGCAGCATTCAGATATTTATGGCTTTGCACTCTTGCCGGGCGAGACTTATGAAATCAAAGATTTGGTAGCGGCATGGAATCGAACTCAAGACATTAAAAAGGACGGAAGCTATTATCGGTATTGTGTAGATGAGTGGATTCACTGGGATCATAAGGCGCTCAGCGCCGTCACCCCACTCATCGCTGTCCTCAACCAGCAGTTTTCCGGTCTGCATTCAAAAGATGCCGATGATTTCGTGATGGATGAGTTTGAAATTGCGCATATTAGAGCCTATCGGAGCACGTTTACCAGGGCGCTCCGAGAGTTGAAAAGTGAAGGAGTTTTTGATTTCCCGAACGCCGACCCATATTTGGCGATTTGGTTTTCAGATTCTGGTAGCGACATCATATTCGCTTCCGTCAAGGAGCTAAACTCCCAAAGGATTATTGATGAGTTCAAGAGTGCATTTGAATGATTCGACATTGTTGTCTAACACATCACTGGAGCCAATGGGCTGCTCCTTCGTTTTTCATTTGTTACAAATTCATACTTGTGATTTTTCGCGCCGTGGCTCAGCTTTGGCGCGTTAGGCCACATTACTCAATGTTCACAGACGAATTCATGATCGCCCAAAAGCATAAGGAAGAAGGGAGGAACGGCATGGCGTTCAATGTTCTGATCGGAGCTTTGTTCAGTGCTATTAGCCAAGCGGTCACTGAGACGGCTACACCCAGCGAAGGAGTTACTTTGTTGCGTGGACTTGGGATTGAGACCGCACTGCGAGAGTTCACGCTGATGAACCAGAGCGCATTTAGTCAGTTAAATTCAGGGGTTATGAAGTTTGCGGTTTGTAATGAGCCGACACTTATTTGTCTAGCTTGGTTTATTGGTGATTCCGATGGCGCCAAAGGATTGCTTGAGGTGACACACTCCGAAATGGTTCTGAGGCATTTCCCGCTCACAGGATTTTGGTGGGAGTTTTCCGTTGGGCTTCTTTGTCTGACCGACCGTTTGCATTACGAATTTCCAGTTTTGAAGGTTAAGGGTTATGAGCATTATTTGATGCCATATCTCCATCTCATCAGTGATATGTCGTATGGTCGAGACAAAGCTGATGCACTATCGGAGGTTGAACGTGCTTTTAAGGCCCGCAATCAAGACAAGAGATTGATCGACTGGCGGAGTATTGATGGTGATGGTAAGCGTCCAGTCAAGTGGGATTTCCGTCGTCAGGCTCTATTAAGCTATGACCAGGTGGCCTAACACATCACTGGAGCCAACGCCAGTTGGCGCTGGCAGTTCCGCTGCGCGGTTCGCGTCACGAGTCCGGCGTGGCTCAGTTCCTGGTCGTTAGGCTGGATCATGCGCATGTCATACCAAACGCTCATCTTGCTACGACGCGATTCTGGCGCTTCACTCCGTCGTGCCTGTGAGTCCCTGGAACAGTCAGGCGCGTTTCACGCCTCGATTCTTTCGTTGCGGAGCGACCACATCGCCCTTGATTTCGCTGACTGGCGATTGTCCATTCGCCTGGCGTCGGGCGCTCATGTTATCGAGGAGTCGCGAGACATTGTGCAGCGTTATGGTTCGGATCGCGACGATCAGGCCGTGCTCGCTACCTGCGACACTCGGTTTGAGTTGGACGGAGGTGCTGACCCGGATATGGAGCACTTCAACGACTACGTTTTGATAGTCGAGAGGCTTACGGATGCCTTCAGAGGAGTTGCATTTGAGTGCCACACCGAACAGTTTGTATGATCGTGCCGCCTGACACATCACTGGAGCCAACGGCGCGGACGCCTTGCAGTTTTCGCTTCGGATTCAGGTTGTTGGATATTTTCATTGGCCATGGCTCAGTTCTTGATCGTTAGGCGGCTTATTATGCAGCGCGAATTGCGATACCTTTTACCGACTTGGATTGCTTGTGTTCTCCTGCCATTGCCTTTGATTTTATCCAGGCATTTACATCAGGGGCGCTCTTACGCACTCATGTGTTATTCTCTCGGGTGTGCGATTCTGGTTGCCTATTCGTTCCGTCGAGACATCAGGCCGCCGAATAGTTTCGCAGAGTCAAAGATTTGGCATGATAGAATGTTGCCATTGGGTTTGGCGTTGTTTGCTGCGTTCGCAATGTTTTCGATATTTTCTCTGGCTGTCAACGGCTCACATGATTTCGTATCTCCCATGCTGGCGCTGATGGTGCTTGTTCCCGCGCTTGGCATCGTGCCATACATGGTTCTCGTCACGCGCAATTCGTTGGCCGGGGTTCTATTCTCGATTCTTCTGGTGGGTTCATTGAAAACGCCCATCGGCGCAATGCTGGTCCACACATTTTTCCCATCTCACTTTCAGCAGGGCTTGGATGCGGATGGGCGCCTCATCATGCCGACACCGTGGGTTCATCCAAACCTGCTGGTCTGGTTTCTCTATACTTCCGTCACCATACTTTCATTTTTGTTTTATTTTTTGGGTGCGAGAAAATTTCGAGCGATACACGGGCCGCCGCCTCGTAAGAATCTAGAGTTGTAAGTTCATGTGGCGGAGACGAGGTGTTAGCCGAGGGCGGCGGCATTTTGTTCAAGGCATTTGATTTTCTTTTTCCGCAATTTTTCTTCTGCGACAGCCCAGACAGGGGGTCTCCAAAGGGGTCGCCGCATTTTCAACTCTTTGAGCAATCCGCCGCACGCGCTTGCCACGCCATCTCCGCATCCCGCGATAACGTTAATGTAACGCTGCAAGCCGTTGATAATCAATGCACTGCGAAATGTAACAGCGTGTAACAAATTGTGTAACACCGTAACCTGTTAAGGCGCAACAATGTAACAATGTAACACGATTTTCAACTTCAATACACATTCACACCCAGGCGGGGTGGCGACGGCTCGCGCCAGTTCCATTGCCACCGACTGACATCGTTTATAAAGTCCATCGGCCTCCGTTTCCCCAAAATCCGTCAATTTCCCAGCAAAAACCGCAAATTCAGGTTTCGTTTACCGTTTACTTACATAGACCCAAAAAATGTGTGGAGGGCAAAAGGGGAATCATTCTCATGCTCATCGTCATCGTCATCCTCGCCTTTGCCTTTGTTCGCCACGGGCGTCCCGGCTGGCCGGCGCCGACACCTTTTGGCCAGCGTAAGGAGTGCCGCGGTTCTTTTGCTGCAACCGTTTCAAGGTTGACTGATGTCGCAAACCCTTTCATCACCAATCGGCTGGCGTCTTTGGAAAAATGGCCCTAATTTCAATCCTATGGAACTTGATCTGGAACACGAATACGCAGACCGCGCCTATCAATTACTGGCCAGCGTGGTGACACCCCGCCCCATCGCGTTTGTCACCACGATGAGTCCGGATGGCAAGGTAAATGCCGCGCCGTTCAGCTTCTTCAATTTGTTCGGCGCAAACCCGCCCATTCTGGCCTTTGCGCCCTCCGACCGCGAAAATGGAACGCCCAAGGACACCGCGCTCAATGTGCGCGCTACTCACGAATTTGTCGTCAACCTGGTGGACGAAGCCATCGCCGAAGCAATGAACAAGTGCGCGGCATCGCTGCCTTACGGCGAGAACGAATTGGAGCACGCCGGCCTAACGGCCCTGCCCTCATCCATCGTCAAGCCACCACGCATCGCGGAATCGCCGGTGAGCATGGAATGCGTGGAATGGGCGACGCTGAACATTGGAAGCAACCGGATGGTCATAGGCATCATCAAGCGCCTTCACCTGCGCGATGATTTATTCGACAAAGAGAAAGCGCGCGTCCACAGCGACAAGTTGCAGGTGATTGGCCGCATGGCTTCGCCGCATTGGTATTGCCGGACGCGGGACCGCTTTGAAATGATCAGGCCGGTGTAGGGCAGGCGTCTCGCCTGCCGGTTTAGCGGGCATCCCTGCCCGCAATTCCTAAATATTGAAACCGAGCGAATATATCCTAGCAGCCCGTTAAAAAAGTCAAAATTATATCTTGACATAGATTTTACATTAGTTATGAATATCGCATGGCGATAGGCAAACGCAAACCCACTCAGGACGAACTGTTCGTTCCCACCCTCAAGCTGGCCACCGGTCCTG
>DATAST010000261.1:0-19147 GCA_036269115.1 Verrucomicrobiia bacterium | reverse complement strand
AGCGTCTTCAGCGCGACCAAGCGCAAGGCCCGCGGCTATCGTTCGACCACCCACCTGATTGCTATGCTTTATCTCATCGCCGGCAAACTCCGACTCCCACAGAGCTGACTTCCAATTCCACCGAAAACAGCGAAGAACCTAACTTATGGAAAGTCAGGAGTGAAGGCGGGAATTTTGGGTTTTCAAATCAGAGATGGACAGGTTACATGGCAAACAGAGCTAAAAGTGTGATTACACGGGATGACAGAGGCGAACTGGCGGCGATTGAACGAAGGCGTAATGAGTTGGCGATTCGGGAAAGTCGGGACCGATTGAAACGGATATTGGACAGCATGTTCACCTTTGTGGCTGTGCTTACGCTCGATGGCATCCTGGTGGAAACCAATCGCGCTCCGCTGGAAATCGCGGACCTGAAACCGGAAGACGTCATTGGAAAACCCTTCGAAGAAACCTACTGGTGGTCGCATTCGCCGGAAACCCAGCAGGAGTTGCGCAATTGTCTGAAACGCGCGGCACACGGAGAAACCGTGCGGCGCGATTTTGAAATGCGCGTGGCGAACGGCCGGCTGGTCACGATTGATTTCATTACCAATCCCCTGCGCAATGCCGACAATGAAATCATCGAACTCGTGGCGTCGGCTGTGGACATTACCGCGCGCAAGCAGGCGGAGGATGAATTGCGCGAGACGAGCGAGCGATTTCATCAATTGGCGGACAACATCACGGACGTTTTCTGGATGCGTTCGCCCGACTTCAACAAGGTGATCTATGTCAGCCCGGCGTTTGAGAAAGTTTGGGGGCGTCCGGTTGAAGAATTGTATTCCCAGCCGGAAAAGTGGGTGGAATTTATCTTTGCCGAGGATCGCGCGAGGGTCGGGGCCGCGTTCGACCATTTTCAAAAGAGCACCGGGTCGCTGGACATCGAGTACCGCATCGTATGGCCGAGCGGCGAGATTCGCTGGATTCGCGCGCGGGGTTTTCAGATCCGGGACGAGAATGGCGAGATCATTCGCTATGCCGGTGTGATTACGGACATCACCGACCGTCGGAAGCTGGAAGAGCAGATGCGGCAGGCGCAAAAGATGGAAGCGATTGGCAAACTGGCCGGGGGCGTGGCGCATGATTTCAATAATATCCTTGCGGTCATCCAGATGCAGGCCGGCCTGCTGGCGGATAGCCCGGAAGTGCCGCCGAAACAGCAGGAATGGGCATCTGAAATCATCAAAGCGTCCGAACGCGCGGCGAACCTGACGTGCCAGCTATTGTTATTCAGCCGGCGACAGGTGTTCCAGCCGCGCGAGCATGACCTGAACGAAATTGTGACCAACATCATCAAGATGTTGCAGCGCGTGCTTGGCGAAGATATTCAAATGCAATTCAAATGGGCGATGGACCGGCTGTTCATTCGCGCCGATGCCGGCATGGTGGACCAGATTTTAATGAACCTGGCGGTGAACGCCCGGGACGCAATGCCGAGTGGAGGGCAACTCTCCATCAAAACCGGCGCCGTGATTCTGGATGCGGCGGCGGCGGCGAAAATACCGCAAGCGCGCGCGGGATCGTACGCGTGCCTGACCGTGAGCGATACCGGCTGCGGCATTTCGCCCGAAAATATGCCGCATATTTTTGAACCCTTTTTTACCACCAAAGAAGTTGGCAAAGGAACCGGCCTTGGCCTGGCGACGGTTTTCGGGATTGTGCAGGAACATCGAGGCGCGATTGACTTGGAAAGCGAGGTGGGACGAGGCACGACCTTTCGAATTTATTTTCCGAGGGTTGAGAAACCTGCGCTGGCAGATTCCGGGAACGCTGCCTCTCGCCCGGCGCCCATGCGATCGGGCACCGAAACTATTTTATTGGTCGAAGACGACCGCGCCTTGAGAGCCTCCGTCGAAGGCACGCTCACGCATCTTGGTTACCGGATCTTTGCGGCTTCCAACGGCATGGAAGCTTTGGAAATCTGGAAGCGGCATCGCGATGATATCCGGCTGGTGCTGACAGACCTCGTCATGCCGGGGGGTACGAATGGCAGGGACCTCGCGGGGAAAATGCTGGCTGAGAAACCGGATCTGAAGGTGCTTTACACAAGCGGTTACGCTACGGACGTGGCGAACGCGAATTTTGAATTGCAGGACGGGGTGAATTTTTTGCAAAAACCTTACGTGCCGCAGAAACTTTCCGCGACATTGCGGCGGGCGTTGGATAGTAAGAGCGGGGCGTGAGCAGATGCAATGGGACGGATAGGACCGATGGGATGGATAGGACGAAACGCGCTCAATAGACCTTGGCGGTGACGCTTGTCATGTGGCCGGATTGGAGGGAGATGTTCCCTAAATCCACCCACTGAAAGTTCCGGCGTTGCACCAGGAATTGCTTGATGTGGGTATATTCGTTTGACGAAATGAGCAAAGTGCCGGTGGCGGGGTTTTGTAAGTCACCGGCCGAAGTTTCGTGGATGGGGACAATTTTGCCATTGCCATTCACGTAAACGATGCGCGAGACCCAATTCGAACGGGTGGTATAGGAGCAGCCAACCGCGACCTCCCCCTTGGATCCCGTCACGGATTCATAGGTGCCTCTCCAATTATCTTCGCCGATTCCTTGCCCGCTAATGGTGTTTGGAGTGCGGTCCATCGAAACGACTGTTTCCCACGGTCCATTGGCCACACCGATGGACAGGTTTACCGTCGTTGCGTTGGTGGGGACGCCCAGGCAAAGGCCGAAATATCCGTTATGATTTAATTCATACGGAGGTATCCACGTTGAGCTTAAGTTGAGCGGCCAGGCTTCGTCAACGCGGCAAATTGGCATGGAAACGTCGTTTGTACTTCTATTACGTACGTAAAACACGAGCTTTTTCGCAACCGAGCCTAAACCGTAATCCGGGATGCTGTCCGCCTGGTGGCCGGTCGGAAAGGCTTTTGGCGAAGGCTTTCCGTTGGGATACCAGCAAACGGGATTGGTCCAGGGTTCATCTCCGACCGCCGCCAGTTCCATGGTGGCCTGATGAAGTTGCACAGTGAACGGAGGTCCATTCAGCGATAGATTTGGCGTTTCTTCTTTTGACTGCCCGTTGAAATCAAAAACGGTCAATAAATAATGTGCTGTGCCGTCGTGACGGAGGAACGGAGCCATGAAAACCAATTCGTTCGTTTGCGGCGTCGGCCCTTCGTAAAGAATCCGTGAATTTATGTTGATCGAAGCGACCGACTCCATGTTGTCGACGGGATAACTGAGCGTCCCATCAATTCGCACATCGGTGCGGCCATTGTTTTTTCGGACGCCAAAATAAACGCTGCCACCTCCACTGCCAGGATAGGCAATGTGGGGCCGACCATAAGTCCAGACCTCAATCGCACCTGGGTACCACGAAAAAGTAGAAACTGCGCTCGTTTGATCGACAAGGACTCCTGGCCTTTGCGCGGGGTCCTGGAGCAGGCCACGGATGACGGCGGGACTGACTTGCGCAATGAGCGAATCAGTTTGACCGTCATGAGTCGTCATGTGGAAATCACCGTGGGAATATGTATTTGCCTCCATGGGCCTCTTTGAGAAGACGGATTGGACGCCGGGTTGCACGCCATTACTCCTTTCACTATTGGGAATCAGGTTATCCACCAAACCGGCGTCGGCTTCAAAGACACGGAAGTGAAAGAGGACGCCAGTTTGCGTCGACGCAGAATGCGCTGCGGCGTCCGTCTCCATCCGGTAAGGTGCAAGAACGAACCTGCACAGAAAAAAAGCAATTATGCAAATCGCGACCAGGAGAACAAATAAACCGTTAAACCAGCTTCTACGATTTGGAAGGGAATTGGCCGGGGTGGTCGGGGCCGGCGGACCTCTTGTTTTGCGCACAATGAAATAAATAATGAGGGTGATGATGAGAAAAGGGGAGATGAGAAGGACAAAAAACAAAAGCTGATAACCAATGTCGCTAACAATCGGGTTGGGTATATTGAGCCTGATATTTTGCGCCGGCAGCAATTTGTCTTCCAAGCTAGAGGTCAGCACGACATTTGGTGTGACAAAGCTTTCTTCTACGGGCTGGCCGTTTTGCTCCACCGTTTCTCCATTCGCGTCGGTTTCAATAAATTTCCCGATAATCGTAGCCGCGCCGCCTGACGCCGTGGGATAGGTAATGGTTGCCTGGACGATTTGATTGGCATCGAATTTTTTTAAGAATTGGGCTTCAGTCAGGACGTTTGGACCGTATGGCTCGTGAGACTTGACCAAATTCAAAACCACCAAGGCGGCCAGAAGGAGCGTTAGGAACACGATAACAGCGGAAGCAACAAAACGCCGCGTGGCCCGTGGTTTTATTGGTTCGATTCTGACGATAAAACCTTCAGAACCCAGTTCCGCTTCCGTCTTTTGGCCGGGCAACATCGGTTTCGGCTTCTCGCCCGGAGGGGGTTGCGTTTTTGGGAAGAAGGGTTCATGGCCGGACGCCTGGAACCTGAAACTTTTGGCGATGCGGTCAAAAGTTTCGAACTTGCCCGCTTTGTCGGTGGTGCCGAATCCAAGAACATAGGCGAGCATGCCGTCGACAATGAAATACTCGCGGCAACTCCAGATGTGATTGCCTTCAGGGCGGTCAAAATCGAGGGTCCGTACCGGTCTATCACCGATGGTTGTATCAGCGGAAACAAAATTTCCAAAGCCGGCTTTGGTCAGGATTTTTTGTACATCGTCAGAAGTCTCTTCGAGTGATTTTGCGGGATTATGCGGGGAGCGGAAAAGAATCAGGAGGTGCCTGCCGTTATCGGACGATCCAAAGCGGAGCAATTCGTAAATGCTATTGCCGTGATTTGGAGGAAAAATGTTCCAATTTTCGGGAATATCGAGCTCAAAATTCCATTTGGAGTTTTTGTAGTGCTTGAGGCCTGCAGGTGTTTCGGACGGCGGAAATGGCGGCGTGGTGGCAATGGTCTCCACCATTGTTTTCACATCGCTGGCCTGTTGGAAACGCAGTTCCGGTTTCTTTTCCAGCGCGCGCAGCACGACTTCATCCAGGCGTACGTCGATGCGCACTTTGCGGGAGGGCGGCTCGATTTTGCTCGCGGGCAATTCGCCGGTCAGCATTTGGTAAAACACGACGCCGAGGGAATAGATGTCCGCGCGATGGTCCACTTCGGCTGAATTTTTGATTTGTTCCGGCGCCATGTATTGTGGCGTGCCGAGCGTACTGCCGGCTTTGGTCAATTCTCCGGGCGCAGTTGTGGATTGTTCGCTGGCTTCGGTAAGGCTTTCAGCAATCATTTTGGCTACGCCGAAGTCGGCGATTTTCACCTGGCCCTTTTTATCGAGCAGGATGTTTTCGGGCTTGATGTCGCGATGGACGATGCCTGAGTCGTGCGCGAATTGAAGCGCCTCGCAAATTTGGGGCACGATGGCCAGCGCTTCGCGGGGTGAAATACGGCTGTTGCCGAGGAGTTGGCGGAGGTTGACGCCGTCCACAAATTCCATGAGGAAATAAAACAAGCCGTCGCTCTGGCCAAATTCGTAGAGGGTGACGATGTGCGGGTGATTGAGTTTGGCGAGTGCGCGGGCTTCGCGCGTGAAGCGGTCGGCAAAGGCCGCGCCGGCGGCCTGAGGCGGCAGGATTTTTAACGCGACGACGCGGTCCAGTTGGGTTTGCCGGGCTTTATAGACTGCGCCCATGCCGCCCTGGCCGATAAATTCGAGGATTTCCAATAGCGGAAATTTTGCGGCGAGTTCTTCGATTTTCGGCGGGGTGAAACGGGGCGCTTTCCCGCCGGTATCGGGCCCGATGTCCGCGCCAGTGCCCAGGCCCGCCTTAAGCAGGCATTCAGCGCACAGGCCCTCAGGCGCGTTGGGCGCGAGTGGCTTGCCACAAATTGAGCAAATGCGATTTGTATCCATTTCTACCTTATACCTATGGAAATCGGGTCAAAGGTTACATATAAATTCAGCTGCGCGAGAGGACGCGAAAGAGGTGGCGCAATTCGTTGTCTACATCGGCCGGGGAAGCGACGGTGTGGGCGATCTCGGCCTTGAGCCGTTCGCGGTAACGTTCGCGAAGGCGATGCACAGCGACTTTGACCGCGCCTTCGGACATAGCGAGCGAGGTGGCAAGGGTCGCGTAGGGTTGCGATTCGCGGCTGCCCATCAGGCATGGTTTGAGGACTTCAAACAACTGGCCTTTGCCGTCCTGTTCGTACTCGGCGCGCAAGTTGCGCAAAACTGTTTCCAAAAGCGTGAGCGCCCACTGTTTTTCGAAGGCCTGTTCGGGCGTGCTGGTATCGGCGGGTTCGCGCGTGTAACGGGTTTCGGCTGTATCCAGCGGCAAGGGCAGGGGAAGAGCATGATGGTCGCCGGCGCGTTTTTGGGCATGGGCGCGGCGCCATTCCACGGTGAGAAAGCGCTTGAGCACCATCAGGAGAAAGGAGCGGAACCGGCCGCGCGATTGATCGGCGGCGGCAATCCATTTCTTTTCGAGCAAGCGCGCAAAAAATTCCTGCGTGAAATCCTGGGCGTCATGCACGGAGTGGCCCTGGCGGCGCACGAAATGATAAATGGGATACCAGTACATTCGGCAGAGATGTTCCAGAGCGGCCTGCGCTTTTGTGGTATCCGTGCCGGCGGCGGTGAGCACGACCGACCAGTGGGTGGTCACAAAAATCGGGGGACGCGCGGCGGGGGCGTCGGCAGTGGGCCGGCTTTCGGTCGATGCCATTGTACGTAAATTAGAGAAATATCGGTGAAGGTTACAGAAAATAAAGGGCGCATTTGACGCTGGCCCTACCCGGCACTAGTGAATCGTTAAAGGTTGACCCATGCTCCTTTGGAAATCTAAAATTATTCCATGGCTTGCCGAATGTTTGGATATGCGGGGAAATCACAACGAGATTTGCGCGCACTTTATACCGGTTTTGCGAACGCCTGTGCCAATGACCCGACGTTGCAGGCTGTGGCTCCCGGGTGTTCACGCCATTGTCATGGTTGGGGCTACGTTATTCACGCGGAGAACGGGCTTTTTCATTATCGATCTGCCCGCCCGGTTTACGATGACCCAGTGGTTCTGCCCGAGTTGCAGGGTGAAATTCGCGCGATCTTCCATGGGCGCTATGCCAGCAATGAGAAATTATTGGGCCACATTTTTTCACACCCGTTCGTGGCCGCAACGAATGATGAAGTTATTTTTCTCGCTCACAATGGCGGTGTATCGCCCGAAAACAATTTGGAACTGTCAGTGGACAGCGAGTGGGTCCTGGAAGAAATCGTCCGTGGTGGTGGGGTTGAAAAAGTCCTGCCAAAGTTGAAGGAAAGAACCAAGTCTGCGTTGAACTTGTTGATCCTCAAAGTTGGCCGGGGAATTGGCACGCCTGTGTCATTGCAATATCTTAATTTTTTCAAACCAAAGGAACCGGGCAAGGTTGACTATTATAGTATGTACGTGGGTTCAATGCCTGAGGGGCGCGCGGTGGTGTCTTCGACCATTACCATGAAAGATGCGAAGGTTGATGGGTTGAAGAGTATTGCGCGCGCTGAATTTGAAGTTCTTTCGCCGCTCGTTCCGTAAAAGGAAACTCCGGATTTTTTCATCCGCAGATTTCGCAGATTAGATTTGGTGTTTGGACATGGTCACGGTTGCAGTGCCCATTCTCAGGACTCGCTTTTTCGCAAAGAGTGAACTTTTGTGTCCGGAAAACTCTCCCTCACCCCGGCCCTCTCCCGTCCACCCTCCGCAGTATCATTCCTCGCTGGTTCTCCGCAGGACGGAACAGCTTGTGCCCTTGCAAACGCAACGGAATGCACGGTGCTACGGAGGACGGGCAGGGAGAGGGGGAATTATCGTCCGATGCCTTGAAATGGCGAACGAATGAAGCCGTTCGGGGATTAAAACGAGCACAGTATTTTTGGTAAATCGAATAGGCGTATCCTTAATGCAAAATACGAGGCCTGGTTATAAATTGCATGACTGTGCGGTCAAAATGTTCAGGTAAGCGTTGGCGACACTAAGGTGTGGCGCGTGCTCCTGATGGTCATGGCTGCAATGGAACACATTTTGCTATTAGCCTCCCGGAGGTTGATTAAAAATGGAAAACGCAGTGAAGGTCATGCCGTTCAACGGTTTAGAAAGTGGGCAAACGGGCAATTCGCAAGGCGCAACGGAAGTTGAACCGATGCATGAATCGCTGAAGTTTCTATATAGCATCCTGGATTTGGTAGTCAAAGCGGATGGTTCGGATGTGCATCTGAAGTCGGAGGCTCCCGTCAGGGCGCGAATTCATGGGTCGTTGATGGCCCTTGATTGTCCGTGGGCCACGTCCCGGTGGCTTAAAGAGGTGATCCGCCGAATTATTCCGGAGCAAAGCCGGGAGAAATATGAGAAGAGCGGGCAAGTTGATTTTTCATATCACGCACCCAATATAGGGCGCTTCCGAACCAACATCTATCATCAGCGCGGCGAAGAGGCGATCGCAATGCGTTTTGTCAAGAGCCAGGCGCCGAAATTGGAACAATTGGGATTGCCGCCTATTCTCAAAGACATCGCCCTTTCAGAGCGCGGCATCGTTCTGATCGCGGGCACAACCGGCAGCGGCAAATCCACCACAATGGCGGCGATGATCGAGCATATTAATGAATTTCAGGCCAAAAATATCATCACGCTGGAAGACCCGATAGAATTCATGTTTGAAGACAATCAATGTGACATCAAACAGCGGGAAGTAGGCTTGGACGTGCCGTCATTTTCTGAAGGACTGCGGGGCGTGCTCCGCCAGGACCCGGACATTATTTTGATTGGGGAGATGCGTGACGCCGTCAGTTTCAGCGCCGCTTTAAGCGCAGCCGATACGGGGCACCTGGTATTTTCCACGTTGCACGTAACCACTGCGGCGCAAGGCATCGGGCGTGTGCTGGACTTCTTTCAACCGGATGAACGGGAGCACGTGCGCCAGCAATTGGCCGGCACCCTGAAGGCAATCATCTGCCAGCGCATGATCCGCAAGATTGACGGAGGTGTGACACCAGCTCTGGAAATCCTGCTGAACACGGCGACGGTTCGAAAACTGATCGAACAGAACCGTTTGGAAACGTTGCCCGCGGCGATCGAAACCGGCACGGATGACGGGATGCAAAATTTCAATCAGGCACTGTTAAAGCTTGTAAAGGAAAAGCAGGTGAGCGAAGAAGAAGCATTGGCCAAGGCATCTAACGCAGCGGCGTTGGAGATGAATCTCAAGGGAATATTCCTCAGTCAAAGCACGCGTATTCTTGGGGGGTGAGAGTAGATCCTTATTTTTTTATCCGCAGTTAACGCAGATTTTCAGTGTTTGCACACGGCTACGGTGGCGACGCCAGTTGCCATGGCGCGCTTGGCGACAAAGGCCTGTATTTGTATCCGGAAGGCTCTCCCTCACCCCTGCCCTCTCCCTCAAGGAGAGGGAGAATAATCGTCCGATTATTTGATACGGCTGGAGGCGAGGGCGGTTCAGGGGTTCAATACGCGAACCCGGCCTTCGAGGAAATTTCACCGCGCCCGTCTCTCGTACACCCAAAGGCGGTATCGGAGGTCGGGCAACTGGCAGGCTTAGAAGCCTGCGATACAGCAGGTTTGGAAACCTGCGCTACGTAGTTAGCGTGGTTAAGGCGATTTCCAGGTGCGTTCCGCAAGATTGATTACCGGCCGCGGCCGCCGCCCGAACGTCCGCCGCCGCTACCTTGAAAGCCTCCTCCACCTTCGCCGCCATGGAAACCGCCGTGAAAGCCGCCGCCTCCCTGGAATCCACGACCGCCTCGAAATCCGCGGAATCCGCCTCCGCCGTTTGGGAATCCACCGCGCTGTGGGAAACCGCCGCCGCCCTGGAACGAGCCTCCGCTACGGGTGTTTCCACCGCGCCAGCCGAATGACGGGGCAGGGGATGATTGGAAGTTTTGGAAGTTGCCCCGACTTCTGGGCGAAAAGAATGGGCCGTTTCTGTTGTTCCATCCGTTTTGCCACATTCCGATATTGGGCGCGGGAGTCATGGGCCTGGCCACACCTGGAAAGGCGGGAGATGGCCTGCCGACAAATCCGCGTGAGCGAAAAGCCGGGTTGATTGGGGCGCGTGTAAATCCGCCACTGAAACCTGGCGTGGATCCCGGTTTGCCGAAACGGTTGCGCAGGGCAAATTGGTTCCGGAAATTGAATTGAACGAGTTTGCCGCGGTGAAAGAAATTAACGCCGGTGTGCGAAAATATATCGCGATCAGCACGGACAAATCCGCGATGACCGAAAGCATGAAAACCCCTGAAACCGGCAAAGAATGGGAATGGCGGTCCGCAGACCCAGGGGCGGAAGCGCGGAAATCCACAGCCCCAGCCGAAGCCGGAGTTGAATCCCCAGCCCCACCACGGCGTCCAGGTGGGGGCAAATCCGAATCCCCAGGTGACTGGCGGAGAAATCCAATCTGACCCGATCCATGGCTGATAATCATAGCCAGTCCCATAGACAACCGTTCCATCATCCCCCACTTCCGTGCCCATGTAACCTGGTGTGTAGCCTTCGTAAACCTGGTCTTGAGCGGAACCGTAAACCTGCACGTAAGTTAAGTAGTGCAGCGGAGAGCTTGTCGGAATGGTATAAATCACGGACGGAACGGACGCCGCGACGGACCACGGCCCGTTTGCCGAAGTGGAAAAATACCAGACGCCATCCTCGCAGGCGTACCACGATTGCGGGTCCACTTTGATGATGGGCGTAGCGCTGTTGACTACATAATAAAGCGGCGTGCCGTCGATAGGCGCCAATTGCGGCGGTCCATCTATTTGTGGATTTGGCATCTGTTGATTGCGGGGCACGGCTGCGCTTTGCGGAATGCTGTTGGCGACGAGGGCTTCCTGCGCCTGTTGCGTTCCCGGCACGCTTGCCTTCACGTTTTCCTTCGGGCTGTTGTCGGGAATGTTCGCAAAAGCCTGGGGCAATTCATTGCCCGGTACAAATTGCCACGGACCATCCAGCGACGGCGCCCGATACCAACGGCCCGCGAGCAGAATGTAATTTTGCTGGTCGGTCAGCAGCTTGAAAACGTCGGCGGAAGTGTTGTCGGCATAAAGAAGGTCTGTGCCGGAAATGGGCGCAAATTCCGGTTGGCCGCTGAAGGTAATGAGCTCGGCCGGCGTCGTGGACACAAAGACGTCTGGAATTGCAGACGTGCTCAGTGACGGCGCGCGTCCGGTCGTGGCGTCCGGGCTACCGGCCATTAAGTCCACGTTTCCGGCAACCAGCGCCTGCTGCTGTGCGAGCGCGGCGCCATCGGGAATTTCTGTCGTCACGGTCCAATTTTTATCTTCGAGCGAATTTGCCTGGAGATAGCCGTCGAACAGGTGCAGGTAGTAACGTCCCGATGCGTCGCGAAATAGCAGCACGCGCGTGTTGATGACTCTTTCCATGCTCGTTCCTTGAACGGGTTTCAAGACTGGCGGGCCATCTATCGAAACGAGCACGGCGGGCCGGGTAGCCGTAATGATCCTTGGCGGCGTGTTGTTGAGCCGTTGCGTATGCGATGGAGGGGGGAGGGTCAGGCTCCCTTGGACCCGGTCCAGTGGCAACGACGGCACGCGTTGGGGCGAACCGCGTAACGCCGCCAAATAGTTTTGCGCCTGCGCGCGGGCAGTGGGGAAATTCGCGCCGGTGACTTTCATATCCGCCAACTTCACCGTGCGCGTATTCTTATCCACCAGGGTAATGGCGTTGAGTTCGATAGTTCCATAGATCGGCTGCGATTGGCCGGGCGCCTGAACGGACACTGCGCTACGACCAATAAATTCGTGCCCATTCCAGGAATCGGGTTGCGGCGCAAAAATCGAATAAATAGCCCCGGCGCTGCTGAATGTTAAAGGCCAATCTTCAGCAATGGCGGAATCGCTGTTGGGCTCGCCGCTCGCCGACGCACCGTAATCGCCTGACGGCGAGGCTCTTTGCGCGAGACCGCTGATCGCGCACGAGGCAAAGAAGACGACGATGTAAACTGAAAGCAATGGGACAAAAAGGCGCTTGATAACTCCTGCCTGTTTTTGCCTGGCGAAATCAGGGGCGTTTTCCATGCCAACCCGCAATATGTTCAATCCTGTGTTCATAACGAACTCATTCCTGCGCGATTGGCCGGTGGGGGTGCGCCCTAACGCCCTCGCCCCTCACCGTCTCTTTAGGATTAGACTGGCGTCGGGGGATTTTTAGACAAAAAAAGATTAAAAAGATTTTTGGAAACGTGGGGTTTTTATTCGCAGATTACGGGGATTTTCGCTGATTGAATTCGAAAAGACTCCGAAAGACTCTCCCTCACCCCGGCCCTCTCCCGCGGGGAGAGGGAGAATAATCGTCAGATAGTTTGATACGTCTAAGGATCGTGGCGGTCCCGAAGTTCAAAGCGCGATTTACGAATCGTTCCATGACCGGCCCATAAAGCGGCCTTTGCCGCCGGATAGAACGTAGATTGCTTTCCGGGCATTGCGCGTCTGCGCATCTGGGTTCTTCAGCCAGGAAAAATAACGCAAGATTTCTTTCTGACGGCTTGGAATCAACAGGCCCCAGGCTTGCAGCGCGCTTCGATTGCGGTCGAGCGCATCTTTGAACCATGACGGCATTGGATGCGCCGGACCGCTTTTATATTCGTCGTCGAACTCCAACTCGATAGTTATGGTATCACCCACTTTTGTATCGGACGCTTTGCGGACGTGTGCGTGCAGGTAAAGATAGAAGGTCCCGTCACCGGCGGGCATCATATTAATACGCCATGGTTTTTCCGGTTTGCCGTTGACCCGGACGCGAACGGGGAACGGCTTGCGCCAGTCCTTTCGGATACGCGCCGCGGGCTTCGCGCTGACCAGCACGTACGGATTGATTTTTTGGATTTGGATTATGGAACGGAATCGAAGGGGCGTCATTTCTCCAGATGCAAAGCATTCGTGTCGGTTGCCGGTTCACGACTATAATAAAAGTCGCAGGGCACAAATAAAACGTCACCAACAAAGGAAAACGGCATGTCGACAGCGGCAAGTGCCGGGTGGATACGAGACTCGGGATCTATAGTATTTCGGCGGAACATCTCGTCGTAATCGCATTGGACTCCCTGAAAATATCCATTGCCGACGATTCGCGAGCTAATCGCTGCACATTCAGAAGCGGCGCAAAGCCCGCAAAGCAGGAAAATTGGAATTATCTTTCGCATCCGCTCGTCGGTCCAAAGTTAAGAGGCGGCTGATTTTGCAGCTTTTTCCTTTTTCCTTTTTAATTTTTACTTCCTGTGTAGGCCACACGCCATACAGTTCCGTGGCCATCTTCGGTGACCAGTAACGCGCCGTCGTGAGCCACTGTCACGCCGACTGGACGGCCCCAGACGGTGGCGTTATCGACGACGAATCCGGTCATGAAATCGCTGTACTCGCCGGTGGGGATGCCGTGGACGACGCGGACACGGATGATTTTGTAGCCGGTCCGCGTTGTGCGGTTCCACGACCCGTGCAACGCGGCAAAAACATCCCCGACGTAATCCGATGGGAACGCCGCCACACCATTTGTGGCCATATAAAATGTCATTTCCAGCGAAGCAGAATGGGATTGTACGAGGACGTCCGGCACAATTGCCTTGCCTGCCAGGTCTGGACGTTCGCCCGCGTGCCGGGGATCTTCAAAATTGCCCATGTAATACCAGGGCCAACCGTAGAAGCCGCCTTCTTTCACTCGCGTGACATAATCCGGCACCAGGTTGTCGCCCAGGGCGTCGCGTTCATTGGTGGATACCCACAAATCGCCTGTCTCCGGATTCACCGCCAGTCCGACGCCATTGCGAATGCCCGTCGCATAGGAGCGCAACGGCTGATGTCCTTCCGGGTCTGTTACCAGGATTTCGGCGCGATGTGTCTCTGGTCCCCATGCCGCTCCCAGGCCGTGCTCGGCTTCCCATGCGCGGATTTCGTCGGGAGTTTTGCGGTCCATTTTCTCGGCCACGTTCGACCCTGAACCGACTGAAATGAACATCCGCCGGCCGTCATTTGAAAATGCTACGTCGCGCGTTGAATGGCCGCCGTGGGAATTTTCGAGCCTGAGAACAATCACTTGCGGCGCGCCTCGTGCCTGCAAATCTCCGTTGCGATAAGCGAATCGCACCACGGAGTTGTTATTGGCGATATAAAGCCATTGTGGATCATTTGCCGGATAAAATGCGATTCCGAACGGGCGATCCAAACTTTCCGCATAAATTTGGTTCGCTGTCGGAGCATCGGCGCCGTCGGTCGTGCGCATGACTCTGATGCGGTCCCGGGCTGTCTCAGCAATGAAGATGTCTCCATTGGGCGCGGTGCGCAGGAGCCGCGGGTTACTGAGACCCTCTGCAAATTTTTTTACGGTGAAACCCGGCGGCACAGCGGGTTCGGTCCCATCCGGTTGCGGCACTACTTGCGGGCCGTTGCCTGCGGAATGAGTGGCAAAGGGCGCCGGCAAATCGGTCACGGCAAAATGATGAGATACGTCCGGCGCCTGGCGCTGCCAGTCGTTCGGGTCATTCCCTGCGCCGGGCGCCGGCGCGACTTCATATTTTAGCGTCACTCCGTCCGGGATTTTCAGGGTCGAAAGATAGGCGATGACGTCCGCGCGGCTTTGCGGGTCCGGCACCGGCATGGGCATGGTCGTGCCGGGCACAGCCATCATAGGGTTTGCCAGGAAATGGTCCAGTGTGGCCGCAGACCAGGTATATCCCGACCCTTTCAAGGCCGCGGTGAAAGTGAAATGCGAGAGTGAACCCGCGTGCCGGCCCACCACGCCAACCAGACTCGGCCCTTGCTTGGTAATCACCGTATTATCCGGTCCCAGTTCCGGTGAATGGCAAAGCGCGCAGGCGGTTTGAAAATATGTGCGTCCTCGCGCGGCATCGCCGGTGGGCATGTTTTGGGCGCTAGCGAAGAACGGAAAAATTGCGACAGCCAGCAGCGATGTGGGCAGGGAGATGGGGTGAAGCAAATTTCTCAACGAGCTTTTTTTCATGGTGAATCAGATTTAAACTGGCCTGGACCTTTCGGCCATCTTCGCGATTTCATCCGTTTTGGCAAGCTCTTTGGAGTAGTCTAAAAATTCCTATTGACACTACTGTATATATAGTATATAAACAGTGATATGACGCTAGAGCGCAGACCTTTCTGGATCGGCCCGATTTCGCCGGCCGCGGAAGGAACGCTTTACCGGCAGATCATTGACCGCATCAAACGCGAGATCAGCGAGGGCCGGCTGAAGCCGGATGCGGCATTGCCGTCGTTTCGCCAGCTTGCCGAAGATTTATTGGTGAGCGTTATCACGGTCAAGCGCGCGTACGAGGAACTGGAGCGCGAAGGCATTATTTATCGGCGGCAGGGGCTGGGAACGTTTGTATCGAAAAACGGCCATGACCGCAGCCGGGAGATCAAGTTAAACGCGGCGGAGGCGTTTTTCCGGGAGGCGGCGCGCGAAGCTGCCGAGGCCGGGCTAAAACCTTCAGAGATTCTCGAACTGGCAGCGCAAATCATCAAAGAGAAGGGAAAACTATGAGTGCAAACGCCATTGAATTCCACGGATTAATCAAAACGTATCCCACCTTTCAACTCGGCCCGCTCGACCTCACTGTGCCACGCGGCGCGATTTATGGTTTGATCGGCCCCAACGGCGCGGGCAAGACGACGGCCATTGATATGATTTTTGGGATGGGCCGGAATGATGCGGGCACGATTAACGTCCTGGGCCTGGACCATATCCGTGATGAAGTCGCGCTCAAACGGCGCGCTGCTTACGTCAGTCCTGAATTGAATTTTCGATTATGGGGCAGGGTGGGGAAAGCTATCCGGTTTGTGCGGGGCTTTTATCCCGACTGGGATGATGTTTATTGCGGAAAATTGATGAAGGCGTTTCATTTAGGGGACGATGAAAGAATCTCCACGCTCTCATTTGGCGCGAAAACAAAGCTGAGCCTGCTGTTGGCGCTGTCGCGGCGTCCTGAGATATTGATTCTCGACGAGCCGACCACGGGGCTTGATGCCATTTCCAAGCAGCAGGTTTTTTCTGAATTGCTACAGGCAGTCGAAGGCGGCGAGCGGACGGTATTGATTTCGTCGCACAATTTGAGCGACATCGAACGTTTCGCCGACCACATTGGGATGATTAAAAACGGGAAACTGTTGCTGGAAGGACGGACGGACGAAATAGTGGATCGATTTCGGTTTGCCGAATTTTTTACTGAAAATGGGACCGTGATTTCAAGCCGTGACGGGCTGGTGATTTTGAGGCGCGATGAGAAACGCTGGCACGCGCTGGTGGACCAAAGAAGCGAAACTGAGGAATGGCTGCGCGGGCACGGGGCAAAGGAAATTTCACTGACACGCGTGACGCTGGAGGATTTGTTCGTTGCCTTGGCAAAACCCGAGGAGGCGATATGACGCGAATCATCCTGGACAATTTCCTGAGGCGGTGGCGGATGTGGACGCTTTTATGCCTGCTGTTTGCGGCTGCCGGGCTTGTGCTGGCCAGCGAACGGGATATCAGGATATCAGCCGTTGTTATGTGGATTTCAATTTGCACAACTGGTATGGATTGGAGTTTTGGATGGGTGCGCGTGCTGCGTTCACTTCCATTCACTGCCGGACAAATCGGCCGGGTCTATTGGTGGTTGACCGTGTGTGCACCGACATTGTTATTTGCGGTATTTAGCGCCGTTGGAATTCTCATTGCCAGACTGGCAGCGACACACGGAGAAACCCTTGGAACATGGCTCCAGATGTTCATTGCGCCGGGGCCGCAGGACAAATTTCTTGGACTTTGGCTTGAGACGGTGCTTGCGGGCGGCCTTCTTTCGGGTTCGTTTTTCTGGTTTGTGAGTGTCGCTGTCTGGGCTTCGGTTCTGACCAGGCCGGGAAAGACACGGCGGGAAAGCTTTTTGCGGCAGTTTGCCGCTTGCGCCTTCGTCATTGCACTGGTTGCGGGAATTTACTTTCTTTGCAAAAGTTCGATCAGCAGCACAGATAAACTGGTTGTCGCCTATTTTTTCGGATTTGTTTTTAGTGTGCTCGGCTGGATCAGGGCCAAACGCCTGTTTATTGAAAGTAGTTTCCGACCGGACATCGCCCGCGCAGGATTAACACGCGGAAAGTCTGAGCCCCGGCCGGGGTATGGCGGTGCGCTCTATTTGATAGTACGGTTCTGCGTCTTCTATTTGGGCATTGTTGCGCTTGTCATCGCATTGGTTATTGGCGCGTATGGAATCGCCGTCCGGGTGGATCATGGAGCCCACTGGTCTGACATCGTATCGCCGGGACTGGGGGAACTTCAATTTTGGATTTTCCTGATGTGCCTTATCCAGACAATGATTATGGGCACGCACTTGAAATTTCTGCGGAGCCTGCCGCTCACGTCCAAACAATTGGCGGCAACAATTCTTTGCGTCGCAATCCTGCCGGTTCTGATTATCGGGGGACTCTGGAGCTCATTCTTTTTGATCGAGCCTGGGTTTCTGTCCGCCGTGTCCATCTTGAAATTCTGTCTATTGAATTTGGCGCCGGTTTGTGCGCTGACGACCGGTGTCATTTGGTATAACGAAAAACACTTCAGACGTATAACGGGAGTTATCCTGGCATGGAATGTCTCGCTCGTTCCGATAATTTATCAGATGGCGACTGCGAGTAGAGGCGGGTTGCCCATTTGGATCATCATCGCCATCCCAGTCGTGTCTGTTTTTATGGCATGGTTAACCATTAACCGACTGCTGGAGAGAAACGATATGACCTATCGGCTAAAATGGGAAATGTTGGGGCATCGACCGTGAATTGTTTCAAGCTTTGATACTTACGCGGCTTGCTGATTTGGCCAATAGGGCTGCTGATCGACGGGCAGGCTGGATTGGGATTTAAGGATGGCGGTTTGCGCGGCAAGGAGCTGGCGTTTTTCTTCGATCAATCGGGTTTGCTGCTCCAAAAGGCTTTTTTGCTGCTTGATCAGGTCTTTCTGGGTGGCAATCAAATCCGCAATTTCAGATTTAGTGGTTTGATTTGGGTTCATGCCGTTTGCGGCTGCGTGGTCATTGTCGTGGCCACGAGAGCCATTGAGATGGCCGTTTGGCTGGTCGGCCCTGAATTTTCCATTCGTCCTGGCGAACGGAATGTAATAGTGGGACGCGGCGTCCCCCATAACTTTTGTAAAAAATTTGGGATAATCAAACATCCGCTTGCGGTGGTGGCGACGGAAGGGCCTGGCCAGATTGCTGCGATTGGATGGAGGGTTAAGCCGGGTGTAGCCTTTTGATTCGCTGTTATTTATTGGGACGGATGACGGATTTGCCGACACACTGGTCACCGGAATTTTGCTTATAATTGCGGGAGCGGAAACTGGAGCGTGGGCTCGCCGGCGCCGGCGGTGCGGCCTTCTATGCCTTCGACGAATGACTGCGGCGCCTCCGGTTAACAGGCAGGCGGCGAGGCCGGAATAGACCCAGGCGGTGTCCGATCCGAATCTACGACTGAAAAATCCGACCGGTGGCGAGGATTTTGCGCCTGAGATCAGTTCTGCCAGTCCAATTTCAGCAATTTTATCTCCATTTTGGTAATAAGCTGATTGTTGTTGTGCCAGACATTGCTGCTGCATAGACAAGACGGCGGCTAAAATCGTGACGAGGCTGGGCACTGTCATAATTGCCCGGTCCACGGTTCTATCTACGTGCCGGAATTTCATGGTTAGACTCGGGCTTTTCGGAAGCGCAGGAGAAACATTGAAAGCCAGGCCAGATCAGCCAATGCCATGGAGGCTGGCTCGGGAACAGGGACCGCATTCATGGTTCCCCCGGATTGAAAGGACGGCGGCGGGCCGTGGGAACAAGCAGGGCGGCGAAGCCCACCAATATCAATTCCCTGGGCTCTGGCACCGAGTTAAGGGTTCCGCCGGACTCGATGGTGATGGTTCCATCCCCGCCATTGACCGACCCGTTCCAGACGCCGGCCAGCGTGGCATTCTCATCAGCGTCGAAGAGCCTTCCATTAACTGTGGAGGCGATGTCGGCGGTGAATGGACTGCCGTCGAGGTAGTTGAGGTAAATACTATCCGGGTCGCCCAGGATGCCAGCCGAACCGTTGAGGCTGAAGCTGCCCTCGATGTTTAGCACGAGGGCGCCTCCGCCGGTCAGTGTGATGTTTT
>DATAST010000260.1:0-22555 GCA_036269115.1 Verrucomicrobiia bacterium | reverse complement strand
GTCCAGGGCCACTGGCACATTTTGAACCGATGTCGAAGGGATCAAAAAAGTCGGATCACCACTACTCGTAGTTGTCATAGTTCTCATAAATACAATATCTATGAGAACTTTTGCTAGAGGTGCTTGGCGTGACGCTTACCTTCCAGTGCCATGAGTTCAAATGCAAATTTCATCCTGTAAATTCGGTAAATCCTGTCTAATGACTCGGCCAGTCCCGCTCCATTACCTGCCTTCGCGCAGGGCTGTGAAAACTTTCAGGGTTCGTGTATTTCGCGTGGTTCGCGGTTTCAAGCATTTTCCTCCGCGCCCATTGGCAAGCGCCGCCGCCGTTTTCTATACTTTCCCTCCCCCAATTTCCACCAAATCGATCTGTCTCCGCGCAAAATGCAAGGGACAGTTACAACGCGTCGCAAGAGCTTTAAAAACAATGCGTTGCGCAAGACCCGCACAATTCGACTGTCCCAAACGTTCCCGCTTGATGGGGGGACAATTAACCACGCCATTCTCTTGACAAAAACAACCTCTATACGTAGGAGACGACGTCAGGAGACTCTAACTCCAAAAGCACTTACAACCTTGCCGCGCCGTTGCTTTGGCGGCGGCGGATGGACTCCGGATCATGGCCTTCGCGCGAACCCTTTCCGCGTGTTGTTGCAACCCTGTTGCGGATTTGTTGCGGAAATGTTGCGGTTTAAGTCACTGATATGCAACGGTGTAGCGGATGTTGCGGATTTTCACACTACATATACCATTTTCCCATGGATTCAGATGTGATTCATTTAGCCTTTCATGTACCCCCGTTAAATCCCAGAAACCCCACACACCATAGCTCTACGTCAGGCGGGACAAACTGTTTCCTTTGAGGAGATTTAGCACCGGCACCTACAGTGAACCCACGATAACGTTAATGTAACACTGCAAATCATTGATATTCAACGCATTGCGAAATGTAACAGCGTGTAACAAATTGTGTAACGCCGTAACCCATTAAGGCTCAACGATGTAACAATGTAACGCGATTTTCAACTTCAATACACATGCACATATCAGACGGGTGGCGACGGCTCCGCCAGTTCCCACCGGCGGATTTCAACTTATGGCATTCATGCGCATTCATGCGCATTCATGTTCACTCATGGGCACTGAATCGGCCGTCCCCTTTACACTCCCGAAAACGCGATAAAATCCTATAGATACAGGGGTTTTTCGTCTGTTTCCGGTTTCGTTTACAAATTTACTTACATATACCATCACAAAATGTGCAGCAGGCTTCAACTCATGGCACTGCTTAAAGTCTCGTTTCCCCTGAATCTTCAAATTCCCAATAAAAAAGCAGTTTTTGGCTTCGTTTCTTTGTTGCATTCCCTATGGCCAAAAAATGTGCAACGATCTCTTTAACTGTTAACTGTAGCGGCTTCCAGCGTGCATTTTCCTGGCATTTAAATCTGCGTTAATCTGCGTAATCTGCGGATAAACCCTCGGCTCATTTTTCTCCCCACGCAGCCAACTCGCTCTCAACCTTTTCGATCGGCAATCCGACGACGTTGCTGAATGACCCGGAAATTTCTGAGACCACAAGTTCCCCGTTTTCCTGGATGGCGTAGGCCCCGGCTTTGTCGAGCGGATCGATCTTGCCAAGGTATTCATCCACTTGTTCCGGAGTGAGGGGGCGAAACAGCACGTCTGTGCTGACGGCGAAGATTCTCTCCGCGTGGGACCGAAGATGGATGAGGCTGACGCCGGTGACGACCTGGTGCGTGCGGCCCTGCAATTGGAGGAGCATGTCCCTGGCCTGGGCTTTGTCGGCGGGTTTGCCGAAGATTTTGTGGTCGAGAAAGACCAGTGTGTCGGCGCCGAGCACGAGGGCGTCGGGTATTTTTTTGGCCACGGCGCGGGCCTTGCGGTGCGCATTGAGCTGGCACAATTCCAGTGGCGACAAATGATCGTCAAAGACCTCCTTCGCGTTGCTCGGAACCACCTCAAACTCCAGTTTTAATTGGCGGAGCAGTTCCGCGCGCCGCGGCGAGGCTGACGCCAGGATAAGCGGCGGCAGTTTCACCCCAACAATCTATTCAGGAATTGCAATTTGTCGAGAGGAGGAAAGAAAACTCCAAATTCCAAGCACCCTGCGCCACGAGAAGTGGAGATTGGTGCTTGGTGCTTCCCTGGTGCTTGGAGTTTGGGTTTTGGAGCTTTTTTCGCCCGCGTGCTCGAAACTCGGTGCTTCCGCTTTGTCCGTTTCAGCTTCAATCGCGCAGGAATTCCGGTTAAATTCACACATGCTCGCTACCGAAAAAACGACCGCCAAGCGGTCCCCCTGCAAGGTTAATCTATTGCTCAATATCCTGGGGCGTCGACCGGATGGTTTCCACGATTTGGAAACCGTGATGCAGCCGGTCAATCTTTGTGATGATTTGACATTCGAGTGGGCCGGAGCAGGCATCACGCTTTCGTGTAGCGACAAAACCCTGCCTGTGGATCGGGGAAATCTCGTATATCGCGCGGCGGAGAAGTTTTTTTCAACCGCTGGAATCTCAGGCGGGGTAAAGATTCATCTGGAAAAGAAGATTCCACTGGCTGCCGGGCTTGGCGGTGGCAGCGGCAATGCGGCGACCACCTTATTGGCCCTCAACGAACTGTTTGAGAAACCCCTGGCGTCGGAAAAACTCTTTGAGATTGCCGCAAGCCTTGGGTCGGACATTCCATTTTTCCTGCAACATCAGCCCGCGCTGGGCATTGGGCGAGGTGAAAAAATTCAGCCACTGGACAATTTTCCGGCGCTCGCGAACAGGGCCATTCTGTTAATCCATCCGGGTTTTGGCATTTCCACGCCTTGGGCGTATCAAAATCTCAAGCGATTTCCCGATGCCCTGAACGGCGAAAAAGGCCGGGCTCAAAAGCTTATCTCCCTGTTGCAAACGAGCGATTTAATGTCGGCCGCCAGCGGTTTTTATAATTCACTGGAAGCGCCGGCCTTTGAGAAGTTTCCAATTCTGATGATGTTTAAGGAATTTTTGGCCGCCAATGGGGCAGTTGCCCTGATGTCCGGAAGCGGTTCGACAACCTTTGCCATTTGCGACAATTTGGCAGCGGCTCAATCTATCGGTGAAAAGTTTAAATCCAAATTTGGTTCTAATTGTTGGATGGAAGCAGTCGGATTGGATTGATGTATCCGGTTGAGGACTTGTGCGGCGCGGCGGTGCGGCGTACCGTAATTACGGTAGGGCAGAGCTCCCGCTCTGCCCAAATTTTATTCAGAAATTTGGCGTCTGCAGGCGGAAGAATTGGACGTTATTATTTCGTGGAAGGATGACGGCATTTTGGCCGTTTGTAATGATGGGTGAGGGAATGCCATTGGTGCTCCAGGTGACCGGTGCCGTAAGCGTTGACGCCGAGGCGACTGTGTACCCTGCGGGATAGACGGGCCATGTCAGGACCAGGTTCGCGCCGGATTCCTTTGCTTTCAAAGATTCTGAGACAATTTCCCATGCCAGGGCGTAGGATTCGTTTGTACTGACGATGCTTGCTCCGCCGGCCTTCCACACCTGCAAATCGTATCGGCCTTGCGGCAATTGCCGGACAAAGACATGTTGCACGTTATCCACCACGCTGGTGCTCGCCGCCACTAGATTGCTGTTGGCGGCGTTGTACAGGTAGAGTTCAAGATTATTGATGGCCGATGCGCTTTGGTGCCGGTTCCAAACGAGCGTGGAGGTGAGCGTAAATCCGGACCCGCTGATGCCATTGGTTACGTTAAAGAAATAATGGTTCACTGCGTCGTTTGCTGAACTGCTGTTGTTGGTGTTAAAATCCCATCCATTCAAAACGGGGACGGATGCCGTGATGACGACCGGCGGGTGCGCCGTTCCCATGGGGAAATTCGTGGAAAAATTCCAGCTATGCTTGCCTGCCACCAATTGCTCGTAAGAATTGAAAACATTCAACATGCCGGCGCCATTGGTGTAATCGAGCGGCGAGGGCGGGATGTTCGTCCAATTCGCCTGCTTGACCGCGCCGTTGAGCAGCAGGGCTTTGATCGTGCGCATGTCCGAGGCGCTATTGGTGTTTGGGCCGCCGTCACCGCGCCGCCCGGCCTGCATTAACACGGTAGCGGCGCCCGCCACGTAGGGCGTTGAAAAACTGGTTTCGTTGCCCGGAGCCACGATGTCCGGTTTGCACCGGCCATTGTCTATGGTTGGGCCCACGCTCGAAATGCCTTCGTCCGCCCCGACGCAAATGCAATTGTAAGAGGTGCCCGGAGCGCAAACGCTCACGCTGTTTCCATAATTATTCGCGGCCGATACAAACAGGGTGTTGAATTTGTCCTGGAAATTATCGAAGTACGAGTCGAGCTCTTTCTGCATCGTGACACTCTGAGGACCAAATGAGTAGCTTTGGTTAACGACGGCGTCGGTGGCGCTACCCGAAAAACCCGTGTTGGGAACGACATATTTATTAATATACGTGTCCGCATCAAAGTTGTCCACATGGGCGACATTGGTTGCCATGCCGGCCGGTCCATAAAAAAGGCTGGCCACAAAGTCAGCGTGGCCGGACTCGGTTCCGAGCGAATTCGGGAACGTCGCGCTGGACATGCCGTTGGAATACCATGTGAAATTCGTGACGGCCCTGGGGAGCGAGGCCGGGTTCACTTCCCAGTTATTCGTGCTTGGAATTGCCCCGGCATCGTCGCCTTCCGGTTGTCCGACGCGGATGCCGGAGCCGTTTAAATTGGTGCTGAACGACTGAAGAAGCGTAAATCCAATGGTATTCAAGTTTTGTGCGTGGGCGGTCACGTAGGTCAAAAGAATGCACGGGACGAGCCAGGCTAAGGGTCGAGTCGTGAGCATAGACGTGGCAGAAAGTAGCATCGTTTGGGCCAATGTTCCAGATGTGGAAGGCGTGGATTTCCCTCGGCTTCAACACTTTAACGGGCGATTGGCTCTTTTTCACTGGAGAACGCCCCTGCCGAACCCTAATTTTGCCCGATGCGTATTTGCAAGACATGCATTTTGACGGGATTCATGGTCATTCTATTGGCCGCGACCGCGCGCGCGGATGAGGTTGATGACTTGATCAGAAGCCAGATGCAACAGCACCACGTGCCCGGCGTAGCCTGCCAGGTTTGGAAAAATGGCCAGCCTGTCAAAACATTCTACGGTGGCGTGGCCAATCTCGAATGGAATGCGCCGGTGGGACCGGACACAGTCTTTGAAATTGGTTCCATTTCGAAACAATTCGCTGCTGCGAGCATTTTACTTCTGGTGCAGCAGGGAAAGCTCTCCGTGGACGATAACATCAGCAAGTATCTCACGAACACGCCTTCAGCCTGGGCAAACATCAAAATCCGCCACCTGCTCTCGCACACGTCAGGCATTCACAGTTATGACGATATGGAAGGATTTGAACTGCGGCAGCATCTCACGCAGGCTCAATTCATCGGCCGGCTGGCGCGGCGTCCGCTGGATTTTCAGCCCGGCGAAAAATGGGTCTACTGCAACGCCGGCTACAACCTTCTCGGTTATATCGTTGAAAATGTCAGCGGCGAGGACTATTTGTCGTTTCTCAGGAAGAATATTTTTATACCACTTGGCATGACGAACAGTGCTTTTCGAGATTCGATGAACGTGGTTTCGCATCGGGCAGCCGGTTACAGGTA
This sequence comes from Verrucomicrobiia bacterium, assembly GCA_036269115.1. Classification (GTDB taxonomy): domain Bacteria; phylum Verrucomicrobiota; class Verrucomicrobiia; order Limisphaerales; family UBA11358; genus UBA11358. The sequence goes on along the minus strand of DATAST010000260.1, from coordinate 16,896 downwards.
CGAGAAAGGGAAATATTACAATCGGGACTATGACATCACCGATTTGTTTTCAGCCGGCACAATTGTGTCCACGGTCTCAGATTTGGCGAAATGGGACGAAGCCCTGGCAAATAGCGGTTTGCTGGCCGAGTCGTCAAAGAACCTGTGGTGGACGCCCGCTCGGATGAACGACGGCCGGCCTGTGCCTGTTTCGCCCGGCGGCTCACGCACCTACGGCTTTGGCTGGTTTCTTGATACGTTGGACGGGCATAAAAATATCGGCCACGGCGGTATTACCAGCGGATTTTCGGCCGCCAACGAGTTGTATCCTGACGACCGCCTTTTTGTCATTGTGTTGTCAAACACGGACGAGGGCGGATTTGCTGGTCAATTGGCTGGAAAGATTGCGCGTATTTGTTTTCGGAAATTTTGAATTTTTATAATAGACGTGAATGAGCAATGAAGATGATTTCGGTAAATTTTTTCGATAGTCCAGTCGTCCCTTCGGGACTCGTGTTTCTCTTGGGTCGCGACCCGGCGTTAAAACGCCGGACTATTTTCAAATGTCCCTGTCGGGACAAGCTCATGCTCCATCCGTTTCAACGCAGCAGTGAATGAATTAATTACAGTTTTGACCGCGGTCCTGCCCGTTTTCGGCATCATGGGTGTAGGGTTTTGGCTGCGGCGGCGTAGTTGGCTGACGGCGGATGCGGACCGGAGTCTCATGCGGCTGACGATTAACCTGCTGTTGCCGTCGCTGATTTTTGATTCGGTGCTTGGCAATGCGGCTCTGCGCCGTCCGGAAAACCTGCTGTTGCCGCCTTTGCTTGGCTTCGGCATGGTGGCCGTGGGCATGGGTGTGGCCCGATGCTTTACCGGTCTCGCCGGCGTCGAGACAAAACCGGGACAGCGGACATTTGTGCTGGCGGCCGGACTGCAAAACTATTCGTACCTGACCATTCCTCTTTGTCTGTCCTTGTTTGGGGCCGGTACGATGGGTGTATTATTTGTCCATAACGTCGGGACGGACATGGCCATGTGGACGCTGGGCGTCGCCGTTTTGAGCGGGCACGGCGTAGCCGGTGGTTGGAAAAAAATCGTGAATGCGCCGCTGATAGCCCTGGTGTTGGCGCTCCTGTTGAATTTCCTCGGCCAGCACATTCAGCCGCCAGCGTGGGTCATGATCGTCGGCAAAGTATTTTGGACAGGCATCCATTGGTTCGGACAAAGCGCGATTCCGATCACGCTGATTTTGATTGGCGCGATTGTGGCCGACCATTTTGACGAAGCGCACGGCGGAAATGCGGGACGCGTGGTGTTGACTTCTGCGCTGGTCAGGCTGGGCGTGATGCCAGTTTTGTTTTTGTTGCTGGCGAAATTTTTTCCGTGTTCGCCGGACTTGAAGCGGGTCCTGATCTTGCAGGGAGCGATGCCGTCCGCAACGTTTCCAATTGTGCTGGCCAGGCATTACGGCGGAGATGCCCGCGTAGCCGTCCAGGTCGTGATGGGGACTTCTCTACTGGGTATCGTGACGATTCCGCTTTGGATTCGGCTGGGGGAACATTTTTTGAATTAATGCCATCAGTACGACCTCAGCCGAAAATATTGCTGCGAATTTGTCAGCGGTAGTGTCAAGGGCGGGGTTGTGTTTGTGACTGCCAGATACGGACCATTTACGTTTGTGGCCGTTTGCAGCGTCCCGTAGGTCCAGTTTAGTTCCAATTGATTGTTGCCCTGGCTTAACGTGCTGAATGCGGGTGGGGCGGGAGCGGTGGCTGCAAGATACGTTGTTTGGATCTGCTGGGCGGTCAGGGCGTTGGTAAAGAATGCGGCATGGGCGATGGCTCCGGCAAAATAACGTTCGTTTACTCCCACAACCGTGAAATCAGGGTCGCCACCCAGGTAAAGATTGTCCGTGCTGCCCGTAATTGCGCCTGTGGCCGTGGCGGAAGCTGCGAGAGCGCCATCTACATATAAATAATTCTCTGATCCATCATAAACTCCGGCGGCCTCGTGCCAGGCGCCGTCGTTATAGCTGCTGCTGGACGTGACCGAGCCGGCGCCTGAATTCCAGATCAGCCCGCCATTTGCGCCAGTGACGGCGAGGGACCATGAATTACTTCCGCGACCCATAAGTGTCTGCACCCTGTTGTCGGCCGGGTTGCCTTTGAACCAGATCAGCGCGGTAAACGGGTGGCTGGTTGGCGGATTGAAGGCCGGGTCGTAACCGGTGTCAACGCATGAGAAAATACCGATGATGGGAGAACCAACTGGAGCAGGGCCCAGACCGGAAACAGCAGGACCCGGGACTCCGCCCGGCACGGTGCCTGGCAAGTATGCACCTTCAACGGTCGTTGAACCGTAGTTGAGCGCCACGGGCGAGGTTGTGGTGTCGGGGGTCACATAAACGGGGTTATCCATTCGATAATAGAGCAGGGGATGATCGTTGAGGACTGTCTGTTTATACGAAATGGCAGGGTTGGCATTTGTCCCGGCGGCATAATGCGCGACGATTTCTGCCGGGCTCAGCACATTGGTATAGACGGCCAGTTCATCAATCGTTCCGCTCGCGCCACGGGCTGCGGTCAGGCCGGTCCATTTGCCGTTGCCGATAGTCAGGGGAGACCACGTGTCCGGGATGTAAGCCAGCCTGCCCGAGGCCTCTGGGATGCCATTCACGTAAATCACCGCGTTGGAAGCCGAGTCGTACGTCGCGACGTAATGATACCAGTTGTCCACGGCGTAGCCCGAAGGTGTATCAATCGCGGAGAAGGCATTGATTCCGTAATGATAGAGTTGCAGTTCGAAGCGGGTTTGGCTGCCACCGGCCCAGCCGAACTGGAATCCGCCATACGTCGGACCGCCGTTCAAACTGGCTCCTCCCCCCTCTCCGAGAATGACTCCATAGGTGCTGTTTTGCGGCATGAACCACGCCTCCAATGTGAATGGCGGAGCAATTGTCAACGCGGAGGTCGCGCGCGGAACGAAGGCCCACGTTTGGCCGGCCGAACTGAAAGTCGCCGCGGAATCGCTATCACCGGCCAGCGCTCCCGGCGCTCCGAGGGTTATGTAGGGCGAATTGGTGCTCGGATAATAGGCGTTGCCGAGCGAACCGAGTGATCCGAAGTTTGTCTCAATCATGACCGGCGCCGGACTGCTCGTTTCCTGCAACGGCCAATAGCCGGCGGGATTCAAATTGCGAATTGCCGTGGCGGAGGCTGTGGATGGTTGGGCGAGAACCGTGAGCGTCGAAACGGAACTGGTTGCAGTTCCGTAAATATTGGTCATGACCACGTCAATGGTGTAGGTACCCGGACTTTGCGCCGCGAGTGTGAAGGTGGAATTCGTCTGTCCCGGTACTGCGGTCGCACCGGTGAACCATTCATAACCGAACGGAGGGGTTGCGTTCACGCCGATTGCGTACGTATAAGTTTGGCCGACTGCGAGAGTCAAGTACGACGGGAGATCGGTGGTGACTTGCGGCGCCGTTGGTCCAACGGTGAGGACGCCATTGCCGAGTCCATTGGTATTCCATCCCAACCCCGAGAGCGGCGGTAAAATCAGCGACGCAAAATTGCCGGAATAACTGCCCGCGTTGAATAATTTGAAACTGTCGCCAGAGGCGAGCGCGCCGCCGAGATTGGTTACAATGAGCGCGCCGCCGTAGGTCAGCGATCCAGCGGCCTGCAACTGGTCGTTTATTTCGAGCGCCTTATTGAGGCGCATGAATGTCGTGCTGCCGGACGCCAGCGTGACGCTGCCGCCCGCTGAAAAGACGCCGATTGTATTTGTTGTGCCAGGCGCAATCCTGCCGCCGGATGCGATCATGAGGGAATCGGCGATGGATGCGTTGCCAGCGAGAGTGCCGCCTGAGACCATGGTAGCGCCGGAACAAGGATTGGAACCCGAAAGTGTCAGGGTCCCGGTCCCGGTTTTTGCCAGGCCGACCGTTGCGGAACTGCCATTCTGGATTGGACCGGAGGCGGAAAAGTCACCGGCTCCCTGGAAGGTCAATGTGCAAGATCCGCTGATTGAATTCCCGGCCGTAATTGTTCCACCCAGGGAAAGCGTTCCGGTATCCGATTGCATCTCATACACCGGACCGCCTCCGGTCAGGGTTACGTTGCCGGCAAGTGTATTGTTACCGGAGACATTTTCGATCGCGGGTACATTAGTGCTGCGCCCGGCGATACTGATGTTTTGGGAAATGCTGACGTTGCCGATTGCCTTGCTTAATTGAAGCGTACTTGCGCTCATGCCGGTATCGCGAATGGAGATGGGCGAAGCGACATTGGCCACCGAAGCGGAATCGGCGATGCAGATAGCGCCGTCATTGGTCGTGGCCCGGCCGGTGTCGATATTGAGAACGCCCGAAAAACTATTGGTACCATCCAAAATCAATGTGCCGTAGCCCGCTTTAGTAAGCGTGGCCGAACCCGACAGGCTGGAGTTGACGGTCAACAGGTTCCCGGGATTTTGAATGCCCACCGTCCATGTTTGGTTTGAAGCCAAAAGAATTGGCGCATTGAGAGTAACGTTCCTGGATGCCGATACCATGTCAATTCCGCCATATCCCAGCGCTATTGTATTCGTTCCTTCAATCAAGGGATCGCTCGCGGTTTCCAGAAAAATCAAGCCGTCAAGCGGCCCGTTCGCCGCCGCCATGTCGTTCAAATTGCTGCTAAGATAGGAAAACGTGAGATCGCAGTTGGCGGCGGGCACCATGTTCGAAATCCAATTGGCGGAATTAGTCCATGCCGCGGATGCTGCGCCGGTCCAAAACAGAACGTTCGTGGGCGCGTAGTAATGGAAATAATCAATTTTGAGTTGCAGCGAGCTCTGGGCCAGCGGCGGATAACCGCCGGGAGGCACCGAGCCATCCCAGGCGGGCGGTGGATTGTTCACTTCGGCGCTAAAGATGATGTACGCGTCCCTGCCAAACAGCGGCGCAGGCGTGCCATTCCACACACTCTGGCCGTCGATGCCGAAGTCATACGTGCCGTTTTTGTTCCAGTTCAGAGAGTAAAGTTGAAAACCATTTGTGATGTCGAAAGTCTGGCCCAGCGAATTTGAGCCGATGTTGTCGCTTCCGGCATTTTGTTCGTAGGCGCCGTAGCCGTCCCAATGAATATTATCGGAGACAATTGTGGCGATATAATTGGTGGTAATGCCCAGGTAGCGATGTTCGCAAATATCAATTTCGCCGCCCGCTGCAAACGGGTCCCACACCCAGCTGCCCATTTGCGGTGAGCGCAGCCAAAATGCGGAACACATGCCGTTTGTGTCGCCCCATTGAATGCTTGCCTCATAATAGCCGAAGCGGGGACGGAAATGGTTGTCCGAAGCGATGAGTGCGGAATAATTCGTGCCATTGACGCTGTAGGTGGTGATGACCAGGTTGCTGCCGTTCATGGAAACGGCGTTGGTCACATCAATTTCGCTGTCGAATTTGCCGAGGACCCAATAATCCCATTTGGTTGTGTCGAGGTTTGGTTCGTTGAATTCATCGCCCCATACATAATAATAGCCGGGGGGCGGCGCGGCGGGCGCAAGCGGTGAAATTGCGAGACAGAGTAACGATACAAGCGCGATGAATTTAAGTAATTTCGTCATTCCAGGAGTTGGCGGTCGCGCATCAAAAGGGAGTGGCGAAAGAATTGGAAGGAAGGCCCTGGGCGGCCAAGCCTTTTCGCCGAACAACCTGATTTCTTGCCGCGCTAGCCGTGGTTATTATACTGGTTATGGCCCAAGAATCAAATCGTCTTTAAATTTTGTGAACCCGCCTCGAATCAGAATTGCAAATCCTGCAGACGCGGAAGCCATCATCCATGTGCATTATGCGGCAGTCCATCGAACAGCATTTGGGTTCTATCCATACGAGATTCTGGAGGCATGGTCAGCCAACCCAAATGAAGGGCGTTACCAATGGATGCGCAATGTAATCGCGAACAGCGATAATATTGTGATTGTTGGGGAAGTTGATTCCTGCGTCCTGGGGTTCGGTATCTTTGTTCCCAGGCTGGAGGAGTTGTGCGCACTTTATGTTCATCCGGATGCCGGCCGCCGTGGAATCGGGAAGGTGATGTTGCAGACGCTCGAGAGGCGGGCAGTGGAGCAGGGGAATTTGTGCATTCGATTGAATGCGTCTTTGAATGCGGAAGCGTTTTATCATTCGAATGGATATAATAGCCTGTCTCGCGGCAAGTTTCGTCTCTCAGCGGACTTTGAAATGGATTGTGTGAAGATGGAAAAGCATTTTGGCTCGCGGCTAACCCGCGGCTAACTGGTTGACAATCATCTCGGAGCAGGTGATTTTGTACGCTCTCAATGCTGCCTTTCCATTTCCAATTCCGCGCATCCCGTCTTTGGGGCGTCATCACCGTTTGCCTGTGTACCGTAATAGTGCGCGCTCAATCGCCGGTGACATTGTCCATTACCAATTCTCCCGGCTACGCAGTTCCATCTGATTTTCTCGGTCTAAGTTTCGGCACGCAAACTTCCGGCCAGATATTTACCGCCGCAAACATCCAGCTCATCACGTTGTTTCAGCAAATCGGCGTCCGAAACCTTCGTTTCATGGGCGATGAAATCACCAACCATATTAAGAATGAATTTGCCTTCGCGCAGGCGGAAGGCTCGCTGAAAATAATTTATGGCGTACCATTGACCAATGTCCCGGCGGCGGCGGCCGTGGCGAGTTACATTTGGAATCACTATTCGGCGTCGTTGGATGATTTCGAAATCGGCAACGAGCCAGACTGGACGTCGGCAAACAATGGAAAAACAGAAGGCCCGGCGATTACGAATTTCACGTCGTTTATGGCCGCATGGACAAGCAACGCAATGGCCATGACGGACGTTGCACCGGGAGCGGTGTTCGAAGGCCTCGATACCGGCGGAGATTATGACAATGGGCCGCCGCAATACGGTAACGGCAAATGGGAAAATAATGGCACGCAATGGACAACCGGATTCGCGAATGCCGAAAAGAATTCCGGCATCGTCAAGCTGATCACGCAGCATGATTACATGGCCGACATGCTCCCGGGCGGCCTGATCATTACCAACGCGACCAATTTGATTTCTGCGATGCTGTCGCCCGGGTGGGATACGGTGACAAACCAAATGCTTTACAACGCCATCGCCCCTCCGATTTTTGCGGACGGCCTGCATTATCGATTCACTGAAGCGAATGAAATTACGGGAGGCATTGAGGGCGCCAGCGATTCCTTTGTTGAAGCGCTTTGGGCGCTGGATTTCCTGCATTGGTGGGCGGCGCACGGCAGCAGTGGCATCAATTTTCATAACCAGGCATGGATTCCTACGGACACCATTTTTCCCGATTCCCAGGGCAATTACGAAGTCCATCCCAAGGCGTATGCCCTGAAAGCATTCGATGTCAGCGGACACGGCAGCGGGAATCCGATGGGAATCGTGAACCCAGGTGGCGTAAACTTGACCGCCTACGCGATCGGTGACGAGACGAATTTATACGTGACCGTGATCAACCGCGAATACGGCGCGGGCGCGCGAGACGCGAGCGTGACGATTTTGCTCGCCGGTTTTGCGGCCGGTGGCGTTGCGGCCATGTATTTGGCCGATACAAACGGATTTGGCGCGACGAACGGAGTGACACTGGGGGGCGGCGTTATTACCAACAATGCCGCGTGGCAGGGACAATGGACAGCGCTGGGTTCCGTGACCAAAAACGAATGTACCGTGACGGTGCCCGCGACATCTGCGACCATTATAAGAATCGCCGCCGGACCGGAACTTTTGAACCTTCAAAATATCAGTGCGGGGCAATTTCAATTGAATTGGAGCTACGGAATGCTTCAAAGCGCGACGAATGTAATGGGGCCGTTTCATGACGTGCCGAATATCGTGTCGCCATATTCGATACCAGTGGGGACTGCGCAGGTATTTTATCGCGTGAGGGAGAACTGACTACTGGCAGCTATTTCCTGCTTCCCATTGATATTATGTTCAAGCCTCCTCAGTTCGGCCTGGATTTTTGATAATCGCCAGCAAACCAGCCACGAGCGCCGCGACTAAAAATTCCACTTCTGAAGTCTATTATGATCTCGTAAAGTGAAACTTGCCCCGTGGACTTTGCGCTATATTCTTCCCCTGTGACAGCTGCAGTTACCATTTGGACAGGATGGCAACGCAAGCGAGGCGGTTCGCGTCATCGTGCAGGCTTTTCGCTTGTAGAGTTGCTTGTCGTTATCGCCATCATCGCAATCCTGATCGCGATTTTATTGCCGGTGTTGAACAACGCCAAAGAGCGTTCAAAGACCGTTTCATGCACAAACAATGCGCGGCAAATGGCTTTTGCGTGCCATCTCTACGCGGCTGAAAACAATGATAAATTTTGCGACACCGCAGTTGTTCAGGGGGATAACGTGGTGCGAAGGGCCTGGTTTAATTTGCTTTTCGACTACAGTATAAAAACCAATGTGTTGCTGTGTCCGGCCTTTCAATGGCGCCCGGGCGCTATTTCAGCCGGCATCTATCCGAGCGCCCCGGCTGACTTCGCGTTCCTCAACTATGGGTTTAACTTCGAGGTCGGCGGGTTCGACTGGGCGGGAATCTGGCCGGAGTCCTTGTTTCCGCCGGCTCATTCAGACGCCATCCGAAACCCGGCGCAGACGGTTCTGCTGGCAGATAGCGGCACACGTCCGCAAAACACGAGCAATTCATTGATTTGCGTGACGCAACAATCCCCGCAAAAAGGCGGCGGCTTTATCATCGATGATCCGGCTGCCGCACAAGGTTCCCTCGTCACAGATCCGAACAATGGAGACTGGTGCGGCCCCGAACTTCGTCATAACGGCGGTCGAAGCGTCGTCGCCATGACCGATAGTCACGTGGATGTGCTAAAGGCATCGCAGTGGTATTGGGCCGGGACGCCCTGGCTTAATCCCGCGATGGGCGGAAGATAAGGCCTTGGATTAGTGGATTGATGGAGGGTCGGATCGATGCCCATTCAGGAGAGGGTGTTTTCTGCCGCTCCTGCCGGAGCTTAGGAGAATTCGACCGCCGTAACCGATAGTTGGCACTATGGGCTACTTTCGTGCTCTGCTCCGCAGCTGCCGAGAAGAAATGCGGATGAGAATAATTTATCCCTGAGGCCTTGTTCATCACTGGCTCGACTTGATGAGGCGGAAGAATTGCGCGGAGCCGACATTGACTGGGATCGAAATGTCGAATGAGTCATTGCTCATCGGATACGGTCCCGGGACGATTTGCCACACGTTCGTGGAGGTCAGATTGGTGGTGGTTTGCAGGCTGAAATCGTCCGAGTTTGTTGGCCAAACCAGTTGCAAATTGCCGAAAGTCGAGGAGAAGGAGAGTGTCGGCGGTGGCGTGTAGAACCCATGGCCAAACAGTTCGAGGTCGAAAGTAACGCCCCCTGCGGAAGGAGAATACTTGTGAATTTCCACGGCAATGACATTCGTGCCGGCGGGAAGACCGGCGATTGGCAGGTTGGTTGGAAAATAATTGTTTGAAGCGTCAGAGGTGTCATTCACGAGTGCTGTCGCCCGGGTTTGGTTGGTGATCGTGCTCGCCGGGAGATTTACCCGATAGAGCTCCTGCCCGTTGAGCCACACCAGCGCGCCGTCCGCACGGTTGAGACGCAGGTTGACGTTGGTGTACGTGACGCCGTTCGGAACCACGAAGCTATGACGGAAATAAGTCGTAATATTTTCGTTGGTGGGATTGCCGTATCCCATGGTGCTTGTGATTCCAACGATGTTGTAGCCTAGCCTTCCTGCGCCCTGGGACCATGCCGAATCGTCGAAATTTGGCTGGAGCCAATTGGTACCAAGGTCCAATCCCTGATCCGAATATTTCCATACCGAACCGCCGAGAATAAATGGCGTCGTCACCGAGTCGGGTCGTGACATGATGGCCGCAATGCGGAACATCATTTCGTTGGCGATGGCCGCCATGCCGATGGAATTAGGATGCGTTCCGTCGCCATTGAACATCCGGGGTCCGGCACTAACGGCGGAGAACAAATCTGCCACGAAGACATTTTGACCCTTGGCGCGCCGGGCGGCGGCCACCGCCTGGACGGCGTCGCAGTAGATAAGCATGTTTGTCCTGTACGTATCATAAGGCGGCGAAAGAATGCTCGAGTAAGTGATGGTTGTGGGCTTGCTGACGATAACGTGGGCCAACGGCAATTTGGTGAAGACCATATCCAGCAGCGCGGACAAGTCGTTCGTTGCCACCTGACACGGGTTGCGTCCACGTCCCATGTCGTTCACGCCAAGATCAATCAGAACAAGGTCGGGCGGCGCGTTCGTTAAGCCGTCGGCCAGCGTCAATTGGGCGTAATTGCTGCCCGCCGGATAACCATGCGTGGGACCGGACAAGCCCGGGGCGGCAATCACCGCCCCATCCATCCCCTCGTGATGAACCTGCGTGAAGCCAGCGGTGGGAGTTGAGGCCCATCGTCCGAGATTTGTAAAGACGTAGCCGTTGGTGACAAGCAGTCCCTGCAGAAACGATCGCCATGCGCCATTCGTCGCCGAGTCATCCGTGATCGAGTCGCCACTCTCCAGCATTTTCAAGGGATGCACGGAGGTGTAATTGGTGAATACGAGTTCCGCCCGCGCTGTGACGGCGGCCAGGGCGCTCACAATGACCGAGATTAAGGGGAGATATGAACGCCTTTTCATAGGAGTAAAGTAAATGCAAAATCCAGACATGAAAATCACAAAACAGACTTTTCCGACTATCAATCCATAATCCAATGATGCAATAGTCCAAACTCCGGCCGCAGCTTTAACCTTGAAACAAATTGGGAACGCGGAATACTCGGCGCATGAACCGCCGAGATTTCCTTAAGTTAAGTGTCATGGGCACCGGAGCGGCGATGGCCGGCGTGGAATCATTGAAAGGGGAGAACACACCGACAAAATCAACGGCCGTCATGGTTGGGATGCCCATTTGCGTTGCGCCGCTTGCGGAGCGTGAGCTGGATCCGCTTTTCGAGGATATGCAAAAGCGCGCCGGCGTGAACGCCCTCTTCCCGTTCATCTACTCGCACGAGCCGCATCGGGCCGGCGTCCCCGCATCGCCGCATTTTCACGGCGGCAATTATGCCAGGCCGAACATGCAGTATTACCAGGACATACCGCTGACTTTGGAGGACATGTATGCGCCGGAATTTGGCGGAGTGGATGTGTTGGGTCGGGTCATTCCCGCCGCAAGCAGGCACGGTATTCGCGTCTTTTGTTTTGTACTCGAAGATAACCAACTTCCTCCGGCTGTGGCTCCGCATTGGGAAGCGCTTTACGAAGTGGACCATCACGGGAACCGGACCACAGGACATCCAGGCGGCCCTTGCTTTAACAATCCGTTGTACCAGGCTTTTGCGCTGGGACTCGTGGAGGACTATGCGCGCTCTTACGACATTGGCGGCATCATGTGGGGATCCGAACGCCAGAGCGGGTTGCTCAATACCCTCAGCCTTTCGCAGAGCGTTGGCGCAGATGTCAGCCGAACTACATGTTTCTGCGAATTTTGTTTGAAAAAGGGGCGCGACCGCGGCATTGACGCTGAGCGCGCCCGGCGCGGTTTTGACGAGGCGGAGAAGCTAGTACGAAACGGCCGGGCCAGGCAGACGCCGCGTGACGGATGTTTTACGGAATTCTGGCGCGTGCTCATGAAGTATCCCGAAGCGCTCGCGTGGGAAAATTTGTGGGTGACCAGCCGCCACGAATTCAAGGCTACGCTCTATCATAAAGTTAAATCCATCAATCCGTCTCTGCTTTTTGGCTGGCACATCTGGCAAAATATGTCGTTCAGCCCGTTTCAACGCGCGGAAGAAGATTACGCGGCGCTGGCGGAGAACTGCGATTTTCTTCGGCCGGCGTTTTACAGCAATGTTGCCGGTGGCCGATTCCTGAGTTTTGTAAAAGGCGCGCGCGAAAGTGTCTATGGCGATTTGCCGCCGGAGGAAACGCTCAACGTGCTTTATCGTCAATTAAATTACAATGAGGCGCCCTATGACAAACTTCTCGCGACCGGACTGTCGGCGGAATACGTGGAACGCGAATCGCGCCGCGCGGTAGAAGGCGTGGCGGGCCATCCCGTGCAAATCTGGCCGGGCGTGGATATTGATGTGCCGGTAGAGCCGGGCGAAGGCCATTGTACGCCTGAGAGCGTCGGGCAAACGGTGAAGGCCGTATTCAAGGGCGGCGCGCAAGGGATCATCCTGTCGCGGAATTATATTGAAATGAAACCGGCGAACCTTTCCGGGGCAGGGGATGCATTGAGGGAGTTGGGCGCTATTTAGTCCGCGGTTTCTGAGATTTTCAGAGATTAGATTTCGCGCAAAGTCCGCAAGGAACGCGAAGGAACTGGAATAGGCGAATGAGGAAAGCAGGAAGACAGGAATGAACTGAAGCCATGCACATTTTTTGGATATAGCCTTTCTCGGTCTACATAATCATGCAGAGGACGGATTTTTGTGCTGCTCTGAACCGGGCTCGACAGCCTGGGCCGTGTTTCGGGATTTTTCTCACCTGCGACCCAGGGATGTTATGCTTTTGTAATCATTACCAAAAAGAATTGTGTCACGTGTGACGGATTGACCCGGTTGGAGTGTTACTTATTGGCACATTGTATTTGAAAGAGCAGGACAAAAGCCTGTCATATTTGGATTTTTTTGAGAAATTTTTAGGTTTTTATTTTGGCATGTTGTTTGCATAAGCCTTTTTTTGAAGGGCTCAACCGTAATAGCAGAGCCGGTTGAACCGTTTCTAAACTTAACTGCTCTGCTAAAGAAAGGATTAAGTTATGAATAAAGTGATTCGTTGGAATCCCTTCCGTGAAATGGAAGACATACAGCGACGGATGTCCTCTCTTTTAGAGGGCAACCTTCTGCGTCGCAGTAATCTCACCAATGGGGAAGAAAGCATCACGGTACCTGAATGGGCGCCGGTCGTGGACATCATCGAAGATGAAAGCGAATACCTGATCAAAGCCGAGTTGCCTGAAGTCCAAAAGGACGACGTTAAAGTGACTGTGGAAAACGGCACGCTGACCATAGCCGGCGAACGCAAGGCCGAGAGGGAGCAAAAGGGCCGTAAACTCCATCGGGTGGAACGCAACTACGGCCGCTTTGAACGAAGCTTCGCCATTCCTGACGACGCACAGTCGGACAAGGCGAAAGCGGAATTTAAAGACGGCATTTTACGGGTGCGTCTGGCGAAGAGCGAAAAGGCCCGTCCAAAACAAATCGATATAGAGGTCAGCTGATACCTGGCCAGTACAAATACACCGTTAAGGCAGCTGCGGGAGGCAATTTCTCCCGCAGCAGTTCAACGAAGGACATCAGCTATGAAAACGGGAGTCGCAAAACGCCAAAAACGAATAGCACGCTGGAACAAGGCGCGGATAAAGCAAGTTGCCGAAGTCACCCTGGACGATTCAGACGGCTCATGCGAATCAGCCAGGCGGGTGTTTATTTTTAAAAAATCGGCGGCGAAATCTTCTTCCGCCTTAAATGGGTCCAAAATGTGATGATCGTGGGGAACGGGCCAGGGTGCGTTCAACTAAACATCCCCTGGCCGCCGTTCACGTGCAGGACCTGAGCGGTAATAAATGAGGAATCTTCTTTCTCACGCGGCTGCCGCAAAGCGTTCGCCTTCCGCGATGTTTTCTTTCTGCGGCATTAACTCTACCTTCATCCATCCCGATTTTCTGCGGTCAAACGATTCAAATGCTTCGATCGCCGACACAAGGGGCTCGCGTTTGGTCAGGATTTTTTCCGGCAGGATAACGCCGCTCCTAATGATGCTCAGCAATTTGGGAATATAGCGCCGGTGATTGCAGTTGCCGGCCTGAACCGTCAGATTTTTATTCATCGCTTCGCCAAAGGGAAACCACATCATGGTTTCGGGATAAACGCCAATGCTGGCGATGGTTCCGGCCTTACAAACGGACTTTACGGCCCATTGTAGTGCCTGCGAGGGCGCCTGGCCGGGCTTCCATAAATCGCCGCGTGCTTTGGTGTGAGGCACAATTTTCTTCAATTCCTGTTCAAATAATTCTCTATCCTTTGTGGATTGCTCGGCGGCCGGTCCACGTTGCGGAGGTTCAGCGTCAACGCCGACGGCATCAATGACCCGATCTGCTCCGGTACCCCCGGTCAACTCTTTGATCGCCTCGGCTGGATCTTCAGCGTTAAAATCTACAATTTCGGCGCCCTGGTCTCGGGCCATGGCTAGCCGGTCCGGAAGCGTGTCCACGGCGATGACGCGGCTGGCGTTGAACAAAAAGGCGCTGGCAATGGAAAACTGTCCGACCGGACCACATCCGAACACGACTACGACGTCCCCGTCCTGGATTTGAGCGAGATCGGCTCCAAAATAACCTGTTGGAAAAATATCGGAAACCAGAATCGCCTGGTCATCGGTCACTTCTTCCGGAATTCGAACCAGGTTTGCGTTGGCGAATGGAACACGGCCAAACTCGGCCTGCAGCCCATGGAATGGCCCGGAGCTTTCAGGACCGCCGTAAAAGGCAGTGCCGGCCGAAGGCCCATTGGGATTGGCATTATTGCACTGCGAGAAGTATCCCTCGCGGCAATAAAGGCAATTCCCGCACGCAATTGTCGAACCAATGACTACCCGGTCTCCCTTTTTAAAGTTACGAACCTTTGGGCCGACCTCTTCAACGATGCCAACGCCTTCGTGCCCAAGAATGGTTCCTGGTTTCATAGGCGATAACGTTCCACGCACCATGTGCAGATCAGTGCCGCAGATGGCGCTTGCGGTGAGCCGAATGATCGCGTCCTGCGGATCCTTGATTTTGGGTTCAGCAACATTATCGAGGCGGATGTCGCCTATATCGTGAAAAACTACTGCCTTCATATCGCTCTCCTTTTGTTAGTCGATAGGGAAGGGCTCGACGTTCATTTCCTCAAAGGGAAACCTGCTCGGGCTGGACGGACGTAACGGTCAATCGTAGAGCCATTCCCCTTGTCACCAGCAGAGGCTGGATGGTGAACTCTCGCACCCAGAATCTCTTTGTCAAAGCTTTTGATAGATTTTTTATTATGGCTGTCCGCTGCCGCCGGCGGCGCCATAGACCTGGCCATTAGCGTAACTGGCATCATTTGCGGCAAGCTGGACATAAATGGATGCCAATTCCGCCGGCTGCCCCGGCCTGCCGAGCGGTGTTTGCCCTCCGAACTGTTTGATTTTTTCCTGAGTGGCTCCGCCGCTTATTTGCAAGGGAGTCCAAATGGGACCGGGGGCGACGCCATTGACGCGGATACCCCTGGGTCCAAGCTGCTTGGCCAGGGATTTTACCTGGGAAAATGCCGTCGCGTTTTCGGAATTAAATCAAGGAACCTGCGACAAAAGAAAACTGTTGCCTGCAAAATGCAAAATCCAATTGTCCTATTTTGCACGTAGTTGTCGCATGAATGGCCTCCCGTGCGAGACAATTTCGCGGCGCTCCTCAGGATCTATGGCCGCAAATTCGCTCGGTTGAAGGAGCGAGATATAAAATGAAATGTGGAGAGTCATTTCTATACTATAAGGGCGTGGAACCCCAATCCGGTGGCAAATTATCGCCAAAAAATTCTGTCACCGCTCCAATACCGCAACATCCGTGAAAAAGTAGTGACAACTATGGAAACAATGGATGGGGAGAAACCAATGGCGCGCGGCGGCGCTCGGCAGAGGCGAAAAGCGGTATGCCGTTTTGACCTGGCCGTTGCTGGCTCGGTTCCTGCATAGATTGGCATTCTTAATTAATGAAAAAGTTCATCGAAATGCTGGTCGGACTCTGGTTTGTTATGTATATCGCATCCGCTGCGATCCTTGCGATCCTTTTAATGGTCGTGCATTCTGCCGCATTTGCCACGATGAAGTATGCAGCGAGGCGCGGACGGCAACAATGTCGTGCGAAATCTGATCACGGTGACGAGGGAGTCGCCTGGAATACGCCCGGCCTTCGGGCGCTTTTCGAAGCGCGGAGACTTTCTCAGTCTAAAGATGATGGAGTCGTATCCGGGTATTGAAAACTACGGAGTGATTGGCGACCTCTTTTTACTGACAGTCGCCCGCTTTTCCGGTTGAGCACTTCCGCATGTATGTGCCAAAGCTGGCGGTTTCCGGTTCGAGTGAATTCATCTCGCTCTTGAGACAAGATTGACTCCATGCCGAACACGGCAAAATAATGGAAACACTTCCGCGAATATGGGAGATTATTGGTCCGACGAAGCCGAAGCCTTCTTTTTAACACCCTCCACAAAACTTGCCAGCAACGGGAAAACGTTGTCTTTTCGCCAGACGAGAGAAAGGCAACGACAGCTTCAAATCCGTGACTGGATGGTCCGACATTCGCGATTTTCACAAATCTACGTCCACACATATGGTAATCGGCATCTTGAATTGAGAAAAGCCTCTGTAATATCGTTTCAATAATAAATATGTATTGAAGCATCACAAACAATTCATCAAATTGGCAATATGAGGATGGAGTTCTTTTGCTGGCTTCATTGGCTCAACACTCATCCGCTACTGACATGAATGAACGCCCGGCAAAGGATTTAATCGTGGCCCATGGTGAGATTCATTGGCCCAAAGGATTTGCGAATCTAATCGATGCCGGAGAAACAGCGTGGTATTCCTCCGGCATGCAAATTGGCAGCGCTGACAAGAGAACGCTCCATGCCGATACGACATTTACGTGGAAGACCTTTGGTTTTCCGATTCAAAGCAAAGTGAATGAGTTTGTTCCGTTCAAGCGGCTTGGCTGGTTCGGTGAAGGCACTGGAATCAGGGCGTACCAACCTGGCTCATTGTCGAAAAGGGCGGCGGTTGCGAAGTGATCACGGAAGAAGCTCAAGTCGGACCGTCGGCAATCAAATATAATGTGGAGCAG
>DATAST010000259.1:0-3574 GCA_036269115.1 Verrucomicrobiia bacterium | reverse complement strand
TACGGACTGACAGTTCGCTTCCAGTTGCTCTCCACGGTCAGCTTTCGCCGCCGCAGTTTCTTTCCGCTACAGGCCCGGTTGACTTGAGCCTGACGGGGACTTTCACCCCGCTATGCGGTTGCCCATCACAGTCGCACTATGTCAGCCCTAACGGGCTTTGCAATTTGTGCGCAGACGCCCAGTTGCTAAAACGCTTGGATCGTAGAGGCGCGGGACTGTGCGCCAGGGGGACCATTCCGCCCGGGAGTCTTCTGAATAGGTTGTAAACACTTAAAATGCTCGTATTAAACTGCTTATACAAATGTAAATAGTGTGTAAACGGTTGTGTAAACACTTAAGCCGTTGATTTGGAACCATGTAAACAGTGTAAACACTTTTAAACGCACATCATCCTCATTGACCACCTGCCCGGAGGAAATATCACTCTTCCTCTGCAGCTTCGATTTCATCAAGTTCATTCCACAGTTTGTCCTCTCGATTGACCTCCTGAAGGCGCGCTTCGAGGTCAGCCGCAGGCACATAACGCGCGAGGGCATCGCTGAAGTCCTCGGCCGAATATCCTTTGCCGACATCTTTTCCAATTCTCATAAGGGAGGGCTTTATTCCGTAAGGCCGGAGCCGTTTGGATATTTCCATTTCATCAATGGACTCATATTTAGCGGCCATGGACGCAGTGGCGATCTCCTCATTATTCAGCCGATTAATCAACTGACGGGTGAACATCTTTTTCTGCGCGGTGACAACGAAGATTGTATGTACGTCCAGCAGCAATTCCGTTCCGGGAGTTTTGGCCTGGATGCTCGGGGCCACGGCGAGCGCCGCGGAGTGGAGCTTCTCTTCCCACGCTTTTCCCGCGAGGCGGGCGATGACATAAAGCGGGTCAAATGTGTCAGCGGCGCGGTCGTTGAGGCCTTCGCCGTGAATTTTTTCACATTCGCGAACGGCAGTCGTCGCATCCAGCGCGAAACGCGCGCATTTGGCTTTGATATCGGCCGTACTTAGCGCAGCGAGCGGTGCGCGAGTTTCACTTGTAAGCTTGCGGACCATTGGAACAACAATGGAACGGTCGGCGATGGTGTCGGGGACTGGATGAGGCGCAATTGGTTCAAAGATGATGGTTTGGTTTTGATTTTCGGTAATTTGATTTTGATTTTTCATACACCCGATTCTGGCAGGGAGGGTTGGACAAATACGGTCCAAGGCTCAAAAATATTCAGAAGTTTTCATCCGCAGATTTCGGCGATTTTCGCAGATTAGAAAATGAGGAGTTGAGGATCCCAGGCTCAATTCTGATGATTCCCCCCAAATTCGAGGGGCAATGGCCGTCGGGATTCAGCGCTGGTTCGGCCGGCAACCCAAAGAAGCTGAACGCGAAGATTGCAAAGCGCTTAAAAATTCACCACATTGCCGACGTGACGGGCGAAAACTTTCTCGAAATACTTAAGGCACATACCGCGACATTTGGAAAGGCTGTGGCCACGAATGAAGGTGAATGGATTATCAAAGGCTTCATTGACGTTTACCGCCGCATTTACACCATTTCCGTCGATACAAAGATTGTCTCCAAAGTCCTGGAACTGCTCCTTTTCCCGATGTTCGTGGAGTTCGGGAAAGAAAATGGCCTGAAAATTCAGTTGTGCCCGCAGCAAAACTTTTACCCTGACCTTACGTTCACCCATGAGGCTTCCGGCAAAAAGTTCGCCGTAGATATAAAGAGCACATACCGCATAAGTGACTCCGATGTCAACGGCATGACACTCGGCGCATTCACTGGTTATTTTCGAAAACGCGACAGCAATAAAAATACACTTTTCCCGTATAATCAGTACGCTGGGCATTTTGTACTAGGCGTGATCTATTCTAAATGCGATGAGGTTGCGGATGAACGGATGCAATTCACGCTCGACGACCTTCCGAAGATTCCCTCAGTCGTCAAAGACTTTCAGTTTTTTGCACAACCAAAGTATCGCATTGCGTCATCGCGTCCGGGTAGCGGCAACACCAAGAACATCGGGTCAGTCACAAAGATCGAGCAATTGGTAAACGGCACCGGCCCATTCGCATCGCTCGGCGAAGAAGTCTATGACGATTATTGGATGTTTTATTTGACACGTGATATGGCCCAGGCACTGTTGCTGGAACGGCCTTACAGGGATCTTAAATCCTATCTCGAATACAAAGAGCGGGGAGTGGATAAACTCCGCGCGCATGAGAAGGAGATCGCTCGAGTCGCTGAGGATGAAGCGGGCAAAGCAGAGGAGGAAAACGAATGAATCTGCCGCCCCTTGTTCCTCCAATCAAATGCCAGGGAATTAAAACTAAACTCGTTGCCGAGATAAAACGTCTTGCTGATTCCCAGGAATTCGAGCGATGGGTTGAACCGTTTTGCGGCTCCTGCGTTGTCGCGTTGAACGTGCAGCCAAAACGGGCCGTATTGGCCGATTCAAATGTCCATATAATCCGTCTTTACCAAGAAGTTCAGAACGGTGCTTTGACACCTGCCTTGGCAAAGGCATTCCTCATTGAAGAGGGCGAAAAACTTCGCGTGGGAGACGATTCGCATTATTACGCCGTTCGTGAGCGGTTTAACGCCAAGCCCACGTCGCTTGATTTTCTTTTCCTCAACCGCTCCTGCTTCAACGGCGTAATGCGCTTCAACCGGAATGGCAAATTCAATGTTCCGTACGGTCACAAACCCGAGCGCTTCGCGCAAGCGTACATTACAAAAATCACGAATCAGATTCGTCGGATAGCTGAAGTTGTGGCTGCTTGTGATTGGACGTTTGCCGCCGGTGATTTTAGGCAAACCCTTGCAAACGCCCGGGCCGGCGATTTTGTTTATGCCGATCCACCGTATGCCGGTCGCCACGTCGACTATTTTAACTCATGGTCCGAATCCGATGAAACCGAATTGGGAAACCGGCTCAAACAATTGCCTTGTCCATTTGTCCTTTCCACATGGCACAGCAACGAATTTAGGAAAAATGCCATGATCGAACAGAGTTGGAGCAACCCAAATTTCCATTTGCTGACCCGCGAACATTATTATCACGTTGGATCTACGGAAGATTTGCGACATCCAATGATTGAAGCATTGATAACAAATTTCCCGACGAAACCGGCCCGATGCGAAAATAACAAAACCGAACAACTCGCCTTTCTTGAGCATCCAGTTAAAGCGTATTCGCCCTAACAAGGCGGATAGCGGGCCCGAAGCAGCAAAGGAAATGGCGCATGGCGGTTAAGCCGGGAATTCAATTCCGTAATATGCAGGTGTAGCGAAGGCAAGTTTTTGCATTCGCCGTGCAAAACATTCAGTTTCATTCAGTTCATTCTGCCAAAACGTCCCGGCTTTGTTGCACCCCTGTTGCGGCTTTGTTGCATATTTGTTGCGGTTTAAGTCATTGATTCCCAACGTTGTAATTCCGATAGCTAGGTTCTTCGCTGTTTTCGGTGGAATTGGAAGTCAGCTCTGTGGGAGTCGGAGTTTGCCGGCGATGAGATAAAGCATAGCAATCAGGTGGGTGGTCGAACGATAGCCGCGGGCCTTGCGCTTGGTCGCGCTGAAGACGCT
>DATAST010000258.1:0-1516 GCA_036269115.1 Verrucomicrobiia bacterium | reverse complement strand
TTAGCCGTTGACGATTTGAACTGGCTCTACGGTTTGAATGCCAATGGCACGGGCAATGGCTATATCGCGAATACCAAAAGTTTCGTTTGCCCGACGACGAAAAACTCGATCCGCACGGATGCGTTCGATCCGGTCAATCCGCAAGGGACACTCGAGCTTTACAAATTGCTGTATGACCTCGAATACAAAGCGCTCGATAAAAATTCTTCCACGGGACATAGCTATGAAGTTTTCGGCTGGTGGCATCGCTATGACCTGGGCAGCGGCCATTTGCCGCGGCGGACTTTGCAGTCCGTCCAGACTTATCAAAACGTGAATTACTCACCGGGAACGGTGCCGGGACCTTCGGGAATTTTCACGATCATGGATCGGCTGGAAGCGCACGGGGGATTGAATTACGAAAATGCCCCGAATCCGTTGGATGGACACGGACTCGATGGCGCGAACGTGGTTTTCACCGACGGCCACGCGCAATTTGTAACCGCGAAGCGCTGGCAGGATGTCTATCGCCTTTCGGAAGACGACAATCAACCCCACGACGGCCAAGTCAATTATCCTTAATCCTAAATCTTCAGCTTCTCATTTTTATCACACCCATGAAATTTTTTCGCCCTGCATTTGTCGCTGCTCTCGCTGGTCTGGCGATGATCAGCGCTGCATCAGCCCAAACCACTGTCACCCTGGATCCATTAACGTCATTTGGGCCACGCGGGGATGGAAGCATCCAACCTGGCGACTCGATTGGTATCAATCCAGTCACCGGCAACAACGTGGCAATCAGCGCGCCAGGGGGATACGGAATTCAACCGGGCGACACGGGTGCCGCGCCGGTTTCAACAAATGGATTCAACATGCGCGGGCTGGCGTTTGATCCCATTTCGGGAAATTTGGTTTTTGTGGATACGCACTCCGGCTCAGGTGGCGCGTCCACGCTGGCGACGAATTCCGCAGTTTACATCTTGGATTCGGACTCGGGGCAGATCATCGGTGCGTTGAATACGAGCAATATTATTGGCGGCACTTATACGCACGTGGTAGCGGGAGTTGCCGACGACGGCGCGGTGTATGTTTGCAATCAAACTACGGCAAGCCAGACGACAGGCTTTAAAATTTATCGGTGGCCAACGGCGAATGTGAACGCGACAAACTTCAATGTGCCGTCGATCGTCGCCTATTCAAATGTAATTGGAACATCCCTCGGGACGCCTGGCGAGCGCCTCGGCGAAACATTGGATGTGCGCGGCGCGGGCACGAATACGCAGATCCTTGTCGGTTCATCTTCGCTAAACGGAACGGGCACGAACATCTTTTTATTCACCACGGTTGACGGGACAAATTTCACGCCGCATCGCATCAGTTTTCCCGGAGTGATCACTAGCGCGGTGTTCAATGACGGCATCGCGTTCGGCGCGGGCAATACCTTCTGGACGAAGCAAGTGGGCAAGGCCTTTTATTATTTAAGTTATGACCCGGTGACCTACGCGGGCACGGTTATTTCCAGCTTCAGCGCGTCATC